>NZ_JBIAWE010000005.1:357492-508012 GCF_042895235.1 Streptomyces sp. NPDC001410
CCGAACCCGCAAGACCGCCGCTGCCACCGCCGAGACCGCCGTGGACACGGCCGAGGCCACCGAGGCCAAGCCCCGCCGCACCCGCAAGACCGCCGCCGCCGCCCCGGAAACGGTGGAGGCCGAGGTCGAGGCCAAGCCGCGCCGAACCCGCAAGACCGCCGCTGCCACCGCCGAGACCGCCGTGGACACGGCCGAGGCCACCGAGGCCAAGCCCCGCCGCACCCGCAAGACCGCCGCCACCGCCCCGGAGGCGACGGAGGCTGAGGCCAAGCCCCGCCGCACCCGCAAGACCGCCGCCGCCCCGGAAACGGTGGAGGCTGAGGTCAAGCCCCGTCGCACCCGCAAGACGGCCGCTGCCACCGCCGAAGCCACGGTGGACGGTGTAGAGGTCGCCGCCGCGCCCAAGGCACGGCGGACCCGCAAGGCCGTCGCCGCGGCGGCTGCTCCGGAGATTCCGGCGCAGGCCACCGAGGAGCCGGATACCAAGCCGCGCCGCCGGACCCGCAAGGCCGCGGAGCCCGTGGCCGAGGCCACGGAGACGGCGCCGAAGCCGCGCCGGACGCGGAAGGCGACGGCGGCCGTGGAGGCCACCGAGGCCTGACCGGCCCCACCGCAGGACAAGCACAACCGCCTCACCCGACGGCCCGGCCCACCACTGTGGGACCGGGCCGTCGGTCTTCTCCCCCATCGCCTCCATCGACCCGATCCCCCCATCGCCCCGATCCCCCATCTCCCTCCCCCCTGCCTCACCCTCCCTCCCTGCCTCACCCTCCCTCCCCCTGCCTCACCCTCCCTCCACCCCGCCCGCGCGGCGCCCGATAGCCTCTCCCTCATGAGTAGGCCTGCCACCTTCGTCCCGCCCCCCGGTGCCCGTGCGTACTCCCTGCGGACCGCGCGCGGTGAGTTCGCCGTCGTCGACGCGCCCGTGGCCGACGGGGTCGAGCCGAAGGGCGTCGCGCTGCTGCTGCCGGGGTTCACCGGGAGCAAGGAGGACTTCAATCCGCTGCATGTGCCGCTGGCCGAGCGCGGGTACCGGACCGTGGCCGTGGACGGCCGCGGGCAGTACGAGTCGGACGGGCCCGAGCACGACGAATCCGCCTACGCGCAGGAGGAGTTGGCACGGGACGTGCTGGCGCAGGCGGCGGCGATCGGAACGCCGGTGCATCTGCTGGGACACTCGCTCGGCGGGCAGATCTCGCGTGCGGCCGTGCTGCTCGACCACGCGCCGTTTCTCTCCCTCACACTGATGTCCTCGGGCCCGGCGCAGATCTCGGCCTCCCAGCAGGAGCGCGTGAAGCTGCTGCGGGACGCGCTCGGCGTGATGACGATGGCGGAGGTGTGGGACGCGATGCAGGCGATGGAGGCGCCCGAGGAGACCGACACGGGCAAGCTCGACGGCGGCCTGGTCGGCCGGGACGATCTGCGGCGCCGCTGGCTGGGCAACAAGCCCGCCCAACTCCTCGCCACCGGACGCCAGTTGTGCACCGAGCCGGACCGTATCGCCGAACTGGCCGCCGTACCGCTGCCGTTCCACGTGCTGTCGGGCTCGCAGGACGACACCTGGCCGCCGACGCTGCTGGACGAGACGGCGGTGCGGCTTCGGGCGCGGCGGTCCGTCATCGACGGGGCCGAGCACTCGCCCAACACCGACCGCCCGCTCGCCACGGCCCGGGCGATCGCCGACTTCTGGGACGAGCGCCTGGGCTGAGGCGGGTGGCGGGCACCCGAGGCGGGGCTAGTACTGCGTCTGCAGATGCTCCCAGAAGCCGTCCCTGAGGGCGCGGCGCAGGTCCGCCTGGCCGCGCAGGGAGTACTGGAGCAGCCCTTCGGCCTCGACCAGCAGGTCCTGGTCGACGGAGCCGGGCAGGTAGGGGTGGCCGGGGAGCAGCTCGACGAGGGCTTCGCGGCCGCGCGCGGACAGCCACTTCGCGGCGATCTGGGCGCCGACGAAGCGGACGTCCTCGCGGGTGGGCCGGGTGCCGGCGGGGGCCTCGTAGGCGGCGGCCGTGCGGCGGGAGACGTACGGCTTGAAGAACTCCAGGTCGAGGGTGCGCTGGCTGTCGACCTCCCAGAGCAGCGGCTCGGCCTGGTTGCGGCCTTCGGGTGCCTCGATGCCCCACAGGTGGACGCGGGCGCCGTAGCCCTGGGCCGCCTCCACCGCCGAGACCAGGTCCTCGTCGCCGCCGAGCAGGGCCGCGTCGCTGATCGCGCGGTGGCGGGCGAGGGACTCCAGGTCGGAGCGGATGAGGGAGTCGACGCCCTTTTGCTGGTTATTGGCGTTGAGGTTGCCGAGGCGGACCTTGACGTCGGGCAGTTCGGCGATGGACTGCTGCTCGGCGGTGTGGATGCGGCGCCGGGCGCCGTCGTACCAGTAGACGCGCAGCAGCCGGCTGTCCGCGAAGATCGTGCGGGCCTTGTCGATCAGTGCCTCGATGAGGCCCTCGGCGTCCAGGTCGAAGGCCCGCCGGTCCTCCGTTCCGGCGACCAGCCGGCCGGCGGCCGCGTAGAGGTATCCCGCGTCGACGAAGATCGCGTGGGTCGAGGGCGTCTTCGCCACCTCGGCGAGCATGCGCTGCAGCAGCTCGTTGGTGTGGTCGATACGGGCGGCGAGGGCCGCCAGGTCGTCGTTCATCGCTTCCATTGTCCCGGCGGTCACGCTACGAACACAACCGGTCCCGGTCGGTCCCACGCGTCTCACCTACCGGTCGGTAATTAGGCGTTCGAAAAATTTCTTTAGCGTAGGGAATGTTTGTAACACGCATGCCGTTGACTACCTACGACAGCAGGACACACCAGTAGTTCTCCTCTGGAGGATGACCAGACGAAGGGAGAAGCCAATGCGCTTCGAAATCATGCGACTCGACGAGGTCAACGGCACCACCGTGGACAGCACCGTCGTGGACGCCGCCTCCGTCAACCGGATCGTTCAGCAGGCCGCCGCCATCGGACAGCGCCTGTGGATCCGCCCGGCCGAGACCCCGGCCTCGTAACGCGGACCGCCGCTCAAGCTTTCCGGGGGAGCCGAGCCCACGTCTCAGCTCCCCCGGATCACCTGAGTGACACCGTTGATGATCTGCTGCACCGCGATCGCGGAGAGCATCATGCCCGCGAGCCGCGTCACGAGGACCACGCCGCCGTCCTTGATGACCCGGATGATCAGCAGCGAGTAACGCATCACCAGCCACAGCACGACGTGGATCGCGAGGATCGCGGACCACACCGAGACCTGCGTGGCCACACTGTCGGCCTTCTGCACGGCCAGGATCACGGACACGATGGCACCGGGCCCCGCCAGCAGCGGCATGCCCAGCGGTACGAGGGCGACGTTCACGTCCTTGGTCTGCTTCGGCTCGTCGGTCTTGCCGGTGAGCAGGTCCAGCGCGATCAGCAGAAGCAGCAGACCGCCCGCGATCATCAGCGCGGGGACGGAGACGTGCAGGTAGTTCAGGATCTGGTGGCCCAGGACGCCGAACGTGGCGATGACCCCGAAGGCCACACAGACGGCCTGGAAGGCCATCCGCTTCTGCACCTTGGCGGGGCGCCCCGCGGTCAGCGCGAGGAAGATCGGGGTGATCCCGGGGGGATCCATGATGACAAAAAGGGTCAGGAACAGAGAGCCGAATACGGCGACGTCGAACATGGCGGAAGTACAGGCCTTGCAGGAGAGAGGGAAACGGGCGTGAGGTGGAGCGGGGTCGACCCCTGAGGGGTCTCAGGCCCCGCCGGTGCCCGGCACCGGGAAGGCGCCGGTGGCCCGCCGGATGATCTCCCCGTACACCTCGGGGTCCGTCGTGTACTCGCCCAGCGACACGGTCTTGCGGCTGCCGTGGTAGTCCGAGGACCCCGTGACCAGCAGCCCCAGCTCCTTCGCGAGGCCCCGCAGGCGCTCCCGGGCGTCGAGGTCGTGGTCCATGTGGTCGACCTCGACGCCGTCCAGGCCGGCCGCGGCCATCTCGGCGATCGCGGACTCCGGCACCGTGCGGCCGCGCTTGGCGGCGGCCGGGTGCGCGAAGACGGCCACGCCGCCCGCGCCCTTGATCAGCCGGATCGCCTCGAAGGGGTCGGTCTCGTGCTTCTCCACGTAGGCCCGGCCGCCGTCGGCCAGCCACTCCTCGGTGAACGCGTCGCTCACCGTGGGCACGACGCCCAGCTCGACGAGCGCGGTCGCGACATGCGGACGCCCCACGGAACCGCCGGCGGCGATCCGCTCGACCTGCTCCCAGGTGACCGGCACGCCCAGCGCGTTCAGCTTGGCGACCATGCCCTGCGCCCGCGGCACCCGGTCGTCCCGGACCAGCTCCCGCTCGGCGAGCAGGGCGGGCTCCTCGGGGTCGAAGAGGTAGGCAAGCATGTGCATGGAGATGCCGTCGATACGGCAGGACAGCTCGGCGCCGGTCACCAGAGTGAGACCCTCGGGCACCGCGGCGATCGCCTCGGCGTACCCACGAGTGGTGTCATGGTCGGTCAGCGCGACGACGTCCAGCCCGGCGGCAGCGGCATTGCGCATCAGCTCGGCCGGGGTGTCCGTACCGTCGGAAGCCGTGGAGTGGCAGTGCAGATCGATACGCACGACACGGACTCCAGGCGGTGACGGGACGGAAGGGGACACCTAAGGATAGCGGTCGCGAAGGGATGCCCTGTCACACCCGCACCCGGGATGCACCCCCTACATGGCGGCGCAGCCGCCAAAGGGGCGCGGGGCTGTATCGAGATGCGGCTCCGCCGCGTGGGCGCGACCAGCCACGACGGACCCGCAGGCACCCACGAACCTCAGCCCCTGAGGTCCCTACGGCTGAAGCAAGCGCGGCGAAAGCGCCCCGCACGGCACCAGATCCAGCTCCGCCCCCGCCTGCCGCAGATCCGTCAGCACCAGCTCGTCATACATGAGCAGGCCGGCCTGCTCGGGCCACATCACCGCCCACAGCCACATTCCGAGCGCCTCACCGGCGAAGACGGCCCGGTCGTCGGGGGTGCGGTAGACGTGCCACAGCGGGGTCGGACGGCCGGCAGCCAGGACCTTGGCCTGGGGCGGTTTCTCGACGTTCATGTACGCCCCCGGGTCGGGGCCGTCGATGCCGGCGTACCGCGCACCGAGGCCGACGCCGAGCTCCTCGGCGACCAGGATCAGCTCACCCATGCCGCCGAGCGGGCCGGGACCGGAGCAGGCCACGGCGGTGGCACGGCCGCCGCTGCGGTCGTCCCCCGCATAGGCCACACCGGTGAACAGCCACCCGACCGGCAGTGGCCACGGCATCCACACCGGAACCTGTGTGCGGTGCACCACGACGTTGAGCGCCTCGACGCTGGGCGGGACCACGGGCTGCACCGGGTGCACCGTCCCGTGCGCATCACACTGCCAGGAATCGGCGAAGAGACCGGGAGCCCTGACCCGGCCACCACACTTCGGGCAACTGGGTTCGCCCCTCATAGGGCTCCACGGTCCTACCCCTGTCCCGTTACGTCAAGGACGATCACCCGACCGGCGCACGCACCTCGCGGAGGACAGGCAAATATCGTTCTGGTGATCACTCAGGCCATGCCCGCGCGGCCGAGGAGCCGGAGACGGCGCACGCCGCCGAGGACGGTGTCACCGCCTTTGCCAACTGACCGATTCCAGCCTTGTGTTGGTGAGATCGGTCACTCCGGGTCAGTCGAGCGGGACGGACCTGCGGGCGGGGTCCCTCAGGTCCGTGCCGTTCGCGAGCCAGCGCTCCTGGAGGGCCTGGGCGCCGTGCACCCGCTTCCAGGCGGCCTCGTTCGCAGTCATCGGCAGCAGCGGCAGGAACTGCACGGGATCCATCGGATCGTCCAGCTCCAGATCCTCGACGAGCCCGCCGGGTTCGCCGACCAGGACCGAGGTGAAGGGGGCGCCGGGCCACAGCGGATCCCCGACGTCCAGGGAGGCGCCGGGGGTCACCACCAGGCCCTCCACCTGCGGGGACGCGGCGAGTACGGCGAGCGGACGGAGCACCTTGTCGGTCTCCGCGAGGCCCGCGCGGACCGACAGGACCAGCTCGGCGCGGGGACCCTTGACGGGGTCGGCGAGCATCGCCGTGGGATCCGTCATGGGGTGCACGGACATACCGAGCGTGGCGTAGCGGACCACGTCCCCCTCCTGGAAACGGAGCACCTCGATGCGGTCCGTACCGAGGAAGGTGACCGCGGCGCGCGCGTCCGGTGCGCCCAGCGCGGTGGTCAACCGGGCCTCGACGAGAGGAAGAACATCAACCATGCGGCGAGCATAGAACTCGTCAGCAGCGGGCAAAGCGGCGCCTTGACACTATGGGCTGCTGCTACGCTGAGCCGGTGGTTCGGGGCAGCACGCAGAAGCGTCGCTATCAAGTCCCGACGCCGATGAGACTCCCTTACGAGGGACCGGCCGGAGGAGGTGGGGCTGTCATGGATCGAAGTCGACCTGGTAGTACCACTCGCTCTTCCGGCTGCTGATCTAGTTCCTGGCTGGCTGCCGCCTTCCCGTTTACGTCTTCGTTCGGAAGAGCACTTCGTTTCGCTTTGCCTGATCTGTCTGACCTGAATCAGTTCTGCATCAGTAGCGAAGCCGCCACCGCGACGGTGCGGTGCTCCCCGCTTTGTGGACGTGCCAAACATCCGCAGTCAGGACGTCCCCATTCCGGGTAGTTCCACCCGTTGCCGTGCGCTTTCGCTGCCCGCCTGCGAAGGAGCCTGCCCATGTCGATGATCCGCGACCTGCGTGCCGTGGTCCGTCCGTCGTCCCGTGAATCGCTGCGCAAGACGACGAGCACGAGCGCCTCGTACGACACCACGCGTGACCCGGCCACGCCCTCGGCCGTCGTCGACTGCGCGGTCTACCGCGACGGCGCCCGGGTGCAGAGCGCGGGGCCGCTGACCCCGCAGGAGGCGATGCGGCAGGTGCGCCGCGACGGCGGGTTCGTGTGGATCGGTCTGCACGAACCGACCGAGGCGGAATTCGCCGGTATCGCCAGCGAGTTCGGGCTGCACCCGCTGGCCGTCGAGGACGCGGTCCAGGCCCACCAGCGGCCCAAGCTGGAGCGGTACGACGACTCGCTCTTCACTGTCTTCAAGACCATCCACTACGTCGAGCACGACCGGCTCACCGCCACCAGCGAGGTCGTCGAGACCGGCGAGGTCATGTGCTTCACCGGCCGGGACTTCTTCATCACCGTCCGGCACGGCGGCCAGGGTTCCCTGCGGGCGCTGCGCCACCGGCTGCAGGACGACCCCGAGCTGCTCGCGAAGGGCCCCTCGGCCGTGCTGCACTCCATCGCCGACCATGTCGTGGACGGCTACATCGCGGTCGCCGACGCGGTGCAGGACGACATCGACGAGGTGGAGACCGAGGTCTTCTCGCCGGGCCGCCGGGGCGGGGTCTCGCGTGGTGTGGACTCGGCGCGGATCTACCAACTCAAGCGTGAGGTGCTGGAGTTCAAGCGGGCGGTGGCTCCGCTGCTGCGGCCGATGCAGCTGCTGAGCGAGCGGCCGATGCGGCTGGTCGACCCGGACATCCAGAAGTACTTCCGGGACGTCGCCGACCACCTCGCCCGGGTCCAGGAGCAGGTCGTGGGCTTCGACGAGCTGCTCAACTCCATCCTCCAGGCCAACCTGGCGCAGGCGTCCGTCGCACAGAACGAGGACATGCGCAAGATCACCGCCTGGGCCGCGATCATCGCCGTACCGACGATGGTGTGCGGGGTGTACGGCATGAACTTCAAGTACATGCCCGAGCTGCACTGGAAGTACGGCTACCCGGTGATCATGGGGATCACGGTCGCGCTGTGTCTGGGCATCCACCGCACGCTGAAGCGCAACGGCTGGCTGTGAGCGGGCCTGGATAGGCTGGGCGCATGACAAGCGAGCTGCTCGACCTGGCCCTCATCGAGGAGGCCAGCAAGAAGTCCGGCCTCATCTGGGTCAGGGGTGCCGACGCCCCGGCCGCGCGTGCACTGTGGCACGTGTGGCACGAGGGTGCGGTGTGCCTGGTCGGCGACGGGCCCGGAGAGCAGCCGCTGCCCGGCCTCACCGACGGCGGCTCGGCCGAGGTGACCGTGCGCAGCAAGGACAAGGGGGGCCGGCTGGTGAGCTGGCAGGCGACCGTGTCCGAGCTGGCCTCCGGCTCACCGGAGTGGGAGGCGGCGGTGGCCGAGCTGAAGGGGAAGCGGCTCAACGCCCCCGACGGCGAGGAGATGCCGGGGCGCTGGGCGCGCGAGTGCCGGGTGCTCCGCCTGGTGCCGACGGGGGCTTCGGCGCCGTTGCCTGCCGGCAGCTTGGCGGAACGACCGTTGCCGACTCCGGCCACCACCCGTCAGCCGATCCCGGCGGGACTGCCTCGGCTGCTGGCCAGGCGCCGGAAGAAGTAGCGCCGGGGCCGAGCAGGGTTCGGCCCCGCCGGAAACGTACGTCGTGACTGATCGCCGTTGCGGCGGGGTCGGGTGATCTACGACGTCGGCAGCTGCTTGCCGTAGTCCACCGTCTCCGACTTCGCGGGCTCGGTCACGGTGAAGTCCTTGCCCCAGTCCGAGAAGCTGAGCGTTCCTGCGCTGCCGGCGCGGACCAGGCGCAGGGGATACGGCTTGCCCTGGAGGGAGACGTCGAGGGTGCCGCCGGAGCCGGCGTCGCCGGTGATGCGGATGGTGCGGGTGCCGGACTGGTCGTGGTGGCCGTCCGTCGCCAGCTTGCCGTGCAGGGTCAGCAGACCGTCGAGGAGGACAGCCTTGTCCGTGAAGCCGCTGAACTTCTTGTACGCGGGATCGCCCTGCGGCACCTTGACGTACTTGCCGTTGAGCTTGCCGGCCGCCCCGGTGTCCCCGCCATGGCTCCAGAAGTCCGCGTCGGCCTTCAGATACAGCTGCTTGCCGACCCGCAGCAGGCCGAACGTCGCCCCCTGGGACGTGACCGAGCCGGTGCCGCCGTCGGCCTTCAGCCGCATGTCCAGCTTGTACGTACGGCCGCTGGTGACCACGGTCCCGGACAGCCGTACCGCGGGCGCCGCGTCCGCCGCCGCCCGGGTCTTCGTCTGGATCTGGTCCGGGGACAGCTTGCCGACCCCGTTGGTCCCCGCGTCCGGGTCCTCGCTGCTGCTGCACCCCGTCAGCACCATCGCTCCCGTCACGGCCAGTGCGCATGCCGCGCTCACCAGCGTGGCCCGACGGGTACGGCCCTGGGGAATCGCAGTCACAGGTGACGCTGCCTTTCTGACGAGTCCTGAGCGGCGTACCGCAGCGTACCGGGGCCCCACCCGCCCGGCGGAGCCAGTCCGTCCGGACCGCCCACCAGGGCGTATCCGATCGGTACGGGCTAGCCTGAAGCGCACGCGAGCGGGCAGAAAACAGCAATTCCCACGCAATGCGAGCAAAGGAAGCACAGCCATGGCAGCCGGCGCCCCCCGGATCTTCGTCTCGCACCTCGCCGGGGTCCCCGTCTTCGATCCGACCGGCGACCAGGTCGGTCGCGTACGCGAACTGGTCGTCATGCTGCGCGTCGGGCGACGGCCCCCGCGCGTCCTCGGGCTGGTCGTCGAACTGTCCACCCGGCGCCGTATCTTCCTGCCCATGACCCGGGTCACCGGCATCGAGTCCGGGCAGGTCATCACCACCGGTGTGCTCAACGTCCGCCGCTTCGAGCAGCGGCCCACCGAGCGGCTGGTCTTCGGGGAGCTGCTGGACCGGCGGGTGACGCTGGTGGAGACCGGCGAGGAGGTCACCGTCCTCGACGTGTCCGTGCAGCAGCTGCCCGCCCGCCGGGACTGGGAGGTCGACCGGGTCTTCGTCCGGAAGGGGAAGAAGGGCGGCGCCTTCCGGCGGGCCAAGGGCGAGACGCTGACCGTGGAGTGGTCGGCCGTCACCGGCTTCTCCCTGGAGGAGCACGGGCAGGGCGCGGAGAGCCTGCTCGCCACCTTCGAGCAGCTGCGCCCCGCCGACCTCGCCAACGTCCTGCACCACCTCTCCGCCAAGCGACGCGCCGAGGTCGCCGCCGCCCTGGACGACGACCGCCTCGCCGACGTCCTGGAGGAGCTGCCGGAGGACGACCAGATCGAGATCCTCGGCAAGCTGAAGGAGGAGCGCGCGGCCGACGTCCTGGAGGCCATGGACCCCGACGACGCCGCCGACCTGCTCTCCGAACTGCCGGAGGAGGACAAGGAGCGGCTGCTGAGCCTGATGCAGCCCGCCGACGCGGCCGAGATGCGGCGCCTGATGTCGTACGAGGAGCACACCGCGGGCGGTCTGATGACCACCGAGCCGATCGTGCTGCGCCCGGACGCCACCGTCGCCGACGCGCTCGCCCGGGTCCGCAACCCCGACCTCTCCCCCGCCCTTGCCGCCCAGGTCTACGTCTGCCGGCCCCCCGACGAGACCCCGACCGGCAAGTACCTGGGCACCGTGCACTTCCAGCGGCTGCTGCGCGACCCCCCGTACACCCTGGTCAGCTCGCTGGTCGACGACGATCTGCAGCCCCTGGACCCCGACGCCACGCTGCCCGTCATCGCCGGGTTCTTCGCGACGTACGACATGGTCGCCGCGCCCGTGGTGGACGAGTCCGGTGCGCTGCTCGGGGCGGTGACCGTGGACGACGTACTCGACCACATGCTGCCCGAGGACTGGCGGGAGACGGAGTTCCATCTGAACGAGGAGAACGGGGCGACGAGCGAGGGGGCGAGTACGCATGGCTCCTGAGCGTGAGAGCACCCGCGAGCGCACCCCGGTGGGCGCCACGGCCGCCACCCGGCACCGCACGCCCCGCCTGGACCAGCCGCGCCCGCCCCGGCGCCGGATCCTGCCCGAGTGGGACCCGGAGGCCTTCGGGCGGCTGTCGGAGAAGATCGCCCGCTTCCTGGGCACGGGCCGCTTCATCGTCTGGATGACGGTCGTCATCATCCTGTGGGTGGTGTGGAACATCTTCGCGCCGGCCGTCCTGCGCTTCGACAACTACCCGTTCATCTTCCTGACCCTGATGCTGTCCCTGCAGGCCTCCTACGCGGCCCCGCTGATCCTGCTCGCGCAGAACAGGCAGGACGACCGAGACCGGGTCAACCTCGAACAGGACCGCAAGCAGAACGAGCGGTCCATCGCCGACACCGAGTACCTGACCCGGGAGATCGCCACGCTGCGGATGGGTCTGGGCGAGGTGGCCACCCGCGACTGGATCCGCTCCGAGCTGCAGGACCTGATCAAGGAGCTGGAGGAGCGACGACGCCACGACGGCCATGTCGTATTCCCGGCGGAACGGACAGAGCGGTCGCCGGGACGTGACGCAGACGACCGCTGAGGGACTACCCGGAGGCCCCTCGGCGCGCCGTACCATCGTCCTTATGGCTACGGAAGACGCGGTGCGCGAGGCACTGGCGACGGTGAACGACCCCGAGATCAACCGACCCATCACCGAACTGGGGATGGTCAAATCGGTGGAGATCGGCGCGGACGGGGCGGTCGCGGTGACCGTCTACCTGACCGTCTCCGGCTGCCCCATGCGCGACACGATCACCCAGCGGGTGACCGAGGCGGTCTCCCGGGTCGAGGGCGTCACCCGGGTCGACGTCACGCTGGACGTGATGAGCGACGAGCAGCGCAAGGAGCTGGCGTCGGCCCTGCGCGGCGGCCAGGCCGAGCGCGAGGTCCCGTTCGCCAAGCCGGGCAACCTCACCCGGGTCTACGCGGTCGCCTCCGGCAAGGGCGGCGTCGGCAAGTCCTCGGTGACGGTCAACCTGGCGGCGGCGATGGCCGCCGACGGCCTCAAGGTGGGCGTGGTCGACGCCGACATCTACGGCCACTCGGTGCCGCGCATGCTGGGCGCGGACGGCCGTCCGACCCAGGTCGAGAACATGATCATGCCGCCGTCCGCGAACGGCGTGAAGGTCATCTCCATCGGCATGTTCACCCCGGGCAACGCCCCCGTCGTCTGGCGCGGCCCGATGCTCCACCGCGCGCTGCAGCAGTTCCTCGCGGACGTCTACTGGGGCGACCTCGACGTCCTGCTCCTGGACCTCCCGCCCGGCACCGGTGACATCGCGATCTCCGTCGCCCAGCTCGTCCCGAACGCCGAGATCCTGGTCGTCACGACGCCTCAGCAGGCCGCGGCCGAGGTGGCCGAGCGGGCCGGCGCCATCGCCGTCCAGACCCACCAGAAGATCGTCGGTGTGGTCGAGAACATGTCCGGCCTGCCCTGCCCGCACTGCGGCGAGATGGTCGATGTCTTCGGCACGGGCGGCGGCCAGGTGGTGGCGGACGGTCTGACCCGCACCACGGGCGCGACGGTCCCCGTCCTCGGCAACATCCCCATCGACGTCCGCCTCCGCGAGGGCGGCGACGAGGGCAAGCCGGTCGTCCTGACGGACCCGGAGTCCCCGGCGGGCTCGGCCCTGCGAGCGATCGCGGGCAAGCTGGGCGGCCGCCAGCGGGGGCTGTCGGGCCTGTCGCTGGGGATCACTCCGAAGAACAAGTTCTAGGGCTGCCACCAAGGGGGCGCCGTCTTCGCAAACAGCGCCCCCGTCGTTTTCCATGGTTGCGGTCAAACGTCGCGGTCCTGGTGCTCACGCAACGGACACAGGTCCAGCGTGGTGCACAGCTGGAGCACCTGGTAGGTGCCGGCGTCGCGTTCCACACCCTGCCCACCCTCGGCATGTGGCAAGAACCGCCATTGCGAGGCCTTGGTGTGCTGCGTGCCGTCCATCTTCTCCACGTGAGCGTGGAGCGTGCGGGCTCTGGAGTCGTTCGTCTCCACCAGCACCTCGTCGGCGGCGAGCGGGAAATGATCGTGGAGCAGGCACAGGCCGAAGCGGTTGAGATTCCCGTGTTTGGCCAGCACCGCCACCAGGTCCCGGACGAACTCCGCGTCCTGGGGGCCCAGGCCTTCAGCTTCCTCGAAGCGAGGAAGTGACGCCCGCCGGGCGGAAACGTTTATTTCGGTCATGACCCCTCCGTCAAATAGTTGACGGTCACAAATAGTTGACGGTCATCGGATTCCATTATCAGCCACTGACTGTTTTCCTGCAATTCCGCAGACTAGGGCGATGGGGTGGGGTGTTCGGAGTTCTGCCGCGTGTCCGGGGGGTGACGCTTAGAACGCCTGTCTAACTTCACTGGACAGGAGGTGTCGGCACAATGACGGGGATCCGGTGGTGGCGACTAACGTCACTGGTGGCTGTGGCTGTAGCGGTGATGTGGTGGGGGTGCCCTCCGGCGGAGGCGCAGCAAAACATCGCATGCCGGACGGATCAACTCAATACCAGCCACGTGGACGCCACGATCAAATTCAACCCGCATGACGAAGACGACCAATTCGTCAAAGTAATTTCAAACATGACGGTCTACGTGCCCCTGAAGTCATGGGAACCGGCACGGCAACTGGCCTTCAGTGCGAAATCTCCTGAATATCAGTCGGCGATGGGTTGCCTGTTGCGCGGACAGGGCGATCAGTCACACGGCAAGAAACAGAAAGATCGGTCACACAGCCAGGAATGGCGTACACATGAACCGAAGGTAACCATCACGGGCGACACGGTCACGGTGGAGTACGAATCCTTCGCCTGGATCAAGGACCACAAGCCTATCCGGCTCGGCCCTTGGGAGATCGAGGGGTCCGGGGGAGATAAATGGAATGTCTACCTGCGGCCGCCGACGTTGGACAAAATTCGCTGGACGAGCGTCACCGCCAAGCTCAACGACCTCAAGTTCGATGATCAATCCAAAAAATCCTCATTCATTGAAAACCATAGCCTGACATGGATTAATAGGCCACCGAGTGACATCAAGTTCGACGTCGAACTACCGTGGCAACGCTCCTGGGTCCTCAACTACGACGGGTCGTCTTGGAGTTCGGCAGGTGTCGCCGTATGGTGGGTCTGCGCCTCGATTGTGATCGCGCTGACTGCGGTCCCCGCCCAACGAGCTTATACACCGCCAGCGTTGGGTATGCGGGGACCGACGTGGTGGGTCGCACTCATCGGCGCTTGGCAGGGTGAAAGCCCTGTGCGGACAGTTCTGCGGTGGGCCGCGTTCAGCGTGGCAGTAGCCCTGACGCTGATTGCGCTCATCAAGCCGCAATTCTTCGAACCAAGATGGCAGGCACTCATCTGTATCCCCGCCGGTCTGACCTTGGTCCTCCTCGCCCGCCCGTGGTCTCGCGGCATGGCATCACAAGCTTCTGACGCCGGGGTGGACGAGGCCACCGCCCCCGATCGCGCCAAGCGTCGCCAGGCTCAGGCCGTCACCGTCACCGCATCGGCGGTGGCAGCGATCGGATTGCTTGTAGTCCTGTCCCCTGGCCTGTTCGGTCTGTCGCGGCACCTGGAACGAGAACCACAGGAATCGATCACCTTGGGCCGAATCGGACTCGAGCTGATGGGCCTGGCGACAGTGTGGTTGTGGCTGGCCGCGATGGTCGCGTGGGCATGGCGCTTCGCGCGGGAGGGAGGGCTGGTCAGTGAGCGGTGGGCCCTCAAGTACGACAAGGCGCCGGTCCGCTGGACCGCAGCTGTCGGGGTGTTGCTGGGGGGAGCTTCTGTAGCCTTGCTCTGGTGTATCCGGACGTCGACCGAACTCCAGTGGAAACGCAACAACTGGCTCATCGACCAGAGCTCTGCCTCGGTGAAAAAGGATCACATCAAGTACATCAATGACCAGCTGGGCAGATTCGCCTTCACCGACCTCCTCTGGATTTTCTCCTGCAGCTGGCTTCTGGCAGGTATCGCGCTCATCTCCCTGCTGCATTTTCGTGTCCAAGCTGCCCAACGTACCCGGGCCGGCCATAAACGGGAATGGTTCCCGTTGGGACCGAACAGGCCGGAGCTGGTGCTGACAGTCGTGATCTTCGCCTTCACCGTGGGGCTCAGGGGCGCCTCGTTCGTGGGCGTCAACGCACAGTACGGGGTCTGGTTCCTGCTCAACATCTGCTCGCTGGTCATGGTTCTTGCCGTGGGAAGGAAACGGTCAACGCTGAAACAGTTGGGACAGCACTTCTACAATCAGAAGCTGGACACCGCTGAGCATCGGCAAGAGCTGAGAGACAAAGCCCATGAGTACCGGAACCTGAATCACCAGACCTACCTGCTGGACCACGGTCGCGCCACGGACATCACGAACGAGGAATTGGAGGATCGCCTCCATAAACTGCGCCTGTGGCTGGTTGCCGGATGCGACCCCAGGAAGAACCCACCCAACCAGATTTCGGTACTGGATGCCGCCCTGGCCTGGGGACCAGAAGACCACTGGTGGTCCAACGCGTTGCGTGCCGCGCGCCTGGCATTCGCCTTCGGAGTCCCGGCCAGCGCCGCCCTGGTATATCTGAATGTGCAGGGCTCCTGGAATTGGATTAGAATTCTCTATGAGCCGGTCAGGATTCCAGAGGTCGTCGTGAGTGCGATCTCCTATCAGGTGGCCTGGGCAGGCGCCGGCTTCGTCCTCGGCGCGCTGTGGCGTCTGCTGCCCGGCCACCGAGGTCCCCGGCGCGCATGGTGTCTGACTATTGCCTACGCCCTGCCCGCAGGCGTGGTTCTTCTGTTCATCCACCTCACCGATTTCATCCGTCTCAAAAATGTGGGCGCCGAGAAGCTGCTCCTCTTTTCCCTGCTCATGCTCACCATCCTGACGCTCACCAGCATCTGGATGGATACGGCTACATTCAGTGAGGAGCGGCAGTTCTGGCCCAGTCGGTTCACCTTGCTCCTGTCGATCTACCAGGTGCAAGGCTTCTCCGGGCAGGTCGTGTTGCTTATTACTCAGGTCGGGGCCGTTGTCACTACCTATCGCGCCTTGGTTCCCAAATAGGGAGACAAGTGGAGCGCCGCCGCGTTGTCGCGGCGGCGCTCCTCACAGAACCGTGCCCTAGGCGTAGACGGCGATGTCCTTGACTACGGCGAACCCGAGACCATACGCACTCATCCCCCGCCCGTAGGCCCCCAGATGCACCCCCGCCTCGGTGGACCCGGCCAGCACCCACCCGAACTCCGACTCCTGGTAGTGGAAGGGCATGGGCACCCCGTCCACCGGAAGGGACAGGGTGGACCACTCGGGGCCGTCTAGGTCATCGGCCAGGGCCCACGCGGTCTCCGTCTGCTGCTCCAGCCAGTCGTCCCGCAGGCTGTGGTCCATCTGGCCGGGCCAGGTGAACGACAGCAGCCCCACCCCCGCCAGCCACGCCGCCGAGGAGACCGAGGTCGCCTCCAGCAGGCCCGTGCCGTCGGCGCTGCGCCGGGACGGGTTCGCCGCCACGGTCACCACGACCGCGAACTTCTCCCGGGGCTCGTCCGCGGAAGCGGCGACGTGCTCGTTGCGGACGGAGGGCTCGTCACCGTGCCCGATCGAACCGTGTTCGACGGCACCGTCGGCCGCCGTGCCGACCTGCATCAGCCAGCGGGGCCCCGTGAACGCCTCGTCGAGGCCGTACCACGGGAAGGGCGCCTGCAGATAGCCGCTGACCGTACGCCGGGCGGAGGGGAACTGCTGTCCGCCCTCCGCGGCCGACGCCTGCGCGCCCACCCGACTCGTCGTCTCCATCTCCCGGACGCCTCCTCGCTCTCGTCGGACCGGGGTGGCCCGCCCCCCTTCGGGCGTAGTGTCCGGTCCGCACAACAACTCGGCAGCATATCCACACCGATGAGAGCAGCAGGGAAAGCGCCCGGCGCGTGGGTCGCGCAGAAGGCCTGTTCGCGCCGTGAGCGGCGGGTGCGCGCTATGAAACGCGTCACGTCCGCCGCTCGGTGCGCGTGTCGGGTTCGGTCAGGTGGCGTCCGCGTCGAACGGCGGACGGTCGTCCTTGCCGGTGTCCTCGGGCTTCTTGGTCATGTCGATACGACCGCCGGAGGAGGACGAAGAAGAGGAGGAGGACGAGGACGAGGCCTCGCTCTCGTGGCCGTGGACGGCGTCCGTGACCTCGGCCATCTCCTTCTTCAGGTCGAAGCCGTTGCGGATCTCCTTCAGCCCCAGTTCGTCGTTGTCCAGCTGCTTGCGGATGAACGTCTTGGGGTTGAGGTCCTCGAACTCGAAGTCCTTGAACTCCGGGCCGAGTTCGCTGCGGATGTCGTGCTTCGCGCTCTCCGAGAACTCGCGGATCTTCCGAATCGTGCGCGTCACGTCCTGGATGACCTTCGGGAGCTTGTCGGGACCGAAGACGAGCACAGCGAGCACGATGATCGTCACCAGCTCGAGTGGTCCTATGTCATTGAACACCTGACGCTCCCATTGCGATGTTCTCGGTCGCTCAACGGTACCCGGCGTAGCTGTCGGACCGGTACCGTCCCGAGGTGAGACTTCTGTCAGTTCTGGCCTGAAGCGCCCAGCACGAGTGAGACCTCCCTTGTGCCGCCGTGTTCGACCGTCAGACGCAGCCCGTCGCCCGGCCGGTGGGCCCGGATCTTGATGATCAGCTCCTCGCCCGAATGGACGCGCTGTCCGTCGACCTCGGTGATGACGTCGCCCGCGCGCAGGCCGGCCCGGTCGCCGGGACCGCCCTTGGCGACGGCAGGGCCGCCGTCCCGGGCCTTGGTGTCGATACGGGCGCCGTCGCCGGTGTAGCCCATGTCGAGGGTGACGCCGATGACGGGGTGGGTGGCGTGGCCGTCGTTGATCAGTTCCTCGGCGACCCGCCGGGCCTGGTTGATCGGGATGGCGAAGCCGAGGCCGATCGAGCCGGCCTGTCCGGTCCCGGAGTCGGTGCCGTCGTCGGCGGAGCGGATGGCGGAGTTGATGCCGATGACCCGGGCCTGGGCGTCGAGGAGGGGGCCGCCGGAGTTGCCCGGGTTGATGGGGGCGTCGGTCTGCAGCGCGTCGACGTACGACACGTCGCTGCCGTCGCCCTTCTCCCCGCCGGCCGTGATGGGCCGTTCCTTGGCACTGATGATGCCGGAGGTGACGGTGTTGGCCAGGTCGAAGGGGGCGCCGATGGCGACGACCGGGTCGCCGACCTGGACGTTGTCCGAGTTGCCGAGGGGCATGGGGGTGAGCCCGTGGACGCCGCTGACCTGGACGACGGCCAGGTCGTATCCGCTGTCGCGGCCCACGACCTTCCCCTTGGCGGTGGCGCCGCTGCTGAACGTCACCGATATCTCGCCCCCGGACGCGGCGGGCTGGACGACATGGTTGTTGGTGAGGATGTGGCCGCGGGCGTCGAGCACGAAGCCGGTGCCGGTGCCCGCCTCGTCGGCCCCGCGTACGTGCAGGGTGACGACACTGGGCAGCGCCCTGGCGGCGATCCCGGCGACGCTGTCCGGCGCGCGTCCGGCGGGCACCTTTCCGGCCTGCGGCAGCTGTACGTCACCCACGCCCTGGCGCTCGACGTAGGCGCCGGCGATCCCGCCGATGCCGCTGGAGACGACGGCGACCAGCAGCGTCCACCCGAGGAGGATCCGCTTGCCCCGCTTGCTCCGCTGCTCCTTGGTGAGCACCGCCGCACCGGTCTGCTGCAGCGGTCCGTGCACGAGGGGCTGCTGCCCGGCGGCGGACGCCGCCCAGGGGTCGTAGCGCTGCCAGGGGCCTGCGTCGGCCGACTCCGGCGGGACGGAAGCACCGGCCTCCGGCGAGGCCGCGGCCACGGCGCCGGGGCCGGGGCCGGGCAGCTCCCCCGGCGCACACACCGACGGCGCGCCCGGCGCGGACACCGAGGCATCCACCGACGGGGGCGCACCCGGGTCTGCGGGGGCGGGCGAGACCGGAGCCATGTAACCCGGCGCGGGCGGCACAGCCTGCGCCGGTAGCTGTGAAGGGTGGGGTGCCTGAGGGGCGGCTTGGGCTTGGGCAGCGGCGGGGACCTGCGGGGCGGCGTGTGCCTGGGCAGTGACAGGCGCCTGAGGGACTGCGGGTGCTTGTGCAGCGGCGGGTGCTTGTGGGGCGGCCTGAGCTTGGGCAGCGGCAGGTGCCTGCGAGGCGGCGGGTGCTTGTGGAGATGCCTGTGCCTGTGGAACGGCGGGGACCTGCGCGGCGGCCTGGGCTTGGGCAGTGGCAGGTGCCTGCGGGGCGGCGGGTGCCTGTGGAGCCGCGGGGACCTGCGGGGCAGCCAGGGGCTGCGGGATCGTCGGCACCTGCGAAGGGGCAGTTGGCTGCGGTGCGGCCATAGCTTGTGCGGCCGCCGGTGCCTGCGGATTCCCCGGCTCCTGCGAAGCGGCCGGGGCTTGTGCGGCCAGCTGTGGCTGTGTAACCGCCGCTGTCGGCATTCCCTGGGCCGCTGTCGCCCCCGGGTGCTGGACCGGTGGTGCGGGTGCCCAGGGGCCCGGCTCGCCGTAGGGCGGGGTGCTGTAGGGGTCGGGGTCGTGCAGGGGCTTGGGGCGCTCTGCAGGCGGTACGACGACGGAGCCCGCCTCGACTGGCTCTGCCGTGGCCGACGCTCCCCCGGCCGACGCTGCCGTGGCCGACGCTCCCCCGGTCGGCTCTGCTGTCGCCAGCTCGCCCCCGGCCGACTCTGCCGTTACCGACTCTGCCGTTACCGACTCTGCCGTTACCGACTCTGCCGCAGTCGGCTCTGCCGCGTCCGCCGCCGAATCCGCAGTCGCCTGCTCAGCCACCACCGGTCCAGCCGCAGCAGGCTGAGCACCATCAGGCTCAGCCACTCCGCTCACGGCCCCGCCCGTCCCCGTGTCGCCCGGTGCAACCGCCGCAGGCTTCGCCAGTTCGAAGTCGCCGTCTGCGGGACTCGCCGGTGATTCCCCGGCCGACGTCTGTTCCCCGTGACCCACGCGCTCCCCGGGTGGGACGGACGTCGGGTTCCCCTCGTTCATGCTCTCCCCACGGCTGGCCGCGGCCGCGCGCTTCGGCGGTGTCCGCGGAACGTCGACTCCGTGCCCGGGTCAGTGCCGCGGGCACGGCTTCACAGGATTCAACCAGGTTCGACGGCGGCGGCGAAGGGGCAGGTCAGGGCGCCTCGTGGGAGGGAGCGGCGGTGGTGTCGGGGACGGGGGCGGACAGCAGGCCGGGGCCGGTCACCTGGGGCGTCGCGGATCCGGAGGTCAGCGAGAGCGGGGTGATCTCGCTCAGCGGGCGTATCAGCGGGGAGACCGCGGCCGCGCCCGCCATCACCGGGGCGGTGAGGTCGTGCACGGCGTCCTGGACCTGTCCCGTGGCCGGGGCGGGCACTCCGGGCACCAGCGGCGCGGACATGGAGGTCGGCGCCACCGAGGTCTGGCCGAGCAGGCTGCTGCCCTGGGCGAGCAGTGGTCCCACCGCGCGACGGCGCTGGGAGTCGGGCGTCGCCGCGCCCGTGCCCGGCGAACGCGTCGGGGCCACGTTGCCGCTGCCGGAGCCGCTGCGGGCGTCCGCGGCCACGTCGCCGGGGATGGCGGTGGTCACGCCGCCGAGGGCGAGCGCGGCCAGCGACACCGCGCCGGCGGCGGCGAACGCGAACCGCAGCCCGCGCGAGGCGGAGCGGTCGGCGTCCGGGCGGCCGACGGGATGGATGCGGAAGCCGCGGTCCTCGGGGGCGGCGGAGTGGGCGGGTGAGGCGGGGACGTAGCCGAACTCGAAGCGCTCGCCGTGTCCCATGCCGAAGACGCCGGCGTCGGGGCCACGCCCGAAGAGGCCGCCCTCGGGCGCCGACGTGCCGTCGCCGTCGGTGTCACCGCCCCCGGGAAGGCCCTGGAGGCGGGCCAGGAAGCTCTCGGAGGGCGGCGGCGGGGCCGCCTGCGCGAAGACACTCTTCAGGCGTCGCTGGGCGTCCGCCTCCGCCTTGCACCGGGCACAGGTGGCCAGGTGGGCGAGGACGCGATCACGCGACTCATGACCGAGCTCTCCGTCCACCAGGGCGGAGAGTCGGTCTCCCAGGTGCTGCTCGGCGAGGTGCGCCGGAGCAGGTTTCGGTCGAGATCCACTCACGCGGTCGCGCCCCCTCCCCCCAGAGCGGGGACACGGGCCACAAAGGAGCGCCGCTCGGCCTTGCGCGCCTCGGGCGCACGGTGGGCGAGGGCCTTGCGGAGCTGGGAGCGGCCGCGGTGGATACGGGAGCGGACCGTGCCGAGCTTCACGCCGAGGGTCGCGGCGATCTCCTCGTACGACAGTCCTTCGATGTCGCACAGGACGACCGCGGCGCGGAACTCGGGCGCGAGGGTGTCCAGGGCCTGCTGGACGTCCGCGTCGAAGTGGGCGTCGTTGAAGACCTGCTGCGGGGTGGGCTCGCGGCTGGGCAGGCGCTCGGCCGCGTCCTCGCCGAGGGCGTCGAAGCGGATGCGCTGCTTGCGCCGGACCATGTCCAGGAAGAGGTTGGTCGTGATGCGGTGCAGCCAGCCCTCGAAGGTGCCCGGCGAGTACGTCGACAGGGAGCGGAAGACGCGGACGAAGACCTCCTGGGTGAGGTCCTCGGCGTCGTGCTGGTTGCCCGTGAGGCGGTATGCCAGTCGGTAGACCCGGCCGCTGTGCGTGCTGACGATCTCCTCCCACGTGGGCGGAGTCCATGCCTGCCCGTCCGCGTCGGTGGAGAAGGTCGCGGTCTGGGTCTCACCCGCGGCGAAGCCAGCGGTGTGGCTGTGGTCGGCAGCGGTGTCGGTCACGGATTTCGGCCTGCCCGCCGACCCGAGAAAGCGCCGCAGCACTCCTCCCCGGTCCCCGGGCGTGGCCGCACCTCCCCTGTCGGCTCTGGTGGTGTCCAGTGGAGCCCCTACCATAGCCACCTCGCCCGTTAGCTCCGGATAAGCGGTTTTACGAGAATTTGATACGCGCTGATACGGCTCATACGGCTGCGTCAGCATGTGCTCGGCGTCCTGATCCACCTCTTACCCCCCGTCGCGTCCCGGGCCACCGGCTCAACCCTTTAAACGCACAGTCCCATCTGCGGGTTCCCGGCACCAACGGATACAGTCACGCCGAGGCAACCACGGGGACAGGAGAGGGTCATTACCGGCAACCGGCAGACGAGCTGGGCGTTCGCCGACGCCTTTGTCGCCGAGGACGAAGCGCTGCGCTGGGCCCGGGACCGGGCCCGGGAGGCAGGGCTGCGCTCGGTGTCGCCCGGCACGGGCGCCGCGCTGGGCATGCTCGCCGCCTCCGTGGACGCGAAGGCGGTCGCGGAGATCGGCACCGGCTGCGGGGTGTCCGGAATCCATCTGCTGCACGGCATGCGCCCTGACGGGGTGCTCACCACGGTCGACCCGGAGCCGGAGCACCAGCAGTTCGCCCGGCAGGCCTTCCGCGCCTGCGGCTTCGCCAGCAACCGGGCCCGGTTCATCCCCGGCCGGGCCCTGGACGTGCTGCCCCGGCTCGCGGACGCCGGCTACGACCTCGTGTTCTGCGACGGTGACCGGCTGGAGTACTCGGACTACCTCGCTGAATCGTTGCGCCTGCTGCGGCCGGGCGGCCTGGTCGTGTTCGAGGGCATATTCGCCAACGGCCGTACGGTCGACTCGGGACCGCAGCCCACGGAGGTGCTGCGGCTGCGTGAGCTGCTGCGCACGGTGCGGGAGAGCCAGGAGCTGGTGACGTCACTGCTGCCGGTGGGCGACGGCCTGCTGTGCGCCGTCAAGCGGTGACGGGCGGGACGCGGGGGCCCGGGAACGCGGCTGCCCCGGCACCGCATGCGATGCCGGGGCAGCCGGTAGGACTGGGTCGCGGGCGCGTCAGACGACGACCTTCTTGAGGGCGTCGCCGAGCGCCTCGGCCTCGTCAGGGGTCAGCTCGACGACGAGTCGACCGCCGCCTTCGAGCGGAACGCGCATGACGATGCCCCGCCCCTCCTTGGTCACCTCGAGCGGACCATCGCCCGTCCGCGGCTTCATGGCCGCCATGCTCGTTCCCCTTCCTGAAACCAGCTCATCGTCTGCCGACGGCCCCGGGAGGGCACGCGCGGTCCCGAGCGGACGCGCGACACCGGCATCGAACACATTGCTTCCAAGCCATTATCCCGCATCTCAGGACCCGATGACCAACATCAGTCGGCATCGCTTGGGCAACGCGCGCGAGCAAAACCACTCAATTCGGGGATGTGGCTGCGATACTGCGCCACCCCGCGGACGCTCTCTGAGCGACTCCACTCCGGTTTTCTTTGACGCAGGTCACACGTCCGGTCCGGCCCTTGGACGGCGATCTCCGCCATGCTGTCCTTCGGACAGGGACGTACTGAGCGGTACGTCACCAGCGACGACCGGAGGGGATGTGCCATGGCCGACACCGTGCTCTACGAGGTGAGCGACGGACTCGCGACGATCACGCTGAACCGCCCCGAGGCGATGAACGCGCTGAACATCGCGACGAAGGTCGCCCTCCGGGAGGCGGCGGAATCCGCGGCCGGGGACACCGCCGTACGGGCGATCCTGCTGACCGCGGCCGGCGACCGGGCGTTCTGCGTGGGCCAGGACCTGAAGGAACACATCGGGCTGCTGGCGGCGGACCGTGAGACGGGGTCCAGGCAGACGATGAACACGGTCAAGGAGCACTACAACCCGATCGTGAAGGCGCTGACCGGGGCACCGAAGCCGGTCGTCGCCGCGGTGAACGGGGTCGCGGCAGGGGCGGGCTTCGGCTTCGCGCTCGCCGCGGACTACCGGGTGGTGGCCGAGACGGCGGCGTTCAACACCTCCTTCGCGGGTGTCGCGCTGACCGCGGACTCCGGCATCTCCTGGACGCTGCCGCGGGTCGTCGGCCCGGGCCGCGCCGCCGACCTGCTGCTCTTCCCGCGCAGCATCAGCGCCCAGGACGCACTGGAGCTGGGCATCGCCAACCGCCTGGTGCCCGCCGCCGAGCTGCGGGCCGAGGGCGAGAAGGTGGCCCGGGCCCTGGCCGAGGGCCCGACCGTGGCCTACGCGGCGATCAAGGAGGCGGTGGCCTACGGCATGACGCACTCCCTCGCCGAGACCTTGGAGAAGGAGGACGAGCTGCAGACGCGGGCGGGGCAGTCCGAGGACCACACGATCGCCGTGCAGGCCTTCGTGAACAAGGAGAAGCCGAAGTACCTGGGCCGCTGAGGCCGGCCGGCAGTCAGTGGGCGGGTTGGTCGGCGCGGCTCACGCACGCTTCCAGGTGGTCGTTCACCAGCCCGCACGCCTGCATCAGGGCGTACGCCGTCGTCGGGCCGACGAATCTGAGGCCGCGTTTCTTCAGCGCCTTCGACAGGGCCGTGGACTCCGGGGTGACCGCGGGGACGTCGGCGAGGGTCTTCGGGGCCGGGCGGGCGGCCGGGTCGGGGGCGTGGGACCAGATGAACTCGTCCAGCTCGCCCTCCGCCCAGTCGGCGAGCACGCGCGCGTTGGCGAGTGTCGCGTCGATCTTGGCGCGGTTGCGGATGATGCCCGGGTCGGCCAGCAGCCGCTCGCGGTCCTCGTCCGTGAACGTGGCGACCTTCTCGATCCGGAAGCCCGCGAAGGCCGTACGGAAGCCCGGGCGGCGGCGCAGGATCGTGATCCAGGACAGGCCCGACTGGAAGGCCTCCAGGCTGATCCGCTCGAAGAGGGCGTCGTCGCCGTGGACCGGGCGGCCCCACTCCTCGTCGTGGTACGACACGTAGTCCTCGGTGGACAGGGCCCACGGGCAGCGCAGCGCGCCGTCGGGCCCGACGAGGGCGGCCCCGTCGCTCACCGCTGCTCCCCCTGGCCCGGCCGCTCCGGGCGGGCGTGCGCGGCGGCCGCTCTGGCGCCGGCCAGCGCGGACTCCAGGTCGGCGATACGGGCGTCCCGCTCGGCGAGTTCGGCGGCGAGGCGGGCGAGGACGTCGTCGACGTCCGCCATGCGGTAGCCGCGCGGGACGAGCGGGAAGCGCACGCTCTCGATGTCCGCGCTGCCGACCGGCCGGTCCGGGGGCAGCGGGTCCTGCAGCCGCTCCGGGGCGGCCTCCGGCAGCGGTGCGCTCTCACCGCCGCTCACCACGGCGAGTGTCACCGCGGCCACCACGACGGCGAGGGCGATGACCAGGAACAAGAACATAACCATCGCTGAGGTCCCCACGCTCCTTGCGCCCGACGCTGTGCCGGAAGCTGAATCTGTCAGGCTCCGATCGTGCCATGCGAGTCTGACAGTTAGGGTCGCAGGCGGCCGTACTGCGGGACGCACTAGGAGAGGTCACAGCGGATGCTCAGGCTGGGCAGGCGGGAATTCGGGCCCCACGAGCCGGTGATCATGGCGATCGTGAACCGGACGCCGGACTCCTTCTACGACCAGGGGGCGACGTTCCGTGACGAGCCGGCGCTCGCCCGGGTGGAGCAGGCGGTGGCCGAGGGGGCCGCGATCATCGACATCGGCGGGGTGAAGGCCGGGCCGGGCGAGGAGGTCACGGCCGAGGAGGAGGCGCGGCGCACGGTCGGCTTCGTCGCGGAGGTACGGCGCCGCTTCCCGGACGTGATCATCAGTGTGGACACCTGGCGGGCCGAGGTCGGCGAGGCGGTGTGCGAGGCGGGGGCGGACCTGCTGAACGACGCGTGGGGCGGGGTCGATCCGGGGCTCGCGGAGGTTGCCGCGCGGTACGGGGTCGGGCTGGTGTGCACGCACGCGGGAGGGGTGCAGCCGCGGACCCGGCCGCATCGGGTGACGTACGACGACGTCATGGACGACATCCTGGAGGTGACCGTGGGGCTGGCCGAGCGGGCCGTTTCGCTGGGGGTGCGCCGGGAGTCGGTGCTGATCGATCCGGGGCACGACTTCGGGAAGAACACGCGGCACAGCCTTGAGGCGACGCGGCGGCTGGACGAGATGGTCGCCACGGGGTGGCCGGTGCTGGTGTCTCTGTCCAACAAGGACTTCGTGGGCGAGGCGTTGGACCGCCCGGTGAAGGAGCGGTTGATCGGGACGCTGGCGACCACGGCGGTGTCGGCGTGGCTCGGGGCGCAGGTGTACCGGGTCCACGAGGTGGCCGAGACCCGCCAGGTGCTCGACATGGTGGCGTCGATCGCCGGCCACCGGGCCCCCGCGGTCGCCAGACGAGGCCTGGCCTGACCCCGGGGGCGGGCGCCCCGGGGGTGGGCTCAGCGGGCTGCTTCCTTCGAGACCAGAGCCACCGCTTCTTCGACCTCGTCGGTCACGTGGAACAGGAGCAGGTCCTTCTCGGCCGCCTTGCCCTGGGCCACCAGGGTGTTGTGCAGCCAGTCCACCAGGCCGCCCCAGTACTCGCTGCCGAAGAGGACGATCGGGAAGCGGGTGACCTTCTGGGTCTGGACGAGGGTGAGGGCCTCGAAGAGTTCGTCGAGCGTGCCGAGGCCGCCCGGGAGGACGACGAAGCCCTGCGCGTACTTGACGAACATCATCTTGCGGACGAAGAAGTAGCGGAAGTTGAGGCCGATGTCGACGTAGGGGTTGAGCCCCTGCTCGAAGGGCAGCTCGATGCCGAGCCCCACCGAGATGCCACCCGCCTCCAGCGCCCCCTTGTTGGCCGCCTCCATCGCCCCGGGGCCACCGCCCGTGATCACGGCCCAGCCGGCCTCGACCAGCCCCCGGCCCAGCCGCACCCCGGCGTCGTACTCGGACGAGTCCACCGTCGTCCGAGAGGAGCCGAACACGCTGATGGCGGGGGGAAGTTCGGCCAGCGTGCCGAAGCCCTCGATGAACTCCGACTGGATCCGCAGGACCCGCCACGGGTCGGTGTGGACCCAGTCGGAGGGCCCGCCCGCGTCCAGCAGCCGCTGGTCGGTCGTACTGGCGGTGACCTGACTGCGCCGTCGGAGGACCGGGCCGAGCCGTTGCTCGTCCGGCGGCTGCTTCTTCCCCTCGGGGTTTCCGGTAGCCATGTGCGCTCCCTCCGCTTGCCGGTAGTTCGATCTCAGACTAGATCTACGCGGGTTACGGAGGGGGGACGTATGCGTGTCCGCCATGAAGCGGCGTACGGGAACCTTTACGCCGTGAGCCAGGTGCGCAGCCGTTCCTCGCCCGCCAGGATCTTGGCCACCTCGACCCGCTCGTCGCGCTTGTGCGCCAAGTGCGGGTTGCCGGGGCCGTAGTTGACGGCCGGAACGCCGAGCGCGGAGAAACGGGAGACGTCCGTCCAGCCGTACTTGGGCTGCGGGGTGCCGCCCACCGCCTCGATGAAGGCGGCCGCGGCCGGGTGGGAGAGGCCGGGCAGCGCGCCGGAGCTGTGGTCGTCGACGACGAACTCCGCCACACCGCAGTCCGCGAACACCTCGCGGACGTGCGCGATCGCCTCCTCCTCGGTGCGGTCGGGGGCGTAACGGAAGTTGACGCTCACCACGCACTCGTCCGGGATGACGTTCCCGGCGACTCCGCCGGTGACACGGACCGCGTTCAGGCCCTCGCGGTACTCCAGGCCGTCGATGACCGGGTAGCGGGGCTGATAGGAGGCCAGCCTGGCCAGGATGGGGGCCGCCGCGTGGATGGCGTTGGAGCCCATCCAGCTGCGCGCCGAGTGGGCCCGCTCGCCGGTGGTCTTCAGCAGGACCCGCAGCGTGCCCTGACAGCCGCCCTCGACCTGGCCGTCGGAGGGCTCCAGGAGGACCGCGAAGTCGCCCTGCAGCCAGTCCGGGTGGGCCTCGGCGACGTGCTTGAGGCCGTTGCGCTCGGCGGCGACCTCCTCGTTGTCGTAGAACACGAAGGTCAGGTCGCGGTTGGGCGCGGGGACCGTGGCCGCGATGCGCAGCTGCACGGCCACGCCGGACTTCATGTCGCAGGTGCCGCAGCCCCAGAGCACGCCGTCCTCGTCCAGCCGGGACGGCACGTTGTCCGCGATCGGCACGGTGTCGATGTGGCCGGCCAGGATGACCCGCTCCGCGCGGCCCAGGTTCGTCCGGGCGATCACGTTGTTGCCGTACCGGTCGACGGTGAGGTGCGGCAGGGCGCGCAGGGCGGTCTCGATCGCGTCCGCGAGGGGCTTCTCGGCGCCGCTCTCGGAGGGGAAGTCCACGAGTTGCGCGGTGAGCGCGGCGGCGTCCAGCGTGAGGTCAAGCGAGGTGTCGGCCATGGCCTTGACCCTAGCGCGCACGCACGCCGGGTTTCGGTGTGCGCTGCACCCGGTGGACCCGGCGTGAGGGGCGGGGAGGCCTCCAGTACCTTGTACGCGTGCCAGAGCCGTCCCCCACTCGCCCCAAGCGCCGCGGCCGCCTCGTCCGTATCGGTGCGGCCCTGTTGGTCCTGTCCGGCGTCGCCGCCTATCTCGTGGTGCAGTACGTCACCGGAGGCCCGGGCGCGAGAGGCTGCAGGGTGGTCTCCGGCGCCGGTGACGGGGCGTCGTACGAGTTCACGCCCGAGCAGGCGGTGAACGCGGCGACGATCGCCGCCGTCGGCACCGGGCGGGGCATGCCCGAGCGGGCGGTGACCATCGCGCTGGCGACCGCCATCCAGGAGTCGGGGCTGCGCAACATCGAGCACGGCGACCGGGATTCCCTGGGCCTGTTCCAGCAGCGGCCCTCGCAGGGCTGGGGCACCGAGCAGCAGGTCATGGACCCGGCGTACGCGGCGGGCATCTTCTACGCGCACCTGGCCAGGGTGCCCGACTACACCGACCTGCCGCTGACGGTGGCCGCGCAGCGGGTGCAGCGCAGCGGCTATCCGGAGGCGTACGCCAAGCACGAGCCGGACGCCACGCTGCTGGCGGCCGCGCTGACCGGGCACGCGGCAGCCACCCTGACCTGCGACGGGCGCCCGGAGGGTACCGCCGAGGCGACCGGGCCCGACGCGGTACGGGCCGCGCTGGTGCGGGACTTCGGGCGGGACGCGCTGCAGGAGACCGGAGCGGAGGTGGGCGGTACGGAGGTTCCGTCGCCGTCGCCCTCCCCGAGCGTGACCGCGACGGCGCACGGGCGGACCGTGACCGTGCCGGTGCCCGAGGGCCGCAGGACGGACGCCGGCGGGCGCGACGAGCGGGAGCGGGGCTGGCAGCTGGCGCAATGGGCCGTGGCCAACTCCTCGTCCCTGCACATCCAGCGGGTGGCGTACGCGGGGCGGGAGTGGGCCGCCGGGAGCAACGGCGGTCAGTGGCGCACGGCCGGCGCGCAGGGGACCGCGGGGGCGGAGAAGTCCGCGGGGGCGGTCCGGATCATCACCGGACAGTAGTGCGGGGGCTCACTCGGCAGGGTTGTACGGCTTCGGGGTGGGCGTGTTTTCCCGCGGGTTTCGGCGTGGATTCGGGATGCCTTGGAAATCAAGGGCTGTAAGGATTCTGCGGGATCGCACAGTGGCGCTCTTTGCCCGTTTTTATCCACAAACGATAATGCGATGCGTTATCCATTCTTTACCTTTGGCCTCCGCAACCTTCGTCGGCTTCGAGTCGGTAGTCACGGCGTCCGAGTCCGGACACATTCACCGTTCTCCACCCGTCGAATGGAGCATCATGTCCCTCCCTCTGACCCGCCGGATCGCCCGTGCCGCGCTGCTCGTCGCAGCGGGAGCGGCCGCCGGGGTCGGTGCGGCCGGCTCTGCCGGCGCGGCCACGAACCTGCCGACCGCGCCCGCGAACCTCGGCGGTGTGTCCGCCCTGGACGGGGCGCACGTCGGTGACACCGTCGACGGTGCGGCGCAGAACGTCACCGATCTGGCGGGTAACGCGGGCAGCAAGGCGGTCAAGCAGGCGGTGCCGGCCGCGGGCAAGACCGGCGGTGCTGCCGTGAAGAAGGCGACGCCTGCGGTGCAGAAGGCCGCGGGGGACGCGACCGGGACTGCGGGGGGTGCCCTCGGGGACACCGCGTCCGGTGTGACGAAGGGTGGGCTGCCGACGGAGTCTCTCACCAAGGGTGGGCTGCCGACGTCGTCCCTGCCCACGTCGTCTCTGCCGACGAAGGGTCTGCCGCTGGGCGGCTGAGCGCCTGGCTTCGACGGCCGACGGGGTCCAGGAGTTCCTGGGCCCCGTCGGCTTTTGCGTGCCTACGTCGGCAAGGGCCGGGCGGTACTCAAGCCGTGCCCGGCACTGCAGGCCGCGCCCACCCGTTCCGCCCTGCGGAACGACTGCCCACGGCGGGGGCGGCGCCAGCGGCCGGGAGGGCGGTGGCGGCGCCAGCAGGGGCGGGAACGACTGCCCGCGGCGGCGGTGGCGGCAGCAGCAGCGGCTGGGAGGGCGGTGGCCACGGCAGCCAGTGGCGTGGCGGGAGCGACGGCAGCGGCTGCAGGGCGGGAGCGACCGCAGCGGCCGGGAGAGTGGGGACGGCGGCAGCCACTGTCGGGGCGGGAGCGACCGCAGCGGCTGCAGGGCGGGAGCGACCGCAGCGGCTGGAAAGGCGGTGGCCGCGGCAGCCACCGCCATGGCGGAAGCGACGGCAGCGGCTGCCGAGGCGGAAGCGACCGCAGCGGCCGGGAGGGTGGCGGAAGCCGCGGTCGGGGCAGGAGCGACCGCAGCGGCCGGGAGGGTGTGGTGGTGGCAGCAGCAGCCGCTGCGGTGGCGGCAGCGGTGGCGGCGCCAGCGGCAGCGGCAGCGGCAGCGGCAGCGGCAGCGGCAGCGGCAGGGGTGGTTACCTCGTCAGGCGGGCTGCTGCTGTGCGGACGCGTTCGTCCGTTGCTGTGAAGGCCACTCGTACGAAGTTCTTGCCTGCCTCGCCGTAGAAGTCGCCCGGGGCCACGAGGATGCCGAGGTCGGCCAGGTGGGACACCGTGGTCCAGCAGGACTCGTCGCGGGTTGCCCAGAGGTAGAGGCTGGCCTCGCTGTGCTCGATGCGGAAGCCGTGGTGCAGGAGGGCTTCGCGGAGCAGGGCGCGGCGGGCCGCGTAGCGCTCGCGCTGGACGTGGACGTGCTCGTCGTCGCCCAGGGCCGCGACCGCCGCCGCCTGCGTCGGCGCCGAGGTCATCATGCCGCCGTGCTTGCGGATCTCCAGGAGGGGCCCGAGGACCGCCGGGTCGCCGGCCACGAAGGCGGCGCGGTAGCCGGCCAGGTTGGACCGCTTGGAGAGGGAGTGGACGGCGAGGATGCCGTCGTAGGAGCCGCCGTTGACGTCGGGGTGCAGGACCGAGACCGGGTCGGCCTCCCAGCCCAGCTCCAGGTAGCACTCGTCGGAGACGAGCAGGACGCCGTGCTCGCGGGCCCAGGCGACGATGCCGGTCAGCTCGTCCTTGGAGAGGACCTTGCCGGTGGGGTTGGAGGGCGAGTTCAGCCAGAGGAGCTTCAGGTTCGCCGGGTCCAGCTCGCGCGGGTCGTCGTAGACCTCGTAGTCCGCGCGGGCCAGGCGGGCGCCGACCTCGTACGTCGGGTATGCCAGGCGCGGGTAGGCCACCTTGTCGCCGGGGCCGAGGCCCAGCTGGGTCGGCAGCCAGGCGACCAGTTCCTTGGAGCCGACGATCGGCAGGACGTGGCGGTGGGTGACCGCGCGGGCGCCCAGGCGGCGCTCCAGCCAGCCGGTGATGGCGTCACGCAGCGCGGGGGTGCCCCAGACCGTCGGGTAGCCGGGCGAGTCGGCCGCGTCGACCAGAGCCTTCTGGATCAGTTCGGGGACCGGGTCGACCGGGGTGCCGACGGACAGGTCGACGATGCCGTCCGGGTGCGCGGCGGCCGTCTTCTTGTACGGCTCAAGCTTGTCCCAGGGGAACGTCGGAAGACGGTCGGAGACTGCGGACACGGATCTTGCTCGCTTTCGTCGGTACGGCAAACGCCTCGGTCCCGCACGGCGCGATCAGGGCGATCAGGGCGTACGGGACCGAGGCGGCGCGGTTGGCGGGCCGCTGACCGCTGACCGCGGCCGCTCAAACGGTCACTAGGCCTGCGGCGGCAGCGCGGCGATGAAGGGGTGGTCGCGCTCGATCAGACCCAGCTTGCTGGCGCCACCGGGAGAGCCCAGCTCGTCGAAGAACTCGACGTTCGCCTTGTAGTAGTCCTTCCACTCCTCCGGAGTGTCGTCCTCGTAGAAGATCGCCTCGACCGGGCAGACCGGCTCACAGGCACCACAGTCGACGCATTCGTCCGGGTGGATGTACAAGGACCGCTGGCCCTCGTAGATGCAGTCGACCGGGCACTCCTCGATGCACGCCTTGTCCTTCACGTCGACACAAGGCTGCGCGATGACGTAGGTCACGCTGTCGTTCCTCCTCGATAGGGCGCTGGCGGGCCTCCATAGGCTCCGCCGCCTGGCGCGCGGGAGCGCGGCGTCGTCGATGCCCGCCCCTAGTATCTCCGTTCCGGGGCGTGATCCATACAGGAGGGGTGAACTGACCAGTGGAAATCTCGGCGAAAGGGCGCCTCGAGGTCCGTATCACCGCTGCTGACGTGGGAAAACGGGTCTCGGTACGGCGCTTGAGCGAACCTGGGGTGACGGAGGAGAAGTTCACCGACACGGTGGGTGTTCTCACATCATGGGACGACGGAGTGCTCATGATCACACGGCGGGACGGTCGGAGTGTCCGGATCCCGGAGTCCGTGCTGGTCGCGGGCAAGGTGGTGCCGGCTGCGCCGGCCCGCCGCCGGGGTCCGGCCGCGAGCTACCCGGAGCTGGCGCGGATCACCGCGCGCGGGTGGCGGCCGGTGGAGAGCGAGTCGCTCGGCGAGTGGGAGCTGCGGGCCGCAGTCCAGGAGGTGCCGCCTGCAGGGCGTCCGTGGGGGGTGGTGGCCGGGCGACGGGCGGGCTTCACGCGGCGGGCCAACAGTGTGCTGCCGCTCGGTGATCCGGGGCTTCCGCTCGATGCGGCGCTGGCGGCCGTACGACGCTGGTACGGCGAGCGCGGCCTGCCCGCCTATGTGCAGACCGCCACCGGCGCCGAGGGCACGCAGGAGCTGCTGTGCGCGGAGCTGGAGCGGCGCGGCTGGGTGCGGGAGGTGACCGCCGAGCTGTGGATCGGGGAGCTGGCGCCGGTCGCGGACCGGGCCGAGGGCGCCGGGGTGGAGCTGTCCCGGGAGGCGGACGAGGCGTGGCTCGCGCGGTACCAGCGCAAGGGGGTGAGCGAGGTGGCCCTGCGGGTGCTGGGCAGCGGGCCTTCGGTGTGGTTCGCGACCGCGCCCGGTGCGGCCGGGGAGCCGCCGGCGGCGATCGGGCGGTGTGTGGTGGACGGACGCTGGGCCGGTTTCGCCGCCGTCGAGGTCGATCCCGCCCGGCGACGGCAGGGGCTGGCCACCGAGGTAATGGCCGCGCTGGCCCGCCGCGCCCTGGACGAAGGCGCCTCGGCGGCCTGGCTCCAGGTGGAGGACGACAACGAGGCGGCCCGCGCCCTGTACGCCGACCTCGGCTTCGCCCCGCACCACGCGTACCACCACTACCGGTCGCCGGAGGAGAGCGGCGACGAGCGCCCTCACCTGGCTCCGGAGAACATTCGCGTCGAACGGTCGTAGGGATCGCTGTGGACGGGCATGAGCCAGGCATGCGGCACCGTTTCCTTCCGCCTCCGTATCCGCCCCCGCCGGAGCGGTCCGCCGAGGTGCGGCGGCGGTTCGGGGAGGAGGCGCGGTCGGAGCGGCCGGATCTGTCGGCGCTGTGTCTGCTGATCGGTGCCGAGGCGGACGGGACGCTGGACGAGGCCGGGATGGACGCGGCCCAGCTGGAGCTGGACCGGCTGGCCGGGCTGCTGCCGTACCGGCCGGGCGGGCCGTCGGCCTGGGCGCAGGCGCTGTGCCGGCTGCTGGGTGAGCGCTACGAGTTCCACGGGACCCCGTCCGACTACCAGCGGCTGGAGTGCTCGCTGCTGCACGAGGTGCTGCGGCGGCGGCGCGGGCTGCCGATCCTGCTGTCGGTGGTGTGGATGGAGGTGGCGAGACGGGCGGGCGCTCCGGTGTACGGGGTCGCGCTGCCGGGGCACTTCGTGGTCGGGTTCGGGGCGGCGCAGGAGCAGGTGCTGGCCGATCCGTTCGACGGCGGGAAGGTGCTGACCGGGGCGGATGCCGAGCTGCTCGTGGTGGGGGCCACGGGGGCGCCGCTGCAGCCGTCGATGCTGGTGCCCGCGACGCCTCTGGAGGTCGTACAGCGGATCCTGAACAACATCCGGGCGTGGGCCTCGGCCCGGCCCGAGCGGTCGGACGTCGCGCTGCGGGCCGTGGAATTGAGCCTGCTGATGCCCGCGCATCCGGCTCGGTTGCGCTACGAGCGGGGTCAGCTGCTGGTGCAGCGCGGTGAGTTCGCGGCGGGAGCCGAGGAGCTGGACACGTACGCCCACCTGATCGAGGTCGTCGACGAGTCGGCTGCCCGGAAGGTGCGGCAGCAGGCCCACACGGCCCGGTCGATGCTCAACTAGTGCCCAGGCAGGGGCAGGCACTGGCCCTCAGAGCCAGCCCTTCTCCCGGGCGATCCGCACCGCCTCCGCCCGGTTTCGTACCGCGAGCTTCTGGATGGCCGTGGAGAGGTAGTTGCGGACCGTGCCCTGGGAGAGGTGGAGGGCCTGGGCCAGCTCCGCGTTGGTGGAGCCGTCGGCCGCCGCGCGGAGCACCTCGCGCTCCCGGTCGGTGAGGGGGTTGGCGCCCTCGGCCAGCGCGGCCGCGGCCAGGGTGGGATCGATGACCCGTTCCCCGGACAGCACCTTGCGGACCGCGTCGGCGAGTTGGGCGGCCGGCGCGTCCTTGACGAGGAACGCGTCGGCGCCCGCCTCCATGGCGCTGCGCAGATAGCCGGGGCGGCCGAAGGTGGTGAGGACGACGAGCTTGACCGCGGGGTACTCGCGGTGCACCCGGGCCGCCGCCTCGATGCCGGTGCAGCCGGGCATCTCGATGTCGAGCAGCGCCACGTCGACGCCGTGCGCGCCGACGGCCGCCAGCACCTCGTCCCCGCGCGCGACCTGGGCGACGACCTCGATGTCGTCCTCCAGGCCGAGAAGTGCGGCCAGCGCCTCGCGGACCATCGACTGGTCCTCGGCCAGCAGGACCTTGATCGTGCTCGTCATGCCCCGGATCCTAGTGCCCCGGTACTAGTCCGCCGAGGCGGCCACCGGCACCCGGGCGACCAGCCGGAACCCGTGCTTGACCCGGCCCGCCTCCAGCGTGCCGCCGGCCTTCTCCAGGCGTTCGGTCAGGCCGGTCAGGCCGTTGCCCGGGCCGTTGCCGGGACCGCCGGATCCGTTGTCCTCGACGCAGAGTTCGAGGGCCGGGCCGTCCAGGGTCTGGCGGCGCAGGACCTGTACGACGCAGCGGTCGGCGCCGCTGTGCCGGACCACGTTGGTGACCGCCTCGCGCAGCGCCCAGGCGAGGGCGGACTCGGCCTCCCCCGCGATGCCGTCGAGGTCGGGTTCCCCGGGCACCTCAACCACCACCCCGGCGGCGGTCAGCGCGACCTGGGTGCCGGCGAGTTCGTCGGCGAGGCGGGGTCGGCGGTAGCCGGTGACGGCCTCGCGGACGTCGACCAGAGCCTGCCGGCTGACCCGTTCGATGTCGGCGACCTGCTGGGCGGCCTTGTCGGGGTGGCCGGGCAGCATCCGGCCCGCCAGCTCGCTCTTCAGCGTGATCAGCGAGAGCGAGTGGCCCAGCAGGTCGTGCAGGTCGCGGGCGAGGCGCAGCCGCTCCTCGTTGGCGGCGAGCTGGGCGACGGTGGCCCGGGCCTTGCGCAACTCGATGGTCGTCCGCACCAGTTGACCGACGCCGGTCATCGCGAACCCGATGAGGATCACCAGGAGGACCAGGCCGCGGGCCTCCTTCTCGTTGGAGTGCAGGCCGACGAGGTACAGCACGGCGCCGGACGCCGGGATGGCCCAGTAGGCCGCCCTCAGCGGCAGGGTGGCCCCGCAGGCGACCGACAGGTAGATGAAGAGGCCGAGCCAGGCGCTGCCGAGGGTGTAGGCCAGCAGCGGGGCGAGGACGCCGAGGATCGCGATCAGGGTGCCGACGACCCGCCCGGGGAACGGCCGCCCCATGTTGCGGAAGACCAGCGACAGATAGACCCCGACGAAGGCGGCGAGACCGATCGAGCCGGCCACGGTGGCTCCGGTGGTGTGGTGGCCGCCGACCAGGTCGTCGATCGGCTCGGCGAGGAACACCAGCCAGACGCCGATCCACAGCACCTTGACCACCAGCTCACGCCGGTTGCGGGGCGGCCAGCCGATCCGCACCGCGCGCTCCTGCCGCGCCTCGTCAGCCCATGGGTCTTCCGTCATGGTGCTCACGCCTTCAGCGTGTCCTTCCGGTACAGCCAGGCCGCGCCGCCCGCGAAGAGGACGAAGGAGACGACGAGGATGGCGATGTCCTGGGCTTGTGGGGCCTGGCTCTGCTCGATCGCCCGCCCCAATGCAGCGTACGCGTGCGTGGGGAGCCACTTGGCGATGTCCTGGAGCCACTGCGGGAAGGTGGTGGTCGGCATCCACAGGCCGCCCAGCATCGACAGGCCGAAGTAGGTGATCATCGTGATCGGGCGGACCGCGTCCCCGGTCGCGAGGTAGCCGATGGCGACGCCGAGCGCGGCGAAGACGAGGCTGCCGGCCCAGATGGCGCCGGTGAGGGCGAGCCACTGCCAGGCGTCGAGTCGTACGTCCTTCACGGCCGCGGCGACGACGAAGACGATGACGATCGACGGAAGGCTGACGACGGCCGCGCCGGCGGTCTTCGCGAGAACGTAGCCGCGCCCCGGGAGGGTGGTCAGCCGGAGCTGGCGTACCCAGCCGCTCTCGCGCTCCTTGGCGATGCGCTCGCTGTTGCCCATCAGGACGGCGGTCAGCGCGCCGAAGGAGGCCATGGAGACCATCATGTAGGTCGGCAGGGTGAGGCCGGAGCCGTCGATCTTCGTCTTGGAGTCGGCGTTGCCCGCGATGAGCAGGAACAGGGCCGAGGGGTAGATCACCGAGAAGAACAGGAACTTGCGGTTGCGCAGGGCGCGGGCGAGTTCGAGCTTGATCAGGCTGCTCATGACTGCTTGGCCTCCTCGGCCTCCGTGATGGCGACGAAGGCCTGCTCCAGGCCGAGGCCGGCGACTTCGAGGTTGCGGGGGTAGACGCCTAGGCCGTACAGGGCGTGGACGGTCGCGTCGGCGTCGGAGGACTGGATGCGGACGGTCTGGCCGGATACGTCGAGGGAGGTGAGGAAGGGCAGGCCGCGCAGGGCCGCCTCGTGGATGGTCCCCTCCAGGTCGAAGGAGACCCGGCGGGCGCCCGCCTTGGCCTTGATCTCGGCGGCGGTGCCGTCGGCGAGGAGGCGGCCGCGGTGCAGCACGAGCACGCGGTCGGCGATGGCGTCGGCCTCTTCGAGGTAGTGGGTGGCGAAGAGGACCGTACGGCCCTGGTCGGCCTGTTCCCGCATGGTGGCCCAGAAGGCCTGGCGGGCGGAGACGTCCATGCCGGTGGTCGGCTCGTCCAGGACGATCAGATCGCTGTCGCCCGCGGTGGCGAGGGCGAAGCGGACGCGCTGGGCCTGGCCGCCGGAGAGCTTGTTGACCTTGCGGTCGGCGATCTGCGTGAGGCTCGCGCGGGCGAGGACGTCGGCTGCCTTGTACGGCTTCGGGTGCAGCGAGCAGGCCAGCTTGACCAGCTCGGCGACGGTGACCTCGTCCATCAGCCCGCCGCTCTGCAGCATGGCCCCGACCCGCCCGGCGACGATCGCCTCGCGCGGGCTGGTCCCGAACACGCTCACCGTGCCGCCGTCGGCGTGCTTGAGGCCGAGGAGCAGGTCGAGGGTGGTGGACTTGCCGGCCCCGTTCGGGCCGAGGAGGGCGACGGTCTCGCCCGGGTACAGCCGGAGCGAGAGCCCGTCGACGGCTCGTACGCTCCCGTATGTCTTGGTCACCTGGTCGAACCCGACCACCGGGGTGGTGGTGGCCGGTGCCGCTGTCGTTGTCATGCCCACCATGCTGGCCGTGGGGGCCCTGGACGCGGCAGTGTCGGCGGTCCCGAGTGCCGGATGACAGATGTCATGCGGTTCGGGTGACACGCGCGCAGGGGGCGCCCGGTGGACGCCCCCTGCGGGGCGCGCTAACTCGGGTTCGTGTCGATGACGGCGACCCGGTTGGTCTTGCTCATCAGCGCCTGGCGCAGGGCGACGTAGACGTCCTGCGGCGTGACGGCCGTCTTCTTGCCGTTGGCCCGGGTGATCAGCACGCCGTCGAAGGCCTGGCCGTACAGCTGCTTCAGGGCCGCCAGGTCGGGCTTGTCGGTGAGCTTGCCGTCGGGCGTGGCCTCCACCCTGAGGAACTTCCACAGCGAGTTCTGCGGGCTCAGCGGGACCGAGTGCGCCGCGTCCGTCTGGACCGTGACGCGGGCCGACATCGCCGGTTCGGCGAAGGCCTTCATCTCGCGGTCGACCTCGGCGTTCGAGACCGTCGGCTGCTTGGTGGTCGTCGGCACGGCAACCGGGGTCGCCCTGTCCGTCTCCACCAGCGTGCGGTACGCCTGTTCGACCGCCTGGGTCGACCGGGCCGCGTCGATGGCCTTGCCCGCCTTGCCGTAGACGGCCACGGCCTTGCCGGCCTTGAACGTGATGCCGCCGTCGGCGACCGCGCCGGAGCCCGAGCCGCCGCCGGCCTGCTCGAGCGCGGCCTGGAGCTTCTCGTCGTCGACCGGCATGACCGGCTCGACCTCCCGCTTCTGGCCGAAGAGGGAGCCGATCACGGAGACCGGGTTGTAGTCGCTCTTCGCGGCCTCGCTCACGGTGCTCTGGAAGTCGAACTGCAGGCCCGCGTTCTGAGGCGTCAGGGACACCGTCCGGCCGCCCACGGAGAGCTGCAGCGGCTTGTTGACGCGGCTGCCGAAGGCGTCGTCGAGCTTCTTGACGGCCTCGTCGCGGGTGCCGCCGCCGATGTCGACGCCGAGCACGGTGGTGCCCTTGGGCACGTCGGTGTGGTTCATCAGCAGGCCGGCGCCGTAGGCACCGCCCGCGAGGACGAACACGCCGACGCCGAGCAGCACGACCTTGCTGCGGCCCTTCTTCTTCGGCTTGGCCTGGGCCTTGGGCTGCGGGGCCGGGTCGGGCAGCTTGGGCGCCGTGTGCGGCACCGGGCCGCCGGGGTTCGCGCCGGTGCCGAACGGGGCGTTCCCGGCGGACGGGACGACCGGGATGCCGCTGGTGACGGTGTGTCCGGAGACGTTGTCCGGGGCGCGGTAGCCGGGCGTGCCCGGTCCGGGGGCCGGCTTTTGCGGGGTGAGGATCGCGGTGTCGTCGCTGAGGCCGGCGCCGGGTGCCGTGCCGGGGCCGGGGAAGGCGCCGGTGGCGAGCGGACCGCCCTGGCCGGTCGGGCCGTTCGCGCCGCCGGGCAGCTGGTGACTGCCGGTGTCATAGCCGCCGGGCAGCTGGTGGCTGCCGGTGTCGTAGCCGCCCGGAGAGTCGAAGGACTCGCCGAGGTCCCGGTCCAGGTCGCTGAGCGAGCTGCGCGGAGCGGCCGGCGGGACGAACGGTCCGTCGCCGGTGACCGGTCCGCCGGTGGGGCCCGCGGGGCCCTGCGGGCCGCGGCCGCCCTGGCCGTTCGGCCCGTTGAAGCCGCTGGGACCGCCGGGGCCGCCGGACGCGCTCGCGCCGGGGGTGCCGGCGCCGATTCCGCTCGCGCCGCCGCTCTCCGCGAAGTACGGCAGGTCGTCGCGGCTCGGTTCGCCGCCGCCGGTCGCGCCGGGGCGGGAGCCGCCGCGCGGGCCCGCGGCCAGCGCCTCGGTCACGTCGAAGGAGCCGGTTCCGCCGCCGTGCCCCGGGGCCACGGGGCCGCCGGTGGCGCTGGGCAGGCCCGAGCCGTTCGTACCGCCGGGGCGGGAGCCGCCGGGCACGCTCATGGAGCCGACCACACCACCCGGGCGGCCGCCGCCGGGGCGGGTGCCGGCGGCACCCGAGCCGTTCGGACCGCTCGGCTGGGCACTCGGCTTGCTCGGCGCGGCGGCGGAACCGCCGGGCGTCCCGGCGCCGTTCGTGGCGCCGGCACCCGGACCGCCCTTGGGCGCGCCGGACTTGCGGGGCGCGAACCAGTCGCTGCGCTTCTCCTCGGCCTGCGAGGCGGGCTCGGCGGGGGGTTCGACGGCGCCGGTGGACTTCGCGGCGGCGGGGGCCGGCCGCGTGTCGACGCCGGAGTCGTCCGCGGCGGCCTCGCCGTCACCGACGGGCTTGCGCACGACGACCGGCGGGATGGGCCGGGATCCGGGGATGTTGATCCGGATCCGCGTCGTCAGCGTGGTCTCGGTCTTGCGCTCCTCGGGCGGGTTGGCCGAACGGCCCGCGTCCGCACCGGCGTCGGCAGCCATGGGGGTTCCGTACGGCGGCGTCCCCGAGGGGTATGCGGCTCCGCCGGACCCGTTGGGCCCGGAGGACGGAGTGTCAGTTTCACGACTCAAGGCAGGTTCTCCCGGTTGGCTCCGCCGCCCGTTACGACCTCAGCGGGCACCTCGGCGGCGCGCACCACCATACTGGCCACGTCTGGCGCGTATCCCATGACCGCTGCGGAAACCCACACCGGACTCGCACGCGCGCCGCACGGCGAAGTGGTACGTCACTTGCCAAGTCGGGCGGGACCGTCGGCGGGTTGCCGTCCGGGGGCAATGGTGGCGCAGATCACAGCGAGGGCCATGCCGCCGAGCAGGAAGAGGTAGGAGCCGACTCCCGCGCCGAACAGGAAGTCGCCCTCGCGGCGAGTGGAGGTGAGCAGGACTACGGTGACGATCCAGCCGGCCACCGGCGCGACCGCCCCGGCCCGCCCGCCGAGCGCGTACGCCCCGCCGAGGAACAGCCCGCCGGCGCCCGCGAGGGCGAGCAGCAGCCCGCCCGGGAACCAGGCGGCCTGGACCAGGGCTCCGGCGAGCCCGACGATCGCTCCGAGCAGGAACAGCCCGAGGTAGGCGGCCATCCGCCCGACCGGGGGCCGCTGCATCGGCTGGGCCAGCATCGAGCCGCGTCCGTCGGTGCTCATGACGCCTCCCCGGTGGCGATACCGTCGAAAAGGTCGGTCTCCCCCATTTCCCCCATCTCCCCGGGCTGCACCGGGCCGCGCACCAACTCGTAGTACTCAGTGGTGAACAGCGGCTGGGCGAGTTCGTTGGAGAGCGCGAAGTACGGCTCGGCCACCTCGATCTGGGTGACGTGGGCACGCATCGCGGCGGCCTTGGCGGCGGCGTGGGCGCTGCCGTCGATCGCGGTGGTGATCCGCTCGTCGTCGACCACACCGGGTACGTCGGCCAGCGAGGCGCTCTTCGCGAACGGGAGGCTCGGCAGCTCGTCCTGGAGGCGGGCGAAGGCGGCCTCGGCGACCGAGCGCGGGACGCGGTTCCAGTAGACCTTCTCGATCCGGTGCCCCTGCTCGGCCGCCAGCTCGACGGCCCGCATGGCTACGCGGTGGGCCTGGATGTGGTCCGGGTGGCCGTACCCGCCGTTGTCGTCGTACGCGACGAGGACCTGCGGGCGGACCTCCAGGATCACCTCGACGAGCGAGCCGGCGGCCTCGTCCAGGTCGGCCTGCCAGAAGCAGGCGGGGTCCTCGTTGTCGGGAATGCCCATCATGCCGGAGTCGCCGTAGCGGCCCGCGCCGCCGAGCAGCCGCAGGTCCGCGACGCCCAGCTCGCGCAGGGCGGCGCTCAGCTCGCCGCGCCGGTGTGCGCCCAGCGCGACACCGCTCAGATGCCGCAGCTCGGGCGGGATGACCTCACCACGTTCCCCCAGGGTGCAGGTGACCAGGGTCACATGGACACCCTCGGCCGCGTACCTGGCCATGGTCGCGCCGTTGTTGATCGACTCGTCGTCCGGGTGCGCGTGCACCAGCAGCAGACGCCGCTCGGGCAATTCCGTCATGGGGCCACCCTACGAGGCACTCGTCTCGTCCTTGTAGCGCGGCAGACCGTCCGTCGAGATCGTCCACTCGGCGATGGTGACGTCCTCGCCGTAGACGAAGTCCTTGCGGGTGGCGTAGCGGGGGCCGTCCGGGGTGGGGTGGATGTCGGTGAGGACGGCGCCGGTGGCGGTGCGGGGGTCGAAGATCGCGTAGACGGGGATGCCCATCAGGGGGTAGTCGCGCATCTTGGTGACCCAGTCGTTGTCCGGGTTGGAGCGGGACACGACCTCGATGGCGGCGATGAGAGTACGGGGATCGAAGGAACCCGCTCCTCCCATGTCCGCCTCAGCGATCACCATCACATCGGGGCGGCGCATGATGCCTTCGGCCGCGTTCTCCACGTCGGGCTTCCCGGTATGGGCCACGATCGCTTCCGGTAGCACCCTCTCCAGGAGCTTGCGGAGCCGCAGCGCCGTCAGCTCGTGCCGCCCGTTGGGCGACAGCATGTCGTGGACGATCCCTTCCTTGGTGATCTCGAACTTGCCGGGGAGGGTGTCGTCCATGTTCTGAACGAAGTCACGCATGGCCCGGTACCGATAGGCAGGGAGCGTCGCTTTCATGCTGGGCAGCCTCCAGGAGATCGGTTCGGCAGTCGCGGCAGCGGCCGGGGTGGGGTGCGCGGAAGGCTCGGTCGCACCCGTCGCAGGTCTGGAGCGGGTGCCGTACCGGCGGCGGGGCGGTGGGTGCGCGGAACGGCGGTGGGGGCGGCAGCTGGGCCGTGAGGCGGTGGGCCAACAGGGCTGCGGGGCGTCGCAGGCCCTCGGGGGGCAGGTCTGCGGTCAGCGCCTGCCTCACGGCGGTGGCGCTGACGTCGCGCTCCAGCCAGGCGGCGACGCCGGCGGCCAGGTGGGCCGTGTCGGCGGCCGAGAGGAGCAAGCATGGGTCATGGCGGCGCAGGTCCGCGAGGAGGTCGGAGGCGGTCTGCAGCAGGGCCGGGGCGGCGCAGGCGGACTGGGGTACGGCGGGGAGGGGTTTGCGGCCGGTGCGGGACGGGCGCTTGGCCGGTGCCGCCGCCGGGCGTACGGGGCGGCGGGCGGGGCAGCTGGACCTGTCGGGGTGACGCCGGGCCGCCGGCTGGTTGCAGGAGATCGTCCGGGTGACGATACGGCCGCTGGGGATGCGTTCGCGGTCGCGGCGGAGGTAGCCGTGGGTCTCCAGCTCGCGCAGCGCTGCGGCGATGCGGGTCGCTCCCTCGGGGAAGCGGGCCGCGAGGGTCTTGATGTCGACGCGGGCGCCCTTCGGCAGCGACTGGATGTGGCAGGCCAGGCCGATCGCGAGGAGGGAGAGGTCCGGGTGCTGGGTGAGGTGGTTGCCGATCACCGTGAAGCGGGTGGTGTGGCGGATGTTGTCGTGGATGAGCCCGCCGGAGTGCGCGGCCTGGTTGCCCCGGTTCGGGTGCTTGTTGCCCGCGATACGGGCCTGGGCGTGCGGCGGCACGCTAGGGTGCTCGGTACCCATCGGGAAGTCCTTACCTTCCTCGGTGGTCAGGCCCTCGCACTGGGATGCCAGTCCCGGCGGGGGCCGTCGCATGTCTGCGGTTGTGTTGCGCTGAGCGTAGAGCCGCCCGGGGCTGCGAAATCCAGCTGAATCAGGCATGTTCACCCGCCCGAGTGAGCGTGGGCCATGGGCGGGAGGGGTGGGCTTGGTGAGGTCCTTTCACCGTCCTGGTTCTTGGGAAAGAGCGCCCCTTGCGCCGGAGCACGGGCGATCGGGTTCCGGTGGCAGACGGACTTCGCTCGCGGTCGGCGTGCGTAGTCGGTAGGTGACAGGAACCATGTCGGCCCCTACGCCGGTTCATGGCATCCCAACCCTCCGCTCGGAGAGGATGTCTGCCATGCCGAAGACCACACAGTTGCGTACGTACACCGTCCGGGACGGCCTGCTCGACGAGTGGGTGGAGCGGTGGCAGGGGGAAATCGTGCCGCTGCGCCTGGAGTTGGGGTTCACGATCGGAGGAGCCTGGGTGGACCGGGAGCACAACCAGTTCGTCTGGCTGATCTCGTACGAGGGCCCAGAGACCTTCGCTGAGCGCAATGCGCTGTACTGGTCGTCGCCTGAGCGTGAGGCCATGGGCCTGAACCCGGACGACTACCTTGTCCGCACCGAAGAGCAAACGGTCGAGTTGGCCTACTGATCACACGGTCAGGCGGGGTCGAGCGGCAGCAGGTGCTGCCGCCGTTCCTCGTGCGTAAGGGCACGGAAAACCCTTCCTCGGGCGGTCGCCTCCAGCCGGTCGTAGTCCGGCTCGGCCCGCCACACGCGGGCAGTCCCGTCTGCTGATGCCGTGAGCAGCCGTGTGCCGTCCGAGGACCAGGTCACGGAGGTCACCCTGTCCTGGTGCACACCGACGACGGCGATTTCCTCAAGGCTGGCGGCGGACCAGACCCGTACGGTGCGGTCGTCGGCGCCCGTGGCGATGTGCCGGCCGTCGGGTGACCAGGCGACGGCGCGAAGCCGTCCCTCGTGGCCCTTCAGCACCTCGATGCGCCGTCCGGTGACGACGTCCCACACGGCGGCCGTCCAGTCGCCGGAAGCGGTGGCGATCCTCGTCTCGTCCGGAGACCAGGCCGCATCCTCCACGTAGTTGTCGTGGCCGCGCAGCACCGTGAACTGCCGCCCCTCCCCGATGTCCCACAGTCGGCACGTACGGTCGTCGGAACAGCTGGCGAGCAGCCGTCCGCTCGGCGACCATGCCACGCGACCCACCCAGTCCTGATGTTCTGTCAGTTTCAACAGCTCGGTCCCGTCCGGCGCGGACAGGACACGCACGGCGCCGTCGTGGCCGCCGGTGGCGATCCGGCCGCCGTTCGGAGACCACGCGCACCCCTCGACGACCTCGCCGCGTCGCTCGAACAGCGTGCCGCCGCGCCCGTCGACGATCCGGAACAGGCCGTCGTTGGTGCTGAACGCGAGCCGCTCCCCCTGCGGAGCCCAGGCGACGGCCCAGACCCGGTCCTCCGACTCGGTCACCGGTCCGGCCGGAACGCCGGTGACCGCGTCCCACACCCGTACGGTGCCGTCGTCCGAGGCAGTGGCGAACCGGTCGCCACTGCCGGACCACGTGGCCTGGTTCACCTGGCCTCGGTGTCCGTCGGCCAGTACGACCTCGGCACCACGCGGGCGCAGGTCCCACACCATGCCAGTGCTGTCGGTGGAGCTGGTGGCGAGCATGGTCCCGCAGGGCGACCAGCTGACGCCCCACACGGTGTCCGTGTGACCACGCAGCACAGCCAGGACCTTGGCGTCCTCGGTGCCGACGATGCGCACGGTGCGGTCGGAGGATGCGCTGGCCAGCATCCGTCCGTCCGGCGACCAGGCCAGGTTCCACACGTAGTCGGTGTGCCCTCGCAGCAACAAGCGCAGGTCGCCGGTCCCGGCGTCCCAGATGCGGGCGGTGTGGTCCCCCGAGCCGGTGGCGATGTGCCGTCCGTCCGGTGACCAGGCGATGCCCTCGACGAAGTCCGAGTGCCCGGTGAGCGTGATGGCCGCCGTCCCGGTCGTCAGGTCCCACACGATCGCCGTCTGATCGTGGGAGGCGGAGGCAAGGCGATTGCCGTCCGGAGACCAGGCCACGCCCCACACATCCTCGCCGTGCCCGTGAAGTTCGTGCACGATCCGCCCGGTGTCGGCCTCCCAGACCCGCACGATCCGGTCCTTGGAGCTTGCCGCGACATGCCGGCCATCCGGCGACCAGGCCACCTGCCTGGTGAGATCTCCGGCACCGGTGAGCAGCCGGACCGGCTCCCCCGAGGCTGCATCCCAGATCCGTACGACACGGTCACGGCCCGCGGTTGCCACCCTCGTCGAGTCCGGTGACCAGGCAACGGACTCGACCATGACGCCGTCGCACGGCAGCACCAGCAGTGTGCGTCCGGACCTCGCGTCGTGAACGCGGGCCGTGCCGTCCCTGGAGGCCGTAGCCAGCATGTGCCCGTCGGGGGACCAGGCGATGTGTCGGACGGTGTCGGTGTGTCCGTCGAGACGGAAGCGAAGGTGACTCGCCGCCAGCGCCGCCATCAGCCCGCGCCTGGCCGAGGGCGTGGGCGTGCACTCGCCGAGCGCGGCGAGCGAGAGCAGCAGAGAGCGCTCCGGTTCGCTCTCCGCGCTCAGCAGAACCTGACGGCCGATACTGTCGGAGACCCTGCTCAGGAAGGTCAGGTCGCGGCGCTGCGAGGATTCGACGAGCGCGCGGGCGGGGGCGGACGCCTGACCGGATTCCTCCAGTGCTTCGAGCCAGCGCCGGGCCGCCGTGAGGCGTTCCCCGGTGAGGAGGTAGTCGTCGCTGCGTCCGGCCCGCTCCCAGTCGGCCGCCCAGCGCTCCAGTTCGGCGCGCTCGCGGAGTCGTTCAGCCCACGCCTCGACCTCCTGCCGCAGCGGGGCCCACTGGCGGAACAAGGCCTCGTGCGTCACCTGTGCACAGGGCTCGCTGGTGGTCACAGAGCCGCCAACCGTGACGTCGGTGCGCAGCAGCCGTGCCTCGACGAAGGCATCGACGACATGGCGATCACGTTCGTCGAGTTCGGACAGCGGCACATGGCGGCGGGCCACGTCCTGCCCCTCGACGGTGACGAACCTGAGCAGGACACGCAGGACGGAGTCGATGCCCACACCCGCACCGAGCCCGGTCACGGTGTTGTCTGCCTGGCGCGCCAGCGCGCCGGGTACTCCGCCGAGCCGTCGGTACAGCTCTTCGGTCACCGTCCCGCCAGGGCCGGAGGCGTAGTACAGCTCCTGGAGGAGGTAGGCGAGCAGGGGTAGTGCGTCATCCGTCCCGGTCTCGCTCACGATGGAGTCGACGACTCCTGGCTCGAAGCTGAGGCCGACGAGGGCCCCGGGTCGCTCCACGACTTCGACGAGCTGTGCCCTGCCCAATGTGCCGATGGCGACTGGGTGTTGAAGGAGTTCCGCCTGTCCGGTGCCGAGGAGCCTACCGAGCAGGTCCACCCGGAGGGTGGCCAGTACGCGGACCGCCGGGTCCTGTTCCACACAGGTACGCAGCGCTTCGAGGAACTGGGCGCGTTCACGCTCACCCGCCAGGGTGACGATCTCCTCGAACTGGTCGACCACGAGGAGTATCCGCCGGAACCGGCCACCACGCAGCCGGGACAGCTCGGCTCGCAGCGCGTCCGGCCCCTGGCGCAGCCTGCGCAGTACGGCGCTCGCCGGCTCCTGCCCATCGGCGGCGGCCGCCAGCGCAGCCGCGAAGGCGCCGAGCGGGTTGGGGCCGGGGACGAAGGCCGGTACAACGGTCCAGCGGCGTTCCCGAAGCCGAGGCATCACGCCAGCCCTGACCAACGAGGACTTTCCGCTTCCGGACGCCCCGACCAGCAGCAGGAACCGCTCTGCGGGGCGGGTCGCGGTGGCGTGCAGCCTGCGCGTCAGTTCAGCGGCCTGTGCCTCCCGGCCGAAGTAGACGGGCGCCTCGTCCTCGTCGAACGCATCGAGGCCCGGGTACGGAACCCGCTCACGCGGCCACTCGATCCGGGGCGGCGCGGGATTCTCCAGCCGGTAGACGACGACCTGCCCGACCACAAGTGCCACGATCAGCACGCCGATGGCGGGAACGGAGAACCGCTGAATCGCCTCCAGCACCCAAGGTGCCTTGTCCGTGCTGGTCGCGTAGTTGGTGGCGATCCCGAGTAAGCAGGCGACCAGCGCCAGCATGATTTGGAGCACGACCTGCATGCGGTTCCTCATCGGACACCACTCACGACCGTGTCGCCGCCCACCGGCACCGCTCAGCCCCCGTTCCACCGGCCTCGAAGCGCCGGCACCGCGTCATTCGCCCCGGGCCCTCTGCACCGGTGGGGTGGGGCGCTCATGACCATCTTCTGGGGCTTCGCAGGCGTGTTCAACGGTGCGCACGGGTTTCAGCCATGCTGGGTCAGGGCTCTCCCGCCCCGGCGTGAACCGGTGAGGGCAGGCCGCAGGCGGGAGGGATGGGGTTTGGTGGGGTTCCTTTCCCCCGTCGTTCTTTGCTTTCAGTCGCTGGCGTCACCGGAACTCGTGGGGGAGGGTTCCGGTGACGGAAGACGCAGTTCGGCCCAGATGGTCTTGCGGGGGAAGCGCCCTTCGGCGACACCCCAGCGCTCGGTGAGCACGTCCACGAGCATCAGGCCACGGCCGGATTCTGCGTCGGAGCATGGCTCTTGGAGCTTGGGGAGACGGTCACCGCGCGTATCGGTGACTTCGACCCGAAGCGTACGGCCGACCACGTAGAGCGTTAGGCGGAAGCTGCGGCCGGGGAGGCGACCATGGGTGGCCGCGTTGGCCGCCAGCTCCGCCACGACGTGAGTCGCCGCCTCGCACGGAAGTCCCCAGTTGCGGAGCTGGTCGGCCGCGAGCAGGCGGGCGAGGCGGGCGCCGCGTGGGGTGGACGACAGCAGGGCGCTGAAGTTCCGAATGCAACCGTCGAGTTGGGGTTCGGTCTCGGCAATTTCCTGATTCACGTCACTTAGCGTGGCTGCTGACATTTACCGTGATGAGTGACTATGCCGTTGCGTACAGTGACTGTCCGCTGGTTGTCCGGTGGTGTCCGGGCTTGTCGGGAGAGGGCGTACGGGTACGGGCGTTGCGGCACGGCGGTACGACGGAGGGGCACGCGCTGATGACGGTCGACGGGGATACGGGACGACTCAAGGGTGAGACCGATGAGCCGGGTTGGGAGGTGGATCCGGACGACGAATGGGGTGTCGCGGTCATTGCCACTGTCGGGCGGCAACTGAAACTGCGGCGGGAGGCCGTGGGGATGAAGGCCAGCGAGTTCGGCATCGCCGTCGGCTATGGCGAGGACATGGTCTACAAGATCGAAAGCGGCAAGCGGATTCCCCGGCCCGAGTACCTGGACAAGGCCGACAAGGTGTTGGGGGCGGGTGGGCTGCTCTCGGCGATGAAGGAGGACGTGGAGAAGGTCCGGTACCCGAAGAGGGTGCGGGAACTGGCCGAGCTGGAAGCCAAGGCCGTGGAAATGGGGGTGTACGTCGGGCTCAGCGTCCACGGCCTGTTGCAGACGCCGGACCATGCTCGGGCCTTGTTCGAGGCATCCCAGTCCGCCTACTCGGAGGCCGAGTTGGAACGCCTGATGGCCGCGCGCATGGGCCGTAAATCGATCTTCGAGCGGGATCCGGCGCCGATGCTCAGCTTCGTCCAGGAAGAGGTGTCACTGCGCCGAAGGGTTGGGGGCACAATGGTGTGGCATCAGCAGCTCGAACACCTGCTGGAAGTGGCAGGGTTGCGCAATGTCACCCTCCAGGTGATGCCGACGGACTCCGGGGCGCACCCTGGGCTGAGCGGCAAGATCGAGGTGATGAAGTTCGAGGACGGGACGGCGGTGGGCCGCTCCGACGGAGCGTTCAATGGCCGCCCGACTTCCGATCTGAAGCAGCTCCGCATCCTGGAGCTGCGGTACAGCACCATCCGGGCGCAGGCTCTCTCCCCACGGGAGTCGCTGGCCTTCATCGAGCAACTGCTGGGAGAAGCATGATCCGCGAGACCGCTGTCGGCGACACCTGCGAACTGACGTGGTTCAAGAGCAGCTACAGCGACGGCCCCGAGGGCGACTCCTGCGTGGAGATCGCGATAGCACCCCGCACCGTCCACGTCCGCGACTCCAAGAACGTCGAGGGCCCCCGGCTCGTGCTGACGCCAGGGGCCTGGGCTCAGTTCGTGCCGTACGCCTCCGAAGGCTGACGGGCCCGCCGCGTGGACGCGGCGAGTTCTGGCTCTGGATCACAGGTTGACGCGCTTGACGTAAACACGCTTGCGGTACGGAACGACCTGGTACCAGACGAGGATCGTTCCGGTGCTGTAGGTGCGCAGCCGCATGGGGTTCGGGTCTTCGTCCAGGCGCCCGTCCGGGTCGAGGCCGTATGCAGCCAGGTCGGCCAGCGCGGACGCAATGACGACGACCGCCTCCCGGTCCGCGGCTTTCATGCCGCCGACCACCCACTCGGCGTTCGGGTCGTATTCCCAGGCCCACCCTGTGGCGTCGTCCTGCTGGCCTTCTTCTCGTTCGTTCACCGCAGGGCGACTCCGGCCTCCGCGGACGCCGTGTCGAGTATGCGGGTGACCGTCGCCTGGGCCTGCCGGAAGGCGTCCTCCGTGGCGTTGGGATCGGCGATGGTCTGCTCGGCCTCACGCATCATCCGGGCCTGCTCAGGGTGGCGCGCGATAGCGACGAGCGTTGCCCACTTCTCCAGGAACAGTCGCATGGGTGTGATGGACGAGAGCTGGATGGCCTGGTCGAAGGCTTCGCCGAGGTCGCGGTCGAACTCGGGGAGCCTGGCGAGCGCGACCTGCTTGACTGCTTCGCGCAGGGCATCGCGGGTGGTCGGCGGTTGCGGGATGATCGGTGGCGGTGACTCGGCGTGCTGTGCACTCATGGGTGTACCCCTTCGGCGCTCCGTGGTCATGACCCTAGCTGCCCTCACATTGGAGGGTGAGCCGTTCTGGGGCCGGGCGTCCAATTGGCGCCCGACACGCCCGACCCCTGAATCGCACACCATGCTTCAGTGACGCCCGTCACTAACGCGCGAGATACCGCTCGTCGAGATCGCCACCACACCGCCACGATCGACGTCCGCGACTCCAAGCACACCTCCGGCCCCCGGCTCGCCCTCACGCCGGACGCCTGGACCCACTTCGTGGCGTACGCGTCCGAGGGCTGACCAGCAGGCCGGCCAGCAGGGCCGCGAGGAGGACGCCGCCGATCGCCCACCAGAAGGTGGCGGTGTAGGCGCCCAGAATCCATGCGTCGCCTGACTCGGAGGGCCCCGGCTGTTGGCGCAGACGGGAGCCGAGGGCACCGATGAACAACGCCGAGCCGATCGCTGCGCCCAAGTGCTGGGCCGTGGCGATGGCGGCCGACGCTCCGCCAGAGTGCTGCGGGGCGTCCGCTGCGGTCGCGACGGTGAAGACCAGCGTGAAGGCGAGGCCTGCGCCGAAACCGACGAGGAGCATGCCGGGCAGCGCCTGCGTCGCGTAGCCGCCGCCGGGCGTCAGGCCGCTCAGGAGCAGCAGTCCGAGTGCCATCATCACCAGGCCCGCCACGATCAGGGCGCGCGGCGCGGCGCGGTACAGCAGGCGTACGGAGACCTGGGCGCCGATGACGCTCGCGGCGGCCAGGGGCAGGAGGGCCGCTCCGGCCATCGCCGGGTGGTAGGCGCGGCTGCTCCACAGGTAGAAGTTCAGGACTGAGACGAGCGCGAGGACGGCAACGCCGGAAAAGATCACGGTGAGGTAGCAGCCGACGCGGCTTCGGTCCTTCACGATGTACGGCGCGACGAGCGGGCTCGATGCCCTGGTCTGCCACCACACGAATGCCACGAGCAGAAGGGCGCCGCCCGTGAGCAGGACCACGATCAGGGGATCGGTCCAGCCTGGCCGGACGCCCTCGCTGCCGTAGGTTTTCTCGTGGAGGCCATACGTCAGGGTGGCGACCCCGCCGGAGCCGAGCAGCACGCCGAGCAGGTCGAAGCGGGCGCCGGTGCGCCCTGGGCGGTCGTGCACCAGGGTGACAGCGCCGACCAGGGCGATCGCAGCCAGAGGGACGGTGGCGTACAGGCACATGCGCCAACTCAGGCCCTCCAGCAGCGATCTGGCCATGGGCATCGCGAGTGCCGGACCGCTGACGCTGATCGCGGCGTAAACCCCGAAGGCCCTGCGGCGTTCCCTTGGGTCGGTGAAGCCGGTACTCACCAGGGCGAGCGCGGACGGTACGACCATTGCGGCGCCCGCGCCCTGCACGGCGCGGGCGCAGATCAGCATGCCGTAACCGCTGGCCGAGCCACCGAGCGCGGAGGCCGCCGCGCATCCGACGAGGCCGATGATCAGGGTCCGTCTGCGTCCGATGAGGTCCGCAAGGTGCCCGCCGAGCAGCAGCAGCCCGCCGAAGGCGAGCGCATAGGCGTTGACCATCGAGCTCCTGCCGTCGGGGGGCAGGTGCAGGTCGGTCTCGACGACCGGTGACACCACGTCGAAGACGCTCGCTTCGGACAGCACCATCAACTGCGCCAGGGCGATCACCACCAGGCCCCACCAGCGCCCGGGGTACGGGCCCGGGGTTGACCCGAACTGCGAGGCGGGGACCGTCGGGGCATACGCGGGCGGTGAGGACGGCGGAGCCGGCGGCTGAGGCAGGGGTTGGGGTTGGAGCTCGGCCTTCGCGAGCTCGACGCGCGGGTCCGGTCGCGAGGGAGGGGCGTCCGCGGGGGCCTCCGCAAGGTCTTCGGCGCGTGGCGCGGGTGCGAAGTCCAACAACCGGGCCGCATGGCGCCCGAGTTGTGCCAGCACCGCGCCCGGCAGCCATTCCTCGGCCTCGTCCGTCACCGTGCGCTCGGCGACCTGCTCGGGAGTCGGCCGCTGGGCGGGGTCCTTCTCCAGGCAGGCGCGGACGAGATCGACCAACGGCTCCGGTACGCCGGTCAGGTCCGCCTCCTCCTCGGCGACCCGGAAGAGGTGGGCGTTCAGGCCGGTCTCCGTGGCGCCGAACAGGAGGCGCCCGGTGGCGGCGTAGACGAGGACGGCGCCCAGGCAGAACACATCGCTGGCGGGGGTGAGTTCGAGGCCGCGGACCTGTTCCGGCGACATGAAGCCGGGAGAGCCGATGAGCATGCCGGTGCGCGTGTGCAGGCTGTCCCCGGCCAGGCTGTCCATCGCCCGGGCGATGCCGAAGTCGATGACGCGGGGGCCGTCGACGGTGACGAGGACGTTGGACGGCTTGAGGTCGCGATGGATCAGGCCCGCCTCGTGCACGGCCCGCAGGGCGAGGGCGAGACGGTTGGCCAGCGCGTGGACCGAGTGCTCGGGCAACGGGCCGAAGTCCTTCGCGACCACGCTGTGCAGGTCGGGTCCCGGAATGTACTGGGTGGCCACCCAGGGGACGGCGGCCTCGGGGTCGGCGTCGAGCACATCGGCCGTCCAACTGCCGCCCACCCGCCGGGCGGAGGCCACCTCACGGGCGAAGCGCCTGCGGAACTCGGGATGCCCTGCGTACTCGGCCTGCACGACCTTCACGGCCACCGTGCGTCCGGCCTCGGAACGCCCCAGGTAGACCAGACCCATGCCGCCCTCGCCCAGCCGGGCGATCAGTCGGTACGGACCTATACGGCTCGGGTCACCCGCGATCAACTGGTCCACGGCTGGAAGGTAGTGCAACTATCCAACCGGGCGCGAGACCGCCTCAGAACTTGATGCTGCCGATCATGCTGGCGACGTTCGTCGTCAGCTCGCTGATCGTGGGCGCGATGGTCGAGGAGGCGAGGTAGAAGCCGAGCAGTATGCAGACGACCGCATGGCCGCCTTTCAGTCCTGACTTCTTGATCAGCAGGAAGACGATGATCGCCAGCAGCACCACCGCCGAAATCGAGAGTGCCACGGCGGCTCACCTCCAAAGATCCCAGGGACGCGGGGGGGGTCGGACTATGGGGGTTGTCACTCGGTTGTAGATCAGTACAGCAATTTCATGCACACGCCAGGGGGTTCATACCCACTCAGCGGTAGTGATCATAACTTTCCGTGCTCGCGCATCGCTCGGCGCACGGCCGCACAAGGGGGCGCATGGCCAATATGGTCGGGGTATGACGACCGAGGCTGACTCCTTCCCCCGTCGGCACGCCCGTACGCAGCGGTTCACGCTCGGCGCGCCGCGTGCGTTCACCGTGGCACCCGACGGTTCGCGTGTCGCGTTCCTGCGTTCCGGCTCCGGCACGGACCGGGCCAACTCCCTGTGGATCCTCGATCCCACGGACGGCACCGAGCGCCTGGCGGCCGATCCGCACGCTCTTCTGGAGGGCGCGTCGGAACAGCTCTCGCCCGAGGAACGGGCGCGCCGGGAGCGCAGTCGGGAGGGCGGGGCCGGCATCGTCGGCTATGCCACCGACGCGGCTGTGGAGTTGGCGGCTTTCGCCTTGTCAGGGCGGCTTTTCACGGCCGAGCTGCGGGCGGGTACGGCGCGCGAACTGCGGGTCCCCGCACCGGTGATCGACCCTCGTCCGGCGCCGGACGGGCGGCACATCGCGTACGTGGCGCAGGGCGCGCTGCGGGTGACGGGCGCCGAGGGCGCGGACGACCGGGCGCTGGCCGAACCGGAGGCCGATCAGGTCACCTACGGACTCGCCGAGTTCATCGCGGCCGAGGAAATGGCGCGTTCGCGCGGATTCTGGTGGGCGCCGGAGTCGGACCGGCTGCTGGTGGCGCGCGTGGACGACACGCCGGTGCGGCGGTGGTGGATCGCCGACCCGGCCCACCCGGAGCGTGAGCCACAACACGTCGCGTACCCTGCGGCCGGGACGGAGAACGCGAACGTACGTCTGTTCGTGATCGACCTCGACGGCAGCCGCACGGAGATCGTCTGGGATCGTGCGCGTTATCCGTATCTGGCCCGTGTGCACTGGTCAGAGGCGGGTGCGCCACTGCTCCTGGTGCAGGCCCGGGACCAGCGCAGCCAGGTGTTCCTCGCGGTGGATCCGGACTCGGGTTCGACCCGGATGGTGCACGCGGATGAAGATCCAACATGGCTGGAACTTTTCGCCGGAGTGCCCTGCTGGAGCCCGTCCGGACAGCTTGTCCGCATCGCGGACGAGGGCGGCGCGCGGGTGCTGGCAGTGGGCGAACGGCCGTTGACCGGACCACAGTTGCACATCCGTGCGGTACTCGACGTGACGGCCGACGACGTGCTGGTTTCGGCGTCGGCGGGCGAGGAGGCGGAGTCCCCGGAGACCGGCGAGGTTCATGTCTACCGGGTGAACGAACTCGGCGTGGAGCGCGTGTCGCAGGAGCCCGGGGTGCACTCGGCGGTGCGTGCCGGCGGCGTGACGGTCCTGGCCTCCGCGACGCTCGACAGCCCGGGCACCCATGTCCAGGTGCTGCGTGACGGAAAACGAACGGCGACTGTCCGGTCCTGCGCCGAAGTTCCCGGTTTGTCGCCGCGAGTGACCCTCACCGAGGGGGGCGCACACAGAATTCCGTGCGCCGTGCTTATGCCTACGGACTACCCCGGCGACACTCCCCTCCCCGTGCTCCTCGACCCCTACGGTGGCCCGCACGGCCCACGGGTGGTGGCCGCGCACAACGCGCATCTGACCTCGCAGTGGTTTGCCGACCAGGGCTTCGCGGTGATCGTCGCCGACGGCCGGGGCACCCCGGGCCGCTCGCCGGCCTGGGAGAAGGCGGTCCACCGCGACTTCACCCTCACCCTGGACGACCAGATCGAGGCCCTCCAGGACCTGGCCGGGCGCTACCCCCTCGACCTCTCCCGGGTGGCCGTCCGCGGCTGGTCCTACGGCGGCTACCTGGCCGCCCTCGCCGTCCTGCGCCGCCCCGACGTCATCCACGCGGGCATCGCGGGCGCCCCGGTCACGGACTGGCGCCTCTACGACACCCACTACACCGAGCGCTACCTCGGCAACCCGGTCGCGGACCCGGCGACGTACACGCACAACTCCCTGGTCACCGACGCGGGCCTCTCCTCCCCCGCCGAGCCGCACCGCCCCCTGATGATCATCCACGGCCTGGCCGACGACAACGTGGTGGCCGCCCACACCCTGCGCCTCTCCTCGGCCCTCCTCGCCGCGGGCCGCCCCCACGAGGTGCTCCCGCTGTCCGGCGTCACACACATGACCCCCCAGGAACAGGTCGCGGAGAACCTGCTCCTGCTCCAGGTGGACTTCCTCAGGCGGTCGCTCGCACAACCGTGCAAACAGGCATGAACTGCGTTTACACGCAGGCAACTTCACGGAAGCGGTACCGATATACGGACGCGCGAGTCTGAACAGCGTACGGCCGTGCGGGTGCCGTAAGCGGGCCGGGGATGCGCCATGTCACCCCGGCCCGTTGCCGTTCACTCCGGTCTCTTCCGGCGGGACCACCAATTTCTCCTCTGCGAAGTGACACGCCGAGTCGTGGGCGGCGGGGCCGGTCGTGCCGCGGAACGCCTCGGGGACCGCCAGGAGCGGGACCTCCAGGGTGCAGCGTTCTTGGGCCTTCCAGCAGCGGGTGCGGAAGCGGCAGCCCGAGGGGATCTTCGTCGGGGACGGGACGTCGCCGGCGAGGATGATCCGCTCACGGTGGTCGCGGGCCTCGGGGTCGGGGACCGGGACGGCGGAGAGGAGCGCCTGGGTGTAGGGGTGGGTGGGGTGGTCGTAGATCTCGGCGTCCCTGCCGATCTCCACGATGCGGCCCAGGTACATGACCCCGACCCGGTCCGAGATGTGCCGGACGATCGACAGGTCGTGCGCGATGAAGACGAAGGAGAGGTCGAACTCCGACTGGAGGCGGTCCAGCAGGTTGATCACCTGGGCCTGGACCGAGACGTCCAGGGCGGAGACCGGCTCGTCGGCGACGATCACCTCGGGGCGCAGGGCCAGCCCCCGGGCGATGCCGATGCGTTGGCGCTGGCCGCCGGAGAACTGGTGCGGGTAGCGGTTGATGTACTCGGGGTTGAGGCCGACCACGTCCAGCAGCTCCTGCACCCTGCGGCGGCGGTCGCCCTTGGGGGCGGCTTCCGGGTGGATCTCGTACGGCTCCCCGATGATGTCCCCGACCGTCATCCGGGGGTTGAGGGAGGTGTACGGGTCCTGGAAGACCATCTGGATGTTGCGGCGCACCGCCTTCAGGGCCCGGCCGGACAGCCGGGTGATGTCCTCGCCCTTGAACCTGATCGAGCCCGCCGTCGGCCGCTCCAGGCTGCACAGCAGCTTCGCCACCGTCGACTTGCCGCAGCCCGACTCCCCGACGATGCCGAGGGTCTCGCCCTTGGCGAGGGCGAAGTCGACGCCGTCGACCGCCTTCACCGCGCCGACCTGCTTCTTGAACAGGATTCCCCGCATCAGCGGGTAGTACTTGACGAGGCCGCTGACCTCCAGGATCGGCTCAGCCATGCAGGCACTCCCTCCAGAAGTGGCAGGCGCTGCCGCGCTCCTCGGAGACCTCGTAGAGCGGGGGTACGTCGGTGCGGCAGACGTCCTGGGCCATCGGGCAGCGGGGGTGGAAGGCGCAGCCGGGCGGGATGTCCATGAGGTTCGGCGGCAGGCCCTTGATGGCGTACAGCTCCTGCCCCTTCTGGTCCAGGCGCGGGATGGAGTCCAGCAGGCCCCGGGTGTAGGGGTGGGCGGACGCCTTGTAGATGTCGTGGACGGGGGCCGACTCGACGATCTTGCCCGCGTACATCACGGCGATCCGGTCGGCCACGTCCGCGACGACGCCCAGGTCGTGCGTGATCAGGATCAGGCCCATGTGGTACTCGCGCTGCAGCTCCGCGAGCAGGTCCATGACCTGGGCCTGGACGGTGACGTCGAGGGCGGTGGTGGGCTCGTCGGCGATGATGAGGGCCGGCTCAAGGGCGAGGGCCATCGCGATCATGATGCGCTGGCGCATACCGCCGGAGAACTGGTGCGGGTAGTCCCTGACCCGCTCCTCGGCGGCCGGGATGCGCACCCGGTCCATCAGCTCGACGGCCTTGGCCCGCGCGTCCTTCTTCGACATCCCCCGGTGCACCACGAACATCTCGCCGAGCTGGTCGCCCACGGACAGCACGGGGTTGAGCGCCGACAGGGCGTCCTGGAAGATCATCGCCATTCCGGCGCCCCGGATCCTCCGCCGCTCCTCCTCCTTCAGCTTCAGCACGTCCTTGCCCTGGAAGAGGACCTCGCCCCCGGTGATCCGCCCGGGCGGCATGTCGAGGATGCCCATGACGGCCTGCGCGGTGACCGACTTGCCGGAGCCGGACTCACCGAGCACGGCGAGCGTCTCCCCCGCGTCCACCCCGTAGCTGACACCGTTGACGGCCTTGGCGACCCCGTCCCGGGTCCGGAACTCCACATGCAGGTCACGGACTTCCAGCAGCACGGCCACTCACCTCAGCTTCGGGTCCAGGGCGTCGCGTACCGCGTCGCCGAGCATGATGAAGGCCAGGACCGTGAGGGCGAGGGCTCCCGAGGGCCACAGCAGGGCGTGTGGGGCGTTGCGGATGTAGGGGGAGGCCGCTGAGATGTCGATGCCCCAGGACACGTTCGGCGGCTTCAGTCCGACGCCGAGGTACGACAGGGTCGCCTCCAGCGTGATGTACGTGCCGAGCGCGATGGTCGCCACGACGATCACCGGCGCGACCGCGTTGGGCGCGATGTGCCGCATCAGGATGCGGGAGTTGGAGGCGCCGAGGGAGCGGGCGGCCTGGACGTAGTCGTTCTGCTTGGCGGTGATGACCGAGCCGCGCGCGATGCGGGCGATCTGCGGCCAGCCGAGCAGCACCATGAACCCGATGACCGGCCAGACCGTGTTGCTGGTCACCACGGAGAGCAGGACGAGACCGCCGAGGACGACCGGGATGGCGAAGAAGATGTCGGTGACGCGGGACAGCACCGAGTCCCCCAGGCCGCCGTAGAAGCCCGCGAGCGCGCCGAGCACCGACCCGAGCACGGCGACGCCCAGCGTGGCGCACACGCCCACTGTGACGGACGTACGGGCGCCGTAGACGGTCCGTGTGTAGACGTTGCAGCCCTGGCCGTCGTACCCGAAGGGGGCTCCCGGCTGTGAGCCCTGCTGGGCCTTGGACAGGTTGCAGGTGAGGGGGCTGCCGGAGGCGATCGCCGAGGGCCACAGGGAGATGAAGACCAGGAAGAGGATCACCAGCCCCGAGACGATGAAGACGGGGTTGCGGCGCAGGTCGCGCCAGGCGTCGGACCAGAGGCTGCGGGGTTTGCCCGCCGGGCCGGTCCCTTCTGGTCCCCCTGGTGTCTTCTCCAGCGTCTCCGCTTCGCTCGCCGCCAGGTCCATCCCGCCGCCCGCGCCGGTGGGCGCGATCGCGCGATCGGGGTCGTACGGCTGCTCAGGCATAGCGGATCCTCGGGTCGAGTACGGCGTAGAGCAGGTCGACGAGCAGGTTGGCGATGAGGAAGACCAGGACCAGGATCGTCACGAAGCCGACCACGGTCTGGGTGTTCTGCCGGACGATGCCCTGGTAGAGCTGGTAGCCGACGCCGTGGATGTTGAAGATCCGCTCGGTGAGGATCGCGCCGCCCATCAGCGCGCCGATGTCGGCGCCGATGAAGGTGACGACGGGGATGAGCGAGTTGCGCAGCAGGTGCCGGGTGACGACGCGGTGCCTGGGCAGGCCTTTCGCGATCGCCGTACGGACGTAGTCGGACCGCTTGTTCTCCGCGACGGACGTGCGGGTCAGCCGGGTGACGTAGGCGAGGGAGACGGAGGCGAGGACGAGGCCGGGCACGATCAGCTCGTCGAAAGGGGCCTCCGGCGAGACGGACGGCTGGATCCAGCCCCATTGGACGCCGAGGAGGAGCTGGAGCAGCAGGCCGGTGACGAAGACCGGCACGGAGATGACGACCAGGGTGCCGAGGAGCACGCCCGTGTCGAGGGGCCGCCCGCGGCGCAGGCCCGAGAACACGCCCAGGGTGATCCCGATGACGATCTCGAAGAGGATCGCGACGATCGTCAGCCGGATGGTCGGCGGGAACGCCGTCGCCATCAGCTCGGTGACCGGCTGGCCGTTGAAGGCGGTGCCGAAGTCGCCGGTGAAGATGTGCCCCATGTACGTGAGGTACTGCTGCGGGAAGACCGGCTTGTCGAGCCCGTACTCCTTCCTGAGCTGGGCGGCCGTCGCCGGGTCACAGGCCCGCTCGCCGCACAGCCCGGCGATGGGGTCGCCCATCACGTTCACCATCAGGAAGATCAGCAGGGTGGCCCCGATGAAGACCGGGATCATCTGCAGCAGCCGCCGGACGACATAGCGCCCCATGGCGGCTCAGCCGACCTTGATCTCGTTGTAGACGGGGACGCTGAACGGGTTGAGGGCCACGTTGGACAGCCGCGGGGAGTAGCCCGCGCTGCCGTTCTGGTACCAGAGCGGGATGGCGGCCATGTTGTCCCGGACGACCCCCTCGGCCTGCTGGAAGGTGGAGACGGCCTTGGCGGCGTCCGTCTGGGCGTTGGCCTGGTCGACGAGCTGGTCGAAGTCCTTGTTGGACCACTTGCCGTCGTTGGAGGAGGCGTTGGTGTAGTAGAGCGGCTGGAGGAAGTTCTGGATGAGCGGGTAGTCCATCTGCCAGCCCGCCCGGAACGGGCCGCTCATCTTGTGCTGCCCGATCTGGTTGCGGAAGTCGGCGAAGGTGCCGACGGGGTTGCCCACGCAGGCCTTCTCGTTGCCGAGCGCGTTGTTGATGGAGTTGCACACGGCGTCGACCCACTCCTTGTGGGAGCCCGCGTCCGCGTTGTACGTGATCCTGACCTGGCCGCCGGGGAGCCCGCCGCCCTCCTGGATCAGCTTCTTGGCCTCGGTGGGGTCGTACTCGCAGGCCTTGCCGCACAGGCCGTCCTGGAAGCCGCCGGCCGTGCCGAGGACGGGGGAGGTCCAGTCGGTGGCCGGGGTGCGGGTCTTCTGGAAGATCGTGTCGGTGATCTGCTTGCGGTCGATCGCCATGGACAGACCGGTGCGGACCTTCTCCGAGCCCGCCTTGTTCCAGGCCGGGTCGTAGTACGGGAAGGCGAGGGTCTGGATGATGCCGGCGGGTGTGTTGATGTACCGGCCGCTCAGGTCGCTCTTGACGTTCTTCAGCTGCGCGGCGGGGATGTCGTCGACGAGGTCGAGGTTGCCGGCCATCAGGTCGGTGTAGGCGGTGTTGTTGTCGGTGTAGACCTTCAGGGTCACACCGGCGTTCTGGGCCTTGTCCGGGCCCGGGTAGCCGTCCCACTTCTTCAGGGCCATCTGCGCGCCCTTCGTGTAGGACTGGATGGCGTAGGGCCCGTTGCCGACCGGCTTGCTCAGCCAGGCCGAGTGGTCGGTGAAGAACGACTGCGGCAGCGGGGCGAAGGCCACGTAGCCGAGGGTGTCCGGGAAGCCGGAGAACTTCTGGTTGAGCTTGACGGTGAAGGTGTGGTCGTCCACGACCTTCAGACCCGACAGGGTGTCGGCGCTCTGCGACCCGCTCTCGGGGTGGACCTTGTCGTAGCCCTCGATGTAACCGAAGAAGTAGGCGTTCTTCTGGTTGTTCTTCAGGCTCGCGCCGTAGTTCCAGGCGTCCACGAAGGACTTGGCGGTCACCTTCTCGCCGTTGGAGAAGGTCCAGCCGTCCTTCACCTTGATGGTGAAGTTCTGCGAGTCCGTGGTGTCGATGCTCTCGGCGAGCATGTTCTCGGCCTGGGCGGTCTTCGGGTTGTACCGCTTCAGGCCCCGGAAGACCATGTCGAGGACCTTGCCGCCCTGCACCTCGTTGGTGTTGGAGGGCTCCAGCGGGTTCTGCGGGTCGCCCCAGGAGGAGCTGAGCACCCCGGCGGCGGTCCCGCCGCCGGTGTCCGCGCCGCCCCCGCAGGCCGCCGCGGCGAGCGCCACCGCCACCGCGCCGGCGGCCCGTCCGGCGTGCCTGGCTCCGCGCATGGGGTACCTCCTCGTGGTCACCTACCGGCAAATATCACATCAAAAGGTGCACCGCGCACACGTTACCTGCCCCTTTGGGTGAGCACCCGTCAGGCGGAGGACGGCGAGCAGGACAGAATCGTGGAATCGCTTACCGTTCAGCCGGACCAGCAGGCAGACTCCCGGCATGGTGGATCGCGCTTTCCGTGACGTCGAACTCGCCGCGCTGTACGAGAGGTTGAACCCATGGGGCCCCGGTGACGACTTCTACCTGGAACTGGTCATGGCGGCCGGATCGGTCCTGGACCTCGGCTGCGGTACGGGCCGGCTGCTGCGCGCCGCCCGGGAGGCCGGGCACCGGGGACGGCTCACCGGCATGGATCCGGCGGCCGCCATGCTCGTGCAGGCGCGGCGGGCGGAGCCGGACATCGAATGGGTGCTCGGGGACTTCACGACGCACCGGTGGGAGGGGGCGTTCGACCTGGTCGTGATGACAGGTCACGCCTTCCAGGAACTCCTCGGGGACGAGCAGGTGCGCAGCACGCTGCGCGGGGCGTGCCGGTCGCTGGCCGACGGCGGCCGGTTCGTCTTCGAGACCCGGAATCCGGCCGCGCGGGCCTGGGAGCGCTGGACCCCGGACCGGGTGCATGAGTTCACCGACGGGGACGGCGTCCCCGTGCGCGTGTGGTACGACGCCGATCCGGACCTCGTCGGGGACCGGATGACGTTCACCGAGACCTACGCCGGGGCGCGCTGGGAGCGGCCGCAGGTGTGCCGGAGCACCCTGCGGTTCCTGGACGCCGACGCGCTGGACGGCTTCCTCGGCGAGGCCGCACTGGCCGTCGCCGAGCGCTACGGGGACTGGGGGCGGGGGCCATCGGCCCCCGCCCCCAGTCCCGAGATCATCACCGTGGCCAGGGCCGCGGATCAGTCCTCGGAGGCGTGCTCCTCCAGCGACTTCAGCGCCGGGTCGAGGACGACGTCCTCGTCGCGCTGAGTGGTCGGCTCCTCCGGGAAGTGGCAGGCCGTCAGGTGGCCGTCCCGGTTCCCGGAGAGCTGGACCAGCGGCGGCTCCTCGCTCGCGCACTTGTCCTGGGCCTTCCAGCAGCGGGTGCGGAAGCGGCAGCCGGACGGCGGGGAGATCGGCGAGGGGACGTCACCGGAGAGCCGGATCCGCTCGCGGTCCTCGTCCTCGACCCCGACCTCGGGGACGGCCGACAGCAGGGCGTGCGTGTACGGGTGGCGGGGCCGGTTGTAGATCGCCTCCCGGTCGCCGACCTCGACCACCTTGCCGAGGTACATCACCGCGACGCGCTGCGAGAAGTGCCGCACGATGGCGAGGTCGTGGGCGATGAACAGGAACGCGATGCCCAGTTCCTTCTGGACCTCCTGGAGCAGGTTCACCACCTGCGCCTGGATGGACACGTCCAGCGCGGAGACCGGCTCGTCCGCCACGATCAGCTTCGGGTTCAGCGCCAGGGCGCGGGCGACGCCGATGCGCTGACGCTGGCCGCCGGAGAACTCGTGCGGGAAGCGGTTGTAGTGCTCCGGGTTCAGGCCGACGAGCTCGAGCAGCTCCCGGACCTTCTTCTCCCGGCCGCCCTCCGGCTCGATCCCGTTGACCTCCATCGGCGACTTGATGATCGTGCCGACGGTCTGACGCGGGTTCAGCGAGGAGTACGGGTCCTGGAAGATCATCTGGATCTCGGACCGCACGGGCGCCAGCTGGCGGCGCGACGCGTGGGTGATGTCCTGCCCGGCGTAGCTGATGCTGCCGCTGGTCGGCTCCAGCAGGCGGGTGATGAGCCGGCCCGTGGTCGACTTGCCGCAGCCGGACTCGCCGACCAGACCGACGCTCTCGCCGACGCCGACCGTCAGGTCGATGCCGTCGACGGCCTGCACCGCGCCGACCTTCCGCTTGATCGGAAAGCCGCCGTAGATCGGGAAGTGCTTGGTCAGGCCCTTGACCTCGAGGAGGGTCTCCGACGAGGTCGTGGTGGAGCCCTGCTGTTCGGGGAGGGTGAGGTTGTCGCTCATGTCTCGGTTCTCCCTACCGCAGCCGCGGCTGGATCTGGTCGATGAAGATGGTCTGCTTCTGGTCGGCCGTCAGGTGGCACGCGGCCGCGCGTCCCTCGCCCAGCACCGGACGCGTGTCCGAGCAGAGGCCGCCCTGCACCTCGTCCTTGAACGCGCAGCGCGGGTGGAAGCGGCAGCCCGAGGGCGGGTTGAGCAGCGAGGGCGGGGCGCCGGGGATCGGCGTCAGCTTCTCGTGCAGGTCGCCGTCCAGGCGCGGCATCGAGCTGAGCAGACCCCAGGTGTAGGGGTGCTTCGGCTCGTGCAGCACCTCGCGGACGCTGCCGCGCTCCACGGCCCGGCCGGCGTACATCACCAGCAGGTCGTCGGCCATGTGGGAGATGACGCCCAGGTCGTGGGTGATGAAGATGATCGCGGAGCCGAACTCCTGCTGCAGGTCCTTGAGCAGGTCCAGGATCTGCGCCTGCACGGTCACGTCGAGCGCGGTGGTCGGCTCGTCGGCGATCAGCAGGTCGGGGTCGCACATCAGCGCCATGGCGATCATCGCGCGCTGGCGCATACCGCCGGAGAACTGGTGCGGGTAGTCGTCGAAGCGCACCTTGGGCTGCGGGATGCCGACCTTCTCCAGCATCTGGATGGCCCGGTCCTTCGCCTCCTTCTTGGAGGCGCCGCGGTGCTTCATGAACGGCTCGGACAGCTGGCGGCCCACCGTGTAGAACGGCGACAGGGCGGTCAGCGGGTCCTGGAAGATCATCGCCATCTTGTTGCCGCGGAGCTGCTCCAGCTCCTTCTCCTTGGCGGTGACGAGTTCCTTGCCGTCAAGGATGATCTCGCCGTCGACGGTGGAGGTGCGGGGGTTGTGCAGGCCCAGGATCGTCAGGTTGGTGACGGACTTTCCGGAGCCGGACTCGCCGACGATGCCCAGGGTCTTGCCGCGCTCGACGTCGAAGGACAGGCCGTCGACCGCCTTGACGATGCCGTCCTCGGTGGAGAACTGCACCTTCAGATCGCGGACCGACAGGAAGCTCTCCGCACCGGTCGGGGCCGGAGTGCCCTCGGTCTTGGTCAGTGTGGTCACGGTGGTTCGTTCTTCCTAGGAGAGCCGGACGCGCGGGTCGATCCAGGCGTACGCGATGTCGGTGAGGATGTTGAAGATCAGGATGAAGAAGGCACCGAACAACATGACGCCCATGGTCAGGGGGAGGTCCTTGTGGACCGCGCCGTCCACCGCCAGGCGGCCGATGCCCTGGAGGGAGAAGGTCAGCTCCGTGACGACGGCACCGCCGAGCATGCCGCTGATGTCCATGCCGAGGACGGTGACGATCGGGATCAGCGAGCCGCGCCAGGCGTAGCGGAAGAAGACGTACTTGCGGGACATGCCCTTCGCGCGGGCGGTGCGCACGTGCTCCTCGGCGAGCTGCTCGATCATCGAGGAGCGCGCCATACGGGTGTACTGGGCGGTGAAGATGCTGGCCATGACGAGGGTCGGCAGCAGCATGCCGGTGAACCAGCGCCACGGGTCCTCGCTGATGGGCACGTACTGGGAGTTCTCCATCCAGCCCGTGCTGTAGACGAAGATCCACAGGACGATCGGGCCGAGGAAGTAGATCTGGAACGAGCTGAGCACCATCGAGGCGCCGGTGGCGACCTTGTCGATCATCGATCCGCGCCGGTAGGCGGAGACCATGCCGGCTCCGACACCGACCACGAGGAAGACGACCGCACCACCGGCGGTCAGCGTCAGGGTGGTCGGGAAACGGTCCTGGATGGTCGACCAGACCATGTCGCCCGAGTAGAACGACTGGCCGAGGCACGGGGCGCTGCAGTGACCGGTCGGGAAGTCACGGCCGGCGAAGATGCCGGTCATGAAGTCCCAGAACTGCTGGGTGATCGGCAGGTTCAGACCGAGTGCCTGCCGGATGTCCTCCAGCCGCTGAGGAGAGCAGTCCTTGCCACAGGCCAGGGAGGCGTAATCGGATGGCGCGGCGACGAACAGGAAGAACGTGGCGGCGCCGATGAGGAACAGGGTGACCAGGGCACCGACCGTGCGCCGGATGATGAACTGAAGCATGGCGGGAGGGCTGCTCTCTGCGGAGACGAGTGGGAGGTTTCACGGAGGTGCGGGGACGCGCTCCGCCTGGTGCGCGTCCCCACGATCAGCCGTAGAGAGTTACGACTTCTTCAGGAACAGGTGGTTGATGTCGATGAGGCTGGACACCGAACCGTAGCGGGCGCCGCCCACGTTGGACCCGGAGAGCTGGAACTGCTTGGTGTACCACAGCGGGGCCGCCGGGAGGACCTTCTCCAGCAGGTAGTGCTGGGCTTCCTTCCAGGTCTTCGCCGCCTCGGTCGGCTGCTGGGTCAGCGCCTTCTTGATCAGGGCGTCGACCTTGGCGTCCTTGACGTGCGAGTAGTTCGGCGCACCGTCGGCGACCTGGGTGCCGTCGTAGACCGGGGTGACGACGGTGGACGCGGACGGCCAGTCCTGGCCCCAACCCGTGATGTACATGTCGTACGGGTTGTCCAGCTTGCCGATCTGCTCGTAGTAGCTCGCGGCGTCGACCTCCTTGGAGACGACGTCGAAGCCGACCTTGGTCAGAGCGTCCTCGATGGCGACCTTGCGCTTCTGGCCGTTCTCGCTGTTGCCGTAGGCGAAGACGACCTTCTTCTCGGCCGCCGGGACGCCCTTCAGCAGCTCCTTGGCCTTGGCGATGTTGCCCTGCGGCGTCTTCAGACGGCCGTACGGGTCGTAGCCGGCCTCGTAGCCCGGCAGCGTCGGCGCGAAGAAGTTCGGGGCCACGTCACCGCCGTAGACACCACCCTCACCGGCGATGAGCGACTTGGAGTTCACCGCGTAGGCGATGGCCTGACGGACCTTGAGGTTCTTGACGCGGTCCAGGTTGAAGCTCAGCTGCATCACGTAGGGCTGGTAGCCCTTGACCGTGCGCTTGTTGACGGACGGGGTCTTGATGACGTCCTGGATCTGCGTGGCCTCGACGCCGCCGGTGAGCTGGATGGCGTTCTTGTCCTCGCCCTGGTCGGCGATCAGACGCTTGGTCTGGGTCGACTCGGTGACGCCGAACTGGAAGTTGAAGCCGTCCACGTACTGGTGGCGCACGGAGTCGGACTTCGGGTCCCAGTTGGTGTTCTTGACGAGCACCAGGGACTTGCCGTTCTTGTACGACTGGACCTTGTACGGGCCGGTGGCGACCGGAGCCTTGTCGTACTTCTCCTTGGTGTCGTCCTTCGTCGGGACGATGGCGTAGCCGGCCATGGCCAGCGTCTGCGGCAGGTCCGGACGCGGCTGGTCGAAGTGGAAGACGACCGTCTTGTCGTCCGGCGTGTCCAGGACCGACTTCGGCAGGTGCTTCTTGCCGAAGCCGCCGTCCGGCAGCGCCTTGCGGTAGTCGGCGCCGCTCAGCCAGGTCTGCAGGTAGGTCGGGCCGTCGAAGATGAACTTCGCGTACAGACGCTCGACGGAGTGGCGGACGTCGGCGGACGTGATGACGTTGCCCTTGGCGTCCTTGATGCCGTCCTTGAGGGTGAACGTCCAGGTCTTGCCGCCGTCCGACGACTTGCCGGAGTCGGTCGCCATGTCACCCACGACCGAGACGTTGCCCTTGTCGTCTTCCTTGAACTGGGTCAGGCGACGGAAGAGCAGGTTGGCGACCTGACCGGCGTCGGAGACGTAGGTCTGGCCCGGGTCCAGGTGCGAGAGGCCCGCCTCCTGGTAGACCGTGATCGTGCCGCCCGGCTGGGCACCGGTGATCTCCTCGGCCGGACCGGTGGAGCCGGCAGCGTCGGCGTACGTGACCGCCTTCGACTGGACCTGGGCTTCCTGCTGGTCCTTCTTGGAGTCCTTGCCGGTGTTGGTGCCCTTGTTCTCGGAGCACCCGGTGAGCGCGAGGGAGCCGGCCGCGATAGCGACGACGATGGCCTGCGCTCTGCGCGAGCTGAACGACTTCATGAGGCGAATGCACCTACCTGTCGGTTGTTATCCATGAGTACTGCCTGACGCGGCTGGTAGGCCGACTCGGGGGTGGCAGTCATCCCCCCTCCAGCGGACGAACTACCGCCCGGACTTGGGGTCGAACGCGTCCCGCACCGAGTCTCCGAGGAGATTGAAGGCCAGGACGAAGATCACCAGCGCCATGCCTGGGAAGAAGATGAACGCCGGGTCCTGCTCGGTGTACTTGGAACCGTTGGCGAACAGTCGTCCCCAGTCCGGGGTCGGCTCGACGAAGCCGACGCCCGCGAAGGAGAGGAAGGCGATGGTGAGGATGGTGCTGGGCAGCTGGTACGTGAACTGCACCAGGATCGGGGTCACCACGTTCGGCAGGATCTCCTTGCGGACGATCCGCCAGGGCGACGCACCGGAGACCTTGGCGGCCTCCACGAACTCGCGCTCACGCAGGGACAGCACGGTCGAGCGGACCAGGCGGGCCATACCCATCCAGCCGAGCACCCACAGCACGATCAGCATCGCGACCGCCCGGAAGTAGGTCGGCGTCTCCTCCCGCGGGTCCACGAAGAACGCGGTCACCACGGGCATGAAGGCGATGAAGAAGAGCTGCTGCGGGAAGGCGAGGAAGAAGTCGGTGACCCGGCCGATCCAGTAGTCGGTCTTGCCGCCGAAGTAGCCGCCGATCAGGCCGAGGATGATGCCCGTGCCCATCATCAGGACGGTCACACCGATCGCCATGAACAGCGAGGTACGCATGCCGTACACCAGCATGGCGAACACGTCACGGCCCACCTGCGGCTCGACGCCGAACCAGTGCGTTCCGGATAGACCGCCGAAGTAGCCGAGCGGCAGACCGAAGTCGTCGAGGACGGGTGTGTCCTGGTAGGTGGGGTCCTGCCCGTACAGCGTGTACGGGTCCGTCCCGCTGAGCTTGGTCAGCAGCGGCGCGGCCAGCGCGACGACGAAGTAGAAAATCACTATCGCGGCGCAGATGACACCGGTACGGTCACGCTTGAAGCGCTGCCACATCAACTGGCCGGGAGAGCGACCCTCGAGCTTCTTCTCCTCCTTGGCAGGAGTGGGCTTCGACTCGAGTTCGGGCTCCAAGGCAACCGACGGCCCGGAGCCTTCAGCCTTGGCTGGACTGGTCATGTGTGTTCTTCCCCCGGGGGGTTGGAGAGTTGAGCGCAGCGCAGATACCGGAGAGTTCTGCGGTTTGGGGGAACTTTCGCCAATGTGTTCAACGCGCGTCAAGGGCGGACGACATAGGGATCTCCCTACCGTCAATATTTTGAGCAAAAATTGCAAAGATCGACACCTGTGCGCGCTTGACACGGGCGGCGACAGACCGGCGAATCGGACACTCCGTCATATTTTTTTGTTTTACATGTCCGAAACGTGACGCGTGCTGCTCCGGTATCCGAACACTCGCCCCCTCCAGGGCCCGTGAGCACGCCGAAAGCCCGGCCCTCCTGTCGGCGGAGGACCGGGTCTTACGGGGTGTCAGGAGGCGTCAGCCGTGCTTCGCGCGGCTCGCGGCGCGGGCGCGCTCGCGGGCGTCCAGGTTCACCTTGCGGATGCGGACCGCCTCCGGGGTGACCTCCACGCACTCGTCGTCGCGGCAGAACTCCAGCGACTGCTCCAGGGAGAGCTTGCGCGGCGGGACGATCGACTCGGCCACGTCGGCCGTGGACGACCGCATGTTGGTGAGCTTCTTCTCCTTGGTGATGTTGACGTCCATGTCGTCGGAGCGGGAGTTCTCACCGACGATCATGCCCTCGTACACCTCGGTGCCGGGCTCCGTGAACAGCACGCCGCGCTCCTGGAGGTTCGTCATCGCGAACGCGGTGACGGCACCGGCGCGGTCGGCGACCAGCGAGCCGTTGTTACGGGTCTGCAGCGTGCCGAACCAGGGCTCGTGGCCCTCGTGGATGGAGTGGCCGATGCCCGTGCCACGGGTCTGGGTCAGGAACTCGGTACGGAAGCCGATCAGACCGCGGGAGGGCACCACGAACTCCATGCGCACCCAGCCGGAGCCGTGGTTGGACATGTTGTCCATGCGGCCCTTGCGGACGCCCATGAGCTGCGTGACGGCGCCCATGTGCTCCTCGGGCACGTCGATCGTCATGCGCTCGACGGGCTCGTAGACCTTGCCGTCGACGTCCTTGGTGACGACCTGGGGCTTGCCGATGGTCAGCTCGAAGCCCTCGCGGCGCATCTGCTCGACCAGGATGGCGAGCGCCAGCTCACCACGGCCCTGGACCTCCCAGGCGTCCGGACGCTCGGTCTCCAGGACACGGAGGGAGACGTTACCGACCAGCTCGCGGTCCAGGCGGTCCTTGACCTGGCGGGCGGTGACCTTGCGGTCCTTGACGGCCGACTTCGCGTCGGCGCCCTTGCCGGTGCCGCCGCGGCCGACCAGCGGGGAGGTGTTGGTGCCGATGACCATGGAGATCGCGGGCTCGTCGACCGTGATCAGCGGGAGCGGGACCGGGTTCTCGGTGTCGGCGAGGGTCTCGCCGATCATGATGTCCGGGATACCGGCGACGGCGCAGATGTCACCGGGGCCGGCCATCTCCGCCGGCTTGCGGGTGAGCGCCTCGGTCATCATCAGCTCGGAGATGCGGACGTTGCTGACCGAGCCGTCGCGCTTGATCCAGGCGACCGTCTGGCCCTTGCGCAGCTCGCCCTGCTCGACGCGGAGCAGGGCGATACGGCCGAGGAAGTTGTCGGCGTCCAGGTTGGTGACGTGGGCCTGGAGCGGGGCGGCCTCGTCGTAGGTCGGGGCCGGGATGTGCTCCAGGATCGTGGAGAAGAACGGCTCCAGGCTGTCGCTGTCGGCCGGGACCGTGCCGTCGTCCGGCTTGGTCAGCGAGGCGACGCCGTCACGGCCGCAGGCGTAGACGATCGGGAACTCGATCTGGTCCTCGTCCGCGTCCAGGTCGAGGAAGAGGTCGTAGGTCTCGTTGACGACCTCGTCGATGCGGGAGTCCGGACGGTCCGTCTTGTTGATGCACAGGATGACGGGCAGGCGCTGCTGCAGGGCCTTGCGCAGCACGAAGCGGGTCTGCGGCAGCGGGCCCTCGGAGGCGTCCACCAGCAGCACGACGCCGTCGACCATCGACAGACCGCGCTCGACCTCGCCACCGAAGTCGGCGTGGCCGGGGGTGTCGATGATGTTGATGGTGATCGGGTCCCCGCCGTCCTTGGGGTGATACTTCACCGCCGTGTTCTTGGCGAGGATCGTGATGCCCTTCTCACGCTCCAGGTCGTTCGAGTCCATGACCCGGTCGTCGACCTGGTCGAGCTGGTGGGCGGCGAACGCGCCGGCCTGCTTCAGCATGCCGTCGACGATGGTGGTCTTGCCGTGGTCGACGTGGGCGACGATGGCGACGTTGCGGATGTCGTGGCGCGTGGCCATATTGCGACGTACTCCCGGGATGTGAGGAAGGCCCTCTCGTACGTCCGTGTGACGCGGGCCCTGCCGGGCTTGACATGCCACGGCCTCACCCCATGTTACGTGGCCCTGAGGGGGTCGGCCTCCTCAGGGCCACGGCGGTCTCAGCTGCCGGACGGGCTCGGCGAGACCTTGGCGCCCTTTTTCAGGAAGCCCATGTCCTCGTAGACGGGTGTCTGGAACCCGAAGGCACCCGCGTTGACCAGGTTCTTCCGGGCTCCGACCAGCTGCGGGCGCTGGTAGAGCGGGATGGAGCCGGCGGCCGCCCAGATCCGGGAGTCCGCCTTGCGAATCAGGTCTCGCGCCTCGTCCTCGTCCAGCGTCGAGGCGGCCTGGTCGAAGAGCTGGTCGACCTGGTCGGTGCCGACCCGGGTGAAGTTCTGTTCGACGTTCACCGAGCCGTCGGCGGCCGGGACCGGCTTGGCGTAGATCGGCCGGGCGTCGGTCGCGGGGAAGGCGGAGGACGGCCAGGAGTACAGGGCGAGGTCGTAGTCGCCTGCGGCGACGTGGTCCTTGAAGTAGCTCTCGTCCGAGACCTTGGTGATCGTGGTGCGGATGCCGACCTTGTCGAGCATCGCCGCGATCCGCTCGGCGACGGAGTTCAGGGTCTCGGAGCCGGGCCCCGAGGGGAGCACGAAGCGCAGGGCGAGGGCCTTGCCGTCCTTGGCCAGCGGCGCGGTGACGGCGCCGGCCGGGGCCGCGGTGCCCTTCGGGGCGTAGGCGCCGGGGGCGCCGCCCTGCCCGCCGTTGTACTGCTTGCCGTCCTGCGAGAGGTGCTTGCCGCCCTCGTCGCCCTCGTCGCCCTTCTCGCTCTTCTCGCTCTTCTCGCTCTTCTCGCTCTTCTCGCTCTTCTCGCTCTTCTCGCTCTTCTCCTCGGCCGACTCGTGGTGCTTGCCCTTGTCGTCGCTGCCCTTGTCGTCCTCGCCGACGATGTACTGGCCGTCGTCGCCGCCGTCGGACTCCTCCGCCTTCTTCTTCTCGGCCTCGGCCTTCTTCTTCGCAGCCTCGGCGCCGGCCGCCTTCTCGGTCTTGTTCTGCTCCTTGACCGGTCCGCCGAGCACCCAGCCGGCGTCCGCGAGCAGCGCCGCGGCCTCCTTGGTGTCCACGCCGCCCAGGGCGCCGCTGTTGTCGACGTAGTCGGCCTGCCCGGACAGGGCGAGGTGGCTGCCGACCGGGACGGCCGGCAGGCCGAGCGGGGTCAGCACGAGCTTGGCCAGTTCCTCGCGGTCGATCGCGCGGGCGATGGCCTGGCGGACCCGCTCGTCCGTGAGGGGGCCCGAGGCGCCGTTGAGGGCGAGCTGGGTGTAGGCGGGCTCCAGCGACTTGCGGACGTCGAAGGCGTGCAGGTTCTCCTGCTCCTCCAGGTACCGGGTGATGGCCTTGCGCAGCTTCTTCTGGCCGGCCTTGACCTCGTCGGAGTCGAGGCCGTGCGCGAGGGCCCAGGAGCGCAGCTTCTTGGCGGAGGTCTTGCCGGCGCCCTGCAGCGGGGTGCCGGTGCCCCCCTGGCGGGAGGCGAGGTTGATCCGCTCGGCCTCGGCCGAGTCGATGTCGGCGAGGTCCACGGTTCCGTCGGCGAGCGCCGCCGCCCGCTTGTCGCGGTCCACGGCGTGCAGCACGATCTCGTTCAGCTTGGCGGGCTTGCCCCACCAGCGCGGGTTGCGGGTGAGGACGACGTCCTTGGTGGCGGTGTCGACCTTCTCGACCTTGAAGGGGCCCGCGGTCACGTCCAGCTTGCGGCGGGCGCCGTCGTTGAAGGCGTCCGGGGTGCCCATGACGTCCTTCGGGTACAGCGGGGAGAACAGCGACTTCCAGTCGGCGAAGGGGCGGGAGAAGGTGACCCGGACCTGGAGGTCGTTCGCGCCGCGCTCGATCTTCTCGATGCGGTCGTAGCCGGCGTTGCGGGCGGTCCAGTAGGCGCTGTCCTTTCCGGACAGGGCGCGCCACTGGGCGACGAAGTCGGCGGCGCCGATCTCCCGGCCGTCGCTCCAGACGGCCTGCTGGTTCAGCTTGTACAGCACGACCTGCCGCGGCTCGGTCTCGATGACCTTGGCGGACTCCAGATAGGCGGGGTTGGCCACCGGACGCCCGGTGGCGTCGAGGCGGAACATCGACGGCAGCACGGCCTGGGCGACCCGGGTGGTGCCCGCGTCGGCGTCCGCCTGGAACGTGTTCAGGGTCTCCGGTACGGCGTCCACGGCCCACTTCAGGGTGCCGCCCTCGGCCACCTGGTCGCGGGCGACGAGGTCGATGTCCTGCCCGGCCAGGGGACGGCTCGGCTCCTCGTCGGAGCCGCAGCCGGCGAGCAGGGACGCCGCGAGGGCCCCCGCGGTCAGGAAGGCGACCGAGCGCAGGACCGCGCGGATTCCGACGCCGTCGTGGGACATCTCTGCTACCTCCGGGAAGCCGAGGGCGTTATGATCACTTTTGGCCGTATATGGAGCTGATCAGATCTATGCGCCCAGTGAAGAGGAAAGGATCCGGCAACAGCGGGCGACACGACGACGACGGAAAGTAAGCCACCCGTGCGGCGCAACACACCCGGAGATGCACCCACGCGACTCCGCCAATCGATGCACATCTCTTCACAGCGACAGGTGTGACGCGCAACACTCCAAGGCGCATGAACGTTGCCGCCCAGGGCCCGCAGGACCCGTGGAAGTGAGGGCAAGTCATGTCCGTGCACGACGAACTGACAACCGTCCAGCGCAGCCTCGACGATCTGTACCGGTCGCTCGGGCGCCTGGAGAAGCAGCTGGGCAGCGGTGGCCTGGAGATGCGCCGGGTCCGGATGGACGCCGACCATCTGCGCGAGAGCCTGGCGCTGCTGCGGGACGCGGCACGCAGCCCGGCCGCCGCGGACCGGCCCGACCTCGTCACCATCTCCGACACGCCGTACGACATCAGCCTGTGGACGGACTCGGACGACGAAGGCCTGGGCGCCCGCGACCGGCACGCTCCCTGAACCGAACCGACCGGAGTCTGTCTTGGCGACTGGTACGGAACCTCAACAGAACAGCGGCGGCGTACGTTCGCGTACGCGCGCCGCGATCGACGCACCGCATCTGCGGACCGACCGCTGGTGGCTGGCGCCCGCCGTCACCGCGGCCGGTCTGTTCGCCTTCGTCGTCTACTCGACCTGGCGGGCCTTCGCGAACGCGGACTACTACGCGGCGCCGTACGTCTCCCCGTTCTACTCGCCGTGCCTGGCGCAGAACTGCGCGACCATGCACGCGGGGCCGAACGCCGACCTCTTCGGGAGCTGGTGGGCCATCTCCCCCGCCGTCATCATCCTGATCTTCCCGCTCGGCTTCCGGCTGACCTGCTACTACTACCGCAAGGCCTACTACCGCAGCTTCTGGGCGTCCCCGCCCGCCTGCGCGGTGGCCGAGCCGCACCGGACGTACACCGGAGAGAGCCGCTTCCCGCTCATCCTGCAGAACGTCCACCGGTACTTCTTCTTCGCCGCCCTGCTGGTCGCCGGCGTGCTGACCTACGACACCGTGCTGGCCTTCCGCGACGAGCACTACCGCTGGGGCCACATGGGCCTCGGCACCCTCGTCTTCCTGGTCAACATCGTGCTGATCTGGGCGTACACGATCTCCTGCCACTCCTGCCGGCACATCGTCGGCGGCAAGCTCAAGCACTTCTCGAAGCATCCCGTGCGCTACAAGGCGTGGCAGTTCGTCGGGAAGCTCAACGCCCGGCACATGCTGCTCGCCTGGACGTCCCTGGTGAGCGTGGCGTTCGCCGACTTCTACGTCTATCTCGTCGCGTCCGGCGTCTTCGACGATCCGCGCTTCTTCTAGAGACCCCAGTGAGGAACTGACTGATGTCCGTGGTGGACCGGCAGGAGTGGGACGTCGTCGTGGTCGGTGCCGGCGGCGCCGGGCTGCGGGCCGCGATCGAGGCGCGCGAGCGGGGCGCCCGTACGGCGGTGATCTGCAAGTCGCTGTTCGGCAAGGCGCACACGGTGATGGCCGAGGGCGGCATCGCGGCGGCCATGGCCAACGTCAACGAGCACGACAACTGGCAGGTCCACTTCCGTGACACCCTGCGCGGCGGTAAGTTCCTCAACCAGTGGCGGATGTCCGAACTGCACGCGCAGGAGGCCCCGGACCGGGTGTGGGAGCTGGAGACCTGGGGCGCGCTGTTCGACCGCACGAAGGACGGGAAGATCTCGCAGCGCAACTTCGGCGGCCACGAGTACCCGCGGCTCGCACACGTCGGCGACCGTACGGGTCTCGAACTGATCCGCACCCTCCAGCAGAAGATCGTCGCGCTGCAGCAGGAGGACAAGAGGGAGACCGGGGACTACGAGTCGCGGCTGAAGGTCTTCCAGGAGTGCACGGTCACCCGGGTCCTCAAGACTGTGCCTGACAGCGGCTCCGCCGCGGGGTCGCGCGTATCCGGAGTCTTCGCCTACGACCGCGAGTTCGGTCGCTTCTTCGTGCTGCGGGCTCCCGCCGTGGTGATCGCGACGGGCGGCATCGGCAAGTCCTTCAAGGTGACGTCCAACTCGTGGGAGTACACGGGCGACGGGCACGCCCTGGCCCTGCTCGCGGGCGGTGCGCTGCTCAACATGGAGTTCGTGCAGTTCCACCCGACGGGCATGATCTGGCCACCCTCGGTCAAGGGCCTCCTGGTGACCGAGTCGGTGCGCGGCGACGGCGGGGTGCTCAGGAACGCCGAGGGCAGGCGGTTCATGTTCGACTACGTCCCCGACGTCTTCAAGGAGAAGTACGCCGAGTCGGAGGAGGAGGGCGACCGCTGGTACGAGGACCAGGAGAACAACCGGCGCCCGCCCGAGCTGCTCCCCCGCGACGAGGTCGCCCGCGCCATCAACGCCGAGGTGAAGGCGGGCCGCGGCTCCCCGCACGGCGGGGTCTTCCTGGACGTGTCGACACGTATGCCGGCCGAGGTGATCAAGCGCCGACTGCCCTCCATGTACCACCAGTTCAAGGAGCTGGCGGACGTCGACATCACGGCGGAGCCGATGGAGGTCGGGCCGACCTGCCACTACGTGATGGGCGGCATCGCGGTCGACTCCGAGACGGCGGCGGCGCGCGGGGTGCCGGGGCTGTTCGCGGCCGGTGAGGTCGCGGGCGGCATGCACGGCTCCAACCGGCTCGGCGGCAACTCGCTCTCCGACCTGCTGGTGTTCGGGCGCCGGGCCGGCTGGCACGCGGCCGAGTACGCGGCGGGCGCGGCCGAGCGCCCCCCGGTCGCCGACACACAGGTCGACGCGGCGGCCGCGGAGGCCCTGCGGCCCTTCTCCGCCCAGCCGGAGGGCGAGGCGGGTCCGCCGGAGAACCCGTACACCCTGCACCAGGAACTCCAGCAGACCATGAACGACCTGGTCGGCATCATCCGCCGCGAGGGCGAGATGGAGCAGGCCCTGCAGAAGCTGGCCGAGCTGCGCGTACGCGCCCGGCGGGCCGGTGTCGAGGGGCACCGGCAGTTCAACCCGGGCTGGCATCTCGCCCTCGACCTGCGGAACATGCTGCTGGTCAGCGAGTGCGTGGCACGGGCCGCGCTGGAGCGCACCGAGTCGCGCGGCGGTCACACCCGCGAGGACCATCCGACGATGGACCGCGCCTGGCGCAACGTGAACCTGCTGTGCTCGCTGGCCGATCCCACCGGAGGCCTCGCGGCGACCGATCCCGCGCGCGGCCAGATCCGGCTGACCCGGGAGACCACCGAACCCATCCGCCCGGACCTGCTCGCCCTCTTCGAGAAGGAGGAGCTGGTCAAGTACCTCGCCGAAGAGGAGCTGTACGAGTGAGCAGCTACGAGGCCCGCTTCAAGGTGTGGCGGGGTGACGTGGAGGGCGGCGGCCTGGAGGACTTCGGGGTCGAGGTCCACGACGGGGAGGTGGTGCTGGACATCATCCACCGGCTCCAGGCGACCCAGGCGCCCGACCTCGCCGTGCGCTGGAACTGCAAGGCGGGCAAGTGCGGTTCGTGCTCGGCGGAGATCAACGGGCGCCCGAGGCTGATGTGCATGACGCGCATGTCGGTGTTCACCCGGGACGAGACGATCACCGTCACCCCGCTGCGCGCCTTCCCGGTGGTCCGGGACCTGGTGACCGACGTCGGCTTCAACTACCAGAAGGCCAGGGAGGTTCCGGCCTTCGTACCCCCCGCCGGTGTGGGCCCGGGCGAGTACCGCATGTTCCAGGAGGACGTGGACCGCTCGCAGGAGTTCCGCAAGTGCATCGAGTGCTTCCTGTGCCAGGACACCTGCCATGTCGTCCGCGACCACGAGGAGAACAAGAAGGCGTTCGCCGGGCCGCGCTTCCTGATGCGGGTCGCGGAGCTGGACATGCACCCGCTGGACGCGGCGGAGGAGACCGGCCTGGACCGCAAGGAGACTGCCCAGGACGAGCACGGCCTCGGCTACTGCAACATCACCAAGTGCTGCACGGAGGTCTGTCCGGAGGACATCAAGATCACGGACAACGCGCTGATCCCGCTGAAGGAGCGCGCGGTGGACCGCAAGTACGACCCGCTGGTCTGGCTGGGGTCGAAGATCAGGAGGAGGTCTTCGTAGAGTCCCGGCCGGGGCGCTGGGCGAGGGCCTGGATGACGAATCCGGCTACGAAGAGCGCGAGATACCCGAAGAACCCGACGTCGCCGAAACCGGCGTCGTCGAACGGCCCGAGGAACAGGAGCAGACTCAGCCCGAGCGTCGTGACCAGGGTGCCGTACCCCCACAGTCGCGGCCGTACCACCCGGCGGCGGGCGGGCCACGGCACCCAGTCCGCCGCGACGGACGCGATGCCGCCCGCCGCGAGCAGTGCCACGACCAGCCATGCCGCCACCACCAAGTACATGTGCATGACGATCAGCGTCCCACCGGAACGCCCGCCTCGGTAGTCATCCGGCCCAGTCCTTCCGGTACGCCCGCCAGTCCGCCTCCGTCGCCGCGAAGTCGACGTACAGGGCTACGCCGAAGCGGGCGCGGTCGGCGTCGGTGCGGGACAGGCCCAGGCGGACACCGCGTACGGCGGCCGGGACGGTCTCCGCGTGGGCCCAGTGGCCGAAGCGGTTCTCGTGGTAGAAGGGCAGGCCCATGAGGAGGTCGGTGGTGTCCGGGGTGACTTCCAGGGCGAGGCTGGTCTGCTGGGCCACATAGCCGCCGTACAGGCTCTCCAGCGGCTGCATCGTGTCGTACGACATCACGGCGATCTGGTCCACCCGGCGGGCCACCTGCCCGAAGTAGGCCTGTGACCACCACTTGGGGTGGCCGGTGGTCGCGCCCCAGAAGGAGTGGAACGCGGGCAGCGGGTCTATCTGGTGGGCCGCGACGGAGAGCAGTGCGTGGTGGGCGTGGGTGAGCGCGCGGAGGTCGTCCAGGAGGGAGAGGTAGTCGCTGTCGCCGGAGTGCAGGGGCTCCAGGTCGAAGTGGGCGCCCTCGAAGCCGGCGGCCAGGATCCGGCGGGTCGAGGCGACGACGGCGGTGCGGGTGGCGGCGCGCTCCAGGTGCAGGCCGTCGGGGGTCTCACCGGCCAGCTTGTCGCCCAGCCAGGCCTGGACGCGGATGCCGGGCAGCTCCCGGTGTACGGCTCTGATCAGCCAACGTGCCTTCGGATAGGCCGACTCGGGCAGGGTGCCGTCGTGTTCCAGCGGGCCCGAGTGGACGTACAGGTCGCGGATGCCGGTGCCCTGCAGACGGCGGGCGAGAGCTGTGACGTCCTTGTCGGTCTTGCGGCCGTCGACCCAGGCGTGGCCGAGCCACACGGCGTCGCGGTTCCGGGTCTGGGTCCCCTTGGCGGGGTCGCCGGTGTAGTTGAGGCGGAGGGCTGTTTCCGCGGCGAGGACGGGGAGGAGCAGGAGCGCTAGTGCGGCGGCAACGATGATGACGATGCGCCGGCGCCGGCGTCGTGGCCGTGGCTGTGGCCCCTGTGAGAGGTTTTCGCCGTCGGCGGCCTCCGCGCCCGTCGGTTCGCCGGTCTTCTCCTCGTTCAATCCTGCCTCCCGGTCTTCCTCGTCCCCCAGCCGTATCCGCCCCACTCGCGAAGCCGCCTACCTGCCCATACGCTCCAAAATGTGACGTCCTCCCTGATCCGGGGCCGGCCCCGGCGTGCCAAGGCGCACATACGGGTGCGGGTGACGCATGCCGTGCTGGGCGCGCTCGTGGGGGCCGGGTGGCTGGTGTTGCCGGTGATGACGGCCGGTGAGCATGATCCGGTTCCCGTCTCCCCGGCCGGGCCGGTCGCGAGCGCCGCCACGACGCAGCAGGAAGGGACGTCCGTCACCGATCTCCTCATGCCGCTGGTCGCCGTCGGTGCGGCCGGGGCGCTGGCCGGGTACGGCTATCTGCGGCGCACCCGGCGGGCCCGGACCCGGACGACGCCGGGCGTGGTGTCGGCGGCGCCGCCTGTGCCCACCGCGCTGGAGAACGAGCGGCAGGCCCGCGCCGCGCTGGTGCTGGCCGACGACTGTGTGCGCGCCAGCAGCGAGGAACTTCCCTTCGTCGAGGAGCTGTTCGGCAGCGAGGCCGTCGAGCCGTACGTGCACGCCCTGCGGGCCGCGCAGACCGAACTGTCGGCCGCGTTCGCGATATGGCGGCGGTACGAGGAGGGGGTTCCGGGGGACGCGAGTGCCCGGCGGCAGGCGCTGGTGGGAGTGGTCGGGCGGTGCGCGGAGGCGGGGCGGCGGCTGGATGCCGAGGCGGAGGGGCTTGACCTGCTGCGGGGGCTGGAGCAGGGGGTGGGCGCGGCCCTGGAGGTCGCCGAGGGGCGGTTCCGGGAGCTGACCGCGCGGACGGCGGCGGCCGAGGCCACGGCGGCGGAGCTGCACCTGCGGTACGCGCCCTCGGCCGGGGCCCCCGTGACCGGGTATGTCGAACAGGCCAAGGACCGGCTGGTGTTCGCCACGTCGCACCTCAACGAGTCCCGGCAGGCGGCCGATTCGGGGGACGGGCAGCGGGCGGCCCGCCGACTGCGCGCGGCCGAGGGCGGAGTCGCCCAGGCCGGTGTTCTCGTCGGCGGGGTCGAGCGGCTCGCGGCACAGCTGCGGGAGGCGGCCGCGCTGGTGCCGGCCGCACTGACCGGCGGGGAGGCGGAGATCGCCGAGGCACGGCGGAACGGCGGACGGCTGGCCCCCGGTGAGCTGCACGCGCGGATCGCCCACGCCGACGGGGTACTGGCCGCCGTACGCGCGGAGCTGACCGCCGGCCCGTACGACCCACTGGACGCGCTGCGGCGCATCGCCCGGGCGGTGGAGCGGCTGGAGGTGGGGCGCTCCGGAGCGGTGCAGGCGGCCGCGCGGCTCGTGTCGCACAGCGCGCTCGGTGGGGCCGAGGACTTCATCGCGGTGCACCGGGGGGCGGTGGGCGCTCAGGCGCGGGCACGGCTGGCGGAGGCGGAGCGGGCGCTCGGCTCGGGCGCCGACGCGGACGTACTCGCCCGAGAGGCCCGCGATCTGGCCGAACGCGATGTGCGGGCCCACGGCAACCCGTACGCCGACGGCCACGCCACCGGCCTCACCGGTGCCGTCCTCGGCGGAATCCTGCTGGCCGAGGAGCCGGACGGCGGTCCCCCGGCCAGCTTCGGCGGCCCGGAGACCCGGGGGCGCCGCCACCTCGGCTAGCCGCCGCGCTCCCTGGGGGCTCCGCCCCCAGACCCCCGCTTCCCACCCGCCCACCCGTCTCGGTCGGCCACGCGGGCACCCTCGCAGGTGGTCCCCGCCTGGACAGCTCGGTCGGATGCTGGAGGCGGAGCCCCCAGGTCGGCGTTGTCAGAAGAGGCTGAGCAGGGCCTCCGCCGGGTCCGTCAGGCTGTTCTCGCCTCCGGGGAGCGGGAGTTCGAACCAGACGGTCTTGCCGCGCGGCGTACGGCGTGAGCCCCACGCCGCGCTGAGTAGACCGACCAGTTGCAGGCCCCGGCCCCCCTCGTCGGTGTCGCGGGCACGGCGGCGGCGGGGCTGGACCAGGCCGGAGTCCCAGACCTCGCAGACCAGGGTGCGGTCCAGCAGCAACCGCAGCCTGATCTCGCCCTCGCCGTAGCGCAGTGCGTTGGTGACCAGCTCGCTGACCAGCAGCTCCGTGGTGTCGACCAGAGGCTCCATGTCCCAGCTGAGCAGCTGCGCGCGGGCGTATTCACGGGCCCGCCCCACACTGCGGGGCTCGCGCGGCAGCGTCCAGTCGCCGACGGAGTCGGCGGGCAGGCCCTGGACCCGGGCCATCAGCAGGGCGATGTCGTCCTCGCCGTGGTGGGTGTCGAGGGTGTTGAGGACGTGGTCGCAGACGTCCTCCAGGTTTCGATGGGTGTCGGCGCGCAGCGCCGTCGTTGAGGGGTGGTGGCCGGGTGACGGGTGGGCGGGGTCGGTCAGCGCGCCGACGAAGGCCTGGAGGCCCTCGTCCAGGGGGTGGTCGCGGGATTCGACCAGGCCGTCCGTGTAGAGGGCGAGCAGGGCGCCCTCCGGGAGTTCGACCTCCACCTCCTCGAAGGGCTCGCCGCCCACGCCCAGCGGCATGCCCGGCGGCACGTCGAGCATCAGGGCCGCCTCGCCGGGTTCCACCAGCACCGGGGGAAGGTGGCCGGCGTTGGCGAACGTGCAGCGTCTGGTCACCGAGTCGTAGACCGCGTACACGCAGGTGGCGAGGTAGACCTCGGAGAGGTCGGCGTCGCGGGGCTGGCGGGCCGCGCGGGTGGCCTGCTGGACGCCGCCGGGGGTGCCGAGGCCGCGGGCGATCTCGTCCAACGCCGAGAGGACCTCGGCCGGTTCGAGGTCGAGCAGGGCCAGCGTGCGGACCGCCGTACGGAGTTCGCCCATCGCCACCGCGGCGCGCAGACCGCGGCCCATGACGTCCCCGACCACCAAGGCCGTACGGTGGCCCGGGAGTTCGATCACGTCGAACCAGTCGCCGCCGACCTCCGTCGCCGCGTTGCCGGGCAGGTAGCGGCACGCGATGTCGAGGCCGGACGCCTCGGGGTCGCCGGGCGGGAGCAGGGATCGTTGCAGGATCAGCGCGCGTTCGTGCTCGCGGCGGTACAGGCGGGCGTTGTCGATGCAGACGGCGGCCCGCGCGGCCAGCTCCACCGCGAGGTCCCGGTCGCGGTCGCCGAACGGCTCGCTGCCCTTCGTGCGGGCGAACCGGGCGAGACCCACGACCGTGTCGTGGGCGACCATCGGCACCACCAGCATGGACTGCACGAGACCGCCGTCCTCGGCGGGGACGCGCTGCGGGCGGGCGGTGCGCAGGGCGTCCGCGCAGGGCGAGTTGAACGGGAAGTGGTGGACCGCGCCGACCGCGACGGGGTCGCCGTCGCCGTCGAACGGCGCGTCCGAGACGGCGCTGGCGAAGGCGACACGGCGCAGCTCCGCACTGCCGTCGGCGAGGCCGGGCGGGGTCTCGTCGCCGGTGAGCAGGCCCTGGTAGAGGTCGACGGTGGCAAGGTCGCAGAACCCGGGGACGACGACGTCGAGGAGTTCGCGGGCCGTGGTCTCCAGGTCCAGGGAGTTCCCTATGCGGGCGCCGGCCTCGTTGAGCAGGGCGAGGTTGCGCCGGGCTGCGGCGGCCTCGCGGGCTGCGGCGCGGCGGGCGGTGATGTCGGTGCCGAGCCAGGCGATGCCGATGGGCCGGCCGCTGCCGCTGTGCACGCGGTAGAGGTTGACGGACCAGTGCCGGCGCTCCTCGGAGCCCGGGACGAAGCCCGTGACATGCATGTCGGTGATGGAGTCGCCGGTCTCCAGCACACGGCGCAGGGTGGCCGAAACCCGCTCGGCCTCAGCGCGCGGGAGGTAGTCGTGAACTCCCTTGCCACGGTGGTCGTCCGGGGTTCCGCCGAAGATGGAGGCGAAGCGCATGTTGGCGCGGCGCACCCTGAGGTCTATGTCGATCAGCAGGAAACCGAACGGGGATTGACCGAAAATCGCCTGCGAGGCGGCGAGGTCGGTCTCGATGCTGCGCAGGGTGCGGACGTCCACCACTATGCAGACGGCGGCCTTGTCGCCCTCGGCGGTCCGGGTGGGCATGACGTAGACCTCGGCGAGTCCCTCCTCGCCGCGCGCCCCGTCCGGCAGGTCCGGCATCCGGAAGGGGACCACCCCGGTCCACTCCCGCCCGTCGAGGATTTCGGCCATCTTGTGCTGGCCGCGCTCGCGCAGATCGGGATCGATGAAGGCCTCGATGGGGTCCATGCCGACGGCGCGTTCGGCGGGGATCCCGAAGAGTTGCTCGGCGCGCAGGCTCCACTGCTCGACCACCCCGCCGGGGCTGATGGAGAAGGACGCGACCCTGATGTAGTCGTAGATCGAGCCGGGCGGACTGCTCTGCCACATGGCGTCGCCGGGCACCGCGGTCTGTACGGCCTGGCTCCTCGCGCCGCCCGACGGGTCCTCGGACTCCGTGGCCTTCGCTGGTATCTCGCTCACGCGAACCGTCCCCTCCAGCTCACCGCACCCGGCACCGGTCACCGGGGGCGGCTGCCCGCAGTATCCAGCACTACGGCGCCGCACGACACGGTGTTCACGATCACAGCTCGGTCCAGGCGTTTTTCGGACCTACTGCGACGACACATCCAGTCTTCTAACCAGGGAACACGCCCTCGAATCACGCACCCCCACCCCGGTACCGGGCGCGCGTCGCAGCATGGACGGCGCACGGCGGCCTGTACACCAGGCTCACCCGGGCACCGCCAGTTCGAACCAGACGGTCTTTCCGGTCTCGCCGGGCCGCGTCCCCCAGCGGCGCGAGGAGCCGGCGACCAGTTGCAGACCGCGGCCGCTCTCGTCCTCGGCGCGGGCGGTGCGCTCGCGCGGCGGGTCCGGGAGCGGGTCGGAGACCTCGACCAGCAGCGTGTCGCCGAGCCCGGCGGGGCGTACCAGCCGTACGCCGATCGGCCCGGTCGCATGCCGCAGGGAGTTCGTCACCAGCTCGCTGACCAGCAGTGCGGCCAGATCGGCGAGGCAGTCGAGGTCCCAGCCGTGCAACTGGCCCCGGACCGCGGCGCGGGCGGTGCGCACGGCGCCGGGTTCCGCGGGAAAGGTCCACTCGGCGCAGTCGCCTTCGGTGTCGATCACGCCGATCACTTCCCAGGCCAACGAGCCCACCCATGTCCGGTTTCGTGGGGTTAATGGGGACATACCCGGTATCCGGGAAGCATTACCGTGCGGAAGGGCGCGCGGTGGCACGAACGGCGTACGGGGCGCTCCGCGCAACTGACGTGGGCACCGGGCTTCAAGGGCGCCGGCCCTTCGACCGCCCGCCAGGGGGCTCCGCCCCCTGGACCCCCCGGCCTATGCCCACCCACCACCCGACTCCGTCGGCAGAAGGGCCAGAGTTTCAATTTCTCGCACCGCTGCCACGTCCTGGTCGAGCCAGTTCACGTCCCAGACCTCGTCCGGAGTCAGCCAGCGCACGTCGTCGTGGTCCTGGAGGGGGCGGGGCGCGGCGGAACCGGGGCGCAGGCGCGCGGTCCACACCTGGAGGACGTACGGGGATCGCAGGGGCCACTCCCCCGGCACGCGCTCGACCGCCTCGGTGTCGATGCCGAGTTCCTCGCGCAGTTCGCGCACCAGGGCGTCCTCGGGCCGCTCACCGGGCTCGACCTTGCCGCCGGGCAGCTCCCAGCGCCCGGCCAGTTCGGGAGGCGCGCTGCGCCGCGCGGCGAGCAGCCGGCCGGCGTCGAGCAGGGCGGCTCCCACCACCACGATCCGTTCGGTCATGGAGCGGAGCCTACGGGAGCGCGTCAGTGGTCAGTTGAGCGCGCCTGAGGTCAGTTGTGGGTGCCGTCGCCGTTCTGGCCGATGCGTTCGACCCAGTAGAGCTGCTTGTGGCCGCGGTCGTCGAGACTGTCGGCGATCTTCTGAGCCTCGGCCCGGGTCGCATACCGTCCCACGCGGTAGCGATTGCCGTTGTCGTCCTGCCTTATGACGATCCAGGGCAGGGCGACCGTGCCCTCACTCATCGCCCCCACCGTTCCTTCTCGCACCGCCCCACCCGCTTTCCCTCCCGGGCCCCCGTCGCGCCCCGCCTAAGGAAACCGCAATCCGCATATGCCCGAGCGTACGCCCTACCTTCACGCAGCGAATACGCCTTTTCACAAAGAGGTACGCAACCAGCCAGAACACAGGGGGCGCACGATGGGGAACGCGCCGCCCTACCCCCCTCTGTCGTGCGTCGGGGGCATATCGGGCGGACCCTGGATCACCTGGGAAAACGGCCGGAATGCAGCGGGCCGTAGGGGGCGGGTGCCGAATCACCGGGCGAGGACGCCCGCCCCGGGAGCGTGCGGGGGTGTGCGCTACTTCACTGGCAGGTGGTACGCGACCCGGTAGCGGTCGGCGGGGATCACGACGTCGGCGGTCTCCACGGGGCGGCCGGAGGCGTAGTAGGTGCGCTGGATGACGAGGACCACATGTCCGGGGACGCCGCCGAGGACGTGCAGTTCCTCGGCGAGGCCGGGGCGGGCGCCGACCTCCTCGGTGACGTTGTCCACGACGACGTCGATGGCCCGCATGCGCTCGACGACGCCCATGCCGCCGAGCGGGCCCTCCTCGGGCAGCATCACGGGCGTGCGGCCGGTGACGGCGAGGGGCTCCCAGGAGGTGGAGAGCATCATCGGCTCCCCCGCGTCCCGGAACAGGTACCTGGTGCGCATGACGCGCTCGCCGGGCTTGAGGCCGAGCCGCTCGGCGACGGCGGCCCCGGCCTCGGCCTGCTCGCTGCTGGACTCCCAGGTGCCACGCATCGTGGCGTCGGCCTGCTCCTGCCTGAAGGGCGTGGCGCCGGAGGGCGGCCGGAACCCGGAGCGGGCCACGCGCCGGGGCACCGGACGCTCGCGCACATACGTCCCGGAGCCGGAGCGGCCCTCGACCAGGCCCTCGGCCATCAGCACCTTGCGGGCCTCCAGCGCGACCGTGTCCGAGACGCCGTACTCCTCGCGGATGCGGGCCTGGGAGGGGAGCCGGGTGTGGGGCGGCAGCGAACCGTCGACGATCTTCTTGCGGAGATCACCCGCGACACGCAGGTACGCCGGCTGCTCACCGAAAGTCACTGGCCGCTCCCATCAGGTTGTACAGACAGCAACAGCCTGGCAACCGTGGGTTGTGCCATGCAAGCGAAGGCCAGAGAATCACTCGATGTGATGACTTGTGGCCGGGGAGGCCTTTACCCAGGCACTTTCTCCCCGCTATAGCCGCCGTCACACCTCTCCGTGATCACGCCCCGGCGCGCTCACACCGCCAGCGCGCCCCCGCTCCCCCCGCCGGAGTCGCCCGAGCCGCCGTCACCCTTCTCGTCGGCGGGCGGGGTGGTCTCCAGCCCCAGGGCCCCCCGCACGGGGACCGCCTTCTTCGGGTCGAGCAGCTTGAGCCCGGTGTCGTAGTGCTGGTAGAAGGCGTCCACGTCCTTCGCCTTCGCCGCCTTCGCCCACTCCGCCCGCGCCTTGTCCAGGTCGGACGCGAGGACGGTGACCTGCCCCACGGTGTCGGCGGGCCACTCGTTCGCGCGCAGCATCCGGGCCTGCTCGGCCAGGGCGGCCGACACCCGGCCCGCCCACGCCTCGTGCCCCGGCAGGTCGTCCTCGACGTACTCCGTGTCGGGGGCGGTGGCGAGGGCCGCGTTGAGGACGTGAGCCGCCTTCAGATAGGCGACCTGGTCGGGGTCCAGGACGGTCGCGTCGTTGCGCAGCGAGCCGGTGAGGTTCCCGCCCTCGGTCACGCTGCCGAACACGCAGGTGACCTCCCGGTCCCCGGTGGACCAACTGTCCTCGGTGGGCGTGAGGTAGTAGACGTCGACGTCGTCGGGCACGGCCCAGCCGTCCATCGCGTAGGTGTCCTGGAGGCCGTAGCAGCGCTTGTCGGCGGTGCCGCCGACCGAGTCGTCGCCGGGGTAGGCCCCGTCCTTCAGCAGGAAGGAGGCGAACACCTCGCCGTCGTGCTCGCCGGAGCAGGGGACCTTGTCGACGTCGTACGTCTCGCCGCTGAGGCTTCCGCCGGGCGCATCGAAGCACTCGCCCTTCGCCAGCGAGATGCTCGCGCCGTCGCGTGCGCCCTCCTTGACGCCCTCCCAGAAGGAGGACGCGCCGCCCGTGGCGAGCATCAGCACCCACACCGCGAGCCCGAGCCCGGACAGCACCGAGCCGCCGATCGCCAGCCCCTTGCCGCGCTCGCCCCGCCGGCCGATCTGCCGCAGCGCGATCAGCCCGAGCACCAGCCCCACACCCGGCAGACAGCACAGCACACCGAACACGAGCGAGGTGATGGCGAGTCCGTTGACGGGCGCCGGCTGGTTGTAGGGGCTGTAGCCCTGCACCCACGGCTGGTACGGCCCGTAGGGGCTCTGCGGGCCCTGCGGCGGCGGGTACGACGGCGGCCCGTACGGCCCCTGCGGGTACTGCTGGGGTGGCTGATACGGCCCTTGTGGCTGGTGGGGGCCGGGGGGCGGGGGTATGGACACCGGTACCGTGCTCCTGGGTCGGGGATTGTCGGACAGGCCCCAGCGTCGGCGGCTGGACTGACGTACGACTGGGCGCATGGTAAGCGGGGCACGAGTGGGGGCGGAATGAGGGTGGAACCCCGAGCGGACAGCCGGGTGGGGAACACCACCGTGGGTGCGGTGAACGGGCTCACCGCACGGTGGGCGGCGGCAGCGGCACCGGAGGGTACGGCGTTCTCGGCGGCCGGAGTCTGGCCCCTGCTGGCCTTCCTCGCGGACGGCGCGACGGGCGCCGCACGGGCCGAGCTGGCCGGGGCGCTCGGCGTGCCCGCGGACCAGGCGGCCGCCGCCGCACGGGAGTTGCTGGCCGGAATGCAGTCGGTGTCCGGCCTGGACGCGGCGCTCGGCCTGTGGACGCACGAGACGCTGCAGCTGCGCGAGGAGTGGCGGGCCGGGCTGCCGGCCGGGACGTACGGGGTGTTCGGGGAGGACCTCGTCACCGCGCAGGAGCGGCTGGACGCCTGGGCGGCCGAACGGACCGGTGGGCTCGTGGAGCGCATGCCGGTGACACTGACCCGGGAAGCACGGATGGTGCTGGCCAGTGCGCTCACGCTGCGCACGGACTGGCGGCATCCGTTCACCGAGACGATGCTGCGCCCGGACTCCGGTCCCTGGCAGGGCCGTTCGCTGCTCGGGCTGCACCGCAGGAGCGTGCGGCCGGACCGGATCGGCGTGACGAGTACGCCGGACGGCTTCGTGACCGCGCTGACGGTGCCCGGCGACAACGGCATCGACGTCCATCTGGTGCTCGGCGAGGAGCGGATGACACCGGGCCAGGTGCTCACGGCCGGGGTCGGGGTCGTGGAGCGCACGCTCGCGGTCACCGGGGGCGGGCAACTGCCGTTCGGGCATGTCGGCCCCGGCCTGCACGTGGAACAGCAGCCCGCGCTCGCGCCGGAGCCGATCACGCTGGACGTGCGGACGGTGGCGTACGAGGTGCGCGCCGACCACGATCTGCTGGCGCTGCACGCCCTGTTCGGGCTCACGGCGGCCCAGGACGCCGAGCAGGGCCACTTCCCGGGCGTCAGCGTCCTGCCGCTCGCCGTCCAGGACGCCCGCCAGTCCGCCCTCGCCCGGTTCGGCGCGCTCGGCTTCCGGGCGGCGGCGGTGACGGCGGTCATGCCGAGATACGGCGCCGGCGTCCCGCAGTACCGCTACGAGACGACCGTCGTGCGGGTGGCCTTCGACCGCCCCTTCGGCTTCCTCGCGGTCGACCGCGAGTCCCGGCTGGTGCTGATGGCGGGCTGGGTGACGGATCCGGCGCCGTATCCGGCCATGGGTCGTTAGGAGCGCCGCCCCTGCGGGACGTCCGCGCCGGGTCCGAGGACGCCCGCCAGCGGCGGGGTGGTCAGCGGGGCCGTGCGGGGGCGGGTCAGGGTGACGTACGCGGGCACCGGCAGGGCGATCGACAGGTCGAGGCGGGCCGCGTTGAAGTAGATCCAGTCGTTGTCCAGCAGGGCGGTGTCGACAACCAGTTCCAGGTCCGGGTCGAACGTGAACGGCACGACACAGCCGCTCACACAGCCCGACAGTCTTTCGGCCACCTCGCGTGCGGCGAAGGCGGCGTCCGTGCCGCCGTACAGCTCGCGCACCCGGGTCATGTCCAGGCGGCGGTCGCCGGGTACGACGGCCAGGACGTAGCGACGGCTGCGGCGGCCGGTGCTCACCCGCACCACCAGGCACTTGGCGGCCTGGTCCAGCGGATGGCCGCGCAGCTCGGACGCGAGGTCCGTACGGCCCTCGGGTGCGTGCGGTATCAGACGGTACGGGACGCGGGCGTCGTCCAGCAGCGACAGCAGTCGGTGGGAGGTGTCCGGGGGCAACAGGTCGAGGTCGCGGGGCACGGTGAGGCCTCTCTGTGAAGGACGGGCGGCGCTCTCACCGTGCCGGGCCTGCCTATATTTCTCCGCTGCGCACCCCCGCCACGGCGTTCCCCGTGCGGCCGGCTCCCCCGGCGATAACCCGCCAATAACGCCCCTCTCTAGCTTCTGGAACCGTAGAGATGGCTGGCCGCACCAGAAGGGGGTGGTGTCCCATGGAGTTCCGGGTCCTTGGGCCAGTGGAGGCGTGGCGAGGGGGTGAGCGGGTTGCCCTCTCCGGTTCGAAGATGCACACGGTGCTGGCGACGATGCTGCTCGCGCAGGAGCGGGTGGTGTCCGACAGCCGCCTGAGCGCATTGCTGTGGGGGTGGGAGCCGCCGGCGACGGCGAGCGCGCAGATCTACACGTACATGTCGCGGCTGCGCAAGCAGCTCGGCGAGGAGGTCGAGATCGTACGGCGGCCTCCGGGGTACGTGCTGCGCGCGCCCGGTGCCGTCGTGGACCTCGTGGAGTTCCGCAGGCGGGAGCGGGACGGGCGGCGGGCGCTGGCGGAACGGCGCTTCGAGGAGGCCGCCGACCTGCTGCGCGAGGCGCTCGGGCAGTGGCGGGGAGCCGCGCTGGCGAACGTCACCGAGCACATGCTGGACGCCGAGCTGGCGCCGCTCGAGGAGGAGCGGATGCTCGCCCTGGAGTCTCGCCTGGAGGCGGACCTTGAGCTGGGGCGGCACGAGCAGGTGATGGCCGAACTGACCGCCCTGGTCGCCGAGTTCCCGGTACGGGAGCGGCTGCGAGCCCAGCTGATGACCGCGCTGTACCGCTGCGGCCGGCAGGCCGACGCGCTGCACACCTACTACGAGGGCCGCAAGGTGCTGGCCGAACAGCTCGGCATCGACCCCGGCGAGGCGCTGGGCTCCACGTACCAGGCTGTGCTGGGCGGCGAGTTGGGGCTGGGACCGCGGCGCGGTGCGCAGCCGGCCGCACGGCCCGTGCCGTCGATGCTGCCCGCCACGGACGGCGAACTCGTCGGCCGGGAGCGCGAACTCGAGGCGCTGCGGGGGCGTCTCGGCCAGGGCGGCGGCGCGCCGCGGCGGATCCTGGTGACCGGCATGGCCGGCCTCGGCAAGACGGCGCTCGCGGTGCGGGCGGCGGCCGAGAGCGGCGGACTCTTCCCCGACGGGCTGCTCTTCGCCGAGCTGTGCGGACTCGACGGCGCCCCGCGGGCCCCGCGCGCGGTCCTCGCCCAGCTGCTGCGGGCGCTCGGCGAGAGCGACCACGTGCTGCCGGCCGGCGATCTGGACGAGCTGGTGCGGCTGTACCGGGCGCGCACGGCCGAGCGGCGGCTGCTGCTGGTACTCGACAACGTCAGCGGCGACCGGCAGCTCGCGCCGCTGCTGCCGGCCGGTGACTCGGCGGTCCTGATCACCAGCCGGAGCCGGCTGGCACGGGTGGCCGGCGGGGACACGCTGGCACTGTCGCTGCTGGACGACGAGGCGTCGCTGGAGCTGCTCGCCGCCCGGGCGGGCCGGCAGCGGCTGGACGACGACCCGGACGCGGCCGACGACCTGGTGGCGTACTGCGGCGGGCTGCCGCTCGCGCTGTCCATCGCCGGCGCCCGCCTCGCCGCCCGCCCGCACTGGACCGCGGCGCGGCTCGCGGCCCGGCTCGCCGACCCCGCCGTGCGGCTCGCCGAACTCTCCTTCGGCGACCTGGACCTGAGCCGGGTCCTGCGCTCCTCCGTAGAGCCGCTGCCGCCCGCGGTGCACGACGTGCTGGCCGGGCTCGCGGATCCCGCCCTGGGCGGCGAGCCGTTCTGCGCCCAGTGGGCGGCGGACCGGCTCGGCCTGACGGAGGACGCGGCGGAGAACGCGCTGGAGTCCCTCGTCGACACCGCCCTGCTGGACCTGTCCGGCCTGGACGACCAGGGCCGCCCGCTGTACCACTGCCACGAACTGGTACGCCTGCTCGCCGCCACCCTCGACCTCCCGGACCGAGCAACCGTCCGCGCGGGCCGGTGAGGGAGGCGTGCCGGTGCGGACACCCTGCTCGCCGGAGCCGTGGGCGGACGGGGCCTGCGAGCCCTGTGCGCGGGCCGGTGAGCGGCATGTGACGGGGCCGACACGCTGCTCGCCCCCGTCGGCGACAGCTCCGGGCCACCGGCCGTCCGTGCCAGGCCCTGCGGAGGCCGTACGGGTGCGGACACCCTGCTCGCCGACGACCTGGACGGACGGGGCCTGCGAGCCCTGTGCGCGGGCCGGTGAGCGGCATGTGACGGGGTCGACACAGTGCTCGACACCACCGGCCACGACTGCGGGTCACCGGCCGTCCGTGCCAAGCCCTGCGGAGGCCGTACCGGTGGGGTCACCAGGAGCCGCGGGCTCGGACGTAGGCCTGGCCGGACGGGGCGATGATTTCCTGGGCCACTGCCCAGGCGTCGGAGACGACGCGTTCGCGTGGTGGGCGGGGGGACTGGGTGATGGCCTGGGCGGTGACGGCCCAGACCGCGGCGACGGCGGCGGTCGCGCGTACGTCCACGGTGGGGCGGGCGGGGCGGATGCCGTTGCCGCAGACCTCGAGGCGCAGGCCGAGCGCGGCCGCCATCGCGTCGCGCACGCCACGGGCGACACCGGCGTCGGGGTGCGCGAACACCTGGGACGACAGCGGGTGTTCGTAGGCCTGGCGGACCCAGGTGCCCAGCCGCAGCCGTTCGCGGGCCTCCCAGCCGCCCGGGGCGGAGGGGCCGGGGTCGATGCGGTCGACGGCCTCGGCGAGGGTGTCGAAGTAGGCGATCAGGTCACCGGACGTGAGCAGAGGTGCCGCGGCGGGGGCGGCGACGGTCTGTACGGTCATGATGGGCTGCTTCCTTTCCTGGTCGGTGAGTTGACGCGAGGACGCCGCCGTGGGCGCACTCAGACGGGCGGGTGCAGGTGCACCGGTCCCCGGGCCGCCGGTCCCGCGGGGCGGGCCAGGGCGACCGCGAGGCGGTCGGAGAGCTGCAGGTCCTCGACGGTCCAGGCGGTGGCGTGGCCGTCGGCGTCGTGGGTGACGCGGACCGGTCCGGTCCGGTCGGGCAGGGTTTCCAGGCGGCCCAGTTCGGTGCCGGCCAGGCCCACGCCGACCGCCTTGACGACGGCCTCCTTGCGGGTCCACACCCGGTGGAACGCCCGCTGCCGGGCCGTACCCTCCGGGACGTCGCGCAGATGGCCGCGCTCGGCCGCGGTGAGCACGGTGTCGGACAGCAGCGCCTCCCGCACCGGCCGCAGCGCCTCGGCGTCGACGCCGATGGCGGTGCCCGCGCCGACCGCGAAGACGCCCCAGCCGGCGGTCCGGCTCAGGCTGATCGCGAGCGGCACGGCGGGGTGCAGCACCTGCGGCGGCCCATGGCCGTCCGAGCCGCAGCCCGGGCAGCGCCGGCGGCCCAGGTCGACATCGGCGGCGGTGGTGCCGAGGAGTTGACCGAGCGCGCGCCGGGCACCGGCCCGGGTGTGCACGAACTCGGCCGCGTCCCGCTCGGACAGCATGCCGAGCGCACGCCGGAACTCCGCCGTGGCCAGCAGCCGCAGATCGTCCGGGTCGACCCGGACGGGCGAGCGCCACCACCACACATGAGCCTCACCCCGGGCGATGAGCCGGTCCACCTCGGGATAGACCCTTTCCTCGCCTCCTTGACGCATCAGCACCACTCCCGCGTTTCCTCAGAGACGTCGGACACACAACGTCCGGACTTTTTGGCGGACTTCTCCGGGGCCAGGTTCCGTCCGCCCGCTATTTCCGCCCTATACAGCGTTTACGGCCCTTTTCCATAGGGCCGCGATAGGCGCTGCCCGGAAGCTTTTCCGAGCAATGCCGTCGACCAGAGGAAAACGCTGTGACGCAGACAGAGATTCTGGCTCCCGCCGTGCAGAGCACGGTGGCCGCACGCGAACTCACCGCGGCGGAGAAGACCGGCCTGATCACGCTGGCCGGCCGGCTGACCGGTCCGGAGCACCCGCTCATCGACTCCCCCGACTGGCTGGGCGCGGCCCGCGAGGCGACCTCGCTGCTGCCCCGGCAACTTCTCGACACCCTGCGCGCGTTCCGGCACGACCCGGGCGCGGACGGGGTGCTGCTGCTGCGCAACCTGCCGGTGACGGCGGGCGATCCGCTGCCGCCGACGCCGGGCGTGCCGAATTCCGTCGAGCGTGTTCCGACCACGGCCGCCGCCGTCATCGTCTCGGTCATGCTGCAACTCGGTGAGGTCATCGCCTTCCGGAACGAGAAGAGCGGTGCCCTGGTGCAGAACGTGGTGCCGGTTCCCGGCAGGGAGGAATCCCAGAGCAACGCCGGTTCGGTGCTGCTGGAACTGCATGTCGAGAACGCCTTCCACGACAACCGTCCCGATTACGTGGGCCTGTTGTGCATGCGCGAGGACCCGACCGGCGACGCCAAGCTGTGCACCTCGTCCATCCGCCGTGCGCTGCCGCTGCTGTCCGAGGTGACCCGGCGGGTGCTGGCCGAGCCGCGGTTCCTGACCGAGCCGCCGCCGTCCTTCGGCTCGCTGGGCGGGGTCCGCCCGGCACACCCGGTGCTGCAGGGCGACCTGGACGACCCCAACGTCCTGGTGGACTTCGCCGCCACGCACCCGCTGGACGAGCGGGCGAAGGCGGCGATGGCCGAGCTGCGCGAGGCTTTCGTCCAGACCATGGCGGCGCACCGGCTGCGGGTCGGTGACCTGGCCGTGGTGGACAACCGGGTCGCGGTGCACGGCCGTACCTCCTTCACCCCGAGCTACGACGGCGAGGACCGCTGGCTGGAGCGGGTGTACGCCCACCTGGACAACCGGCGCAGCCGGGTGGACCGGCTGGGCGGCGGCGCCGTCCTCAACTGAGGGACCCGCAGACCGGTTGAAGGGCCGGCCCCCACGAGGGGCCGGCCCTTCAGGCGAACGCTCGCGTCATTGCCGGGAGCCGATGACGTCCGCGGGACGTCCGGTCAGCGCCAGCCGGCCCGGCACCACGGTGGCCAGCAGGGCCAGCAGACCGCCGAAGCCGAGGACGGCGAGATAGGTCCCCGGTGCCACGGAGGGCGCCGCCGAGCCGGTCATGCCGATGCTGAACGCGGTGAGCACGGCGTAGGCGATGCCGGTGCCGAGCGCGGCCGCGACGAGGACGACGATGCCGGCCTCGATGCGCAGCATGCCCATCACCTGGCGGCGGGTGGTGCCGACCAGGCGCAGCAGCGCGAACTCGCGGAGCCGGTCGGAGACCGACATGGCGAGCGTGTTGACGACGGCGATCGCCGTGAACGCGATGATCAGGCCCATGGCGACGTAGTTGACCTCGGCGTTGTTCTGCTGCACCTCGGCCTGCAGGTCCTCGACCTGGGCGCGGTCGAGCACCCCGATGCCGGGGAACTGCCCGACGGCCTTCTGCAGCTGCTCGCGTCCCGCCTTGCCGTCACCGCTGGTGCGGACCAGGACGGAGGAGGCGAGCGGGTTGTCGACGTGCCGGGAGACCAGCGCGTGGCTCATGGTGAGGTCGCCGAAGCCGAGGCCGCGGGAGTAGACGGCGGCGACCTTCAGGTGGACGACGGTGCCGTCGCCGAGGGTCACCTTCAGGTCGTCGCCGACCTTCTTGCCGAGGTGGTCGGCGGCGACCTCGCTCATCGCGACACTGCCGTCGCCGAAGCCGTTCAGCGAGCCCTTCTGCACGTCCGGGTCCCAGGTCTCGCGCAGCCCCTGGGTGGACAGGCCCTGCGCCGGGTACTTGTCGAGGCCGATCCGTACGGAGGTCCGTACGACCTCGGTGACGGCCGTGACGCCGGGGGTCTGCCGCAGCGCCGCGGTCGCCTGCTCCGGTACGCCGGGGCCGGCGGAGGCCACCACCCAGTCCGCCTTGTTGCCCTCGCGGGCCTGGGCGGTGGCGGCGTCGCCCATGGTGGTCTGCACGAAGAACACCGTGCAGGCCATGCCGATCAGCAGCGCCAGCGGGGTGATCGCGGAGGCCATCCGCTTGGTGTTGGCGCGGACGTTGGCGGTGGCCAGGTGGCCGGCCACGCGCGAGGCACGCAGCGGGATGCCGAGCAGGGCGACGGCGACCCGGGCGATGAGCGGGCCGAGCAGCGACACCGCGACCGCGAGGACCACGACCGACAGGAACGTCACCGGCGTGGACGCGGGCTCGGTGTCCAGCACGCTGAGCACCACGAGCAGCACGATCCCGCCGGCCAGCGTGAGGATCCCGGCCAGCGTCCGGCCCCAGGCGAACCCGGGCCGCTCTACCGCGGACTCGGCGAGCGCCTCGGCGGGGCGGATCCGGGCCGTGCGACGGGCGGAGATCCGGGCCGCGGCCCACGCGCCCAGCAGGGCGGCGCCGACGGCGGCGAAGAACGGGAAGACGCTGAAGGTCACCTGCAGCGTGTCCGGGATCGCCTTGAAGTCGACGAACTTCCGGTGCAGCCAGTACGCGATGGGCAGGCCCAGCAGCGAGCCGGTCAGGCCCGCGAGCAGGCCGACGATCAGCGCCTCCCGGCCGATCAGCTGCCGCACCTGCTTGGGCGTGGCGGCGATCGCGCGCAGCAGCGCGAGTTCCCGGTAGCGCTGCTGGATCGACAGCGCGAAGGTGCCCACGACCACGAGGATCGCCACGAGCAGCGAGGTGCCGCCGATGGCGCCGCCCATGGAGACCAGCTTCACCCGGGCCTTGGCCGCGTCCAGGAACTCGACCGGGCCGCGGTCGCCGCCGGTGGCCACCTGGGCGGTGGTGCCGGAGAGCGCCTTGCGGACCTGGTCGGCGAGTTCGCCGGTGGACACGCCCTGCTTGGGCAGCACGCCGATCGCGGACACCTGTCCGTCCCGGCCGGACAGCCGCTGTGCCTCGTCGGCGGAGAAGAACAGCGAGGTCTGCTGCTTGAGGTCGCCGTCGGCCGGGGCCGCGATGCCGGTCACGGTGTAGCTGCGCGGGGCGTCGGTGGCCTGCACGGTGAGCTTCGCGCCGGGCTTGAGACCGGTGCGGGAGGCGAGTTCGCGGTCCACGACGACATCACCGGCGGCGCTGGGGGCGCGGCCGGCGACGAGCTTGAACGGGGTGAGGGCGGCGGAGGCCCAGGCGTGCCCGTAGGAGGGCTTGTCGTCGACGCCGGGGACGACCTGTCCCTTGGGGCTCACCGCGTAGGCGGGGAAGGTGACTTCGGGCACCACGGACCGGGCGCCGGGCACGGAGCGCAGCTTGTCGACCATGTCGGCGGACAGCCACACGCGCTCGGCGAGCGGCTTGGCCTTGTGCTTGACCTTGGTCTTGCCCTTCTTGTGCTTGACGGTGGTCTGGTGGACGTTCTGGTCGCCGCCGACGATGACCGGCGCGGCGGCGTACCGCTCGGTGCCGATGGTGCCGCGCAGACCGGTCTCCAGGAGGATGCCGCACGCGGTGACCAGGGCGGCGGCGCACATCAGCGCGAGGAACGCGCCGATGAAGCCGCCCTTGCGGGCCTTGAGGGTCTGAAAGGCGTAGCGCAGCATCAGGCCCACGCTCCCAGGTGCGTCATACGGTCGGCGACGCGCTCGGCGGTCGGGGCGTGCATGCGGTCGGCGATGCGGCCGTCGGCCAGGAACAGGACGGTGTCCGCGTAGGAGGCGGCGACCGGGTCGTGGGTGACCATGACGACGGTCTGGCCGGTCTCGTCCACGCAGTTGCGCAGCAGCGAGAGGATCTCCTTGGCGGTGACGGTGTCGAGGGCGCCGGTGGGCTCGTCGCCGAAGATGACGTCGGGGCGGGTGATCAGGGCGCGGGCGATCGCCACGCGCTGCTGCTGGCCGCCGGAGAGTTCGGACGGGCGGTGGGCCGCGCGGCCGCCGAGGCCGACGCGCAGCAGGATGTCCTCCAGCCACTGGCCGTCCAGCCGGGAGCCGGCCAGGCGGAGCGGCAGCTCCACGTTCTGCCGGACGGACAGGGCGGGTACGAGGTTGAACGCCTGGAAGACGAAGCCGATGCGTTCGCGGCGGAGCTTGGTGAGCTGGGTCTCGTTCATGCCGCCCAGCTCGGTGTCGCCGATGAAGGCCCGGCCGGAGGTCGGCTTGTCCAGTCCGGCCGCGCAGTGCAGGAAGGTCGACTTGCCGGAGCCGGAGGGCCCCATGACGGCGGTGAAGGAGCCACGGGCGATGTCCACGGAAACACCGTCGAGGGCCCGGACACCCCGGCCGCCGCGGCCGTAGACCTTGGTGACCTCCTCCAGACGCAGGGCGTGGCTCCGGGCTCCCGTGCCGCTGCGCGGCTGTGTGTTGGTCCTCTCGGTCCTCATGCGTGACCAGTCCTCTCCATCCATCGTCGTGGGGGTCGGGACGAACGTGGCCGGACGATCTATATCGGGGCTATGGTCGCGGAAGGGAGCGGGAGTTGACGGGTGATTTTCAGCCGACCGAGTCGGGTGGTGGGTGGGCGAGGTCGGGGTCCGGGGGGCGGAGCCCCGTGACGTCAGCGGCGGTGCAGACGGCGATATACGAGGGCTGCCGCCGTTGCCGTGAGGCAGAGGGCGTACGCGGCCACTACCCAAGTCGCAGGGGTGCGGCCCGCGGTGAGGCCGTGGATCACCGCGGTCAGCCAGCCGGCGTAGGAAGCGCCGTGGAGCATGCGGAACGGGCGGATCCAGCGGTGGGTGGCGAAGACGCCGCGCCAGACGCCCGTGGCCACGGCGAGGAGGAACAGGTAGCAGGCCAGGGTGCCGAGACCGACCAGCGCGTCACCGCTGCCCCAGCCGAGCGCCGCGGCCGTCGCGGCGACCCGGCCGCCGGCCACCTTCACGCCGATGTGCAGCAGCAGGAAGCCGATACCGAGCACGCCGAAGGCGCGGTGCAGGTGCTGGACGGCGGTCCGCGGACGGGGTGGCAGCACACCGCGCAGCGCGGTCGCGAGCCCCAGCATCACGGCCAGCGACAGCGCGACCAGCGCCACGACCCCGGCCATCTTGTCGAGGAACCCCCGCAGCGCCCCGCCCGCAAGACCGCCGCCCACGAGCACGCCGCCGGCCAGGACGAGCCCGGCGATCACGGAGAGGGGCCGGGGCGGCGGGGTGTGCGGCGGCCCGGTCCGCACCGCCGGCGCGACGGGCGCGGTGTCACCGGTGACGGTCTCACCCGTGACGTGGGCGGGGGCTTCGGCTTCGGGGGTCGCCACGGTTCCGTACGTGGGTCGGCTCATGTGTGCTCCCTGGCTGTGGAGGGCTGTGGGGCCGGACATGGGGCGGTTCCCGGCCTCCGCCGGGGAGGGCCGGGGGCCGGGAACCGCGTCTCTCGGTCGCCGAGGGGGGATCGGCTCCGAGGTCTGGAGTCGGCCGTCAGACGGCCGGGGGGTGGAGGTGGACCGGGCCGAGCGGGGTGGCCGACGAGGGGCGGGCCAGAGAGGCCGACCACGGGCCGTTCAGGTTCAGGTCCTCCACGTGCCAGGTGGTCGTACGGCCCTCGTGGATGTGGGTCACCGTCAGCGGGCCCTCCTGCCCCGGCGCCACGTCCAGGGTGTTCAGGGGCATGCCCAGCAGACCGAGGCCCACCGCCTTCACCACCGCCTCCTTACGGGTCCAGGCGCGGTGGAACAGGGACGTACGGCCGGGGCCCTCGGGGAGCGAGAGGATCCGGTCGGTCTCGTCCGGGGTCAGGACGAGCTGGGCCAGGGCCTCCGACTCCATCGGGCGGTACGCCTCCACGTCCACGCCCACCCAGTCGCCCGCCCGGACCGCCAGCACCCCGCACCCGTCGGTGCGGGAGAGGCTGATCGCCAGCGGGACCGGGGGCCGTACCACGGCGGGCGGGCCGTGGTCCGCGTCGCCGCAGCCCGGGCAGATGCGTCGGCCGAAGCGCACGGTGTGGGCCGGTACGCCCAGCAGCCCGGCCACCGCGCGCCGCGCCCCCGCGCGGGTCGTCGTGAATGCCGCCGCGTCCCGTGGCGCGTGGAAGCGCCGCATGCGGGCCCGTTCCTGCTCGTCCAGCAGCACGAAGTCCGCCGGATCGGTCGCCTCGCCGAGCGGCCACCACCACACGTGGGCCGCTCCGCTCTCCCGCAGCCGCGCCACCACCGCGCGTGCCGTCTCGGGTACGTACACCTCGCCGACGTCCGCCGCGTGGTCGATGTGCGCGGCGGCCGTGGCCGGTCGCGTGGTCATCCGTCCTCCTCTCTCTCGTCACGGCCGGTCTCAGGCCAGTCCGTTGAGGCGCAGGAGCAGCTCCTTGACCTCGGTGGCGTGGTAGCGGTCCCGTTCCTGAGCCGGGTCCGAGCACAGCAGCAGCGGCCCGTCCCGGTCCTCCGAGGGCAGCCGTCCATGGCTGCCCCTGACCAGGCCGGGGTCGAGCGGCACCACGGTCAGCGGTGCGCGCATCCCGGCCTTCTTGCGCAGCACGGTCCACGCCGCCTTGGCCTTCACCGCCGGGATCGACGGGTCGAAGAACAGCTCGGCGGGGTCGTAGCCCGGCTTGCGGTGGATCTCGACGCCGCGCGCGAAGTCGGGTGCGCGGTCGTCGTCGAGCCAGTAGTAGTACGTGAACCAGGCGTCCGGTTCCGACACGAGGACCAGTTCACCGGCGTCGGGATGGTCGATGCCGTACGCCGCCTGCTCGGTGCGGTCCCAGATCTCGTCGACGCCGTCCACCGCCTTCAGGACGTCCCGCACCCGCGGGATGTCGACGGGGTCGGCGACGTACACGTGCGCGGCCTGGTGGTCGGCGACGGCGAACGCCCGGGAGGTGTAGGGGTCGAGGTACTCCATGCCGCGCTGGGTGTACACCTCCAGCAGTCCGGCGCGGCGCAGCGCACGGTTGATGTCGACGGGCCGGCTCACCGGTGTGATGCCGTACTCGCTGAGCGCCACCACCGTCGTGCCCCGGTCGCGCAGGTCGGCGAGCAGCGGCGCGAGCGCGGCGTCCGTCTCCCGCGCCGCGCGGACCGCCTGCGGGCTGTCGGGGCCGTAGCGCTGCAGGTCGTAGTCGAGGTGCGGCACGTAGACGAAGGTCAGGTCGGGGCGGCGGCGGTCGACGACGTAGCGGGCGGCGCCGGCGATCCACCGGGTGGAGGCGATCGACGCCGTCGGACCCCAGTACTGGAACAGCGGGAACTCGCCCTGTGCGGCGGTGAGTTCGTCGCGCAGTCCGGCGGGCACGGTGTAGCAGTCGGGGGACTTGCGGCCGTCGTAGTGGTAGACCGGGCGCGGGGTGAGGATCGTGTCCACGTCGGCGCCCATCGCCCACCACCAGCACAGGTAGGCGGTCGAGTGGTCCGGGTCGCGGCGGCGGGCCGCCTGCCACACCTTCTCGCCCCGCACCAGGGCGTTGTGCTGGCGCCACATCATGACCTCGCCGTGGTCGCGGTGGTACCAGCCGTTGGCCACGGCCCCGTGCTCGCGCGGCAGCAGCCCGGTGGTCAGGGTGGCCTGCACGGTGGCCGTGACGGCCGGGAACACCGTGTCCAGGGGGGCCGTGAAGCCCTGCTCGCCGACCGCCTTCACATGCGGCATGTGCTCCAGCAGCCGCGGGGTGAGGCCGACCGTGCACAGCACGGCCGTCGCCGCCGTCGTACGACCGCCGCTCATGACGTCTCCTGCCGCAGCCCGAGGCCCGCCAACTCATCGCGCAGCCAGGTCAGTTCCGCGGCCAGGCCGAGCGCGAGGGTCTCGTCTCCGTGGCCGGGGAGCACGGACCAGGTGTACGTCTCGATCTCGATGTGGTCGGTGACCGCCCGCTCCCCCGCCAGCAGCGCCCGCAGGGTCTCGCGCAGCACGGGCCGGGTGCTCGCCAGCGGCGGAAGCGGGTCCTCGTGCAGGGGCACGTGGTAGTGGATGCGCCAGGGCCGGCTGCCGGGCAGCGCGCCGGAGAGCGCGGGGCCGAGGTCGTCGGTGCCCAGCAGCCGGCCGCCGCCGGACGGCTCCCGGGTCTGGTGCAGGAAGCGGGGCTCGGCGAAGTCCGTGAGCAGCTCCCGTACGACCGGGTCGGCGGGGTCGGCGACCTCCAGCGCGGTGGCTGCCTGGAGCTTGACGACCGGGATGCCCGCCTCGCGCAGCAGGGCCAGCGCCTCGGCCGGGTCCTCGTGGGCGACCGCCAGGTGGCAGGCGTCCAGGCACACGCCGATCCACTCGGAGTCGGTGCCGGCCAGCGCGTCGACGGCCTGCTCGGTGCGCTCCACGACGCAGCCGGGCTCCGGCTCGATACCGACCCGGACCGTACGGCCGGTGTCGGCGGCGATCTGCTTCAGCCCCTCGGCGAGCGCGTCCAGCTGACGGGCGGCCATCGCGCGCTGGGCCGACGTCCACACGGTGCGCCAGGCCAGCGGCAGGGTGGAGATGGACCCGCGGGCCCCCTCCGGCAGCAGCCCGGCCAGCACCCGGGCGAGGTCCAGCGTGTACTCCAGGCGGGCCGGTTCCGACCAGTCCGGGTAGTACACGGCCCGTTTGACGACCCGGGCGTGGAAGCCGCGGTAGGGGAAGCCGTTGAGGGTGACCGTCTCCAGGCCGCGCGCGGTCAGCTCGCGGCGCAGCCGGGCCACGGCCGCCGGGTCGGCGGCGAGCCGGCCCGCGGTCTCGGCGGGCAGCCACAGGCCGACGCCGATCCGCTCGGCGCCGGCCGCGACCCGCACCGGTTCGGCGTAGGCGGCGAGCTGGCCGATGATGCCGTCGAGGGTCTCGGCGGGGTGCACATTGGTGCAGTACGCCAGATGGACGGTGCTGCCGTCGGGGTGTCGCACACGCATGACTGCTCCTCAGCTCCCGCCGCGGGCGATGGAGTTGCCCGCGAACAGGCCTGCGGCCTGGGTGTCGTTGTAGCCGTCGAGGTCGAGCCGGCCGGACTGGCCGTAGAACGCGACCGGGTTGCGCCACAGCACCCGGTCCACGTCGTCCTCGTCGAACCCGGCGGCGAGCATGGCCTCGGCGGTGGCCCGGGTCAGCAGCGGGTCGCTGTGGCCCCAGTCGGCGGCCGAGTTGACCAGCATGCGCTCGGTGCCGTGCCGCTTGAGGACGGCGACCATGCGCTCGGGGGTCATCTTGGTGTCGGGGTAGATGGAGAAGCCCATCCAGCAGCCGGTGCCGGCCACCTCGTCGACGGTGACCTCGTTGAGGTGGTCCAGGACCACGTACGCCGGGTCGATGCCGGACTCGCGGATCACGTCCAGCGAGCGCTGGGTGCCGCCGGCCTTGTCGCGGTGCGGGGTGTGCACCAGGGCGGGCAGCCCGAACTCCACGGCGAGGGCGAGCTGCGTGGCGAAGGCATGGTCCTCGGCCTCGGTGACGGTGTCGTAGCCGATCTCGCCGACCGCCACGACACCGTCCTTGGCGAGGTAGTGGGGCAGCTGGTCGAGGACGGGGGTGCAGCGCGGGTCGTTCGCCTCCTTCGGGTTGAGGCCGATGGTGCAGTGGTGGCGGATGCCGAACTGGGCGGCGCGGTACGGTTCCCAGCCGAGCAGGGAGTCGAAGTAGTCGGTGAAGCTGGCCGGGGAGGTGCGTGGCTGGCCGAGCCAGAACGCGGGCTCGACCAGGGCGCGGACGCCCGCGGCGTGCATCGCCTTGTAGTCGTCCGTCGTACGGGACGTCATGTGGATGTGTGGATCGAAGATGCGCATGGCCGGGGCTTTCCGCTCGGGAGTGGATTCCGGGTTCGGGGTCGGGGTCGGGGTCGGTCAGTTGTCGGGGGTGGCGATGAGCCAGAGGTCGGCGGGCACGGTGCGGGACGCCGCGCGGCGCTCGGCGGCGAAGCCCAGGGCCATGCGGGCGAGTTCGGCGTCCCGTCGTTCGCGCAGGCCGGCGACCGTGCGCAGGGGGATGCCGGTGAACAGGCACTTCAGGACGGCCTGGCGCCAGCGGTACTGGTCAAGGTGGGTACGGGCGTAGGGGCCGAGGGCGGCCGCGATGAGGCGGGTGTCGTTGGTGCGGAGGGCGTCGTCGGTCAGGGGCAGGCCCGCGGCACCGATCGGGAGGAACGGGAGGGCACGGAGCACTCCGCGGCGCTCGGCCGCGTCGCCGCCCCAGTAGCGGGCCGCGGCCTCTTCGGCCAACTCATCGCTGTCGAGAGGGAGTTTGGTGAGGAAGAGGGCGCGGATGCCGTCCTCCACGTGCCAGTCGGCCCAGCCCGGGAGGGGGCCTCGGCCGTAGTGGCGGCCGGCCGCGGGGAAGCGGGGGTTCAGGGCTGTGGGGCCCTGTTCCTCGACCGCCGCGGTGTCCTCGGCGAGGCGTTGGCGCTGCGGCTCCGTCAGGACGGAGAGGAGGGACTCCTTCAGGGTGCGGGTGGTCAGGGCGTTGTGGATGGGCGCGGGGGCTTGGGCGAGGGTGGGGGCGGTCATGCGGCTACCTCCTTCGGGGGGTTGGGTGCGGGTGCGGGTTTGTGGGTGGGCATCCGGCCTTCGGCCGGATGCGTGTTCCCACCCGCACCACCCGTGCGGGTTTCGTGGTCGGGTGCGGGTGGCCCTTGTGGGGCGAAAGCGCCGTCGGCAGGTGCGGGAATCGTTGCGGCCGTCCGGTGCAGGAACTCGATGCTCTGGCGGGCCGTCGTCGTCGCGGCGTGGCTGTGGCGGGGCAGTTCCACAGAGACCAGGCCCGTGTAGTGGGCGGCGCGCAGGGCCTGGAGGATCGGCGGGAAGTCCATCTCCCCTTCGCCGAAGGGCAGGTGCTCGTGCACCCCGCGGCGCATGTCCTCGATCTGCACGTGGGCCAGCCGGTCCGCGGCCAGCGCCACGCAGCGCGCCTCGGGCCACGGCTCCAGACAGCGGCAGTGCCCGATGTCCAGGGTGAGCCGGAACCGTTCGTGGCCGCCGAGGGCGCGCAGCAGGCGGCGGTAGCCGGTGAGGTCCTCGACGAGCATGCCGGGCTCCGGCTCGAAGGCCAGGTCGATCCCGGCCCGCTCGGCCTCGGCCAGGGCCTGCGCACAGCCCTCCTCCAGCCGCTGCCAGGCCTGCTCCCGGGTGGTGCCGGGGTCGGGCGTGCCGCTCCAGAAGTGCACGGCCTCCGCCTCCAGTTCGGCCCCGATGCGGATGGCCCGGCGCAGCAGCTCCAGGCGCGCGGCGCGTCCTTCCGGTTCGGCGCTGACCAGGGTGGGGCGGTGCTTGCGCAGCGGGTCGAGCAGGTAGCGCGCGCCCGTTTCCACCACGACGGCGAGTCCGGCGCGGCGCAGGTCCCGGCCGACGCGGCGGACCCGGGGTGCGAGGCCCAGGGCGTAGGGGTCGACGTGCTGGTGGTCGAGGGTCAGGGCCACACCGTCGTAGCCGAGCCCGGCCAGGACGGAGAGGGCGTCGGAGAGCCGGTGGTCGGCGAAGCCGTTGGTGCCGTAACCGAAGCGGAGGCCTCCGGCGGTCATGTCGGGGACACCTTCCTGGCGAGTCGGGCCGCCTGCGGGAGGCCGGCGGCGAGGACCACGGCGAGCCGGGGAGCCCCGGCCCGCGCGACCAGCGCCGCCTGCAAGGGCAGCAGCGCGTGGATCCCGGCGCCGACCGCGGCCCTGACGCGTGCGGGGTCCTGCGGGGTGCGCAGAGCTGCCCACTGGAAGCGGGCGCAGGTCGTGGCGTAGGCGGCGCAGGCGAGGAGGGGTACGGAGGTCTTGGGCGCCAACAGGGCGCGCAGGGAGGGGAGTCGGGCGAGGAGGGTGGTTCGGGTGACGGCATCCGCCACCGGCAGGGAGCCCTGCCGCAGCGTCGCCAGGCCTGCCGGGGCCAGGCCTGCCGGGCCGTCCGGCAGCACCCGATACGCCGCCAGGCGCCCGAGGACAGCCCTGGCCGCACTGCGTGAGCCAAACACCGACCCGACCGCACCACGCAAGCCGAGCACCGCCCCAGCCGCACCACGTGAGCCACGCACCGCTCCAGCCGCACCACGCAAGCCGAGCACCGCCCCGGCCCCACCACGAGAGCCGAGGACCACCCCAGCCGCACCACGAGAGCCACGCACCGCCCCGGCAGCACCGCGTACGCCCAGCACCGCCCCAGCCACACCACGTGACCCGAACAAAGCCCCAGCCGCACCGCTCGCGCCCAGCACCGTCGCCGCCGTCACCGCCAGTGACACCAGTGGCTCGTGGCCCGCCTCGCCGTTCACCTCGTGGCGGCTGAGACGTGTCACCGCCCAGGTGTGCAGGCCGACCGTGGCCGCGGCGCGCAGGGCCGGGGCGGCAGGGGCGGGGCCCGTGCCGTGCAGTACGTCGAGGAAGCGTGCCGCCGCCATGGCCAGGGGGCCGAGCGGGGTGCGCTTCAGGCCGAGGTCGTACGCCCAGACACTGGCCGCGAGGGGCAGGGTGCGGCGCAGCAGGACCCGCCGTCCGCCGGCCAGCGCGCCCAGGCCGAGGCCCGCCGCGGTGAGTCCCGCGGCGATGCCGAGTGCGGTCCCGGCGCCGATCCTGCCGGACGGCACGGGCCGCTCCGGGCGCTCCGTCGCGTCCTCCTCCCGGTCCGCCCAGTCGTTGAGTGCCATGCCGGCCCAGTACAGGCTGACGGAGGACGCGGCCAGCAGCAGCGTCCGCCCGCCGGCGGGACGTCCCACGGCCAGCGCACCGGCGAACACGTCACCGGGCACGGTCAGCGCGGCGGGCGCCCGCACCAACTCGGCGACGTCGCGGGCATGTTGCCGCAGGGCGACGGAGCGGGGGCGGTATCCGGTGTCGTACGGCCGGCTCCGGCGAGGAGCGGCCGCCCCGGCAGGGGCATCGACGCCCGCCTGATCGGGGGCAGCGGCAGACGCACCGGCGCCGGAGACACCGGAGGCACCGGAGACGCCGGACTCCCCCGCCGTCTCCCCCCGGGCCGTACGAAACGCGCTCCCCGCCGCCCGCGCCGCCTCCCTGGCCGCACGGGCCAGGTCGGTGAGCGGGCCGCGGGGCCGGGGTGCCCGGGGTGAGGAGGCCGCCCGGGCCGTGGGCCGGGGCGGTGCGGCGGCGGAGCCGGCCGGGCGCGCCGGGCGGACCGCCGTCACCGTGCTCGCCACGGCCCGGCCCAGGGCGGCCACGGTCACCGCGGTGACCGCAGCCCGCCCCAGGCCGGACACCCGGGTCCTGCTCACCGTGCCCCCTCGGGCAAGCGTGTGCGCTCGGCGGAACCGGCCCAGGTGACGAGGTCGCCGTACTGGAGGGTCAGGTTGTGCTCCGTCGAGGCCACCGGGTCCTTGAAGAAGAAGCCGAGCGCGGGCAGGGCGCCGCTCTCGCCGCGGCGGTGGGCCAGGGCCGCGAGGCGGACGAGGTCCAGGACCAGGGGCGCGGCGAGGGCCGAGTCGCAGCCCTGCCAGGTGAACTGCAGCGACATGCGGACGCCGAGGAAGCCCTCGAAGGAGATGTGGTCCCAGGCGGTCTTCCACTCGCCCATCTCGGGCACGTTGTCGATGTGCACCTGGCCCTCGACCGCGTGCCCCACGGTCTCCTCCAGGGCTCGCTGCTTGGAGTCGGTCTTGCTGCGCGCCGCCGCCGGGTCGGCGAGAGTCGCCCCGTCGCCGCCGCCGAGCAGGTTGGTGCCGGACCAGGAGCGCACCCGCAGCGCGCGCTGCGCGAACATCGGGGCGAGGGCGCTCTTGACCAGCGTCTCGCCGGTCTTGCCGTCCCGCCCCGCGTGCGGCACCCCGCGCAGCCGGGCCAGCTCCTCCAGGGCGGGCAGCGCGGCTCCGGCGGACGGGGTGAAGTTGACGTAGGAGCAGCCGGCGTGGAAGGCGGCGTACGCGTACAGGGAGCTGGGCGGCAGCAGGGTGGTGCTGGTGGCCAGCGCCTTGTCGAGGTCGGCCAGGTCGAGGAAGGCGGGGTCGGGGTCGGGCAGCGGCTCGGTGGAGGAGACGTTCACGACCACCACCTGCGCGAGGCCGTGGCGGGTGCGGAAGTCCGCGATGTCCGCGGCGAGCCGGCGGGCGGTCGTGTACTGGGGTTCGCCCGCGCGCGGGGAGCCGTCCCGGATCTCCCGGTCGGCGGCTTCCAGGGCGGGTCGTACGGCGGCGGCGACGCGGGCGGGCAGTACGCCCGCGTCGGCCAGGAGGCCGGCCCTCGCCGACAGCGGCACGTCGACGATGTCGTGGCCGCCGAACACGAGGTCGGCGAGGGCCGGCAGGGATGCGCCACGGAAGACGGGGGACTCGGTGACGCATCCGGTCGCGGAGGCCAGATCAGCGGCGATCGCGGCTGTGCCGGCGACCACGGTGGTCGCGACCGAGCCACGGGCGCCGACCAGCCAGACGCCGACGCGGGGGGAGGTTCCGGGGGAGCGGTCAGTGTCCTGCATGGTGAGCTTGCCTCCTGCTGGTGGTGCCGTACGGAACGAGGGCTACTTGCCGAGGTCGGCCGGGAACGGGGAGATGTCGAAGGCCGCGTCCAGCTCGTCGCGGTCACGGCGCAGCCACTTGGCGGTGATGTGGCGCACGGTGTGCTTCGGCAGGTGCGGGTTGTCGGTGTGGTCGGTGATCGGCTGGGCCAGCGACTGCAGCTCCCAGGCGGCGCCCGCGAGCCGGTTGACGTGGGTCCACCAGCGGGGCTCGATGCCGAGCAGCACGAAGCCGGCCAGGAAGGGGTGCCAGCGGTGGTAGGCGTGCGTGGGCTCCGGCGGCGTGTAGTTCATCATGTGGACCTTCTGGCCGACCGGGCGGCGCGGGTCGAACAGCGTGCCCTGGCCGAACTCCTGGAAGGCGAAGACGAGTCCGCGCGGGTCACGGCCGTAGAACTGGTCGTAGACCGCGAGCTGGTTGCGCGACAGGACCTCGAAGGCGTCCTTGTTGGGCTGGATCAGCTCCAGGAAGCTGCGCGGGTAGCGGCCGCTCTTGCGGGTGGCGAGCCAGGCGTCGTACGTCTTGGTGAAGCCGCCGAACGGGGTGGTGATGGCGGTGACGGCGTCCTTCATCTCCTGCGAGGGGGTGTAGTAGGACATTTCGTCGTACTGGTACCAGAACTCGTTGGCCCAGCGGTCGCCGACCATGCCCGGCACGTCCGGCAGGGACGGGTGGCAGCGCTTGGGAGCGGCCGAGGCCGGCGCCGCGCCGATCAGCGTCGCGGCGGCGGCCGCGCCCGCCACGCCGAGGGCGGCCCGCAGCGCGCCCCTCCGGTCCAGGGTGTTGAGCGACATGGGTTCTCCTTACGAGGGGCGAAGCGTTGTGTCGGCGAGGGCCGAAGGTTTCCTTGGTACGACTTTCCAGGTCCGCCCTATCGGCGGCCTATACCGGGAATCCGCAGGTCAGGAAGGGCTTTCGGATTCGGGGTAGGGGGCCTTGCGCAGGCCCGGGGAGAGCAGGGCGCAGACGGCCGTGAGGGCCATGACCGCACTGAGCGCCAGCACCGAGCGGACGGGTCCGGTGGCCTCCAGCAGGAAGCCGGCGGCGACCGGTCCTGCCGCCATGGCGCCCGAACCGACCAGGTTGGCGAGGGAGTTGGCGCGGCCGCGCATCCGGTCGGGGGCGGCCCGCACCAGCAGGACGCCGCCCGCCACGTTGAAGACACCGCCGACGTAGCCGCTGGCCGCGAACAGCGCGCCGAGCAGCACGGGCGTGTGCAGGGCGGCGGCGACCGGGGCCATGAGCGCGGTCCAGGCGAGCAGTCCGCCGAGGACGAGGGTGCGCAGCCGCAGCCGGTGCTGCCACCAGCCGCCGGTGAGGGCGCCGACCAGTCCCCCGGCACCGCTCAGCGAGAGCACCAGGCCCACCTCGAACTGGGTGCCGTGGTGGTCCTGGATGCCGGTCATCACGGCCAGGTTGAGGCCCTGGAACAGGACGTTGGTGACGGCGACCGCGGTCATCACGGCCCGCAGGAAGGGCTGCCGCCACATCCACACCAGGCCCTCGCGGATCTCGGTGCCGATCCTTGCCGGCGGCGCGGTCCGCTGCTGCTGGAGCCGCCCACGGATGCCGAACAGGCAGAGCACCGAGGCGAGTTGGGCGACGGCGGCGGCCGCGTACGGCAGGGACGCGCCGAGCCCGACCAGTCCGCTGCCCAGCGGTTGCCCGGCGATCGCGGCCCCGCGGGTGCGGGCCTCGTTGCCGGTCAGCGCGGCCGGCAGCTGTTCCGCGGGGACCACGCTCGGTACGGCGGCCCGCTCGGCGAGCTGGTGCAGCACCCCGAGCGTCCCCTCGGCGAACGCGGCGACGAGCAGCGCCCACAGCCAGGTACGGCCGCTGAGCAGCAGCGCCATGACCAGCCCCGCGACGAGGGCCTGCCCGAGCCCGGCGGCCACCATGACCCGCCGCCGGTCCCAGCGGTCCACGAGCGCGCCGCCCGGCAGCTGCATCACCAGCTGCGGCAGCAGCAGGGCGGTGCCGACGAGTCCGGCGTCGCCCGGCGACCCGGTCGCCCACAGCACGGTCAGCGGATAGGCCACGGCGGTGGCCCGCCCGGCCAGCAGCGAGAGCCCGGCGCCGCCCCAGAGAAGACGGAAGTCGCGGTTCTGCCGCAGGGGTTGGGGGGCGGGTTCGGCGGAGACCTCGTCGGTGACCGTCATGACACTCTCCGCCACACTCTCCGTCACGCTCTCCGCTCTCCCCTCCTCGGCCATCAGCCACGGCACCTCCGCCGGATCGACGGCTGTCCGTCGTGTCGTACCGCTCATCGGACGGCCAGCGGGACCGGTGCCGGGGCGTGGACGTGTTCCAGGACCGCCATGGCGCTGTGCATCTTGTTGGTGGCCTGGGCGAAGGCGATGCTCATCGGGCCGTCCAGGACCTCGGCGGTGACCTCCTCGCCGCGGTGTGCGGGCAGGTCGTGCATGAAGACGGCGCGCGGGCTGGTCCGCCACAGGTCCTGGGTGATCTGGAACGGGGCGAAGATCTCCCGCCAGTTCGCGTCCGGCTTGCTGGTGCCGGTGGTCTGCCAGCGGGTGGTGTAGACGACGTCGTACGCCCCCTGGAGTGCCGCCATGTCGTGCCGCTCGGTGATCCGCGCGCCGGTGCGGGCCGCGTTCGCCCGCGCCCGCTCCAGGATCGAGGGGGTGAGGCCGTAGCCGCGCGGGGTGCGCAGTTCGAAGTCGACGGCCGGGTAGCGGGTGAGGGCGAGGGCGAGGGCGGCCGCGGTGTTGTTGCCCTCGCCGACGTACAGGACGCGCAGGCCCTCGATGCGGCCGAAGTGCCGCAGCAGCGTGGTCAGGTCGGTGAGTGCCTGGGTGGGGTGCTCCTCGGCGCTCATGGCGTTGACCACGGCCATCCGCTGCTGGCTCGCCCAGCCGCGCAGCTCGGCCTCCGGTCCCGCGGTGCGGGCGACCAGCACGTCGAGCATGCCGGAGAGCACGCGGCCGGTGTCCTCGGTGCTCTCACCGGTGTTGAGCTGCAGGTCGCCGGGGCCGTAGGCGATGAGGGAGGCGCCGAGCCGCAGCGCGCCCGAGGAGAACGCGGTCCGGGTGCGGGTGGAGGTCTTGGCGAAGTAGACGCCGGCCACCAGCCCGGCCAGCGGCCGGACCGGGCCCGCGAGCCCGGCGGAGAACTCCGCGCCGCGCTCCACGACGTGGTGCAGTTCCGGGTCGGTGAGGTCGTCGATGGAGACGAGATGGCGCACGCGGCGCCCGTCCGTACGGACGTCCATGAGGATCAGCTCTCCCTGTTCGAGTCGTTGGCGCGCTCGTCCAGCGCGGCGGCCAACCGGGCGATGGTGTGGTGGCGCAGTGCCGTGGGCAGATCCAGCGCGAGTCCCGCCCGCCGCGCCGCCACCAGCAGCGGCGGCACGAGCAGCGAGTCCCCGCCCAGGTCGCGGAAGTCGTCCTGGACGCCGACCTGTTCGAGGCCGAGCACCTCGGCCCACACAGCGGCGAGCCGGTGCTCCGTCGGGGTGCGCGGCGGGGCGTAGGGGTGGACGGCGGCCGCGGTGGCCGCGCGTTCGGCCAGGGCGCCGCGGTCGCGCTTGCCGTGCGTGGTGAGCGGGAGGGTGTCGACGACCGTGACGGTGGCCGGGACCAGCGCCGCGGGCAGGACCGTGCGCAGCCGGTCGCGGAGCGCGGCCACCTCCACCGTGTGCCCGTCCGCCGGCACCACCCAGGCGGCGAGGCGCCGGCCGCCGTCGGCCGCCGGTACCGCGCTGACCAGTGCGTCCCGGACGGCGGGGTCGGCGGTCAGGGCTGCCTCGGCCTCGCCGGGCTCGACCCGGTGGCCGCGGATCTTGACCTGCTGGTCGGCGCGCCCGGCGAACTCCAGGCTGCCGTCGGCGAGCCGGCGGGCCAGGTCGCCGGTGCGGTACAGGCGGGTGCCGGGCAGCCCATAGGGGTCGGGCACGAAGGCGAGGGCGGTGAGGTCGGGGCGGCCGGTGTAGCCGCGGGCGAGCCCGTCGCCGCCGAGCCAGACCTCGCCGGTGACGCCGTCGGGCACGGGCCTGAGGCCGGCGTCGAGGACGCGGACCAGGACGCCGGGCAGCGCCGAGCCGAGCGGTACGAGCGTGCGCCCGGACCGGGGTCGTACCCGGGCGAAGGTCGCCGCGACGGTGGCCTCGGTGGGCCCGTACTCGGCGGCCAGCTCCATGCCGTGTCCTTCGTCCGGCCCGCCGGCGGTCCGGATCCGCGCGGCCACCCGGTCGGCCTGGGCCGTCGGGTAGGCGTCGCCCGCGCACACCGCGAGCGCGGCCAGCCCGGCCAGCTCGCGGTCGCCCAACTGGTGTTCCAGCAGGGCCAGATGGCCCGGGGTCAGGCCGACGAAGGAGTACGGCGCCCGGCTCAGCAGCAGCGGCCCGAAGTCGGCCGTCTCGTACAGCTGCGGCAGCACGTGCACCGGCTGCCCGGTCATCAGCGGCGCGTACAGCGCGGGCATCCCGAGGTCGAAGCCGACCGGGGTGAACCAGGGTGCTCCCCCGTTCCCGGCGGCCACGTACTCGCGCACGGCCCAGTCGAGGTAGTGGGCGAGCGCCCGGTGGGACACCTCGACACCCTTGGGGGTGCCGGTGGAGCCGGAGGTGTGCAGGACGTAGGCCAGCCGGTCCGGGTCGTGCCGCAGGCCGAGCGGCGAGCCGTCGCCGTCGTGCGCCGCCTCCTCGGCGAGCACCAGGTCACAGGCGGGCAGCCGGTCGGCGTACGACGCCTGCGTGACGGCGAGTTCGATGCGGGCCGTGGCGATGCGCGCGTCGGGGGTGCACGGGTCGACCGGCACCTGGACGGCGCCCGCCTTCCACACCCCGAGCAGCGCGGCGACCAGGTCGGGGCCGCGGTCCAGGAGCACCGCGACGCGGGTCTCCGCGCGGGCGCCGAGGTCGCGCAGCCGGCGGGCGACGCGGTTGGCACGGGCGTCGAGGTCGCCGTAGGAGACCGTGAACCCGGTGCCGTGCAGGGCGGTCGCCCAGGGGGTGCGGGCGGCCTGCGCCTCGAAGACGGCCAGGGTGTCCACCGGGGTGTCGGGGTGGGGCAGCGCGGGCGCCTTGAGGCGGGCGCGTTCGTGGGCGTCCGGGAAGGCACCGGTGCTGTCGCCGTCGGCACCCGCACGGGCCATCTCGGTGAGCACGGCCTGGTACAGCCTGAGCAGCCGGTCGGCGGCGGCGCGGGAGAGGGTGCGGGTGCGGGAGGCGAGGGAGAGGTGGCCGCGCACGGGGGTGCCGACGACGACGGGGAACTCGTTGGGGCTGTCGTCGCGGCTGGCCATGATGTCGATCAGCTCGGTGTCGACCTGGCGGAAGTCCAGGTAGTGGAAGAGAACGTCGATCAGGTGCCGTTCGCCGCCCGGCAGCCGCATCGCGGGCATCGGGTACCGCCGGTGCGGCCACAGCGCCACCTCGTGCGCGAACACCTGCCGGGCCAGTTCGCCCCAGGTGCGGGCGCCCCGCTCGTACGGGAAGGGCACCGAGTTGAGGTACATGCCGGAGACCGTCTCGGCACCGGCCTGTTCGGGCCGGGCGTCGGCGACCATGCCGCCGCGGAACGCCCGGGCGGGCGTGAGCAGCGACAGCACCTTGCTGTGCGCGGCGTGCAGCACGCTCTTGTACGGCACCTCGGCCGCGGTCGCCAGCGCCCGCAGTCCCGGCTCCAGTTCGTCGAGCGAGAGGTCGAGACGGTAGCGCTCGTCGGGGCCCTCGGGATCGCCGGCCCAGCCCGCGGGTACGGTGAACTTCTCGTACCCCTCGACGATCCCGCGCCAGTACTCCTGGTCGGCGGGGTCGGACAGGGAGTGCAGCTCGGCGGCGATGAAGTCGGCGTAGCGGACGGCGGGCCTCGGCGGTGCCGGGGCGATTTCGCGGCCCTGGCGCAGGTCGTTGTAGGCGCGCAGGAGTTCCATCAGCTGGGAGTGGTAGCTCCAGCCCTCGATGACGGGGTGGCACTCGGTGATGGACAGCCACCAGCTCTCGTCGTCCAGCACGTGCACCGCCATCCGCATCAGCGGCGCCCGGGTCAGGTCGAACAGCTCGGCCCGGTCGCGGTCGGCGAACTCCCAGAGCGCGGTCTGCCGTTGCTGCTCGGGCAGGTGCCGCAGGTCCTCGTGGACGACGGGCATGGTCGCGGCGGCGTGCACCAGCTGGAGGGGCTCGGAGTAGCCGGACAGGGCGAAGGAGGTGCGCATCACCTCGTGCCGCTCGGTGATCAGGTCGGTGGCGCGGCGGAAGGCGTCCGGGTCGAAGGGCAGGTCGTCGCGGATCCGGAAGGAGGTGATGTTGTGGTAGCGGTTCTCGCCGCTGCCGCCGTGCATCTCGATCAGCATCCCGGCCTGGATGCGGGAGATCGGGTAGGCGTCGGTGACGTCGGCGGGCAGCGCGGCCCGGTCGGTGGCGTCGATCATGGCGAACGGCTCGACGGGCACGAAGCCGCCGGGTCCGGCGGAGCCGCCGCGGGGCACCGCGGCGCGCAGCCGGGCCACGGTGCGGTGCTCGAAGACGTCCCGCACGCTGGTCTCCCAGCCGGCCGCCCGGAGCGCCCCGACCAGGGCGACGGCGCGCAGCGAGTCCCCGCCGAGGTCGAAGAAGTTGTCGTGCACCCCGACCGTGTCGAGGCCGAGCACCTCGGCCCAGACGGCGGCCATCGCCCGCTCGTCGGCGTCGCGGGCCTCGACGTGCTCGCCGACGGCGGTCGCGGCCCGGCCCGGGGCGGGCAGGGCGCGCCGGTCGAGCTTGCCGTTGCCGGTCAGCGGCAGCGCGTCCAGCCGCAGGTAGGCGGTGGGCACCATGTACGGCGGCAGGGTCTCGCCGAGCCGGTCGCGCAGCGCGGCCGGGGCGAGGGCCTCCTCGTCGGCGTCCTCGGCGGGCACCAGGTAGGCGACGAGCTGCTGGTCGCCCGGGGTGTCCTCGCGGACCAGGGCGACGGCCTCGGCGACGGCTGGGTGGGCGGTGAGGGCGGTCTCGATCTCGCCGAGTTCGATGCGGTAGCCGCGCAGCTTGACCTGGTGGTCGACGCGGGCGACGAAGTCGAGGTTGCCGTCGGGCAGCACCCGGGCCACGTCGCCGGTGCGGTAGAGGCGGGCGCCGGGCGGGCCGTAGGGGTCGGGCAGGAAGCGCTCGGCGGTGAGGCCGGGGCGGCCCGCGTAGCCGCGGGCGAGTCCGATGCCGCCGATCCACACCTCGCCGGGCACGCCGACGGGCAGCGGGCGCAGCCGGTCGTCGAGGACGTACATGGTGGTGTGCGGGATGGCGCGCCCGATGGAGACCAGTTCGGTGGCCACGGGTCCGTCGCTGTGCGGGGCGAGGAAGTACGCCGAGTTGCCGACGGTGATCTCGGTGGGCCCGTACTCGGCGCCGAGCCGGGTGCCGTGCGGTCCGGCCGCCTGCGTCCACCGCTCGGCGAGCCGTGCGGTGAAGGAGTCGCCGGCCGCGATGACGAGACCGGCCAGCTGCTCGATCTGCTCATCTCCCAACTGCTGGGTGAGCAGGTGCAGATGGCCCGGGGTGAGCTTGATGAAGGCGTACGGGCCGCCCGCCGCCAGCTCGGCCCCGAGGTCGGCGGTGTCGAGGTCCTGCGGCAGCAGGTGCACGGACTGCCCGGTCATCAGCGGCGCGTACAGGTCGGGCACGCCGAGGTCGAAGGCGACCGAGGAGAACAGCGGCGCTCCACCGGTGCCGGCGCTCGCGTAGGCCTGCACGGTCCAGCCCAGGTAGTTGGCGAGCCCGCGGTGGGTGATCTGCACGCCCTTGGGCTTGCCGGTGGAGCCGGAGGTGTAGATGACGTAGGCGAGCCGGTCGAGGTCGCAGGAGGCCGGGAGTTCGGCGTCGGCGGCCTCGATCGCGGCCCGCTCGGCGGGGTCGTCGACGACGATCCGGCGCACGCCCTGGAAGCGTTCGGCGTGCCGGGACTCGGTGACCACGAGCGTGGTGGCGGTCTGGTCGAGCATGTAGGCGATGCGGTGGTCCGGGTACGCCGGGTCGATCGGCACATAGGCCGCTCCGGCCCGCCAGATGCCGAGGAGCACGGCGACCAGGTCGGGGCCGCGGTCGAGCAGGACGCCGACGGTGGCCTCGGGGCCGGCGCCGAGCGCGGCCAGGCGGCGGGCGAACCGGTCGGCGCGGGCGTCGAGTTCGGCGTAGCCGACGGCGGTGTCCGCGTACCGGATCGCCACGGCGTCCGGGGTGGCCGCCATCTGGTCGCCGATGGTCTCGATCACGGGGCGCAGGCCGGTGAGGTCGAGGGGCCGGTCGGTGCCGACGGGCTCGGCCGGGCCGTCGAGGAGCAGGGCGCGCTCGGCGGCGGAGAGGAAGTCCAGGTCGGCCACCGGGGTGTCGGGCGCCTCGGCGATCGCGGCGAGCAGCGCGCCGTAGTGGGCGGTGATGCGCTCGGCGGTGGCCGTGTCGAAGAGGGCGGTGGCGTACTCGAGGCTGCCGTGCAGCGAGCCGTCGGCGCGCTCGGCCAGGTGCAGGGTGAGGTCGAAGCGGGCGATCCGGCCGGAGGCCGGCACCGGGGCCGTGACCACGCCGGGCAGTTCGGGGCCGTCGGCGCCCTCCCCGCCGACCAGGTCGAACATCACCTGGAAGACGGGGGTGGTGGACAGGTCCCGGTCGGGCTCCAGCGCGTCGGCGATCCGGTCGAACGGGGTGTCCTGGTGGTCGAAGGCGTCCAGGACGGCACCGCGGCCGGCAGCGAGGAAGTCCCGGAACGGCACCTCGGGACGCCAACTCGCCCGCAGCGCAAGCGTGTTGTACGCATATCCGGCCATCCGCCGCAGCTCGGGCCGGGTGCGGGCGCTGGCCGCGCTGCCGACGCACACATCGGTCTTCCCCGCGTACCGGCCGAGCAGCAGCTGCCAGGCGCCGAGCAGGGCCATGAAGGGGGTCGCGCCGGTCTCCCGGGCCAGGGCCCGCACCCGGTCGGCGACGGCGGCGTCGACGTCGAAGCCGACGGCGGCGCCGCCCCCGTCCCGTACGGCGGGCCGGGGCCGGTCGGTGGGCAGCCCGAGCGGCCCGGTACCGGCCAGCCGCTCCCGCCACCAGTCCAGACCCCGCTCGGCGGCGGCCCCGGAGTGCCGTCCGGCCAGCCAGGCCGCGTAGTCGGCGTACTGCACGGGCGGCGCGGGCAGCTCGGCACCGGGGTCACGCCCCGCCACGGCGGCCGCGTACAGGGCCGACAGGTCCTCCAGCAGCAGCGGACGGGTCATCGCGTCACAGGCGATGTGGTGGACGACCGCGACCAGCACGTGGTCGTCTTCGGCGAGCCTCAGCAGCCGTACCCGCAGGGGGTGTTCGGTGGCGAGATCGATGGGCCGCGCGGCCTCGGCTTCTGTGAAGGCGACGGCTGCGGCATCCCGATCGGCGAACCTGCCGTCGACGAGCCCCTCGACCTCCGACCCGGCACCGGTGCTCCCGGAGGGGCCGGACGACCGTGCGGCCTCCGCCTCCGCACGAGCAACGGCCCCCGCATCACGGCCCGCAGACCTGCCCTCGGCGAAACCCGGGGCACCCGGACCCGCACCGGTGCCCCCGGAGGGGCCGGACGACCGTGCGGCCTCCGCCTCCGCACGAGCAACGGCCCCCGCATCACGGCCCGCAGACCTGCCCTCGGCGAAACCCAGGGCATCCGGACCCGCACCAGTGCTCCCGGCGAGGTCGGCGGCGTCGGTAGCCCCGGCGTCCCGCCCCGCCCCCTCCTCATCGGTGACGGGCGCGGCGTCTCGGTCCCCCGCCTCCACCAGGGCGAAGTCGGCCTCCCCCGCCGGGTCGATCACCTGGCAGGGCTCCGTGCCGTCGAGGGTGTAGCGGGTGCGGAGAATCTCGTGGCGGGCGGCGAGGGCGTCGACCGCGCGGCGCAGGGCGTCGGTGTCGAGGGTGCCGCGCAGCCGGTACGCCATGGGCAGCAGGTACTCGGGGCTGGCCGGGTCGAGCTGGTGCAGGAACCACAGCTGGCGCTGGCCCGCGGACAGGGCGAGCGGGCGGGTGCGGTCGGCGGGCGGGATCGCGGCCTGCTGCGGCCGGGTGGTGCCCTTGCGGGCGGCGAGCCGGCGGCGCAGCAGTTCGGCCCGCAGCTCTTCCTGGGTGGGCGCGGTGGGTGCGGTCACGGCTGGAACTCCCGGTGGGCGTGGGCCAGTTCGGTCTCGGTGAGCGATTCGATCTCGGCGCGTACGGCCTCTTCGACGGCGGTGGCGAGGCCTTGCACGGTGGGCCGTTCGAACACGGCCCGCAGGGGCAGCTCCACGTCGAACTCCTCCTGGATGCGGGCGATGACCCGGGCCGCCTTCACGGAGTTGCCGCCGATCCGGAAGAAGCCCTGGCGGGCGCCGACCCGGCGGGTGGAGCCGGGCCCGTACAGCTCCTCGGCCCAGATCTCGGCGAGCGCCTCCTCCACCGGACCCTCGGGCGGGCTGTACGGCTCGTCGGCGAGGGCCCGGGCCAGGTCCGGCACGGGCAGCGCGGCGGTGTCGACCTTGTTGTGGCGGGTGAGCGGCAGCCGTTCCATGCGGACCAGCAGCGAGGGCAGCATGTAGTCGGGCAGCCGCAGCGCGCAGTGGTCGAGCAGCTCGCTCTCGGCGGGCCCCTCGGTGCCGGGCGCGGGCGTGAAGTAGCCGACCAGCGCGGCCTCGGAGCCACCCGTGTGGACGGTGACGAAGGCCTGGGCGACGGCCGGGTGCTCGGCGAGCACCGCCTGCACCTCGCCGGTCTCCACCCGCCGGCCACGGATCTTGACCTGGCCGTCGGCGCGGCCGGCGAACTCCAGCGTGCCGTCGGGCCGCATCCGCGCCCGGTCGCCGGTGCGGTAGAGGCGCGCGCCGGGGGCGCCGTAGGGGTCGGGCACGAACGCGGCCGCGGTCAGTGCGGGCCGGGCGTGGTAGCCGAGGGCAAGTCCGGTGCCGCCGACGCACAGCTCGCCGGTGACGCCGTACGGCACGGGCCGCAGGTCCGCGTCGAGGACGTGGGCGGTGACGTGCGGGTAGGGGTGGCCGACGGGGACCGCGGTGGCGGTGTCGTCGGCGTCCCAGCGGGTCGCGGCGATGGTGGTCTCGGTGAGCCCGTACTCATTGATGAACCGCATCAGCCGGCGGGACAGCTCGCGGGCGAGCACGGGCGGGCAGGGCTCGCCGCCGGTCTGGCCCACGACCGGGCGGTGACCGAGGCCCGCGTCGATCAGCATCTGCCAGTGCGGCGGGGCCACCTGGAGGTGGCTGACCTCGTGCCGGTCCATGAGCCGCAGCTGGGCCGCGTGGTCCTGCTGCTCCCGCTCCCGCGCCAGGACGACCCGGCCGCCGGCGACCAGCGGCATGAACAGCTCGGTGCAGGAGATGTCGAAGGTCACCTGGGCGAGCGCCAGCCAGGCGTCGTCCGGCCCCTGCCCGAAGTCGAGGTGGGCCTGGGAGGCGCGCAGCATGGTGAGCAGCGAGCGGTGGGCGACGGCAACACCCTTGGGGCGGCCGGTGGAGCCCGAGGTGTACATGATGTAGGCGAGGCGGTCGGGGTCGTCGTACGGCTCCGGTACGGCCGTGACTTCGCCGGTCAGTCCCGCGTCCACGGTGCATACAGCCGCCTCGTGGCGCCCCGCCAGCCGCTCCGCGCCCGCGGCGTCGGTGACGAGCACCTGTGCGCCGGAGTCGGCGAGGACGTGGAGGGTGCGCTCGTCGGGGGCGGCCGGGTCCAGCGGGACGTAGGCGGCGCCCGCCTTCCAGGTGCCGAGGAACGCGGCCACCAGGTCCGGGCTGCGGCCCAGCATGACGGCGACGACCGTGTCGGGTCCGGCGCCAAGACCCCGCAGCCGGTGGGCGAACCCATCCGCGCGGCGCTCCAGTCGCGCGTACGTCCAGCTCTCGTCGCCGCACACCAGCGCGGTGTCCTGCGGCGCCCGGCGGGCCGAGGCGGCGATCGCCGCGTGCACGGTGGTGCCGGCGACGGTGTCCGCGCCCGGTTCCGGTCTGCCCCGGCCGCTCGCGAGCAGTTCGGCGCGCAGCGGCGCCGGCAGGATGTCGGCCTCGCGCAGGCGGCGCGCCGGGTCGTCCGTGACCGACTCCAGCAGCCGGACCCAGCAGTCGGTGAAGCGCTCGATCGTGGCCGCGTCGAACAGCGAGGTGGCGTACTCGGCGAGGCCGAGCAGCGAGCCGTCGGCCTGGCGCTGGAGCACCAGGGTGAGGTCGGTGCGGGCGGTGCTCCAGGCGCCGCGGAACGCGTCGGCGTCGGCGGCGCCGACCGCGGTGCCGGTGCGGCCCTCCTCGTGCAGGTCGAACATCACCTGGTAGAGCGGGGTGCGGGCCGGGTCGCGGGTGTCGTCGAGTTCCTCCACGAGCCGGTCGAAGGGCAGCTCCGAGTGGGCGAAGGCCTCCCGGGCGGTGTCGCGCACCCGCACGAGCGCGTCCCGGAACGGTGTGTCGGCGCCCGCGTCGCAGCGCAGCACCAGCGTGTTGAGGAAGTAACCGGCCACGTCGGCGACCTCCGGTCCGGTCCGGCCGGCGACGGGCACCCCGACCGGGACGTCCCAGCTGCCGGTGTACCGGGCGACCAGCGCGGCGAAGGCGGTGAGCAGCGTCTGCTGCAGGGTGGCCCCGCAGCTGCGGCCGAGGGCGGCGGCCCGCTCGGCGAGCGGGGCGGGCACGGTGAACACGTGGGCTCTGCCTGCCGCGTCCCGGGTGGCCGGGCGGGGCCGGTCGGTGGGCAGCTCGACCGGCAGGATGCCGTCCAACCGGCCCTTCCAGTACCCCAGTTCGGTGGTGACGAAGTCCTCGGTGAGGCGGCGACGGCGGTGCACGGCGTGGTCGGCGTACTGCACGGGCAGTTCGGGCAGCCGGGCGTCGGTGCCGGTGTGGGCGGCCTCGGCGAGCGCTCTGAGGTCGCGTTCCAGGACGACGGAGGACCAGCCGTCGCAGGCGATGTGGTGGATGCTCAGGACGACGGCGAGGGTGCCACGCCCGCGCACCGCGAGAGCCCGGCGCACCGGCCCGCGGGCGAGGTCGAAGGGGAGCGTGAACTCCTCGGCGACCAGGGCGTTCAGCTCTTCGGGGGTGTCGGCGCGGGCGGTGCGCAGCTCCCACTCGGCGGGCAGGTCGGCGATCTGCACCGGCTCGGCGCCACGCAGGGTGTACCGGGTGCGCAGGATCTCGTGCCGCTCGGCGAGGGCGGTCAGCGCCCGGCTCAGGGTGATGTCGTCGTAGACGGCGGGCAGGGTGAGGAAGACGGGCGCGTTCCACTCGGCGCTGCCCGGGCGGAGCCGGTCCAGCAGCCACATGCCCTGCTGCCCCGGGGAGAGCGGCAGGCCCTGCGGGTCGCGCGGCACGGGCCCCACGGGCTCGTCGGCGGCCGGCGCCGCGCCCTCCGAACGGGCGGTGAGCAGGTTGGCCTGCTGCTCCACGGTGGTCGCGGTGAGCAGGGCCGTCGCCGGGATGGTGCGGCCTGCGGCCTGGGAGAGTCCGGCGGCGAGCTTGTTGAGCATCAGCGAGGAGCCGCCGAGCTGGAAGAAGTCGTGCAGCGCGCCGATCTCGTCGGCCCGGGTGCCGATCAGCCGTGCCCACTCCTCGGCCACCGCCCGCTCGGCGGGGTTGCGCACCGGCACGTGCGCGGTGTCGGCGGCCGTGTCGGCGGGGTCGGGCAGCGCGGACCGGTCGATCTTGCCGTTGGGGGTGAGCGGGAACTCGGTGACCGGGACGTAGGCGGTCGGCACCAGCGGGTCGGGCAGCGAGCCGCGCAGGAAGGCGCGCAGCTCCTGCGGGCGCAGTGCCTCGCCGCGGGACTGCACCCAGGCGACGAGCCGGTAGCCGCCGGTGCCGTCCGGTACGGCGGCGGCGACGGCGGCCCGCACCCAGGGGTGGGCGGCGAGCGCGGCCTCGACCTCGCCGGGCTCGATGCGCACGCCGTTGACCTTGACCTGGTGGTCGAGGCGCCCGAGGTACTCCAGCGTGCCGTCGGCCCGCCAGCGCACCCGGTCGCCGGTGCGGTAGAGGCGCTCGCCGGGGCGGTGCGGGTCGGGCACGAAGCGCTCGGCGCTCTGGCCGGGGCGGCCGAGGTAGCCGAGGGCGAGCCCGACACCGCCGGCGTGCAGCTCGCCGGGGACGCCGACCGGGACGGGGCGGCCCGCCGGGTCGAGCACGACCACCCGCATGTTGCCGATGGGCCGCCCGATCGGCACCGCGCCGGTGTCCTGGGCCGGGTCCCAGCGGTGCTCGGTGATGTCGACGGACGCCTCGGTGGGTCCGTAGGTGTTCCAGATCTCGGCGCCGGGGGCCCGCTCGGCGATCGCCCGGCACAGTTCGGCGTGCAGCGGCTCGCCCGCGCTGAACAGCAGGCGCAGGCTGCCGGCCCGCTCCCAGCCCGGCTCCTCGACGAGCCGCCGGTACAGGGACGGCACCCCCTGAAGGATCGTTACGCCCCTGTCGGCCACCGTCCGCAGCAGCGCCGCCGGGTCGCGCTCGGCACCCTCGGGGGCGAGCACGACCGCACCACCGGAAACCAGCGGGGCATACAGCTCCAGACCGGCCGCGTCGAAACCGACCGTGGTCTTCAGCAGCATCCGGTCGCCGGCACCCAGCTTGTGCCGGTGGGCCAGCCACCGCACCCGGTTGGCGATACCGCCGTGCGGCACCAGGACGCCCTTGGGCCGGCCGGTGGAGCCTGAGGTGTGCAGCACATAGGCGGGCCGGTCGCCGTCAGCGGCGAACTCCACCCTCTCGTATGCCCCTTCACGCTCCACGGACTCCACGGCGATCCGGTGCCGGGCGGAGGCGGGCAGCCGGTCCTCGGTGGCGCGCTCGGTGAGCACGACCGGGTGGGCGGTGTCCTCCAGCACGGCCTCCAGCCGGGCCGCCGGGTGCTGCGGGTCCAGCGGCACGTACGCGCCGCCCGCCTGCCACACCCCGAGCAGCGCGGCAACCAGCTCCGGGCCACGCCGCAGGCACGCACCGACGAAGTCGCCGGGCCGCACCCCGGCCGCCCGCAGCCGGGCAGCGACGCGCCCCGCCAGCTCGGCCAGTTCGGCGTAACGGACGGCGCTTCCATCGGCGCGCAGAACGGCGGGCGCATCCGGCGTGCGCGCGGCCTGGGCCGCGAACAGTGCGGGGAGCAGCAGACGGCCGGGGACGCGTCCCGACTTCGCAGGCTCGTTCACGATCTCTCCTCCATCGGGATCTTCGGGGTCGGCATCGGAAGGGCTGGGCGCGTGGTACTGCGCCTCAGGCCGCCGTCGGCCCGGCCTCGGCCTCGGCCATACGGCGGCGCAGGCTCAGGGGGCGCATGTCGGTCCACACGGTGTCGATGCGCGCGAGGCACTCCTCGCGGGAGCCCTCGGTGCCCTCGGCATGCCAGCCGGCCGGCAGCGGACGCTCGGCCCACCAGATCGAGTACTGCTCCTCGTCGTTGAGCACCACGCGGTACACGGCACCGTCGGTCGTCTGTTCGGCCATGGGACGTCCCTTCAATGGGGTCAGTTCTGGCCCATGGTTGAACTCGGCGCTATCAGGGGCGTATCGGGTCTCTATACGCCCCCGGGCACGCCCTCTTGTGCGCCGCGGCGGCGGGGCAGGACGACGGGCGCCCTCGACGCCGGTGAGGGACGCTGTTGGTCGGAGGTCTTCGAAGTTGAGCGGTGGATGCACCGCGAGATTGGCAGCTCTGGGCCGCTCGCGACCTCTTCACGGGCGTCGGAGCTGGCCCAAATCTGCCAATCACCGTCCTTGGCGAGAGCTACGATCTCTACTGCCAGCGCCGCACGCACCGCTCAAGTTCGAAGACACCAACGCCTCCTTGTCCCGCAGGTCGGGCAGCACCGTCTCCGCGACGCCGGTGTACCGGAAGCCCTGGTGAGGCGGACCACCCGCCCGTCCCGTTGAGGCTCCACAAGTCGCCAACGGGACAGGTCCCTGAAACAACTGCGCGGTCGACCGCGTGCACCACTTATGGTCACGGCATGCGGCGCACAGACATCACTCGGGACGACGGCACGTGGACGGGCCTGTCCGTAGAGGTACAGACACGCCGCCAACCAGGTCTGTGCCTGTTCAGTGCCGAGCGGCGGCTGCTTCTTGCCCAGCAGTCGCGGCCCGTGCTCCTTGCCGCTGTCGACGAGGACCGCTGCGGAGTTGAGTTCTGGCGGACTGACGCCTACCGCTCTCTCATCCCGCCGTTGCGAGCCGAGGCGGGACGGGCTTTGGCCGGTCACCCGGATCGCTGGGCGTACCGCTTCGTAGAGCATCTGCTCGATTCACCAGGCAGCCCTCTGCACGACGGCCGATGGCTGCTCTCGTGCGAGAGCCCGCTCCTGCGCTGGAACCACGGCCGCCGGCCGCAGGCCGAGTACTGGAACTCCATGCTCATCCAGGGCCATCCGGACGGATACATCGACTGGTTCATCCATTCCGGCTCGTGGGAGATCCTCCCGCTGTGCCCGATGCCGGATGCGGGCGACGGCCGGGTCAAGGCGTACCGCAAGCAGGCTCGTGACGGAACGCTCCCGCCCGTCCTGTTGTGGTGGGTCAGCGGCTTGGACTGCCATCTGGTTCTGGACGGTCACGCGCGACTCGCAGCAGCGATCGCGGAGTCGGCCTCACCCTCGCTGCTGAGTCTGCACCGCACTGCACCGAGCGACGAGGTGGTCGCAGGCACCGAGCGGGCGGTGCACTCCTACAAGGCCGAACTGGCCCGCTTCGCCGAACTGCGCACCATCCACGGCGCCGCCGTTCCAGATGGTGCCGCCATCGCGGGCCCATCCCTTGCCCGCCGCCTCCAGGAACTACACACGGCGCAACGGCCCACCTGGGCCTGGCCGCTGCCAGGCGGGGAAGCCCAGTGGCGCCGCATCGCACGTGAGGTGACTGCCAACCAGTGGTCCGGAAACGGTTGGTCATCAGCGTGATCGATACCCGGGTGCAGGCCTGCGTTGTCAGTGGGTACTGCCAGGATGACGTGCATGACGATCAGGGAAGTGACATGTCACGGAGTCGCACAGCAGCGGATTGAGGACACCCTCCAGCGCGGGTTCCGCCGGGCCGTCGACCATTGCTCCGACATGCGCCACAACGGCCGGCCCCTACGTCAGGGCCTGCGGGAAATGGGCGGCGACCTCCTCGACCTCGCCGCCGCCCACACCCTTCAGGATCCCGCCCTGGAGACTCCGCAATCCCGCACCGTCCTGCTCACCGCAGCGGAGTGCGCTCTCGGGGAGCTGACTTTGGGCTGCTTCCCCCACGGCGACTTCCACGTCCCCCTCCCTCTCGTCGACGAGACGCTCAGAAACGCGGACATCTATTACCGGGAGTTCAGGGAACCGACCACCCCGGCGACCACGGCGCAGACCTGGGTCAAGGCCTTCGCCCTGTGCGTGATCAGCGGCCTGATATGGGAGCGCAGCCGAGTGATCGGCCCGCTGCTGCACGAAGACTTTGCGCCCGCCATCCGTGACGGAATCCCCCACTCGAAGCGGAAGTCGGTATCGGCACCCGCCGACCTGGCCGAAATGGACGCGCTGTGCGCATACCTGACGGTCGTACAGGGGCAGTATCCCGGCGCGGTCCCCGGCCCGGTCCCGCTGGGCAAGCCGGACATCGCAGCCCGTGCGCGGGCGGCCGCGCAACTCGATGCGGCTGGCGTGCTGACGCCGGATCAGCGGTTGCTGCAGGTCCTGCTCGATGACGACCAGGTTGCCTTCGAATCCGCCCTGGGAGAACGGCTCCTGACGCACCGCGAGAACGTCGGCACCGACCCGGCCCCCGGAAGCCTGCTGCCCGTGGGGGCCGTTGCGGTGGCCGCGCTCGCCTCCCTCGCGCATGGCTGGCACCTGGGCATCCGGTCCGCCTACCTGCCCGAATCCGTGATGCGCGCCCCGCAGCAGTAACCGCCGGTGAGAAGACACGCCGGAAGCGTGCGGGCCCCCGCCGCCAATGACGGCATCGGGGGCCCTGGGCAAGGAACACTCACGCGGCGCTGTCCCGCCTCGGCCGAGGCAGAGGGCGAGCGCGACGCCGTCGTCCTCGATGACATGGTTGGCGCCCTGCCCGTGGTGTGGGGCTGCATCGGGTGAGCCGCGTCGCCTAGCAGCGCGCTGCGCGCGGTGCTCCAGCGGCGCAGCGGCGCCCGGTCGTACGTGCCCAGCGCCGTACGTTTCAAGCCGCCTCGACGAGCCCCCCGCACCTGCGGTGCCCAGCCGTCGAGCGCCGCGTCGAGGTCGGCGCACTCTGCTGCGCTGGTCCAGGCGGTAGCGGTGGTGATGGCGCGCGTTCACCTTGTGCTTTGTCGTGTACAACCCTTCGTTCATCACGCGTGTCGTACGTCGCTGAAGCCTCGGTTCACTGACGGGAGCATGACCTTGCGCATACGTACCTTCGCCGTTGTGGTGGCTGCCGCCCTGGCCTGTGCGGGGCTGGGCGCTCCCGGTGCCGTTGCGGCGCCCTCCGGGCTGTGGGACGACTTCAACGGTGACGGGTATCGCGATCTGGCCATCGGCACGCCCAAGGCGAGCGGTGGCACGGTCACCGTCCTCTTCGGCTCGTCTTCCGGCGTCAGCCCCGCCCGGTCGGTGAACATCACCCAGAACACCCCGGGCGTTCCCGGGACCTCGGAGTCCGATGACCAGTTCGGCGAGAGCGTCACCAGCGGTGACGTCGACGGCGACGGCTACGCCGATCTGATCGTCGGCGCACCCTACGAGCAGATCACGGGTAAGGCGAACGGCTCGGTGACCATCGTCTGGGGCGGAGCGAATCCGTTCACGTCCGGCGGCACCATGCTCACCGCCCCGAACGCCGAGGCCGGCGGGTTCGGGACGGGCGCCGCGTTCGCCGACCTCGACGGCGACGGCACCGGCAACCTGGTCGTCGTCGGTGGCAACACCTTCTGGTGGTACGCCGACGGGAAGCCCACCCAGGACGGCGCGCTGGCGCCGGAGGTGGGGTTCCTGCCCGAGGGCGTACGCCTGGACGGGATCGTCGCCGGTCACTTCTCCGCCACCGACGGCAGCGACTTCGTCGTGCACGGCGGCCGCTCGGACAGCACCGGCGCCACCCACGGTTACGTGGGCCTCCTGCGCGGCGGTCCCGGCGACATCGGCTCCGGCTACACGGTGCTGGCCGACGGCACCGGAGCGGGCGGCACCGCCTGGGATCAGGCCGTTGCGGCGGGGGACATCGACGGCGACGGATACGACGACCTGGTCACCGGCAACACGGAGACCGGTAAGGGCGGTTCATTCACCGTGCGGTACGGCAAGGCCGCCGGACTGCCCGCCACGGGCACCCGGTACACCCAGGACAGTGCCGGTGTGCCGGGCATCGGCGAGGACTACGACGGCTTCGGCGCCGCCGTCGCGGTGGGCGACGCGACCGGCGACGGCTACGCGGACATCGCGGTCGGCGCCTCGTACGAGGACGTGGACGGCCACCGAAACGTCGGCAACATCGATCTCTTCAGGGGCAGTTCGGCCGGACTGACCACGAGCGGGGCCCAGTCCTTCCACCAGGCCACGCCGGGCGTACCGGGCGCCGCCGAGGCCGGCGACCACTTCGGCTCCTCGCTGCGGCTGGGCGACATCAACGGCAACGGCAGGGCGGACCTGGCGATCGGCGCGTTCGGCGAGGACGTGGTGCCCGGCGGGTACGACGACGGGGCGGCGTGGGTGCTGCGCGGCACGAACTCGGGCCTGACGACGTCGTACGCAACCGCCTTCAACGCGACGGACTTCGGCTATCCGGTGGTCGAGGGCCGCAAGTTCGCGGATGTCTTCGCCCACTGACCACACCGGTTCATACCGGTTCATACCAGTTCACATCGATTGCCTTGAGTACCACCAGGAGAACGACAACGATGCGTAACAAGATCCTTTCCGCGACGGTGATCTGCGCGGCGACCCTGCTGGGCGTTACCGCGCCCACCACCGCGCAGGCCACCGACGCCGCCGCGCCGCAGGGAGACTTCAACGGCGACGGCTACCCGGACCTGGCGGTGGGCGTGCCCTCCGGGCAGGTCGGCGACAAGGCCAAGGCCGGCTATGTGAACGTCGTGTGGGGTGGCCCGGACGGTCCGGGCAAGTACGGCTCCGTACGGATCAGCCAGGCCACGAGCGGAGTGCCGGGCACCCCCGAGGCGGGTGATCTCTTCGGCTCCGCGGTCACCGCCGCGGACGTCGACGGCGACCGCTACGCCGACCTGGTCGTGGGCGCCTCCAGCGAGTCGCTCTCCGCCGACAAGTCCGCCGAACACGGCACCGTCACCGTGCTGCGCGGCTCTGCCTCCGGCTTCACCAGCGGTGGCTACACGGTCGCGCAAGGTGCGAGCGAGTTCTCCCGGATCGGCGCGGTGATCGCCGCCGGGGACGTGACCGGCGACGGCCTCACCGACCTGGTTCTCAGCCGCAGCGGCGAGGAGCACGGCGGCGCTGTGCTGCGTCCCGGCCCGCTCACCGCCGACTCCCCGGACACCCTGAGCGGGGAGATCGCCGGAGCGGACTTCGGCGGCGTGAGCGCCCTGACCACCGGCGACTTCGACGGCGACGGCGACGACGACCTGGCGGTCTCGGTCTCGGCGTCGGAGAGCAGATTCGTCCGGGTCTACCGCTGGCAGGGGGGCGCCCCGGAGCAGCTGTGGAGCACCACGGCCTCCGCCGCCTCCCTCGCCGCCGCCGACTTCGACGCGGACGGCACGGACGACTTGGCCCTCGGCTCCTGCTACCCGAACTACGAGGCCGACGCTCCGGACTGCGCGGACTACTCCACGGGTCGTGCCGAGGTGTTCAAGGGCGGACTGGTGAAGGTGGCGTACGGCTCGAAGTCCGACGGCTTCGGCACCCGCACCCAGGAGATCCAGCAGGACACCCCGGGCGTCGCCGGCACCGCCGAGTCCGAGGACCGCCTCGGCGCAGCGCTCGCCGCGGGCGACATCGACGGCGACGGCCACGCCGACCTCGCCATCGGCGACGCGTACGAGGCGGTCGGCTCGCAGCAGAACGCGGGCACGGTGGTCCTCGTCCACGGCACCGCCACCGGCCTGCTGTCCTCCGGCGGTACGGCGACGAGCGTCGGCTTCACCCAGAACAGCAGCGGCGTCCCGGGCACCGCCGAGACGAACGACCGGTTCGGCGCATCGGTCCGCCTTCAGGACTACGACGCCGACGGCTACGCGGACCTCGCGGCAGGCGCTCCCGGCGAGAACTCCGCCCAGGGCGGCGTCTGGCTGCTCCCGGGCACCGCGCAGGGCACGACGGCGACGGGTTCCAGGGCCCTGACGCCGAAGAGCCTGGGGCTCCCGTCGTCGACGAGCGCCCTGGAGTACGGGCTGGTGATCGGGCGCGGCTAGCGAGCCCCCACGCCTTGGCCCCCGGCGCCGGTGACGACATCGGGGGCCCTGGGGTGTCGGTCAGGCGGCGTTGTCGCCGGACATCTCGTCGTAGAGGCTCTGCTCGACGTCGTGCGAGAGGATCCAGGACACGTCGGCGGCCTGGTCCCGTACGCCCTTGCCGGGCCCCCGGCCGCCGCCGTCCCGCGAGCCCAGTTGCACGCGCGTGGTGTGCGGGCGGCGCACCGCCTCGTAGCGGGCCAGTGCGGTGGCGATGCCGTCGCCGCCGGGGCCGGCCTCGGCGAGGCAGACGGCTAGTGCGATGCCGTCCTCGATGGCCTGGTTGGCGCCCTGTCCGTGGTGCGGCAGCATCGGGTGGGCCGCGTCGCCGAGCAGCGTGGTGCGGGCGGTGCTCCAGCGCCGCAGCGGCTCGCGGTCGTACAGCGCCCAGCGCCGTACGTCCCGAGCCGCCTCGACGAGCCCCCGCACCTGCGGTGCCCAGCCGTCGAGCGCCGCGTCGAGGTCGGCGCGCTCCGCGGCGCTGGTCCAGGACTCGGCGTGGCCCTCCGGTGCCGGCGCGACCACGACGTAGGTGAACTGCCGCCCGCCGCTGACCGGGTACACCAGCACGCGTGCCGTCGGCCCGGCGAACATGTACATCTGCGTGGGGTCGAGCCCGGGCACGTCGGCCGCGTCCACCAGGCCGCGCAGCGCGCTGTTGCCCGAGTAGCGGGGCTGCTCTTCCCCGGCGAGCGAGCGCCGCACCACCGAGTGCAGCCCGTCCGCGCCCACCAGGGCGGAGGCCCGGGTCGCGGTGCCGTCGGCGAAGCGCAGGGTGACGCCCTTGCGGCTCTCCTCGTACGCCACCAGCTCGCGCCCGGTGTGCACCCGCGAGGCGGGCAGCAGGGAGGCCAGCATGCGGTGCAGGTCGCCGCGGTGGACGGTGAGGTAGGGCGCGCCGAATGCGCGCTCCCAGGCCGTACCCATCTCCTGCCGGGTCACCAGCGAGCCGTCGTGGAAGGCCCGCACCTCCAGCGCCTCGGGCCGTACGGCGGCCCGCTCCAGTTCGCCGGCCAGTCCGAGCCGGTGCAGCAGCCGGGTGCCGTTGGGCCCCAGGTGCATGCCGACGCCCTGTTCGCGCAGGGTGTCGCCGCGCTCGTAGACGTGCACGTCGATGCCCCGGTGGTGCAGGGCCGCCGCGGCGGCGAGTCCGCCGATACCGGCGCCGGTCACCGCGATCGTGGTGGTCGTCATCATCGGTGGTCCCAGGCGTTCTCGAAGGAGTCGAAGGAATCGAAGGAGTCGTACGACTCGTCGGTCGCGAAGTCGTCGTAGGCGCCGGAGTCGCCAAGTGCGAGAAGGGCGTCCAGGTCGGCGGCGCCGGCCAGTTCCACGTCCGCGATCCGCGTGTCCGGGTCCCGTACGGCGGCCGCGAGCAGCCGCTCGTAGCCGTCCGCGAGCCGCTCCACGCTCGTGCGGTCCAACACGTCGGTGTCGTAGGAGAAGACGGCGGTGACGCCGTCGGGGGTCTGTTCGATGCGCAGCAGCAGGTCGAGCTGGCCCTCCTGCTGCGGTACGTCGATGAGGGCGATGTCGAGGCCGGCGTAGGAGATGGCCGGGCCGACGGCCGCGCCCGGCGGGACGTTGGGCACGGGCGGCTGCATGCGGTCCATCTGGACCAGGAACAGCGCGGCCCGGAACAGCACGGTGTCCGGGAAGGCGAGCCCGCAGGGGTAGCGCACCCCGAGCATGCCCCGCATGATCCGCTCCCCCGCCTGCCCGGCCGCCGACCGGAACGTGGTGTCGGGGCGGAACTCGGCCCGTACCGGCATGGTGTTGAGGAAGCAGCCGATCAGGTCCCGTTGGCCGCGCCCGGAGCGCGCCGAGGCGGGCACGCCGAGCAGGAAGTCGTCCTGGCCGCTCCAGCGGTGGGTGAGGGCCTGGAACACGGCGAGCAGATAGGCGAACGGGGTCACGCCGGCGGCGTGGGCGGCCGGGCCGAGTCCGTCTGCCGACTCCGGCGCGAGGCGTCGTACGACCGTGTCGCCGCGCAGGGAGCGCACCCTCGGCCGGTGCCGGTCCAGGGGCAGCTCGGCGGGGGCCGAACCGCTCACCGCGGCCCGCCATTCCTCGGCGGCCCTCAGGCCCGCGTCGGAGGCGGTGAAGCGCAGTTCCTCGGCCGCGTACTCGCTGTAGGAGGAGGTCAGCGGGCGCCAGGCGGGTGCGGTGCCGGTGGCGTGCGCCGCGTAGGCGTCCAGGACGTCACGGACCAGCAGCCAGCGCGAGGTGAAGTCGCTGACGATGTGGTGGGCGGAGGTGACCAGCGCCCAGTCGTCGTCGGTGCGTCGAAGGAGGACGACGCGGAAGGTGCCCGCCTCCAGCCGGAACGGGCGCGCTCCGGCCTCCTCGGCGGCCTGGAACAGCCGGCTCTCGTCGGCGCCGTCCAGGTCACGGAACTCCAGCCGGATCACGGGCTGTTCGGCAACGACGCGGACCGGGCGGCCGTCGTGCTCGGTGAAGACGGAGCGCAGCAGCTCCTGCCGCTCGCCGACCGAGGCGACGGCCGCGTCCATGGCGGCGGGGTCGACCCGGCCGCGCAGCCTGAGCGGCATCACGATGTTGTAGGCGGCGCTGTCCGGGGCGATGCGGTACGCCGTCCACATCGACTCCTGGATCGTGGTGAGTGGCAGCGCGCGTACGGCGGTGCTCATCCGCAGCCTCCCGCGTGGCTCAGGTCGGAGGTGCGGCCCGCGACGACGGACAGGTCGGCGGCGTCGGGGGTGGTCTCCTCGCCCGGCTGGTCGAAGGAGGCGACGAAGTCGGCCACCCGGTCCAGGCCCCAGTAGGGCTCCGAGCCGTTGATGAAGTACGGCACGCCGAACACGCCGTCGTGTACGACGTCCAGCAGCGCCTTGGCGCCCTGGGCGCGCAGCTCGGGGTCGTCGGTGTCGGCGGCCTCGAAGCCGAGTTCTGCGGCGAGTTCGGCGACCGTGGCCGGGTCGCAGAGGTCGCGGCCCTCCAGCCAGCGGGCCCGGCCGGCCCGCTCGACCCAGGCCTGGCCGAGGCCATGCCGCTCGGCGACGAACCAGGTCAGGTGCGCGGGCTCCCACCACGGCTCGGCGTCCACCGGCCAGGTCAGCTCCAGGCCGCGGGCGGTGGCCAGGCGGCGCACGTCGCGCAGGATGTAGAACTGCTTGGCCCGGGACATGGGCGTGTACGGGAACTCGGCCCCGGCCTCGGCGAGCAGCTTCTGGCTTCTCTCGTCGGGCTCCCAGAAGGGCCGCCACTCGAGCCGGTCGAGCAGGTCGGGGCGGTGGGCGCGCAGCGCGCGCAGGGCGAAGAAGTTGTAGGGGCTGCGCAGGTTGAAGTAGAACCGCGGCGGCCGGGCGGCGCGTGGCATGGCTGATTCCTTCCGTGATGCCGTGATCAGACGACCCGTGGTCAGACGACCAGTCCGCCGTCGATGGCGAAGACCTGTCCGGTGATGTACGAGGCGCGCTCGCCCGCCAGGAACGACACCAGTTCGGCGACCTCCTGCGGTTCGCCGAAGCGGCCCAGCGGGATGCGGCGGGTCATCTCCTTGACGTGCTTCTCGGAGAGCCCGCCGGTCATGTCGGTGCCGATGAAGCCGGGGGCGACCACGTTGGCGCGGATGCCGGACCGGCCGGCCTCCTTGGCGAAGGCCTTGGTGAGGCCGATGATCCCGGCCTTGGACGCGGAGTAGTTGGTCTGGGTGGCGTGGCCCTCCGCCGCGACCGAGGAGAGCGTGATGACCGTGCCGCGGCGGCGCTTCATCATGGGGAAGGCGAGCGCCTTGACGAAGTTGTACGTGCCGTCGAGGTTGGTGCGCAGGACGGCGTCCCAGTCCTCGTCGGCCATCATCGCCAGATGGCCGTCCCGGACGATGCCGGCCGCGGTGACCAGGACGTCGACCGGCCCGAGCCGGTCCTCGGTCTGCTGCACGAAGTCGGCCACGGCGGCCCGGTCGGTCACGTCGACCCGGCGTGCCAGGGTCCGCGCGCCGTGCGCCTCGGCCGCCTTCGCGGCCAGCTCGCCCGCCTGCTCGTTGGACTGGAAACACAGCGCCACGTCGTAGCCGTCCCGGGCCAGCGTCTCCACGACGGCCCGCCCGATACCGCGCGATCCACCGGTGACGAGCGCCACCGGCCTCGGTGTGTCGGACATGGACTTGCCTCTCTCCTGGGGAAGTTCGGACCGTTGGTTGCGGAAGTGTCGGGGGTACGGCCGTCAGGCCAGGCGCAGCAGCACCGCGCCCGCGGTGCCGTCGCGGTCGACGGCGGTGACCAGGGTCAGCCGGTCCACCAGGCTCGGGTCGGTCTCCGCCTCGGCGAGGACGGCGGCGAGCTGGAAGGCGGCGGAGGCGGCGCCGGCGTCGCCGACCAGGGAGCGAACGGGCAGCCGGTTGCCGGTGAGGCCGTCCAGGGCGGACTCCTCCTGCTTGCCGAGCAGTCCGGGCGGGGTGCCGGGGGCGATCAGCTCCACGTCGTCCGGGGCGGCGCCCGCGGCGGCCAGCACGTCGGCGACACAGCGCTCCAGTGCCGTACCGGCCCGCGCGGTGTCCTGGAAGGCGCGGAAGCGGGAGCCGAGGACGGTGGCGAGGACCGGACGGCCGGACTCCCGGGCGTCCGCAGCGTCCTGAAGCAGGAACAGCGCGGCGCCCTCGCCGAGCGGCTGCGGTGCGCCGCCCCCGTGGTCGGCGACCCGCTCCAGGCGGGCGCGCTGCACGGAGAACTCCTCGGCCGCGCCCGCGAGCAGCGCTCTGCCGTGCCCGCCGCGCAGCAGCCGGGAGGCGTACTGCAGGGAGAGCAGCGCGGTCGCGGCGCCGCCGGAGACGGTGACGTTGGGGCCCTTGAGGGTGTGCCGGATGGCGCTCTGCCCGGTGGGGCAGTTCATGACGGTGTTCGGGAAGCGCGCCGGGTCGACCAGGTAGGGCTTGTCACCGGTGAGCGCGTCACGCGTGAAGTCCATGATCGACTGCACGCTGCCGGAGGTGCCGAGGACCAGCCCGGTCGACTCCGGGTCGGCGGCGAGCCCGGCGCCGTACTCCGCGAGGAGCATCCCGACCGTGGCGGCCGCGATGCCGGTCACCCGGTCCATGGAACGGGTGCCCTTGCGGCCCAGTACCGCCTTGATGTCGAAGCCGGGGATCAGCCCGGCCTCCTCGTACGGCACCGGCCAGTCGGCGCCGTCCAGCGGGGCGATCGCACGCCGTCCGGACGCGAGGCCCTCGGCGAAGGCGGCCCTGCCCAGTCCGTACGGCGAGGACACGGCCCAGCCCGATATCACCAGCTCCGCCGGCGGCGCGCCCGTTTCGGCTGCCATGGCGTCCCACTCCCCTCTTTTCTCGGGTGTCTGTGTCTGTCTCAGGCCGCGGTCGGCACGGGTGTGTCCCACCGGCCGAGCACCAGCACCGCGTTGTTGCCGCCGAAGGCGAGGCCGTTGTTCTGCACGACCCTGAGGTCCGCCTCGACGGCCTCGTTGGGCACGCAGTCGACCGCGCACTCGGGGTCGGTGGTGCGGTGGTTGACGGTGGGCGGGATGAAACCGTCACGCAGGGCGAGCGCGCAGGCCGCCGAGGCGAGGGCGCTGGCAGCGCCCATGGTGTGCCCGATCATCGACTTGATGGAGACGGTGCGCGGCAGTTCCGCGCCGAACACCTGCCGGATCGCGCCGACCTCGGTGACGTCGTTGGCCTTGGTGCCGGTGCCGTGCGCCGAGATGAAGTCGACGTCGGCCGCCTCGATCCCGGCGTTGCGGTGTGCGGCCGTGATGCAGCGGGCGATCGAGTCGCGGTCCGGGGCGACGGGGTGGCTGGCGTCGCAGGACAGCCCGTAGCCGAGCACCTCGGCGTAGATGCGGGCGCCGCGGGCCAGTGCCGACTCCAGCGACTCCATGAGCAGGATGCCGGCGCCCTCGCCGGTCAGGATGCCCTGCCGGTCGGCGTCGAAGGGGCGGCACACGTCGGGTGCGATGGTGCCGAGCCGGTAGAAGCCGGTGAAGGTCTTGCGGCACAGCGCGTCCGCGCCCCCGCACAGCGCCATCTCGACGTCGCCGGAGCTGATCGCGTCGTAGCCGTATCCGACGGCGTAGTTGCCGGCGGCGCAGGCGGTGGGGACGGTGACCGTCTCCACGTCCTCCAGGCCGAGTTCGCGCACGATCCCGGCGGACAGCCGGCCGGGCCACACCCGGCGGGCGACCACGGCGTCGAGCACGTCGTCGCCTGCGGTGACCTGCAGCCCGGTGAGGTGGTCCAGGTCGCGGGACTCGCCGTCGGTGGTGCCGACGGAGACCAGCGACCGGACGTCGCGCACCTGCTCCTCGGTGAGGCCGGCGTCGGCCACCGCCATCCGGCTCGCGGCGACCGCGAACTGGGCGGCGCGGCCGAGGTCGTCCGGGGACTGCTCGGTGATCCAGGTCTCGGGCTCGAAGTCGGTGATCTCGCAGGCGTTGGAGTAGGCGAAGCCGGTGGTGTCGAAGGCGGTGATGGGCTTCACGCCGCTGCGCCCGGACCGCAGGCCCGCGCCGAACGCGTCCACTCCGGTGCCGATGCTGGTCACCACCCCGAGGCCGGTGACGACCACCCGATGGCGGGCGCCGGTCACTGGGCCTTGGCCTCGGCGACCACGGCGTAGACGCCGGCGAGGTTGACCATGCGGCTCAGCTCGGACTGCTTCAGGGTGATGCCGAAGGTGCGCTCCAGGGAGGCCAGGATCTCGATGGTGCGCAGCGAGTCGGCGTCGTGCTCCTCCTTGAACAGGCTGGTGTCGGTGACCTCGTCCAGCTCCAGCTCGAGGATGTCGCAGACGATGTCCTTGATCTGGCTCTGCTCGGTCTCGTCCAGGGCGGGGATCTGCGTGGTCATGGGAAGCCTCCGTAAAGGGGATGAAAGGGGGTTCCGTGGTCGATGCCGACCATGCTGGGCGGGCCGGCTATCGATGCCCTATATCGGCCAACTCACCTGTGTTCGCGGCGGGTTGGGGGAACACGGTGTCGTCCTCCCAGAGGTGGGAGACCGCGCCGAAGTGACGCCGTACCCAGGCGTCGTCGTAGATCGTGTCGAGGTAGCGGTCGCCGCCGTCGGGCAGGATCAGGACGACGTTCGCGCCGGGTTCGACCTGGGGCAGGACGCTCTCCAGCGCGGACACGACCGCACCTGAGGAGCCGCCGGCGAGGATCGCCTCACGCCGCACCAGCCGCCGGCAGCCCACCACACAGTCCAGGTCGGTGACGTGGATGACGTGATCGGCGTCGGCGGTGCGCAGCAGCTTGGGCCGTACCGAGGCACCGTGCCCGGGCACCAGCCGCTTGCAGCTCGCGGTCGACCCGAAGAGCACACTGCCGACGGCGTCGACGGCGTGCACGGTGGTGGCGAGGCCCCCCTGCCGGATGTACTCGGCACAGCCGCCCAGGGTGCCGCCGGTGCCGGCGGCCAGGACCAGGTGGTCCACCTGCCCGTCGAGCGCCTCGGCGATCTCCCGCATGGTGGTCAGGTGTGCCTGCCGGTTGAGCGGGTTGGCGTACTGGTCGGGCCAGTACGAGTCGGGGGTTTCGGCCAGCAGTTCGGCCACCCGGCGCAGCCGCGCGGGCAGCAGTTCACCGGTGACCGGGTCCGGATCGCGGACCACTTCGACCTCGGCGCCGTAGGCGCGCAGGATCGCGATGTTCTGCTGGGTGGTGCGGGCGTCGACCACGCAGACGAGGCGCAGTCCGAAGTACCCGCAGATCTGGGCGAGTCCGATCGCGAGGTTGCCGGAGCTGGACTCGATCACCGTGGAGCGGCCGGGCACGAGTTCCCCGGACCGGATCCGGCCCAGCACCATGCCGAGCGCGGAGCGGTCCTTGACACTGCCGCCGGGGTTGAACCGTTCGGCTTTGGCCAACAGCCTGCCGGGGAATCCGGGGACGAGCCGTTCCAGCTCGATCAGCGGGGTTCCCCCCACCGCGGAAAGGATTCCCTTGAGTCCGGCCTGCGGAGTGCCGGGGAGTCCGCCCGGCCCCGGGGCAACGGCATTCCCGTCTTCGTACGGCATCTGATGCAGCCATCCTCTGCTGGGAGTTGCGGGGCGGTTTTCTATGCCAACCGACAATCGCCGGGCCGCCTATACCTCACCCATACAAGGCTGCTCAAGCCGAGATTCCAGCCATCTATAGAAGCGGCATAGCCGGCCCTCCGAATCTGGCGTGGAATCGCTCGACAGCGCCGGGACGAATGTGCTCCCGACCCACCCGACCAGGAGAGAGAGCCCCGCATATGACCGATACCGACTCGCGTATCCGTAAGGTCGTCATTCTCGGCGGCGGTACGGCCGGCTGGATGACCGCGGCCTATCTGGGCAAGGCTCTGCAGGGCACTGTGGACATCCAGGTCCTGGAGGCGCCCGCCATTCCCCGGATCGGCGTGGGCGAGGCCACTGTTCCCAATCTGCACCGCGTGCTCTTCGACTATCTCGGGATACCCGAGGAGGAGTGGATGCGTGAGTGCAACGCCAGTTTCAAGATGGCGGTGCGCTTCGTCAACTGGCGCACGCCGGGCCAGGGTGAGCCCGAGGCCCGCACGCTGGAAGACGGCCGGCCGGACCACTTCTACCACCCGTTCGGCATCCTGCCGGACCACGACAACACGCCGTTGTCGCACTACTGGTTCAAGAACAAGCACGAGGGTCGTACGGACCTGCCGTTCGACTACTCCTGCTTCCGCGAGCCCCCGGCGATGGACGCCAAGCTCTCCCCGAAGTGGCTCGACGGCACCCCCTCCACCCGCTACGCCTGGCACTTCGACGCGGCGCTGGTCGCCGACTTCCTGCGCCGGTTCGCCACCGACAAGCAGGGCGTCGAGCACGTCCAGGACGAGATGGTGCAGGTCGAGCAGGACGAGCGCGGGTACGTCACCGCGCTGCACTGCAAGTCCGGGCGGGTGCTGGAGGCGGACCTGTTCGTGGACTGCTCGGGCTTCCGCGGGCTGCTGATCAACAAGGCCCTGGGCGAGCCGTTCCTGGACATGAGCGACCACCTCATGTGCGACAGCGCGGTCGCCACCGCCGTCCCGCACGACGACGAGGCGAACGGTGTGGAGCCGTACACCTCCGCCATCGCGATGTCCTCCGGCTGGGCCTGGAAGATCCCGATGCTGGGCCGCTTCGGCTCCGGCTACGTCTACTCCAGCAAGTTCACCTCGCAGGACGAGGCGACCCGGGAATTCTGCGAACTGTGGAATCTGGACCCGGCCGAGACCAAGTTCAACCACGTCCGTTTCCGGGTCGGCCGCAACCGTCGTGCGTGGGTCAACAACGTGGTGAGCATCGGCCTCGCCTCCTGCTTCCTGGAGCCGCTGGAGTCGACCGGCATCTACTTCATCACCGCCGGCATCTACCAGCTCGCGAAGCATTTCCCGGACCGCACCTTCAACCCGGCGCTCATCGACAGTTTCAACAACGAGATCGAGGTGATGTTCGACGACACCCGCGACTTCATCCAGGCGCACTTCTACTACGCCCCGCGCAATGACACCCCGTTCTGGCAGGCCCAGAAGGAGCTGACGCTGCCGGAGAACATCCAGAAGAAGATCGCGGCCTACAAGGCGGGCCTGCCGATCAATTCGCCGATCGCCGACGAGTCCACGTACTACGGCAATTTCGAGGCGGAGTTCCGCAATTTCTGGACCAACGGCAGCTACTACTGCATCTTCGCCGGTCTCGGCCTGGAACCCGACACCCCGCTGCCGGCCCTCGCCCACAAGCCGGAGTCCGTGGCGGGTGCCGAGCCGCTGTTCGAGCAGGTCCGGCAGCAGCAGGAGCACCTGCTGCAGACCCTGCCCAGCACGTACGACTACCTGCGCCGACTGCACGGCAAGTAGGCCCAGGTCCAGCACCGTACGGCGGTGCCCGTCGCTCCCCGGCGGCGCGGCACCGCCGGCCTCTCACGGACAGGAGTCCTCCTGCATGAGCACATCCCTGAGCACGTCGTCCGGCAACACCGACATACGCCCGCTGATGTCCTGCTTCCCGTCCGGGGTCTCCGTCGTCACGGCGCTCGACGCGGACTCCGTCCCGCGCGGGATGACCTGCAGCTCGCTGGCGAGCGTGGCCCTCGACCCGGCGACCCTGGTGGTCTGCCTGCGCACCGTGGGGCCCACCCTGCAGGCCGCCCTGGACAGCGGCCGGTTCGCGGTCAACCTCCTGGACGAGCGGGCCCGCGACGTCTCCGACCTGTTCGCCTCCGGCGACGCCGACCGCTTCGAGCGCGCCGAGTGGCGGCTGCCCCTGGGCGCCGGCGGCCCCCATCTGACCGGGGCGGCGCTGGCCGTCGCGGACTGCGACGTCGCGCAGGCGGTCGAGGTCGGCGACCACACGGCCGTCTTCGGCCGGGTCAGCGCGGTCACGCTGGCGGACGCGGGCGAGCCCCTGCTGTACGGCCGCCGCCGGTACGCCCGCTGGTCGGTGGCGACGAGCCCGCTCGCCGAGATGTCGGTACCCCTCGAAGGAGACGCCCGTGTCAGCACCCGCCTTTGACCCGCTGCCGGACCTGCTGATCGCGGTACCGGTGGTCATCGCCGCCTGCCGGGCCGGCGCGGGCCTGTTCCGGCGCCTGGGCCAGCCCCCGGTGATCGGCGAGATCACGCTGGGCATCCTGCTCGGCCCGTCCCTGCTCGGCTGGCTCTCACCGTCGTTCCAGCACTGGCTCTTCCCGCCCGAAGTGCTGCCGTACATCGGCGCGTTGGGCAATCTGGGGCTGCTGGCCTTCATGTTCCTGGTCGGCCTGGAGCTGGACCTCTCGGCGCTGCGCGGCCACAGCCGCTCCGCGGTGGTCGTCTCTCAGGCCAGCATCGCGCTGCCGCTGGCGCTCGGTTCGCTCCTCGCGCTCGGCATGTACGGCACGTTCGCCCCCGAGGGTGTGGGCCGGCTGCCGTTCGTCCTGTTCATCGCGGTGTCGATGAGCATCACCGCGTTCCCGGTGCTGGCCCGCATCCTCACCGACCGCGGCATGTACACCACCCGTCTGGGCTCGCTGGCGATGGCCTGCGCGGCCGTCGACGACGTGACCGCCTGGTGCCTGCTGGCCGTGGTGGCGGCGGTCGGCGCGAGCGGCTCCCTCCAGGACGCGGCGCTGACGGCACTGTGGTCGGTGGTGTTCCTCGCGGCGATGCTGCTGGTCGTACGGCCGCTGCTGGCGCGGGCCGCCGAGCGGGCGTCGCGGGCGGTGGAGTCCACCGTCCTGGTGGTGCTGTTCACGGGCCTGTGCCTGTCGGCCTTCGTCACCGACCGGATCGGCATCCACGCCCTGTTCGGCGCGTTCCTGTTCGGCGTGGTGACCCCGCGCGGCTCGCGCACCGTCGAGATCTCCGCGGCCCGGCTGCGGGCGTTCACCGTCCCGGTGCTGCTCCCGCTGTTCTTCGTCAGCACGGGCCTGAAGACCGATGTCGCCCTGCTCACCGGCGACTCCGCCCAGTGGCTGTGGGCGGCGGCGGTGCTGGCGGTGGCCGCCCTCGGCAAGTGGGGCGGCAGCACGGCCGCGGCCCGGCTGGCCGGCGAGACCTGGCGGGACGCGATGTCCATCGGCGCGCTGATGAACTGCCGCGGCCTGACCGAGCTGGTGGCCCTCAACCTCGGCCTCCAGCTGGGCGTGATCGGCCCTGCCCTGTTCACGATCCTGGTCCTGATGGCCCTCCTCACGACTGCGATCACTTCTCCTGCGCTGACGTGGTTCCGTCGGGTGCCTGTCCCGTCGGCAGCCTCTGAGCGCCGTTCAGCGATATCCAGCCCGTCCGGCGTTTGAGGACGAGGCCCGTTCAGGGCCGATAGCGGGGGTCTGGGGGCGCAGCCCCCGGGGCGGTCACACCAGCCCCGGGGGCCCACCTCACGCGGCCGGCGACAACGCCCTCTTGCCGGTCGCCACCACCCACCGCTCCAACGTCGCCCGAGCCGCCCCGGAGTCCACGGAATCCGCCGCCCGGCCCAGAGCAGCACCGATCCGCTCGGTCACCGTCGAACCGCCGGCGTCCTCCGCGGCAAGCGCAGCCGCGGCCGACAGCAGCACCGCATCCCGCACCGGACCAGGTTCACCGTCCAGCACCCGCCAGACGACCTCCGCGTTGTGCACGGCGTCCCCGCCCCGCAGCGCCTCGACCGGCGCGAGCGCGATACCGACGTCCCGCGGATCGAAGGTCTCCTGCCGCAGCTGGCCCCCGGCCACCGAGAACACGGTGGACGTGGTCGTCACCGTCAGCTCGTCCAGCCCGTCGTCGCCCCGGAACACCAGCGCGGTGGCCCCCCGCCGCGCCAGCACCCCGGCGACCAGCGGCAGCAGCCGCGGGTCGGAGACCCCCACGGCGTGCGCCGCGGGAGCCGCCGGATTGGTCAGCGGCCCCAGGGCGTTGAACACGGTAGGAATGCCCAGCGCCCGCCGTGCCCCGGCCGCGTGCCGCATCGCCGGATGGAAGTCGGGGGCGAAGCAGAAGGTGATCCCGGCCTCCTGCGCCACCGCGGCGACCTGCCCCGGCGGAATCCTGAGACTCACGCCGAGCCGCTCCAGTACGTCCGCCGACCCCGAGGCCGAACTCGCGGCCCGGTTGCCGTGCTTGACGACCCGTACGCCGGCGCCCGCCGCCACGATCGCGGCCATGGTGGAGATGTTGACGGTGTTCGCCCCGTCTCCCCCGGTACCGACCACATCGACGGTCCTCCCCGGCACGTCGATGCGCACGGCGTGCGCCATCATTCCTCGTACGAGCCCCTCCAGTTCGCCGACCGTCTCCCCCTTGGCGCGCAGGGCGACCAGGAAGCCGGCGATCAGGGCGTCCGGGGCCTTGCCCCGCATCACCTGGTCCATGACCCACGCGGTGTCCCCGCCGGACAGGTCACGGCCGTTCAGTACGGACCCGAGCAGTGCGGGCCAGGAGCGTTCCGTCCGCTCCGTCTCAGTGCCTGTGCTCACAGGTACTCTCCTTCGGTCCGTGGTCGGCCCGTCGCCCCGGCCTAGCTCCAGGGGTCCACGCTGCCGTCGGTCAGCGTCACGGTGACCCCGTCGCCGGAGACCACGACGCCGGCCTGAATCCCGCCGTCGGCGACCGCGGCCGGCCGCTCCTGCGCCTCGGCGTGGTCGGCGCCGGCCACCGCGGTGAACACGGCGCCCGCGGTCAGCGCGGCGAGGACGAGGGCCTGGAGCTTGTTCTTCCGAGCGGTCTTGACGAGCTGCATTTTCGTCTCCCGTTGGGTTTTCGTTGCTGCGGTTCGTTCCGACAGCAAGAAATCTATGGGGGTGCCGCTTCGCTTTATTATCGACCGAGCTTCGCCCCCGCACGCCCGGCGATAACGACGATATACGCGCAGGTCAGAGGCGGTCCCCGAGAATGCGGACCATTGAATTCCGATGCCCCGGAAGTGGAATCGGCACCGGTACGGGTAATTCCGCACACGGTGCCGTTAATTCCGCTCGTCAAGCGACCCGCTCCACCGTCGCCGCGCCCCTCAGGAAGTTCTCCAGCAGCCGCAGCCCGCCGAGCGTGGTCACCGACTCGGGATGGAACTGGACGCCCTCGACAGGCAGTTGCCGGTGTCTGAGTCCCATGACATATCCGTCGTCCACGGCCCGTGCGGTCACCGTCAGCTCCTCGGGCAGCGGCTCGGCGACGATCAGCGAGTGGTACCGGGTGGCGGTCACCTCGGTGCCGAGCCCGGTGAACACCCCGGCCCCGTCATGGCTGACCGGGCTCGTCTTGCCGTGCTTGAGCCGCTCGGCGACGGCCACCTCGGCCCCGTAGGCGAGCCCGATGGCCTGGTGGCCCAGGCAGATGCCGAGCAGCGGCACACGCCCGGCGAAGGCGTGCACGAGTTCCACGTGCCCGGAGTCGGCCGGATGCCCGGGCCCCGGTCCGAGGACCACCGCGTCCGGCGCCCCGGCCAGCAACTGCTCCGGCGTTCGGGTACCCGAGCGCACCACCTCGGTGCGTGCGCCGAGGGTGCGCAGGTACTGGTCGATGATGTGGGTGAAACTGTCGTAGGCGTCTACGAGCAGGACGTTCACGGCAGCAGCTCCTGACCGGTCAGCGCCCAGTAGGCGGCGCCCATCTTGTGCAGCGTCTCGCGCCACTCCGCGTGCGGGTCGGAGTCGGCGACGATGCCCGCGCACGCCTGTGTGGAGTACGTCGTCCCGTCGTGGGCGACGGTACGGATGCACAGCGCGAGCCGGGACCAGCCGCGCACGTCGACCAGGCCGACGGCACCGGCGTACATGCGCCGCGGCTCGCTCTCCAGCTCCTCGATGATCTCCATGGCGCGGATCTTCGGCGCGCCGGTGACCGTGCCGGCCGGGAAGGTGGCGCGCAGCGCGGACCAGGTGTCCTCGCCGGGCGCGAGCCGCCCCTCGACGCTGGAGACCAGGTGGAAGACGTGCGAGTACGTCTCGACGGTCATCAGCCGCTCGACGGCCAGCGTGCCGGGGCGGGACACCCGGCCGATGTCGTTGCGGCACAGGTCGACCAGCATCACGTGCTCGGCGCGCTCCTTCTCGCTGGCCCGCAGGGCGGCGACGCGGGGGCCGTCGACGGCCGGGTCGCCGCTGCGCGGGGTGGTGCCGGCGATGGGCCGCATCACGATCCGGTCGCCGCGGGTGGCGAACAGCACCTCGGGGCTGGCGCCGATGAGGGTGGTCCCGCCGCGCGGCACGAGGTACATGTGCGGGGACGGGTTGCGGTGCCTCAGCCGCCGGTAGACGTCGAGCGGGGCCAGGTCGGTGGTGACGTCGATGCGGTGGCCGATCTGGATCTGGTAGATGTCCCCGACCCGGATGTGCCCGAGGCAGCGTTCGACGTTCCCCAGAAACGTTTCCTCGTCGGTGCTGTCGTGCACCGCGTGCGGCGCGGGCGCCTCGGGTACGGCGCCGGGCACCGGCCGCAGCCGGGCGACGGCCGCCGCGACCGTGCCGGGGTCGGCGGGCGGGAAGTCCTCGCTGTGCGCGGTGCGCAGCGCGACGGTGCCGGTGGCGCCGTCGTAGTGGACGACCTCGCGGAACAGGGTGAGCACCAGGTCGGGTCCGCCGTCGGAGGTGCGCCGCGGCAGCCGTTCCATGTGCCAGGCGGCGCCGTAGCCGACGGTGGCGAGGAACCCGAAGGCGTAGGTGTCCGCGGGGACCGCGGTCTCGACGGCGAAGGCGCGCTCGGCGGCCCGCAGCAGCTCCCACACCTGGTCGTCACAGGCGAGCGCCCGGGCCCCGCCCGGCAGCGGGGCGAGGTCCAGGGTGTCGGCGGCGGCGAGCAGCGCGTCCACGACCGGGGCGATGCCGTCGACGGTGACCCGGTCGGCGTGCACCTGGAGTTCGGCGAGCCGGCCGTGGCCGACGAGGGAGTCCCCGCCCTCCTGTTCGGGCGCCTCCAGGCTCTCCAGGAGGAACACCTCGCCGTCACCGAGGCGTTCGCGCAGGGTGTCGTACAGGGCGAGCGGGTCGTGCGGGGGCAGCGGGGTCTCGTCGACGCGGACGGCCACGGGCCGGCGCCGGGCGCCGGCCGCGTGGGGCGGTGGGTCGAGCAGGGTGGTCACGGGTGGGGCCCCTTCCTCGGGGTGGTCCGGTCAGGAGTGCGTTCAGCCGTAGCGGCGCAGCTCGTGGAAGAAGTCGGGCTGGACGGAGAGTTCGCCAAAGGCGTGCAGGGTGTCGTACACGTGCTTGCCGAGCGCGAGGTCCAGCACGCCGAGGCCGAACGGGGAGAAGAACACCGGCCGGTCGGCGGGTACGCCCCGCTCGCCGGTGAGGACGTCGTACAGGGTGCCGTCGATGAAGTCCCGGCCGCCGGTGAGCTGTTCGGCCAGGTGCGGGGAGGTGTCGGCCTTCAGGCAGTGCTCGATGTCGTCGACGAAATTGGCGCCGGTGAGGATCACCTCGGGCGCGAGGTCGCGCAGCGACACGTGCAGCACCAGCGGGTGGTGGCCGAACCAGCCGGGGTCGGTGATGTGGGGGGTGCCGGCGATGGTGGCGAAGACGATCAGATCGCTGCCGCGGACCAGGTCCTCGGCCCTCTCGTGCACGGTGACGCGGCTGCCGTCCGCCGCCCGCTCCAGGTAGCCGGCGAATCCGGCCGCGTGCTCGGCCGACAGGTCGTGCACGCCGGTCTCGTCGAACTGCCAGCCGGCATCGGCCAGGAACTGGTGGATGTAGCGGGCGATGAGTCCGGTGCCGACGAATCCGACCCGCCGGGGCCGCTCGCCCCGCCCCCGGCTCAGCACGTCCGCGGCCAGCGCTGCCGAGGCCGCCGTGCGGGCCGCGCTGATGATGGAGCTCTCCAGGCAGGCCAGCGGATAGCCGGTGTCGTGGTCGTTGAGGATCAGCACGGCGGAGGCGCGCGGCAGTCCGGCGGCCACGTTCTCGGGGAAGCTGGAGATCCACTTCAGCCCGTCGACGCGGACCTGGCCGCCGATGGACGCGGGCAGGGCGATGATGCGGGAGGCCGGGCGGTCGGGAAAGCGCAGGAAGTAGGACGGCGGATTGACGGTGTCACCGGCGCCGTGGACGCGGTACGCCGTCTCGATCAGGCCCACCACCTCCCGGTACCGGCCGTCGAGTACCCGGTGGACCTGGGCCCCGGAGATCACCGCGAAGGAAGGCGCCTTGGCAACGGGCGGCATCTTGAACTCCACACTTCGGCGGACGTCTGTCCCAGCCGAAAGTAGGCACGTCCCTTATCGGCTGATTATTGGGCGTCTACATCACGTGCTGCGGTTCGATAGCTGCTGCGGAACAGGACGAGCTGCGGTACGCGGTACAGGACGTGCACGGGACGGATGTCAGCCGGAAGCGTCCTGGCCCGGCTTCTCGTCCAGCCGGGACAGCAGCCGTTCGGCCTGCGCGCGCCAGCGGGGCGAACCCGTCCGCAGGAACACGGCGTGGGCCGCGCTCGCCCGCTCCCGGGCGGAGTCGAGCCGGCCCTGGCGGCAACGGGCCTCGCCGAGAACGAGGTTGATCTGACCGTCGACGAGCGGGCTGTCGATGCGTTCGACGACTTCCAGGGCCTCCGAGAGGGTCGCCTCGGCGGCGTCCACGTCACCCGCGCCGAGCCGGGCCTCGCCGAGACCGAGCAGGGCGTAGGCGAGACCGACCAGATCGGATTTGGCCTGCACCAGCTCGATCACCTGCAGAAACGCTTCTTCTGCCTTAGGGAAATCGGACCGGGCAAGATGCACACGGCCGAGCCGGTGGATGGTCTGCGCGGCGCCCCGCTTGCTGCCCCGGTCGATCGACTCCATGATCCGCACGGCCTCGACCCCCAGCTTCATCGCCAGCTCGGTGTTGCCCCGCTCCAGCTCGATCTGGGCCATGTTGTCCAGCGCGTGCGCCTCGGAGGAGATGTCGCCCACGGTGCGGAAGATCGCGCCCGCGCGCTCCAGCCGGGTCATGGCGAGGTCGAGGTCGCCGCTGAACCGCTCCAGGATCGAGAGGTTCCGCAGGTTCAGCGCCTGCCCGTGCGGCTCCCCGGCCTCCTCGAACAGCGCCATCGCCTCGGTGTACCGGGCGTGCGCCTCCTCCAGTCGCCGGTAGGACTGGGCGACCCCGCCGAGCTGGTGCAGCATGGCCGCCTGGCCGAGCAGGTTGCCGGCGCGCCGGGCCGCCTCCAGCGCGACCTCGGCACACTCCCGCCAGTCCTCCAGATAGTGCCGGGTCTCGAAGAGCACGGCGGCGGACACCGTCAGGTCCCAGGCGAGGTCGTCCATCTCCAACTCCGCCGCCTGCGCCACCGCGGCCACCAGCGACAGCCGCTCGGCCTCCAGCCACTCCAGCGGCGAGGAGAGCAGTTCGTCGGTGTGGATACGGTCGAGGGGGCGGCGGGACGCGGGGCTGTGCACCACGCTGAAGTGGCCGCCGTACTCCCGCCGGTGAGCCTCCTCGGCGAGGGCGAGCCAGGTGCGGAAGGCCCGCTCCCGGGCGACCCGCTGCTCCGGATCGGGCTCCTCGGCCTGGGCCCGTTCGCGGGCGTACAGCCGCATCAGGTTCTGCAGCCGGTAGCGCAGCCGGCCGGTCGCGTCGACGCCGACGACCTCCAGGAACTGCGCGTCGACCAGATCCTCCATGAGCCGCTCGGCGTCCAGCACGTCGACGTCGAGCAGCGCACCGCCCACCCAGGCGGCGAAGTCCGGCACGTCCAGCAGGCCGAGGCGCCGGTACAGCCGGGCCGTGTCGTCCGGGAGATAGCGGTACGACAGCTCGAAGCTGGCCCGCACCTGCGCCGCGCCCTGGCTCAGCTCGTCCAGCCGGCGCCGCTCGTCGCCAAGCCGGGCCACCAGGTGCCGTACGGTCCAGTGCGGTTTGGAGGCGAGCCGGGCGGCGGCGATGCGCAGCGCCAGCGGCAGCCGGTCGCACAGGTCGGCGAGGCGCCGGGTGTCGGCGCGGGCGGAGTCGATGCGCTCCTCGCCGACGATCCGCCCGAGCAGCTCCACGGCGTCGTCCCCGGGCAGCACCCCGAGGTGGACCCGGGCGTCCTGCGGCCAGGTGACCAGCTCCTCCAGCTGCTCCCTGCTGGTCACCAGCACGGCGCAGCCCCCGCTGCCCGGCAGCAGGGGCTGGATCTGGGCGAAGGAACGGACGTTGTCGAGCACCAGCAGCACCTGCCGCTCGGCGAGCACGCTGCGGTAGAGCGCGACGAGGTCCTCGGTCTCGGTGGGGATCTGGTCGCTGGACACCCCGAGCGAGCGCAGGAACCTGCTCATCGCGTCACGGGCCGGGGTCGGCTCGTGGTGTTCGTCGTAGCCACGCAGGTCGGCGAAGAGGCGGCCGTCCGGGAAGTGCTGGGCGGCGCGGTGCGACCAGCGCACGGCGAGACCGGTCTTGCCGACCCCGGCGATGCCGGTGATGAGCCCGATGGCGGGCCCGTGCTGCCGGTCGCGGCTCGCGACCAGCGTGTCCAATAACGCGAGTTCCACCTCGCGCCCGGTGAAGCCCGGGACGTCCGGCGGGAGTTCGGAGGGGACGACGAGGGTGTCGGCGCGCAGCGCGTCACTCGCCGGTACGGCCGGTGCGGGCGCCAGCGACGGGTCGTCGCGCAGGATCGCGTCGTGCAGTCCCTGCAGGTCCGGGCCCGGCTCCATGCCCAGTTCCTCGATGAACTGGGCACGCGCCTCCCGGAAGGTGGCCATCGCCTCGGCGCGCCGGCCGGACCGGTACTGGGCGAGCATCAGATGGTGCCGGGTCCGCTCCCGCAGCGGCTGTTCACGGACCACGGAGGTGAGTTCGGGCACCAGGTCGTGGTGGTTGCCCAGTTCCAGCTGGACGGCGGTGGCGTCGTCGTAGGCGTTGAGGCGGTGGCCCTCCAGGCGGGCGGCCTCGTCCTCGACCAGGGAGCTGGAGATGCCGGCGAAGGCGGGACCCCGCCACAGCGCGAGGGCCTGGGTGTAGGCCCCGGCGGCCTCGGGGAGCCGGCCCTGCTGCACGGCGGTCTCGGCGGTCTTCACCAGCCGGGCGAACTCCAGCACGTCCACCGAGTGGCCGTCGGGTCTGAGCACATAGCCGGGGTGGGCGGTGACGATGGTGTCCTCGGCCGCGCCCTGGCTCTTGAACGTCTTGCGCAGTGCGGCGATCACGATCGCGATCTGGGTGCGGGCGGTGGCCGGCGGGTGGTCGTTCCACACGGCGTCCACGAGGGTGTCCACCGGGACGATCCGGCCCGAGTTGAGCAGCAGCAGAGCGAGCACCGTTCGCTGGCGCGCACCGCCGATCGGCAGACTTCGGCCTTGTGACGTCACCGTCACGGGCCCGAGTACCTCGAACCTGAGCCGCTCGCCCACGGATGTTCCCCCAGAACTTCCATCCCACGTCCCGCCAGGTGGCCCAGCCGACGAGAATACCCGAGAAAGTGAACTTGCCCCCCACTGATTTCACCGGCCGCCCCTTTCACCGGGTACGTCACAGCGAAATCCGAGATTCCCCTTTTACTTGCCGAGAGCACGCATTTCAGGAATGCGAATTCGCATGTCGGGACCTCCCCCGTTTCGACTCATTGTGCGAACGTGCCGACCCTCAGCGCAAGTTCCGTGACACGCCGCGCGGGAGTTCACTGCCGGAAATACGCGCGGACCCTGACGGGACCAGGCGCCGCGCACTATTCGCCCTGTCCATCCTGTTCATCCTGTTCGTCGGTCGTACCCAGGCGGGCCTGTTCCTCCTCGACGATCCGGCGGGCGATCTCGGTGTCCGACACGTCGACCGCGTCCGGGGTGGCTTCCGCCACGGCGCTGCGGCGGGCGTAGGCGTCGAACAGGCGGGTCTTGTTCTCCAGCATCTTCACCAGACGTTCGTCCACCCCGCCGGTGGCCAGGAGGCGGTGCACCCGGACCGACCTGACCTGGCCCATGCGGTGGGCCCGGGCCACCGCCTGGTGCTCGATGGTCGGCTTGATCTGCGGTTCGCAGATGACCACGACGGAGGCGGCCTGCATGTTGAGGCCGACGCCCGCCGCCTGGATCTGCGCCAGCAGCACCGCAGGACCCGCGACCGCCGTGAAGTCGTCGACGACACGCTGCCGTTGCCCGGCCGGGACGCTCCCCGTGAGCGGACCGAACACGGGGGTGCCGCCGGGACTCGCCTCGAGTGTTTCCCGCACCACGCCCAGCACGTCCTTGAAGTTGGAGAACACCACCGTCTTCTGGCCGTTCTCGCCGGCCTCCTGGACGATCTCCCGAAGGCGGTTCAGCTTGGCCGACTGCTCGGGGCGCAGGTACGCGGCCCTGCGCATCGCCATGAAGTTGCCTGCGCGGACGGCTTCGCGGTAGGCCTCCTCGTCCGGGGCGCTCAACTCCTCCCACTCGTCGATCTGCTGGAGGCTGGGCAGCTCCGTCAGTACGTCCTCCTGGTTGCGCCGCAGATACACCGGGGCGACGGCCTTGCGGAAGGCGACCGACCCGGCGAGCGCGTCCCGTTCGCCGAGGGATTCCGCGAGGCCGGGATCGAGCATCCCGACCAGGTTGCGGAACTCGGCGACCCGGTTCTCCATCGGGGTACCGGTCATGAAGAGGGCGCGCTCGCACCGCTCCGCCCACAGCGCGACCGCCTGGGACCGCTTGGCCTTCGGGTTCTTCACGGAGTGCGCTTCGTCGACCACGAGCATCCCGACTTCGCCGCCGCCCGGCGCGGGGAAGCCACGCAGCGCGTCGAACGTGGTCACGCCGACCCCGCCCCGCCCCTTCCAGTCGGCGAACGCATCGTGTCGGTCGGGTCCGTGGAGCAGCATGCCGCGCAGGGTGCTGCGGGCCTCGATCTCCCGTGTCCAGTTCACCAGGACGCTCGCCGGGCACACCACCAGGAAGTGGCTGTGGCCCTCGGCGGCCAGGTGCGTCAGCGCGGCTATCGCCTGGATCGTCTTGCCCAGACCCATCTCGTCGCCGAGGATCACCTTGCGCCGGGCGAGGGCGAACCGCGCGCCGAACTCCTGGTAGCCGCGCAGGGAAACCCGCCGGTGGGAGTCGTCCAGATGTTGGCTCCGGACATGCTCCGCAATGTCGTCCGGTAGGAACCCCTCCGCCTTCGCAGCGTCGGGCACACCTCCGGAAAGCTCGGCCAGCAGGCTGTAGTACTCGGCGGAGCGAAGCTCGAAGTCGACCCAGGCCGCGACATCGGTGGAAGGCCCGCGCAGCAGATCCACCGACGCCTGGGCGAACAACTCGGGCAGACCCGCCTGCTCCGCCTCCTCCACCAGCGCCCGGATCTCCGCGACCGCCGCCAGCGCACGGGCCTTCTTGTCCCGGCCGGCCAGCAGCATCCGGAACCGTCCGGCGGCGGGCCGGGCGTCGGCCAGCAGCGGCCCGAGGCGTCTCGACAGCCCGGCGGCCGCGTCGACCGCGCGCCGGGCGTCCGGGCCGGCCTCCACCAGTACGTGCAGAGCCAGGACGAGGGCGGTGGTCCTCGGCTCCGGCCGGTCCACGTCGATGTGGACGGCGACGGTCTCGTGCGCGGCCTCGGAAAGCCGGCGGGCCGCGGCGAGCATCTGGTCGACGGTCCGCTGGCCGACCCCGGGAATCTGCCGCAACCGGTAGGGACCCGCTTCCAGGACCTGCCCCACCGTACGCAGTCCGCTCTTCTCGACATTTCCCAGCCGCAGACGTCCCTCGGTGACGTCCTGCAGCCGAGCGACGGGGATGGCATCTAGCTCCCGCCCCACCGCCTCGTCGAGCATCGGCTTCAGCGCCGCCCGCACCGCCTCGACGACCCTGCCGTGATCGTCGCCCACCGCCTGCGCCACCGCGTACAGCCGCGCCCCACCCGCGACCACATCCCGCTCACCCCGCCCCACACGCCCCGCCCTTCTCACGCCGTCGGGGCATCCTCCCACCGATGGGCACTGCCCGCCTGGATGCGCCCGCCGCGCGAGGAAGGCTGGTTCGCGAACGCAGAAAAGCCCCGCACCATACGGTGCGGGGCTTTCCCACAATGATTGTTCGGCGGCGTCCTACTCTCCCACAGGGTCCCCCCTGCAGTACCATCGGCGCTGTGAGGCTTAGCTTCCGGGTTCGGAATGTAACCGGGC
>NZ_JBIAWE010000006.1:0-487433 GCF_042895235.1 Streptomyces sp. NPDC001410
CCGGCGGTGTGCTGCTGCCGTTCTTCTCCTTCATGACGTTCCTGATCGCCGTACCGACCGGTGTGAAGTTCTTCAACTGGATCGGAACGATGTGGAAGGGCTCGTTGTCCTTCGAGACACCGATGCTCTGGGCCACCGGCTTCCTGATCACCTTCACGTTCGGTGGTCTGACCGGTGTCATCCTGGCCTCGCCCCCGATGGACTTCCACGTCTCCGACTCGTACTTCGTGGTGGCCCACTTCCACTACGTGGTCTTCGGTACGGTCGTCTTCGCCATGTTCTCCGGCTTCCACTACTGGTGGCCGAAGATGACGGGCAAGATGCTGGACGAGCGCCTCGGCAAGATCACCTTCTGGACGCTGTTCATCGGCTTCCACGGCACCTTCCTGGTCCAGCACTGGCTGGGTGCCGAGGGCATGCCGCGTCGTTACGCCGACTACCTGGCGGCCGACGGGTTCACCACCCTGAACACGATCTCGACCATCAGCTCGTTCCTGCTCGGCCTGTCGATCCTGCCGTTCATCTACAACGTGTGGAAGACGGCCAAGTACGGCAAGCCGGTCGGCGTGGACGACCCGTGGGGCTACGGCCGTTCGCTCGAATGGGCGACGTCCTGCCCGCCGCCGCGGCACAACTTCCTCACCCTGCCGCGGATCCGCAGCGAATCCCCGGCGTTCGACCTGCACCACCCCGAGATCGCCGCGCTCGAGCAGCTCGAGTACGCCGGTCACGGCAGCGCCATCGCGGGCAGCAAGGAGGCCGGCAAGTGAAGATCCAGGGTCGGATGTTCATCTGGCTGAGCTTCTTCCTCCTGATCATGGCCGTCGTGTACGGCGTGTGGTCGAAGGAGCCGGCCGGTACCACGGCGCTCTTCCTGGCCTTCGGCCTGCTCATCATGACCGGCTTCTACCTGGGCTTCACCGCCCGGCGGGTCGACGCGGGTGCGCAGGACGACAAGGAGGCCGACGTCGCGGACGACGCGGGCGAGCTGGGCTTCTTCAGCCCGCACAGCTGGCAGCCGCTCTCGCTCGCCTTCGGTGGTGCGCTGGCCTTCCTCGGTGTCGCGGTCGGCTGGTGGCTGCTGTACTTCGGCGCACCGTTCATCCTGGTCGGCCTGTTCGGCTGGGTGTTCGAGTACTACCACGGTGAGAACCGCACCCAGTAGCACGCAGTAGCGCACCGGGAGCCCGGACACTCCGTCAGGAGGGTCCGGGCTCCTGCTTTTGCCGCAGGCCTGTCCCTCGTACGAGGTACGTGGCGCGCAAATGGTGCTTTCATCTCATAGCGTGATCATATGAACCACACTCCGCGTACCCGCACCGTCGTCAGCTGCACCCTGCTGGTGGCCGCCCTCGGCGCGGGCGTCACCGGCTGCGGTTCGGACGGCAACCCCCTGTCGGCCAAGCCGTACGACGCAGCGGACCAGATCTCCTTCAACGGCCCCACCGGCGCAGGCAAGCAGGCCGACCCGGACAAGCCCCTGGAGATCACCACCAGCACCGACGACGGCCGGATCACGGACGTCACCGCCTACGACGCCACAGGGCGCTTCGTGGCGGGCGAACTCGCCGCCGACGGCAGCCGTTGGCACAGCACCTCCCCGCTGGCCGCCAACGCCCACTACACGGTCGCGGTGAGCACGGAGGACGAGGACGGCGCGCCCGGCCGCAAGGTCCTCCGCTTCGACACCAGCAAGCCCTCGACCACCAAGAACCTGAACGTCACGTTCGGGCCGGACTCGGGCCAGTACGGCGTCGGACAGCCCATCACCGCCCAACTCGACCACGAGGTCAAGGACAAGGCGCAGCGTGCCGTCGTGGAGCGCGCTCTCAGGGTGGACTCCACCCCGGCCGTCCAGGGCTCCTGGTACTGGGTGAGCGACAAGGAACTCCACTACCGCCCCAAGGAGTACTGGCCCACGCACGCCACCATCCAGGTGCACAGCAACCTCGACGGCGTGAAGATCAGCGACCGTCTCTGGGGCGGCAAGTCCAAGGCGCTGAAGATCACCACCGGTGACCGGATCGAGGCCGTCACGGACGCCGCGGCGCACCAGCTGACGTACTACAAGAACGGCCAGGAGGTCCAGTCGATCCCGGTCACCACCGGCAAGCCCGGCTTCGAGACCCGCAACGGGGTCAAGGTCGTACTGGCCAAGCAGTACTTCGTACGGATGCGCGGCACCACGGTCGGCATCGCCGAGGGCACCTCCGACTCGTACGACCTGCCGGTCTACTACGCCACCCGGGTCACCTGGTCGGGGGAGTACGTGCACGCCGCGCCCTGGTCAGTGGGCTCCCAGGGCTACGAGAACGTCAGTCACGGCTGCACCGGCATGAGCACATCGAACGCCGAGTGGTTCTTCGGCAACATCCACGAGGGCGACATCGTCAAGGTCGTCAACTCCAACGGCAACCCGATGGAGCCCTTCGGCAACGGCTTCGGGGACTGGAACGTCGACTGGAAGAAGTGGCGCACAGGCAGCGCCCTCATCAACGGCACCCCGGACGGCCCTGCTCCCCAGGATGCGTTGCGCCTACAGCCAACGGCCGTGTGAGAACCCAAGGGGCGCGGGGCTGTGTCGATGCACGACCTCGCGCCCCCACCCCGCTAGGCGCTCAGCAACCGCTTCTGACGGAGCAGACCGGCCAGGGCGGCCGCGAACTCCACCGGATCCACCGGCAAGGTGACCGCCGCATCGGCCCGACTCCACGTAGCGAGCCACGCATCCTGAGGCCGCCCCATCAACAGCAGCACAGGCGGGCAGTTGAACACCTCGTCCTTGATCTGCCGGCACACCCCCATGCCCCCCATGGGCACGGCCTCACCGTCGAGCACGCACACGTCGATGCCGCCCTTGGCCAGCTCCCGCAGCACCGCCTCAGGAGTCGCACACTCCACGAACTCGACCTGGGGCACGTCGGGAGCCGGCCTGCGGCCGGAGGCCAACCGCACCTGTTCCCGTGTGTTGGAGTCGTCGCTGTACACCAGCACCGTAGCGGTCGGCTGCATGCTTCCTCCGAGACGTCAGCGTCGTACGGACAGGGCCGTTCGGGGCGGATGTTACTCCCATGAACACCACGTCAACACCGGTTCGGCGGGCAGCAACACTCCGAACGGCACCCCCCGGAGTGAGGGCGGGATAAGCGACCGACATAATGTCGGTCGTGGCGACAGCAACGACAGTAGAAACCGGGCACGCGCACCCGTCGGTCAATCGACCGAACCTCACCAGCGTCGGAACCATCATCTGGCTGAGTTCCGAGCTGATGTTCTTCGCGGCCCTCTTCGCGATGTACTTCACCCTCCGGTCGGTGACCGGACCGGCGTACTGGACGGAGCAGGCACACGCGCTCAACGTGCCCTTCTCCGCGACGAACACCACGATCCTGGTGCTCTCCTCGCTCACCTGCCAGCTCGGCGTGTTCGCTGCCGAGCGCGGGGACGTGAAGAAGCTCCGTGGCTGGTTCATCCTCACCTTCATCATGGGTGCGATCTTCATCGGCGGTCAGATCTACGAGTACACCGAGCTGGTGAAGAAGGACGGGATCTCCCTGTCCTCCGGCCCGTACGGCTCGGTGTTCTACCTGACCACCGGTTTCCACGGCATGCACGTGACGGGCGGTCTCATCGCCTTCCTGTTTGTCCTGGGCCGCACCTACATGGCCAAGAGGTTCACCCACGAGCAGGCGACCGCGGCCATCGTCGTGTCCTACTACTGGCACTTCGTCGATGTGGTCTGGATCGGCCTTTTCGCCACGATCTACCTGATCAAGTAGCCGGGACCGCTCCCGCACATCCAGAAGCATCGACGCAGAAGATCCTGACACCGGGGTAATCCGTGAAAAAGCTCTCCGCACGACGACGCCATCCGCTGGCGGCGGTCGTCGTCCTACTCTTCGCGCTGGCGGCCACTGGGGGGCTGTACGCCGCGTTCGCGCCCGCGAGCAAGGCGCAGGCCGATGAAACCTCCCAGTCCCTGACCATCAAGGAGGGCAAGAGGCTCTACCAGGTCGGCTGCGCCAGCTGCCACGGCACCGGTGGACAGGGCTCCTCCGACGGCCCGAGCCTGATCGGCGTGGGCGCTGCCGCGGTCGACTTCCAGGTCGCGACCGGCCGTATGCCGGCCGCCACCTCGCAGGGCCCGCAGGTCGTAAAGAAGAAGAACATCTACACCCAGGCCGAGATCGACCAGCTCGCGGCGTACATCGCCTCGCTGGGCGCCGGTCCCGAGGTGCCGACGAAGGAGCAGTACGGCCCGGAGGGTGCGGACATCGCCAAGGGTGGCGAGCTGTTCCGCACCAACTGCGCGCAGTGCCACAACTTCACCGGCAAGGGTGGTGCCCTCACCGAGGGCAAGTTCGCCCCGGACCTGTCGGGCGTCGACCCGAAGCACATGTACGAGGCCATGCAGACGGGCCCGCAGAACATGCCGTCCTTCCCCGACACCACGATGTCGGAGAAGAACAAGAAGGACATCATCGCGTACCTGCACGCGATCAACAGCAGCGAGACGGAGCAGCCGGGCGGCATGGAGCTGGGTGGCCTCGGTCCGGTCACTGAGGGCCTGTTCGCATGGGTCTTCGGCCTCGGTGCGCTGATCGCGGTAGCCGTCTGGGTCGCCGCTCGGACCGCAAAGGCCAAGAAGTCATGAGTAGCCAAGACATTCCAGAAGAGAACCTGCCCGCTGAGCAGGAGCACGCGCACGGCGTCGTGAGCGTCGCGGACGAGAAGAACCCGTTCGCGGACCCGGGGCTGCCGCCCCACGAGCACCGGATCCAGGACATCGACGAGCGGGCCGCCAAGCGGTCCGAGCGCGTCGTCGCCCTGCTGTTCACGGTGTCGATGCTGGCCACCGTCGGCTTCATCGCCGCGTACGTGGCGATCCCGCAGGACAAGGCGATCTTCGTCTTCCCGCTGGGTCACATCAGCGCGCTGAACTTCGCGCTCGGCCTGACCCTTGGTACGGCGCTGTTCTGCATCGGCGCGGGTGCGGTCCACTGGGCCCGCACCCTGATGTCCGACGTCGAGGTCGCCGACGACCGGCACGCGATCGCCGCCTCTCCCGAGGTCCGTGCGCAGGTCCACGCGGACTTCAAGCAGGGTGCCAAGGAGTCCGCGCTCGGCCGCCGCAAGCTGATCCGCAACACGATGTTCGGCGCGCTGGCCATGGTGCCGCTCTCCGGCGTCATGCTGCTGCGCGACCTCGGCCCGCTGCCCGGCACCTCGCTGCGCCACACGCTGTGGGCCAAGGGCAAGCTGCTCGTCAACATGAACACGAACCAGCCGCTGCGTCCCGAGGACGTCGCCGTCGGTTCGCTGACCTTCGCCAAGCCCGAGGGCCTGGAGGAGGCACAGGAGGACTTCCAGAACGAGATCGCCAAGGCGGCCCTGATGATCATCCGGCTGCAGCCGGACAACATCAAGGACAAGCGCGAGCTCGAGTGGTCGCACGAGGGCATCGTCGCGTTCTCGAAGATCTGCACCCACGTGGGTTGCCCGATCTCCCTGTACGAGCAGCAGACGCACCACGTGCTGTGCCCGTGCCACCAGTCCACCTTCGACCTCTCCGACGGTGCCCGAGTGATCTTCGGCCCCGCCGGTCACGCCCTGCCGCAGCTCCGCATCGGCGTGAACGACGAGGGTTACCTCGAGGCGCTCGGCGACTTCGAAGAGCCCGTCGGTCCTGCATTCTGGGAGCGCGGATGAGCACCAACGAGAACAACGAGCGACGCGGCAAGGCGCCGGCCGGCGAGCGCGTCGCCGACTGGGCCGACGGACGGCTCGGGATCTACTCCCTGGCCAAGTCCAACATGCGCAAGATCTTCCCCGACCACTGGTCGTTCATGTTGGGCGAAGTCTGCATGTACAGCTTCCTCATCATCATCCTGACCGGTGTCTACCTGACGCTGTTCTTCCACCCGTCGATGAACGAGGTGGAGTACCACGGCAGCTACGTCCCGCTCCAGGGACAGCTGATGTCCGAGGCGTTCAACTCGACCCTGCACATCTCCTTCGACGTGCGCGGTGGTCTGCTCATCCGGCAGATCCACCACTGGGCCGCGCTGATCTTCCTCGCCGGCATGTTCGTGCACATGATGCGCGTGTTCTTCACCGGCGCGTTCCGCAAGCCGCGTGAGATCAACTGGCTGTTCGGCTTCCTGCTCTTCGTCCTGGGCATGTTCACCGGCTTCACCGGTTACTCGCTCCCGGACGACCTGCTCTCCGGCACCGGTGTCCGCTTCACCGAGGGCGCGATCCTGTCGATGCCGATCGTCGGCACCTACATCTCGTTCTTCCTCTTCGGCGGCGAGTTCCCCGGTCACGACTTCGTCGCCCGGTTCTACTCGATCCACATCCTGCTGCTGCCGGGCATCATGCTCGGCCTGATGGTGGGCCACCTGATCCTGGTCTTCTACCACAAGCACACGCAGTTCGCGGGTCCCGGAAAGACGAACAAGAACGTCGTCGGCATGCCGCTGCTGCCGGTGTACATGGCCAAGGCCGGAGGCTTCTTCTTCCTGGTCTTCGGTGTGATCGCGGCCATCGCCGCGGTGACCCAGATCAACCCGATCTGGGCCATGGGCCCCTACCGCCCCGACCAGGTGTCCACCGGCGCCCAGCCCGACTGGTACATGGGCTTCGCCGAGGGTCTGGTCCGCTACATGCCGGGCTGGGAGATCAACTTCTGGGGTCACACGCTCGTCCTGGGCGTGTTCATCCCGCTGGTGCTCTTCGGCCTCGTCCTGGCGGCGATCGCGGTCTACCCGTTCATCGAGTCCTGGGTCACCGGCGACAAGAGCGAGCACCACATCCTGGACCGCCCGCGCAACGCCCCGACCCGTACCGCGTTCGGTGTCGCCTGGGTCACCGTGTACATGGTCGGCCTGGTCGGTGGTGGCAACGACCTCATCGCCACCCACTTCAGCCTGTCGATCAACGCCGTGACCTGGTTCGTCCGGATCTCCTTCTTCGCCGGACCGGTCATCGCGTTCATCCTCACCAAGCGGATCTGCCTCGGCCTGCAGCGCCGCGACCGCGACAAGGTGCTGCACGGTCGCGAGACCGGCATCATCAAGCGCCTGCCGCACGGTGAGTTCATCGAGGTGCACGAGCCGCTCAGCCAGGAGCAGCTGCACACCCTCACGGCCCACCACCAGTACGAGCCGGCCGAGATCGGCCCGACGGTCGACGAGAACGGTGTCGAGCGCAAGGTGAAGAAGTCCGAGAAGCTGCGCGCCAAGCTCAGCAACGCCTACTACGGCGAGGACAACCAGATCCCGAAGCCGACTGTCGAGGAGTACAAGGAGATCACGAGCGGCCACGGCCACCACTGATCCCCGCGTCGCCACGCCACGCCGAGGGCCCCGTCCGTGTTACGGACGGGGCCCTTCGCCGTGTCCCGGGCTGGATAGGGTGGGACCACACTGTTCTTCTAGACACCCAGGAGCGGCTATGAGCGCTGTGACCCCCGCTGGAGGCGACACCGCGGCGGGCCGTTCCTGGCCCGCCCTGCTGAACGGGCTGCTGGACGGCCGGGACCTGTCCGCCGACGACACGGCCTGGGCGATGGACCTGATCATGAGCGGCGAGGCGACCGACGCGCAGATCGCCGGGTTCCTGGTGGCCCTGCGGTCCAAGGGCGAGACGGTGGAGGAGATCACCGGACTCGTGCGGACCATGTACGAGCACGCCAACGTGATCGAGGTACCCGGGCCGGCCGTCGACATCGTCGGCACCGGCGGTGACGGCGCCAAGACGGTGAACATCTCCACGATGTCGTCGATCGTCGTCGCCGGCACCGGAGCGAAGGTCGTCAAGCACGGCAACCGCGCCGCGTCCTCCGCCTCCGGGTCCTCCGACGTCCTGGAGAAGCTCGGGATCAACCTGAACCTGACCCCGAAGCGGGTCGCCGAGGTCGCCGAAGAGGCCGGCATCACCATCTGCTTCGCGGTGAAGTTCCACCCGGCGCTGCGTCATGCCGCCGCGGCGCGCGGCCAGTTGGGGATCCGTACGACCTTCAACGTGCTCGGCCCGCTCACCAACCCGGCCAGGGTGCGCGCCCAGGCGGTCGGTGTCGCCGACCCCCGGATGGCGCCGATCGTGGCCGGGGTCCTCGCCGAGCGCGGCAACTCCGCCCTGGTCTTCCGGGGCGACGACGGGCTGGACGAGCTGACGACCACGTCCACCTCCCGGGTGTGGGTGGTCCGGGACGGCAAGGTCACGGAGGAGAGCTTCGACCCACGGGACGTCGGCATCGACCTCGTCCCCGTGGAGGCCCTGCGCGGCGCCGACGCGTCGTACAACGCGGAGGTCGCCCGCCGCCTGCTGGACGGCGAGCAGGGCCCGGTCCGGGACGCGGTCCTGCTGAACTCGGCGGCCGCGCTGGTGGCCCTCGACCCGACCGAGGCCCCCCTGGCCGAGCAGCTCCGCGCCGGCATGGCCAAGGCTGCCGTGTCGATCGACTCGGGCGAGGCGAAGCGGACGCTGGAGCGGTGGGTGGCGGCCAGCAACAAGTAGCGGGTGGCTGATCGCCGTCGTAGCGGGTGTCCCGGGATCCGGACAGAAGTTGCGCGGCGGCGATCAGCTCGGCTACGTTCCTGAACAGGTCATGAGTGACAGTCATGAGGCCCCGGCCGACTGTCCGGCAACCCTCCGTCCGTGGCGGGGTGCCCCGGGTGAAGACCGGGCCGCAGGCAGTGAGGTCTGCGGCAAGCGCGGACCCCTCGCACACCAGGGGTCCTGGTCGTCGAGGGAGCCTTCTGTGAGCAAGCGAATGCGATAGGGCGTAGAGCCCCGCCTCCGCGTACCCCTTTCACCTTCCCCACGTTCGAGCCGTACGCGCTCACGTGTGGTTCCGCCTTGCCTCGCACAGGAGCTCGCCATGTCCGTCTTCACCGCTGCCGCCGACCAGTCCGTTTGTGCCCCTTTGTCTGTCCTGGGCCGTGATGTCACCGTCCCGCTCGTGACCGGCGGCGAAGTCACCTACGCCGCGCTCGACTACGCGGCCAGCGCCCCCGCCCTGCAGCGCGTCTGGGACGATGTGGCGGCCTACGCGCCGTACTACGGCAGCGTCCACCGCGGCGCCGGCTACCTTTCCCAACTCTCCACCGACCTGTTCGAGAACGCCCGCAGGACGGTCGCCGAGTTCCTCGACTGCCGCGCGGCCGACCAGGTGGTCTTCACCCGCTCGACCACGGACTCCCTGAACCTCCTCGCCGCCGCGCTGCCCGCCGACTGCCAGGTCTTCGTCTTCGAGACCGAGCACCACGCCTCCCTGCTGCCCTGGCAGGACGCCCGCGTCACCTACCTCAACGCCCCGCGCACCCCGCGGCAGGCCGTCGAGACCCTGGAGCGGGCCCTCGCCGACCGCGACCCTCACGGCCCGGCCCTGGTCTGCGTCACCGGTGCCTCCAACGTCACCGGCGAGCTGTGGCCGGTGCGCGAGCTGGCCGCCGCGGCCCACGCGCACGGTGCCCGGATCGTCCTGGACGCCGCCCAGCTGGCCCCGCACCACCCCGTGTCGGTCCAGGACCTCGACGTCGACTGGGTCGCCTTCTCCGGCCACAAGCTGTACGCCCCCTTCGGCTCCGGTGTCCTGGCCGGCCGCGCCGACTGGCTGGTCGCGGCCGAGCCGTACCTCGCGGGCGGCGGCGCCAGCCGCAAGGTGACCCGGCGCGAGGACGGGGGAGTGGCCGTGGAGTGGCACGAGAGCGCCGCCCGCCACGAGGCCGGCTCCCCGAACGTCATCGGCGCCTACTCCATCGCCTCCGCCTGCAAGGCCCTGACGGAGGCCGGCTTCGACACGCTGGTCGCCCGCGAACAGCACCTGATCGCGAAGGTGCGGGCCGGCCTGGCCGAGGTGCCCGAGGTCCGGGTCCTCTCCCTCTTCGGGGACGACGCCCCGCGCGTCGGCGTGATCAGCTTCGTCGTGGACGGCTGGAACAGCTCCCACTTCGCCGCCGCCCTCTCCGCCGAGTACGGCATCGGCGTCCGCGACGGCCTGTTCTGCGCCCACCCCCTGGTCCGCACCCTCCTCGGCTCCGACCCCCAGGCCCAGGGCGAGTGCGGAGCCCCCGAGGCCACGCCGGGCGAGAAGTCGCTGAACGCGATCCGCGTGAGCTTCGGCGCGGGCACCCCCGACGAGCACGTGGAGCGCTTCGTCACGGCGGTGAAGGAACTGGTGACCGAGGGTGCGAAGTGGACGTACCGCACGGAGGAAGGCCGCTGCGTCCCGGCGGTGTGAGTCTCTGAACGCCTGGTGGGGCGGTCTTCAGCCGATCAGTTGTCCAACCCGATCGAGAAGGCCGCCTCGAGGTCGTGCTGCGAGTACGTACGGAAGGCGACGTGCGTGTCCGTGGCCTCGACCCCGGGGATCTTGCTGATCCGCCCCGGGATCACGTCGGCCAGATCCTCGTGCTGCCGCACCCGCACCATGGCGATCAGGTCGTACGTACCGGTGACGGAGAAGACCTCGCTCACCGAATCCAGCGAAGCGATCTGCTCCGCGATCTCGGGGATCCGGTCCACGCTGGTCTTGATCAGGACGATCGCGGTGATCACGACGGGTTCTCTCCCTCGGGTGCCGGAGCCGGTGCGCACTTCACTCTAGTGGTACGTCGGTATCGGACCCATGCGTACCCGAACCCCACCCCGAAGCCGACCAGGTGCGCCAGGTAGGCCACCCCGGGCCCCTCGCCGGAGCGCCCCGCCGCCAGCCACTGCAGCGCCGCCCAGAAGGGCAGCACCACCCAGGCCGGGAAGCGCATCGGCAGGAAGAACAGGAACGGGAGCAGACTGGTGACACGGGCGCGGGGAAACAGATAGAGGAACGCGCCGAGAACCGCCGAGATCGCCCCGGACGCGCCCACCAGCGACTGCTCGGAGGTGGCGTTGGCGGCCGCGTAGCCCAGCAGGGCCAGGTAGCCGCAGCAGACGTAGAAGAGGGTGAACTCCACCCGGCCCATTCGTTCCTCGGTCATCATCCCGAAGACGAAGAGGAAGAGCATGTTGCCGAGCAGATGCACCCAGCTGCCGTGCACGAACAGCGCGGTGACCGGGGTCAGGGCCTCCCGGACGGGCTCCTCGAACAGGTTCGCCGGGACCACCCCCCAGTGCCGGAAGTACGCGCGCTGCGCGGCCGGCAGCGCGTCCGCGGAGCCGTACGCCGGAGTGAGCCCGGAGGCCGGTCCGAGGACGAAGATCAGGGAGCACACGGCGATGAGGGCGTGCGTCATCGGCGCGGGGGTGTCCCGGAGCGCCCTGAGTGTGCGGCCGGCCGTCGTGCTCCAGGCGTTGATCATGACTACAGAGCATGACGTAAGGGGACGCAACCTGACAGACCGCCTCGCCGCCGCGGACGGACGGGCGGTGAGTACCCGCCAGGCCGTAGGGTTACGAGCCACACGCGTCGAGGAGCGGCGCGGACCGACCCGAGAAGGAAGCGAACAGTCACGATGACGGTTCCCCTGCCGACCGCCACGACGCGATGGCGCTGCACCCTCTGCGGCAACCTCACCCGCTTCGATGTGACCCGCTCGTCGAAGGTCGTCGAGTACGTCCACCTCGACCTCGCCGGTGAGCCGACGGTCGAGGAACGCGAGGTGGTCAGTGAGACCATCGACTCGGTCCGCTGCCGCTGGTGCAACGCGGTGGACCAGGTGGAACTCGTGGACAGGCCGGGCGCCGGCTCCTGAGCGGAGCGGGCCCCGTACAGGTATTGGGGTGTGACGGATGGTGGAGACCGCAGGCGGGGGGCCGGGCGACGGCACCGCTGAGGTGCTTGACCGTCCGCTGCCCGACGGCGTGCGCCGACGGGTCGTGCAGATCGTCTCGGACGGGTTCGGCGGCCTGACCGTCGCGGAACTGCCCGCCCAATTGCGGCAGTACGCCCGGTTCGCCCCGAACCGGCGGGCCAAGTTCGCCGGGAACGCGATGGCGGCCGCGCTGGAGACCGATCCGCTTTTCAGGCAGCGGATCGGAGAGAAGTTCAGAGAGGCACAGCCGGAGCTGTCCGGCGCCCTCGACTCCGGCTCGCCGCCCCCGGCCGCGGACCCGCTCGACGTGGCGGCCGCGGCCTATGTACTGCGCCCGGCGGGCTGGGTGAAGCTGGTCACCGCGGCCGGCGAGGAGGCCCAGCGCGCGGACGCCGAGCGGGCCGACGAGGAGAGCCGGGCCGAGCTGGAGCGGCTGCGCGAGGAGCTGGCCGAGGCCCGGACGCAGACCCGGACCGAGACCGAACGGCTGCGCACCGAACTGGAGTCGGCGAAGAAGGAAGCGGAGTCGCTGCACCGCAAGCTCCGTGCCGCGCTCAGCGACGTCAAGCGCGGCGAGGCCGCGCTGCGCAAGGTCCAGGGCGAGATCGAGGCCGTACGCGCCGAGGGGCAGGCACAGCTGTCGGTCGCCGAGAGCGAGTCCCGTCGGCTCAAGGCCCGCCTGGGCGAGGCCGAGGCCGCGCTGGAGGCCACCCGCCGGGCGGCCCGCGAGGGGCGCAGCGTCGAGGACATGCGGGTACGGCTGCTGCTCGACACCCTGCTGGACGCCACCCAGGGGCTGCGGCGCGAACTCGCGCTGCCTCCGGTCTCCGTGCGCCCGGCCGAGACCGTGGACGCGGTCGAACCGGGACGTATGACCCCGAAGGACATCGCGGCCCGGGCCCTGTCCGAGAACGACCCGGCGATCCTGGACCAGCTGCTCGCGCTGCCGCAGGCGCATCTGGTCGTCGACGGCTACAACGTCACCAAGACCGGTTATCCGCAGATGCCGCTGGAGAAGCAGCGGCTGCGGCTCCTGGGGCAGCTCTCGGCGCTCGCCGCGCAGACCGGCGCCGAGGTGACCTGTGTCTTCGATGGCGCCGAACTGGCCGCGCCGGTGCTGCTCGCGCCGCCGCGCGGAGTGCGGGTGCTGTTCTCCAGGCCGGGCGTCACGGCCGACGAGCTGATCCGCCAGCTGGTGCGCGCGGAGCCGCCGGGCCGTCCGGTCATCGTCGCCTCGACCGACCGGGAGGTGGCCGACGGGGTCGCCAGGGCCGGTGCCCGTCCCGTCGCCTCTGCGGTACTTCTGAAGCGACTGTCCTGAAGGTCCAACGCGCATACACAATGCCCGAATTGGCCTGACTCTCACGCCACGTAGGGTCAATCACGCCTCACTGCACGTGAGTTATGTGCAAAGAATGCATTGCGTCACAGGGTTTTTTGCTGCGAGGATTTGAACTGATCACAGCTGGGTCACTAGGGTCTGGGCTCGAACCTCCGAACGGGTGATCACTCACAAGAAGGAGTTCGTCCTCCGTGGCGTCCCATCGTCGACCCAAGCAGCCGAGTCGCACGCGTGTCACCGTGCTGACCACCGCAGCCGCCGCTGCCGTCGCGCTCAGCGCGAACGCCGCCAATGCCGCCCCGAGCGAGAAGCTCGGCAAGAACGAGGTCAAGGCGAAGGTCGACAAGCTCTACGAGCAGGCGGAGCAGGCCACCGAGAAGTACAACGGGGCCAAGGAGAAGCAGCAGAAGCTGCAGAAGGAAATCTCCACCATCCAGGACAACGTGGCCCGCGGCCAGCAGGAGCTGAACAAGCTCCGCGACGGCCTGGGTTCGCTGGCGACCGCCCAGTACCGCTCCGGTGGCATAGATTCCTCGGTCCAGCTCTTTCTGTCCTCCAACCCGGACGACTTCCTCGACAAGGCCTCCACGCTCGACCAGTTGAGCAGCCAGCAGGTCGAGGCCCTGAAGAAGATTCAGGACAAACAGCGCGAACTCGCCCAGGAGCGGGCCGAGGCCACCGACAAGCTCAAGGACCTCGCCGCCACCCGCACCGAGCTGGGCAACAAGAAGAAGGAAGTCCAGGGCAAGCTCGCCGAGGCGCAGAAGCTGCTCAACACCCTGACCGCCAAGGAGAAGGCCGCGCTCGCCGCCGAGCAGGCGCGCGCCAACCGCTCCTCCACCGAGCGGGTGGACCTCGGCAACGACAGCTCCGCCTCCGGTCGTGCCGCCGCCGCCTTCCAGGCCGCCCAGGCCCAGATCGGCAAGCCCTACGTCTACGGCGCCACCGGCCCGTCCTCCTTCGACTGCTCGGGTCTGACCTCCTACGCCTACGCGCAGGCCGGCGTCTCCATCCCGCGCACCTCCGAGGCCCAGGCAGGCATCGGCACCCGCCTCACGCAGAGCCAGCTCCAGGTCGGCGACCTGGTGTTCTTCTACAGCGACCTGCACCACGTCGGCCTCTACGCCGGCAACGGCCAGGTGCTGCACGCCCCGCACACCGGCGCCGTGGTCCGCTACGAGGCCATCGGCAACATGCCGTTCCAGTTCGGCGTCCGGGTCTGACAACTTCGCGACGCTGACTCGGTGGCGCCCGAACGGGCGAATCCGATGAACCGAGACTGACTCCACGCCCCGCCCATGACCTGCGTCAGGGCGGGGCGTCGCATGTGTGCGCCGCTCGACGCCGTTCGGCGCGGTCCTTCCGCACGGCTACTGTCTGCCGCGATTCCCCGGCGCAGGGGCCTCCCCGTCCCCGGCGCCGGGGAAGCTGTCTCTGTCCGCCAGCAGAAGGACTGCCGTGGGGTCCCATCGCCGCCTTGCACTGTCCGGGTTCAACCGGGGCGCCGGCGTCGCCCTGTGCGTGTTGTCGGCCGCGGCCGCCACGCTCGGCGCCGTACCCGCCCAAGCAGCGCCGCACGGGGACACCCGTGCCGAGGTGGACCGCCTCTACGAGGAGGCCGAGAGGGCGACCCAGGCCTACGACAAGGCCGACGAGCGGGCCGACGTGCTGCGCCGGAAGGTCCGGGACGCCCAGGACCACATCGCCCGGCAGCAGCAGCGCATCAACACCATGCGCGAGCGGCTCGGTTCGCTGGCCGGCGCCCAGTACCGCGCCGGCGGCATCGACCCGGCCGTCGCCCTGCTCTTCTCCGACGACCCCGACGACTACCTGGACAAGGCGGCCACCCTCGACCGCATCGGCGCCCAGCAGGCGGGCCGGCTGCGCGAGTTGAGCGCGGCGATGCGCGAACTGGCCCAGGAGCGCGCCGAGGCCGCCGGGAAGCTCGCCGCGCTGGAGCAGAGCCGCAGGGCGGTCGCCACGCACAAGCGGACCGTGGAGAAGAAGCTCGCCAGGGCCCAGCAGCTGATCAACTCCCTGCCCGCCGCCGAACGCGCCGCCTACGACCGGGCCTCCCGCTCCGACGGCTCCGACCGCGTCGACCTGTCCGGCGCCGTCGCCCCCGACGCCCGCGCGGCGGCCGCCGTCGCCGCCGCCCGCTCCGCCCTCGGCCGCCCCTACGTGTGGGGCGCGACCGGCCCCTCCGGCTTCGACTGCTCGGGCCTGATGCAGTGGTCGTACGGGCATGCCGGCATCCACCTGCCGCGCACCTCCCAGGAGCAGCGGTACGCCGGCCGGCAGATCCCGCTCTCCCAGGCGCGCCCCGGCGACCTGGTCGTCTACCGCTCCGACGCCAGCCATGTGGCGATGTACGTCGGCAACGGCCAGGTCATCCACGCCCCCTACCCGGGCGCGCCGGTGCGCTACGACCCGGTCGGCATGATGCCCGTCTCCTCGGTCACCCGTCCCTGACCTCCCGCCGCGCACCGTACGATCGGGAAATGGCTGGTCGTAGAAGGGTGTGGCGCGCCGCGGCGGCGGGGTTCTGTCTGCTGCTCGCGGCGCCCCTCGCCGGATGCGGCGGCCGGATGGCGACCGACCCGGCCACGGCCGAGGTGCAGCAGGTGCTCGACCGGCGCTCCGCGGCCCTGCTCGGGCACGACGAGACGGCGTACGGCAAGACGGGCACCCGGACCGGGTTCGTCCGCCTGCGCGCGCTCCCGCTGGCCGCCTGGGCCTACCGGGTGACCGCCGTGCACGGTGACGGCCCGGGCGCCACCGCCGACGCCGAGCTGCGCTACCGGATCGCCGGCTACGACCGGGCCCCGGTGAGCGTCCGCCGCACCCTCGCGCTCAGCCGCACCGCCGAGGGCAAGTGGTACGTCACCGCCGACAAGCCCGCGCGGAAGGCCGGGGAGCAGGTGTGGGACCAGGGCAGGGTGACCGCCGTGAAGGGCGCGCACAGCCTGGTCCTCGGGGCCGGTCAGAGCGCCGGCGACCTGCGCGCCTACGCCCGGCTCGCCGACCGCGCGGTCCCGGCCGTCTCCCACGAGTGGGGCACGGACTGGACCCGCCGGGTCGTCGTCCTCGTCCCGCGCACGCTGGAGGGCATGGCGGGGCTGCTCGGCTCGCCCGCCGCCGGCTACCGGGGCATCGCCGCCGTCACCACCGGCGAGGTGGGTGGCGCGGGCAGGGCGCCCGCGGACCGGGTGGTCGTCAACCCGGAGGCGTACGCGATGCTGGGCAGCGTCGGCAAGCAGGTCGTGCTCACCCACGAGACCACCCATGTGGCCACCCGCGCGCACACCGACGCCGCCACCCCGCTGTGGCTCTCCGAGGGGTACGCCGACTGGATCGGCTACCTCGGCACCGGCCGCACACCCACCGAGGCCGCACCGGAACTGGCCCGCGCGGTCCAGGACGGCAAGGTGCCCGCGAGCCTCCCCGCCGACAAGTACTTCGGCTTCAGCACCGACCCCGCCCGCCTCGCGCAGTCCTACGAGAGCGGCTGGCTCGCCTGCCGGATGATCGCCGACCGCTGGGGCGAGGACCGGCTCGGCGCCTTCTACCGGGCCGTCGGCGCCCACCGGACGCGGGCGGGCGCGGTCGAGGAGGCGCTGAAGAAGGTGCTCGGGACCACGCCCAAGGCGTTCACCGCCGAGTGGCGGCAGTACGTGCGCGCTCAGCTGCGCTGACCTGGGGCCTGCCCCAGCACCTCGATCGCCTCGCGCAGCCACTCCCGCTCGGCCGTGCCGGTGGCCCGGGCGACCCGCAGCATGCCCTGCCGGAACAGGTCGCCCGCCTCCTCCGCGCGCACCGGCTCCCCGTCCCGGTAGAAGAAGCTCGCCGGGGCCTCCAGGAAGTCCAGGCGGCGGCGCAGCACCGCGGCCTGCTCCGCCGGGTCGTCCAGGTGCCGCAGGAAGGCGAGGACGGTGTTGAAGCGGATCTGGTCGGTGATCTCGGCCTGCTTGGGGGTGCGCAGCCGCTCCAGCAGGTCCGCGCGGCCCTTCCCGGTCAGGGACAGCACCCGGCGCGGGGCGGCGCTCGCGCCCTCCTCGGTGCGCTGGTCGAGCTTGCCCGCCGCGACCAGCCGGTTGATGGCCGGGTAGAGGGCGCCGTCGCTGACCGGCCGGACATGCCCGCTCAGCGCCTTGATGCGCTCCTTCAGCTCGTAGCCGTGCAGGGGTTCCTCGGCGAGGAACCCCAGGATCGACAGCTCCAGCACGCGAAATCCTCCTTGCAGCGGGCGTGGGACCCATGCTAGCTCTTATCGAGCTACCTCTAAACGAGGTAGCTCGATAAGAGGGGGCTCCTTGTGAACGCGCACCGCAGGCAACTCGTCTTGCTCGCCCACCCCGTCTACCTCTCGCTCCTCGCCTCGGTCGCCTCCGGGATCATCAACACGGTCTGGGTCTCCCGGCTCGGCGGCGCCGCCGTGGCCGCCGTCGCCGTCGCGACCAACACCGAGAACGTGCTGCTCGGCATCGCTCTGGTCTTCGCCTCCGGTACGACCGTCCTCGTCGCGCACGCCAGGGGAGCTCGCGATCCCGCCGCCCTGCGGGCCGCGGTGCACGGCGGCCGGGCGCTGTGCGCTCTGGTGACCCCGGTGGTCGTGGTGGGCGGGTTCCTGTCGCGCGAGCCACTGGCCCGCCTGGTCCTCGGCGGCGGCGACTCGGCGGCCCTGCGCCTCGCGACCGCCTACTTCGCGATCTCCCTGCCGGGCATGGCCGTCTTCTTCGCCCAGCAACTGGTCGACGGCATTCTCAAGGGCGCCGGCGACACGCGTACCCCGATGCGGCTCGCCCTGCTGTCCAACGGGCTGATCCTGCTCTGCGACCCGGTCCTGATCCATCTCTACGGTGTCCGGGGCGCCGCGGCCTCGACCGTGCTGTGTCGCTGCGTGGCCCTCGCGGCGGGACTGCGCGCGCTCGGCCGCAACGCGCTGCTGCGGACGGCGGCCGGCACCCCTGCCGTCGAGCCGGTCCCCGCCGCCCTGCGCCGCACCCTCACCACCGGCCTGCCCATGTCCGCCGACTTCACCGTGCGGCAGGGCGGGGCCCTGGTGCTGGTGGCGATCGTGGCGCGGCTCGGCGTGACGGCGGTGGCCGCCTACTCGATCGCGTACAAGGTCATGTACGTCGCCACCATGGCTTTCTACTCGGTACGGCAGGCCGCCGCCATCCACACCGCGCACACCCGGGGCGCGGGCCAGGACGCGCGCCGGGACATAGGCCGGCAGGCGATGCTCGTGTCCGGGGGTCTCGGCCTGGGCGCCGCCGCCCTGTTCGCCGTCACCGCCCCCTGGATCATGGCCGCCTTCGGCGCCGGACCCGAGGTCGCCCACCAGGGTGTGCTGTTCCTGCGCTGCATCGGCCCCTACCTGCTGCTGATGGCCTGCTTCATCGCGCTCGGCGGGGTCTTCGAGGGCAGCGGAGCAGCTCCGGAGCTGCTCCGGGCCACCCTGCTCGGCACCGCCTTCCAGGTGCCCCTGGCGTACGCCCTCTCCGGGCTCGGCCTGCCCGGCGTCGGCCTGGCCCTGGCGCTCGCGATGGCCGTGCAGTGCGGGGCGGTGGCGGTGCTGTTCCGGCGGGCCCGCCGTCAGGAGGCCGAGGTCTCCTTCGCGGGAGCCGGCTGAGGGGCCGGTGGGGTCTCGGTGGCCGCGGGGACCGTGGAGCGCCACAGCCGACGGGCCGCCATGAGCGTGGCGACGACGAGCAGGCCGTTGCGCAGGACGAGCAGCGTGATGCCGTACGTGTCGCTGACGACCACGTGCACGAAGCCGATCGGGAACTCGAGGACCGTCAGCAAGGTCGCGGTGAGGACCATCAGGGCGGGGGCGCCCATGCGGCTCGCCCGGAAGCACAGGCACACGGCGGCCAGGCCGATCAGCCACACCAGGTACTGCGGGCTGATCACCCGGCTGGTGACCGTGAACAGCAGCACCGCCGTCAGGGCCGCGTCCGCGAGTGTGTGCGCGTCGAACCGGGACGCCCGCCGCCGCCACAGCACCAGCCAGCCGATCGCCGCCCCGCTCAGCGCCATCGCGACGTTGCTGACCAGCCCGACGTACGGGCCGACGAACTCGATCGACCCGTAGTTCAGCAGCACCTGCCCCTGCCAGCCGTGGTGCCGGGCCACATGGAAGACCAGGCTGCCCAGCGACTCCACCTCCGTGCCCCGGTCCCGCTGGAAGGTGAGGAAGGCGAAGGCGCCCGGCATGGACACCGCGAACGCCGTCGCGACACCGCACGCGGTCACCGCGGCCGACGCCCACGCCCGTAGCCGGGTGGCGCCGACCAGCAGCAGCGCCGGCCACACCTTCAGCAGCGCCCCGAAACCCACCAGCGCGCCCATCACCCGGGGACGCCGGATCCCCGCGAGCAGGGCCGCCACGGCCACCGCGGTCACCATCAGGTCGTAGCGGGCGTACACCGTCGGGCCGAGCAGGGGCACGCCCACCACCCAGGTCCACACCCCGCGCAGCGAGCGGCCGGGCCGCCGGCCCGCGTGCAGCAGCAGGGCCAGCACGGCCAGGTCGGCCAGGCACACCAGTACGAAGAAGGCGTGCGGGTAGCTCAGGAACGGCAGGGCCGCGGGGGAGAGGATCGCGAGCGCGGCGGCGGGCGGGTACTGCCAGGTCACGTCGGCCAGCGGAAACGTTCCTTGGCGCAGCACCTCGTACCAGCCCTGGTAGATCACCGACACGTCGGTGGTCACGTCGGGGCCCGGGAAGACGTAGACCCCGAAGACGAAGAGCAGTAGCACCAGCCGGGTGGCGCACCAGGTCGCCAGCAGTCCCGCTATCTTCCCGCTCACCCGCACCCCTGTTCGTACGCCGACTGTTCGTACACCGACCCGGTCCGGCCCCATGATTCCCTGCCGACCTGTGCGTGTGCCACGAAGCGCGCCCGGTAGGGTCGGCGACGATGCACAAGACGCTGATCGTGACCAACGACTTTCCGCCCCGGCCGGGCGGCATCCAGGCCTTCCTGCACAACATGGCCCTCCGGCTGGAGCCTGGACGGCTGGTCGTGTACGCCTCCACCTGGAAGCGCGGTCGCGAGGGCGTCGAGGCCACGGCCGCCTTCGACGCCGAGCAGCCCTTCACCGTCGTACGTGACCGTACGACCATGCTGCTGCCCACGCCCGGCGCGACCCGGCGAGCCGTCTCGCTGCTGCGGGAGCACGGCTGCACCTCGGTCTGGTTCGGGGCGGCCGCGCCGCTCGGCCTGATGGCGCCCGCGCTGCGCAGGGCCGGCGCCGAGCGGCTGGTGGCCACCACCCACGGGCACGAGGCCGGCTGGGCCCAGCTGCCCGCCGCCCGGCAGCTGCTGCGCCGGATCGGGGACTCCACGGACACGATCACCTACCTCGGCGAGTACACCCGCTCCCGGATAGCGACCGCGCTGACCCCGGACGCGGCCCGGCGGATGGTGCAGCTGCCCCCCGGCGTCGACGAGAAGACCTTCCACCCCGGCTCGGGCGGCGACGAGGTCCGGGCGCGGCTCGGGCTCACCGACCGGCCGGTGGTCGTGTGCGTCTCCCGGTTGGTGCCGCGCAAGGGCCAGGACACCTTGATCCAGGCCATGCCCCGGATCCTCGCCGCCGAGCCGGACGCCGTGCTGCTCGTCGTCGGCGGCGGCCCCTACGAGCAGGACCTGCGCCGACTGGCCCGGGAGACCGGCGTCGAGGCCTCGGTCCGCTTCACCGGCGCGGTGCCCTGGTCCGAGCTGCCCGCGCACTACGGCGCCGGCGACGTCTTCGCCATGCCCTGCCGCACCCGCCGCGGCGGCCTGGACGTCGAAGGCCTCGGCATCGTCTACCTGGAGGCCTCCGCCACCGGCCTGCCGGTCGTGGCCGGCGACTCGGGCGGCGCCCCCGACGCCGTCCTCGACGGCGAGACGGGCTGGGTCGTCCGCGGCGGCGAGCCCGCCGAGGCCGCGGAGCGCATCATCGCCCTCCTCGCAGACGCGGAACTCCGCGACCGAATGGGCAAGCGGGGCCGCCAGTGGGTCGAGGAGAAGTGGCGCTGGGACCTGCTGGCGGAGAAGCTCAAGGAGCTGCTCTAAAAGCCGTCTTCAAAAACTCGTCCCCGCTCTAGGCGGAACGGGAAAATCCGCACATGCTGCGCGACATGACAGCAAAACTGATGCAGCGTCAGCTGAGTCGACGTCACATCCTGGGCGTGATCGCCCTCCAGACCGCCGCCACGGCAGGTCTCACCCGCATCGGTCTTCAGTCCGCGCAGGCAGCCGAACCGGCCGCCGTCGACAACTCCCCGGCCATCGTCGTCGGTTCGGGCTACGGCGGCGCCGTGGCCGCCCTCCGCCTCGGCCAGGCCGGCATCCGCACCCTCGTCCTGGAGATGGGCCGCCTGTGGAACACCGCCGGCAGCGACGGCAAGGTGTTCTGCTCCACCAGCGCACCCGACCAGCGCTCCATGTGGTTCCGCACCCGCACGGAGGCCCCGCTGGCCACCTTCCTGTGGCTGGACCTCGTCAACAAGGACATCAGCCCCTACCCCGGAGCCCTCGACCGCGTGCACTACGACAACATGTCCGTGTACGTCGGCCGGGGCGTCGGCGGCGGCTCCCTGGTCAACGGCGGGATGGCGGTCACCCCGCTGAAGTCCTACTTCGCCGAGCAGTTCCCGACCGTGGACGCCGAGGAGATGTACGGCACCTACTTCCCGCGCGCCCGCTCCATGCTCGGCGTCAACACCATCGACCCGGCCTGGTTCGAGTCCACGGAGTGGTACCAGTTCACCCGCACCTCCCGGAAGGCCGCCGCCAACGCAGGCCTGAAGACCACCTTCGTGCCGAACGTCTACGACTTCGGCTACATGCAGCGCGAGGCCGCCGGTACGGCCACGAAGTCGGCGCTCGCCGGGGAGGTCATCTACGGCAACAACTACGGCAAGCGCAGCCTCGACAAGACCTACCTGGCCGCCGCCCTCGGCACCGGCAACGTCACCCTCCACACCCTGGAGAAGGTCAGGGCGGTCACCAGGGCGAGCGACGGGTCGTACGTCCTGACCGCCGACCGCATCGACACCACCGGCAAGGTCGTGGAGACCAAGCAGTACAGCTGCACGTACCTGTTCCTCGGCGGCGGCAGCCTCGGTACGACCGAACTCCTCGTCCGGGCAAGGGAGACGGGCACCCTGCCCGCGCTGAACGCCGGCGTCGGCGCCGGCTGGGGCACCAACGGCAACACCATGCTCGGCCGCGCCAACCACATGTGGGACACCGTCGGCGCCAACCAGGCGACCATGCCCGTCATGGGCATCGACGACTGGGCCAACACCGCCAACCCGGTCTTCGCCGAGATCGCCCCGCTGCCCATGGGGTTCGAGCACTGGATCAGCCTGTACCTGGCGATCACCAAGAACCCCGAACGGGCCTCGTTCTCGTACGACTCCACGTCCGGGACGGTGAAGCTCGGCTGGAGCCCGGCCCAGAGCGCCGTGTCGGTCGCCATGGCCAAGAAGCTCTTCGACCGGATCAACGCGGCCAACCTGACCATCTACCGGTACGACCTCTTCGGTTCGACCAGCAAGATCTTCGCGGACGACTTCACCTACCACCCGCTGGGCGGCTGCGTCCTCGGGAAGGCGACCGACGACTACGGCCGGGTCAAGGGGTACCCCAGGCTCTACATCACCGACGGCTCGCTCGTGCCCGGCTCGATCGGTGTGAACCCCTTCGTCACCATCACCGCGCTCGCCGAACGCACGATGGCGCGGGTCCTCGTCGAGGACACCGCGCCATGACGCGTCTTCAGCAGGCGTACTACTTCGCGTAGATCGCCTCGATCTCGTCCGCGTAGTCCTTCGCCACCACGTTCCGCTTGAGCTTCAGCGACGGGGTGAGGTGGCCCGACTCCTCCGTGAACTGGGAGGACAGAATGCGGAACTTCCGCACCGATTCCGCCTTCGACACCGCGGCGTTGCCGTCGTCGACCGCCGCCTGGATCGCCTCCAGCAGATCCGGGTCCTCGCGCAGCGACGCCGCGGTGGAGCCCGCCGGCTTGCCGTGCTCGGCCGCCCAACGGCCCAGGAACTCGTCGTCGACGGTGACCAGCGCGCCCACGAACGGCCGCCCGTCGCCCACCACCATGCACTCCGCGACCAGCGCGTGGGCGCGGATGCGGTCCTCGATCACGGCCGGGGCCACGTTCTTGCCGCCCGCGGTGACGATGATCTCCTTCTTGCGGCCGGTGATCCTGAGGTAGCCGTCCTCGTCGAGGGTGCCGATGTCACCGGTGTGGAACCAGCCGTCGGCGAGCGCCTCCGCGGTCGCGCCCGGGTTGTTCCAGTACTCCTTGAACAGGTGCTCGCCGTGCAGCAGCACCTCGCCGTCGTCCGCTATCCGGATCACCGAGCCGGGCAGCGGCTGGCCGACCGTGCCGATCTTCTGCCGGTCCCAGGGGTTGAACGCGGTCGCCGCGCAGGACTCGGTCAGGCCGTAGCCCTCCAGCACCGTGAAGCCGATGCCGCGGAAGAAGTGACCGAGCCGCTCGCCCAGCGGGGCACCGCCGGAGATCGCGTACTCGCCCCGGCCGCCGAGGACCGCGCGCAGCTTGCTGTAGACCAGCCTGTCGAAGACCTTGTGCTTGATCTTCAGGCCGATGGACGGGCCCGACGGGGTGTCCTGCGCCTTGCTGTAGGCGATCGCGGTGTCCGCTGCCTTGTCGAAGATCGCGCCCTTGCCGTCCGCCTGCGCCTTGGCGCGCGCGGAGTTGTACACCTTCTCGAACACGCGCGGGACACCGAGGATCAGCGTCGGCCGGAAGGCGGCCAGCTCGTCGGTGAGGTGCTTGATGTCGGGGACGCAGCCCAGCTTGATCGGCGCCATCATCGGCGCGATCTGCACCAGCCGCCCGAAGACGTGCGCGAGCGGGAGGAAGAGGAGGACCGAGCACTCACCGGTGCGGAACAGCGGACGCAGTCGCTCCACGATGTTGCCGCACTCGGCGAAGAAGCTGCGGTGGGTGAGGACACAGCCCTTGGGCCGCCCGGTCGTACCGCTCGTGTAGACGATGGTCGCCGGGTCGTCGGCCTTGGCGAGCGAGCTGCGCTCCTCCACGGTCGCGTCGGAGACGCCCTGCCCGAGCCGGCCCAGCTCCTCCAGGCCGCCGGCCTCGATCTGCCAGACGTGCTTGAGGTGGGGCAGGGTGTCGCGCACCGAGTCGACGGCGGCCGCGTGGCCGTCCAGCTCCACGATGCAGGCGGTCGCGCCCGAGTCGGAGAGGATCCACTGCACCTGCTCCGGCGAGCTGGTCTCGTACACCGGCACGGTGACCGCGCCCGCGCTCCAGATCGCGAAGTCGAGCAGCGTCCACTCGTACCGCGTCCTGGACATCAGGCCGACCCGGTCGCCCGGCTGCACACCGGAGGCGATGAGCCCCTTGGCGGCGGCGTGCACCTCGGCCAGGAACTCCGTGGCCGTCACGTCCTGCCAGGCGCCGCCCACCTTGCGGGCGATGACGGCGACGTCGGGATGCTGCGCGGCGTTTCTGCGGACGATGTCGGTCAGATTGCCGTCCGCAGGGACCTCGTACAAAGCCGGAAGGCTGAACTCGCGCAAGACTGCTGCTCCTCATAGGGCGCCGGCGCCACGACACTGTGTGATGCGACGGTGCGGTCCAAGGCTCGGGCGGGTACTCCAGGTGCCAACCAGTTGGTTGAAACCCTGAGCACGACTGGACTGCCCGGACGTTACCCGCCGGTATGGCTTCTACGACAGGGGGTCCCGGCGAGATGTTCGCTGCGTCACACGGGATGGCGTTCCTTCGCGCACAGTAGTCCACGGCTCAAGCGACCGGCGAGTAACCCCGGGCGGGGTCGCCACTGTTCACGCACATCCCACACGCCTACGCTTGATCGTCATGGCACCCACACGCTCCGGCAACCGAAGGACACGCGTCCATGTGGTCAGCGACGTGCACGGCAACGCCCGTGACCTGGCCCGGGCCGGAGATGGTGCGGACGCCCTGATCTGCCTCGGCGACCTGGTCCTCTTCCTCGACTACGCCGACCACTCGCGCGGGATCTTCCCCGACCTGTTCGGCAAGGAGAACGCCGACCGCATCGTCGAGCTGCGCACCGCGCGGCGCTTCGAGGAGGCGCGTGCCTTCGGGGCCCGGCTGTGGGCCGGGATCGGCTCCGACCGGGCCGCCGCCATCGAGAAGGCGGTGCGCAAGCAGTACGCCGAGCTGTTCGCCGCGTTCCCGACTCCGACGTACGCCACCTACGGCAATGTCGACATGCCGCCTTTGTGGAGCGAGTACGCGGGCTCGGGCACCACGGTGCTGGACGGTGAGCGGGTGGAGATCGGCGGCCGGACGTTCGGCTTCGTGGGCGGCGGGCTGCGCACCCCGATGCGGACGCCGTACGAGATCGACGACGAGGAGTACGCGGCGAAGATCGAGGCGATCGGCGAGGTGGACGTGCTGTGCACGCACATCCCGCCGGAGGTTCCGGAGCTGGTCTACGACACGGTCGCGCGCCGCTTCGAGCGCGGCAGCCGGGCGCTCCTGGACGCGATCCGCCGCACCCGCCCGCGCTACTCCCTCTTCGGCCACGTCCATCAGCCACTGGTGCGCCGGATGCGGATAGGGGCGACGGAGTGTGTGAACGTGGGGCACTTCGCGGGGACGGGCAGGCCGTGGGCGCTGGAATGGTGAAGCGCCGTGGGTGGGGCGCGACGGCAGGGCGACGGAGTGAAGGACGGGGTGAAGGCTCCAGGTCGGCGGCGCGGTAGCCTTCACGCTGCACACTCTTAGGTCTGTATCTGGAGGAGCCACGGCGATGGCGGAACACACCAGTTCGAGCATCACGATCGAGGCGGCTCCGGCCGACGTCATGGCGGTGATCGCCGACTTCGCCCGCTACCCGGACTGGACCGGCGAGGTGAAGGAGGCGGAGGTCCTCAAGACCGACGACCAGGGCCGCGCCGAGCAGGTCCGCCTCGTCATGGACGCCGGGGCCATCAAGGACGACCAGACCCTGGGCTACACCTGGACCGGCCAGAACGAGGTCTCCTGGACCCTGGTCAAGTCCCAGATGCTGCGCTCCCTGGACGGCTCCTACATCCTCAAGCCGGCCGGCGCGGGCTCCACCGAGGTCACCTACCAGCTCACCGTCGACGTCAAGATCCCCATGCTCGGGATGATCAAGCGCAAGGCGGAGAAGGTCATCATCGACCGCGCTCTGGCGGGCCTGAAGAAGCGGGTCGAGTCGACCGACTGAATTCGCCCACCCACCGACCCGCCCGTTCGTTCGGCTGAGATGCGGAGCGGCACGGGTGGGCGCGGGCGGCGAACGTCAGCGCCGGGCGGCGCGACCTACCCCCGGCCCGGCCGCAGCACCGGGTGCCACCCCGACACCGCCGCCCCCTGCCCTCCGTTACCGTTCACCCTCATGCGCACCATCCTGATCATGGGCCCGGGCGGCAGCGGTCGCACGACCATCGCTGCCGCCACCGCACAGCGTGCCGCACGCGAAGGCACCCGCACGCTCCTCCTCAGCGCCGATCGCACCGACACCCCGGGCGTCGCACTGGGCACAGGAACAGGACCGACCCCGACCGAAGCCGCCCCGCTCCTCACCGTGTGGAGGCCCGACGCGGTCGACCGCTTCCGGCAGGACCTCACCGCCTTCCAGACCCGCGCCGCGAACGTCCTGGACCTCCTCGGCGCCGCCCGGCTGGACGGCGAGGAGGTCACCCCGCTGCCCGGCGCCGAGGAGCTGTCCTTCCTGCGCGCCCTCAGGGACGCCGCCCTCTCCGAGCGCTACGACCTCCTCGTCGTCGACCTCCCGCCCCTCCCGCAGGCCCTCCCCCTGCTCGCCCTGCCCGAGGAACTGCGCCGCTACCTGCGCCGCCTGCTCCCGCCCGAGCGGCAGGCGGCCCGCGCCCTGCGTCCCGTCCTCGGCCGGCTGGCCGGCGTTCCCATGCCCGCCGAGTGGCTGTACGAGACGGCGGCCCGCTGGGACGTCGAGCTGGCCGCCGTCGAGGCGGTCCTCACCGACCGGCGCACCGCCGTACGCCTGGTCGCCGAACCCGGCCCCGCCGGCGCCGACGCCGTACACACCGCGACCCTCGGCCTCGCCCTGCGCGGCCTGCGCACCGAGGCCCTGATCGCCAACCGCGTCCTGCCCGAGACCGCCCCCGACACCTGGCTAGCCGGCCTCCTCGCCCAGCAGCGCAAGGCCCTGGCCGAGTGGGCCGAGCCGTACGACCTCCACACCGTCCCCCACCTCGGCCGGGACCCGCACGGCACCGACGACCTGGACGCCCTCGCCGTGCCCGGCGTCAACCCCGTGCCCACCCCGGTCGAGTGGCCCGTCGTCGACTGCCTCGCCGAGGACGGCGTGCTCGTCTGGCACATCCCGCTGCCCGGCGCGATACGGGACGAGCTGGACCTGATCCGGCGCGGCGACGAACTGGTGATCACCGCGGGCCCCTTCCGGCGGATCGTTCCGCTTCCCTCCGCCCTGCGCCGCTGCACCGTTGCCGGGGCCGCCCTGCGCGAGGGTGAGCTGCGCATCCGCTTCACCCCCGATCCCGCCCTGTGGCCCGCCGCCGGACGGTGAACCGCGTACGCCCGTTCGGGTAACGTCGTAGGGGCGAACCGTAGTCAGGAGTCCGCCATGAGCGAAGAGCGTCCCGCACCCGATCCGGCCGAAGAGGTCCACGGGGTGGGGGTCCCCCCTGCCGGAGCGCAGTCGGAAGCCTGGGGAAGGGCGACCGACGGCGACGCCTGGGCCACGGCCTGCGCCGAGGACCTCGCCGCCGAGAAGGCCCGCCGCCGCGCCGAGCAGGGCCCGCCCCCGGGCTCCGCCGCCGAGGAACTGCGCAGACTCGTGGACACGGTGGCCGACAAGCTGTCCGGTCTCCAGTCCCCGCTGCTCGGCGCCGTCGCCGGACCGGCGGCTCAGCAGGTGGTGCGCCAGGTCGTCCAGCAGGCGAAGGCCGCCGTCGAGCCGGTCATCGAGCGCAACCCGGACGTCTTCGACCACCTCGCCGCGGCCGGCAACGAACTGCTGGCCGCCTACCGCTCCGCGGTCCAGGCCCAGGAGCACCGCTGGACCACCGGCGCCGCCGACCTCAAGGACGACCGGTCCGACCGCCGCGACGGGGGCGAGGGCACCGGCCCGGGGGAACGCATCGACCTGGACTGAAGCCCTCCCGGGGCAGGGCCTCGGGTACGGTTGGCCGTAGCGGGGCTCGACCGAAACTGAGGGATTCATGGGACTCACCATCGGCGTCGACATCGGCGGCACGAAGATCGCGGCCGGCGTGGTCGATGAGGAAGGCAACATCCTCTCGACCCACAAGGTGCCGACCCCGGGCACGCCCGAGGCGATCGTGGACGCCATCGCCTCCGCCGTCGAGGGCGCGCGCGCCGGGCACGAGATCGTCGGCGTGGGCATCGGTGCGGCCGGTTACGTCAACCGGCAGCGCTCCACGGTGTACTTCGCGCCCAACATCGACTGGCGCAACGAGCCGCTGAAGGAGAAGGTCGAGGCCCGCACCGGCCTCCCGGTCGTGGTCGAGAACGACGCCAACGCCGCCGCCTGGGGCGAGTACAAGTTCGGCGCCGGCAAGGGCCACCGCAACGTCATCTGCATCACGCTCGGCACCGGCCTCGGCGGCGGCATCATCATCGGCAACAAGCTGCGCCGCGGCCACTTCGGCGTGGCCGCCGAGTTCGGCCACATCCGCATGGTCCCGGACGGCCTGCTGTGCGGCTGCGGCAGCCAGGGCTGCTGGGAGCAGTACGCCTCCGGCCGCGCCCTGGTCCGCTACGCCAAGCAGCGCGCCAACGCCACCCCCGAGAACGCCGAGATCCTGCTCGGCCTCGGTGACGGCACCCCGGACGGCATCGAGGGCAAGCACATCTCCATGGCCGCCCGCCAGGGCGACCCGGTCGCCGTCGACTCCTACCGCGAGCTGGCCCGCTGGGCCGGTGCCGGCCTCGCCGACCTGGCCTCCCTCTTCGACCCGTCCGCGTTCATCGTCGGCGGCGGCCTCTCCGAGGAGGGCGAGCTGGTCCTCGACCCGATCCGCAAGTCCTACAAGCGCTGGCTGGTCGGCGGCAACTGGCGCCCGGTCGCCGACGTGATCGCGGCTCAGCTGGGCAACAAGGCGGGCCTGGTGGGCGCGGCGGACCTGGCCCGCGAGCCCGACCCGATCATGTAGCGAGCCCTGGCCCTACCACGACGATGCCCGCCGCGTCCGGTCCCGGGACGGCGGGCACCGTCGTATGTTGATCGTCATGCTGCTTCCCAACTCCCGTACAGAGCCCGATGGTTCCGCGGTCATCCGGGTGCTCAGCTACAACATCCGCTCGATGCGCGACGACACCGAAGCCCTGGCCAGGGTCATCACCGCCTGCGCCCCCGACCTGGTCCTCGTCCAGGAAGCCCCCCGCTTCTTCCGCTGGCGCAAGAAGCTGGCCCGGCTCGCGGCGGCCTCCGGCCAGGTCATCCTCACCGGAGGAGCGACGGCAGCGGGACCGGCGATCCTGTGCAACCTGAGAGCCACCGTCGAGCGCACGCAGGACGTACTCCTCCCGCTCACCCCCGGCCTGCACCGCCGCGGCCTCGCCACGGCGGTGGTCCGCTTCGGCGCGGCCCGTCTCGGAGTGATCAGCTGCCACCTCAGCCTGCAGCAGGACGAGCGCTACGACCAGGCCGGCATGCTCCTCGACCGCCTCGCGGGCCTGGGCGTGGAGCACGCCGTCGCGGGCGGCGATCTCAACGAACGCCCCGACGGCCCCACCTTCCGCCTCCTCTCCGACCGCCTCCAGGACTGCCGGACCACCGCCCCCTGGGGCGGCGAGTTCACCTCGACCCCCGCCGACCCCCACCAGCGCATCGACGCCGTGTTCGCCACGAAGGGCATCGAGGTGCTCGGCTGCGGCGTGCCGCTGGAGCAGCCGGGGATCACGGAGACGGACCTGAGGGCGGCCACGGACCACCTTCCGGTCCTCGCCGCCCTCAGGGTGCCCGCCACGGCGTAGCTACGGCCGCTGCTTCGCCTTGCCGACAACGGCCCAGCTGTCGAGGTAGGAGCGCTGGGTGTACTTCTTCATGGCCGGGCCGTGGCCCGAGGTGCGCTCGTCACGGAAGCCGAGGAAGGCGTACGTCTCCGGGTCGAAGATGAAGTAGCTGCCGTAGCTCGCGACCCCCTCCGGGACCGTTGGGTCGTCGTACATGATGGCCACGCCGGTGCGTCCCTTCGCGTCCTGCTGGTTCGGCACCGCCTTCACCCCGGGCACCATGCCGAGCGCCTCGTAGGCCGCCGGGCGCAGCCCCTGCGGCATCACCGGGACCAGCTTGAGCAGCCCCGCGAGGCCGACTTGGATCTGCGGCCACTGCTCGTCGGTGATGTCGTCCAGCGAGTCGGTCTTTCCGGGCATGCCCATGTCGCGGCCGACCTCGAGGATCAACTTCTTCGGATCGGTCGGCAGCTTCCGCAGCGTTCCCCAGTCCTGCGGCGGCCAGACGCTCTCGTTCTTCTTGAGCGGCGGCGACCACCACCCCTTGCCGATCTCCATGATCCAGGACGGCTTCGAGCCGTCCACCGAGCGCCAGTTCTCGGCGACGTAGCTCTTCGTCCCGCCGGTCTTCTGGTTGGTCTCCTTGATGATCTCCTTGGTGTAGATGAACTGGTCGTCGCGCGGGGTGACCGTCCGCTCGTGCTTGCGCTCGTAGGCGGCGGCCCCGTTCAGCACCATCTGCGCGCTCACGTTCCGCATGGCGGGCGCACTCGACGCCGGCGGGTTCGCCGTCCGCTCCCGGTTCGCGCCGTCATCGTCCCGTACGACGACCAGGACCCCGGCGGCGACCGCTGCGGCGAGCGCGCCGGTCAGGGCGATGCGCAGGACGGGGCGCCGCGGCCGTACGACCGGAGCGGGCCGGTCCATCGCGGCGACCAGCCGTGCCCGTACCCGGTGCCGGGTGGCGTCGTCGAGCGGGGGAGTCCCCGGGGCGTGGTCGCTCACTTCGCGCAGTTCGTCGATGTCATGCATGGGCGTCTGCCTCTCGGAATGCCGTCGGATCGGATCCGCCCAGTGCTTCGCGCAATCTGCTGCGAGCCCGGTGCAGCCGGGATCTGACCGTGCCGACCGGCACGCCGAGGGCCTGGGCCGCCTCCTCGTAGTCGAGGCCGGCCCAGGCCACCAGCAGCACCACGTCGCGGTGCCGGGCTGACAGCCCGGCCAGCGCGGCTGCCAGTTCCCGGCGCACCCCCGTGGCACCGGCCCTGGAAACCGCCCGGTCCGCGACCGGCTCCTCGTGCTCCACCGGCTCCGGCAGCCGCGCGAGCGCCTTGAACCGGCGCGCCTCGGTCCGGCGGTGCCGACCGATGAGGTTCGTCGCGATGCCGAACAACCATGGGCGGGCGTCGTCCCGCCCGGGGTCGTAGGTGTGACGCCGCTGGAAGGCGGTGATGAAGGTCTCCGCCATCAGATCCTCCGCCGCCTCGGGACCGAGCCGCTGGGCCGCGTAACGGTGCACGGCGTCGGCGTACCGGTCGTAGAGCGCGGCGAACAGCTCGGGCTCGTCCCGGGACCGCGCGATCACGCGGGCATCACTCTCCTCGCGATCCTTGCCGCGGGTGCCGACGCCCGGTGGTCCGACGGTCATCGGGGCTCCTTTCGTTCGTCTGAACGCCTCGAAGGCTTGGGCTTGTTCGGGTTGTTCATCTCTCCTTCGCCGGTCGGCGGAATCGGGTTCCCTTTTCGGCGCACCGGCCGTGCGAGCCGGACTGCGCACCGGGTCCGGCGCGGGCGGCCCACCGTACGGAGATGCGTGAGGGCCCGTCCGGATTGTCTCCGGACGGGCCCTCAGCCGGTCTGTCAGACGACCGCGCCGTGTCCCGGTTCGTCGTCCTCGTCGTCGTCCGTCTTCATCCGCATCACCAGCGTGGCGAACCCGCCCAGGAACCCGCCGATCCCGAGGGTCGTCAGCCACCAGGTCATCTCCCAGCCGAGCAGCACGGCCACCAGGAGCAGGACCGGGCCGCCGACCACCCCGAGCCAGGCGAACCTCGCGGTCGTGTCGGCGGTGGGCAGCGGCGGCGGCTCGGGCGGTACGAAGTGGCCCTCGTCGTCCTCGTCGAAGTCGTCCTCGGACGGTTCCGGGGTGGTGTAGTCACGCGGGCCCACGCCGGGCGCGAACGAGATCGAGCTGCCGAGCGGCTTCGCGGGCCGCGGCTCCTCGGAGCCGGCCGTGCCCTCGCCCTGGGGCTCGGGTTCGGGCAGCGCGAGATCCTCCACCGGCCTGAAGGGCCTGGAACCCGGAGGGTCCGGTGGCTCCTGGCCGTACCCTGCGACGATCGCCTGCCAGGCGGCGTCCTCGTCGAAGGGCACGCCCTTCTCGTCCGGCTCGCGGTCCTCGCGGTCGGAGTCGTGCTCAGCCAACTGCGGCCGTCCCTTCCTTGCCGACACTGGGTGCGAGCCGGCCGATGAAGGCGAGGCTCTCCTCGAAGATCCGGTCCGCATCGTGGTCCAACGTCGCCACGTGGTAACTCTGTTCCAGCACGATCTCCGTTACGTCCACGGAGGACACCCGGCTCAGCACCCGGGCCGAGTCCGCCGCCGGGACCACATGGTCCTGGGCGCTGCGCAGCAGCAGCAACGGCTGGGTCACCTGGGGCAGCTCGCCGTCCAGCCGGCGCAGGAACGCCCGCAGGGAGTGCGCCGGGTGCAGCGGCACCCGGTCGTAACCGAGCAGCGCCGGGCCGCCCTTGGCGATGTCGCTGGCGATGCCCTTCGTCGTCCGCACCAGGTGCCGGGCCACCGGAAGGACGTACGCCGACAGGCCGTGCACCCGGTTCGCCGGGTTGACGACGACCACCCCGGCGACCCGCTCGCCGCCCAGGGCCGCCAGCCGCAGCGCCAGCGCCCCGCCCATCGACAGGCCCGCCACGAACACCCGGGAGCACCGCTCGGCGAGCACCCGCAGCTCGCGGTCCACCTCCGCGTACCAGTCCTCCCAGCCCGTGACCTGAAGGTCCTCCCAGCGGGTGCCGTGCCCGGGCAGCAGCGGCAGCGACACGGTCAGGCCGTGCGCGGCGTGCTGCTCCGCCCAGGGGCGCAGCGACTGGGGCGAGCCGGTGAAGCTGTGGCAGAGGAGAACACCCACCTCCCCGCCCTCGTGGCGGTACGGCTCGGCTCCGGGGAGAACCGGCACCTTTCGGGCTCCTGTTCCTGAGAACGGCATGAAGAACTGGCGGATGTGCTTCACCGTACGCGACCGCACTGACACCGACCAGGGTCGTCGGGGTCATCGGCGGCGGTCCGGGTTAAGGTCTGATCGACGGAAACAGGAGGCACGCGGGTGTTGTACGGCACGATGAAGGTCGCCATCGGAGGGCCGCTGAAGGTCGCCTTCAGACCCTGGGTGGAGGGCCTGGAGAACATTCCGGCCGAAGGCGCCGCAATTCTGGCGAGCAATCACCTGTCCTTCTCGGACTCGTTCTTCCTGCCCGCGATCCTCGACCGCAAGGTCACCTTCATCGCGAAGGCCGAGTACTTCACCACCCCGGGCGTGAAGGGCCGCCTCACGGCCGCCTTCTTCAAGGGCGTCGGACAGCTCCCGGTGGACCGCTCCGGGGCGCGCGGCGCCGGCGAGGCCGCGATCAGGAGCGGAATAGAGGTGCTGGAGCGCGGTGAGCTGTTCGGCATCTACCCGGAGGGCACCCGCTCGCCCGACGGCCGGCTGTACCGGGGCAAGCCCGGCGGCCTCGCGCGCGTGGCGCTCGCCACCGGCGCGCCGGTCATCCCCGTCGCGATGATCGACACCGAGAAGATCCAGCCGCCCGGCAAGGTGATGCCGAAGCTGATGCGACCGGGCATCCGCATCGGCAAGCCGCTGGACTTCAGCCGCTACCAGGGCATGGAGCACGACCGCTTCGTGTTGCGCGCGGTGACCGACGAGGTCATGTACGAGATCATGAAGCTCTCCGGCCAGGAGTACGTCGACATGTACGCGACCGCCGCCAAGCGGCAGATCGCGGACGCGGCGAAGGCGGCCAAGGAAGCGGAGAAGGCCGCCAAGGAGGCGGAGAAGAAGCAGGCCGAGGGCTAGCGGGGGAAGCCGGGGGGAGCGGGGGTCATGGCGAAGCGCGAGCGGGTCATGCGGATGTCGGTCGAGCTGCCGCTGTGGCGTGCGCTGGCCGGCTACCGGGTGCTGACCATGCTGTACGCCATCGGGCTGTGCGCCACGGCGTACGACCAGTTCGTACGCCCCTGGGTCGCCGTCTCCTACTACGCGGTCCTGGTCGGCTGGACCCTGGCCACCCTGCCCAAGGTGGCGAACGCGGCGAGCTGCACCAAACGCTTCCTGGCCGTCGACCTGGCCATCGCCCTCGGCGGCATCATGCTCACCCCGCTCGCCGACAGCCACGAGCGGATCGCGAGCGGCGGCCCGACGCTGCCGTCGATATGGACGGCCGGCTCGGTGCTGGCCTTCGCCGTCAAGGGCGGCTGGCGCTGGGCCGCCGTGGCCTCCACCGCCGTCGCCGTCGTCAACCTGGTCGAGCGCGGTACCCCGGCCCGGGACACCGTGCACAACGTGATCCTGGTCTGGGTGGCCTCCATCGCCATCGGCTACGTCGTGGAGGTCGCCCGCGCCTCCGAGCGCACCCTCGCCCGCGCCCTGGAGATCGAGGCCGCGACCCGGGAACGGGAGCGGCTGGCCCGGGACATCCACGACAGCGTGCTCCAGGTGCTGGCGATGGTGCAGCGGCGCGGCGCGGTCATCGGCGGCGAGGCGGCCGAACTGGGGCGCCTCGCGGGCGAGCAGGAGGTGGCGCTGCGCACGCTGGTCTCCGGCGGGCTGCTGCCGGTCTCCCGGGTGTCCGAGGACATGGCCGCCGGAGCCGTCGTCCGCGCGGTCGAGGAGCCCGATGACGAGCCGGCCGACGGCCCCGTCGACCTGCGCACCCTGCTCGCCCCCTACGCCGGCGCCCGGGTCGGCCTCGCCGAGCCCGGTGCTCCGGTGCCGCTGCCGCGACCGGCGGCGCGGGAGCTGGCCGCCGCGGTCGGGGCCGCCCTGGACAACGTGCGCCGGCACGCCGGTGCCGAGGCCCGGGCCTGGATCCTCGTCGAGGACGAGCCCGACGAGATCGTCGTCACCGTACGGGACGACGGCCCCGGCATCCCCGAGGGCCGGCTCGCCCAGGCCGAGGGCGAGGGCCGGCTCGGCGTGGCCCAGTCGATCCGGGGCCGGCTGCGCGACCTCGGCGGCAGCGCCGAGCTGATCTCCGTCCCCGGGCAGGGCACGGAGGTCGAACTGACGGTACCGAAGGTCTCACGGGACAAGGCGGAGAAGCGATGAGCGAGCAGCAGGACCCGATCAAGGTGATGGTGGTCGACGACCACCCCATGTGGCGCGACGCCGTCGCCCGGGACCTGAGCGAGTCCGGCTTCGAGGTGGTCGCCACCGCAGGCGACGGCGAGCAGGCGGTCCGCCGCGCCAAGGCCGCCGCACCCGACGTCCTCGTGCTGGACCTCAACCTGCCCGCCAAGCCCGGCGTCCAGGTGTGCAAGGAACTGGTCGGCCACAACCCCGCCCTGCGCGTCCTGGTCCTGTCCGCGAGCGGCGAGCACGCCGACGTGCTGGAGGCCGTGAAGTCCGGGGCGACCGGCTACCTGCTCAAGTCGGCCTCCACCGAGGAACTCCTGGACGCGGTGCGCCGTACCGCCGTCGGCGACCCGGTGTTCACGCCGGGCCTGGCCGGACTGGTCCTCGGCGAGTACCGGCGCCTGGCCTCCGAGCCCGCGCCCGCCCCGGACGCCGACGAGCCGGGGGCGCCCCGGCTGACCGAGCGGGAGACCGAGGTGCTGCGGCTGGTCGCCAAGGGCCTGAGCTACAAGCAGATCGCCGAACGCCTCGTCATCTCCCACCGCACGGTCCAGAACCACGTCCAGAACACCCTCGGCAAGCTCCAGCTGCACAACAGGGTGGAGTTGGTGCGGTACGCGATCGAGCGCGGGCTCGACGACGCGTGAAACCGCCTGGTCAAGCCGCCTCCTGACAATTCACCGGAATCACCCTTCCCGCCTCTCGCTGTGTGACGCGCATCACCATTACCGTGACTGGGCGTCAGGCAACCGCGGCGAAGGGACATTTCCATGCGGGTCGGAGTACTGACCGGAGGCGGCGACTGCCCCGGGCTCAACGCCGTCATCCGGGGCATCGTCCGCAAGGGCGTTCAGGAATACGGATACGACTTCGTCGGCTTCCGGGACGGCTGGCGCGGACCCCTCGAAGGCGACACCGTCCGCCTCGACATCCCCGCCGTGCGCGGCATCCTGCCCCGCGGCGGCACCATCCTCGGCTCCTCGCGCACCAACCCCCTCAAGCAGGAGCACGGCATCCGCCGGATCAAGGAGAACCTGGCCAAGCTGGAGGTCGAGGCGCTCGTCGCGATCGGCGGCGAGGACACCCTCGGCGTCGCCGCGCGGCTGTCCGACGAGTACGGCGTGCCCTGCGTCGGCGTGCCCAAGACCATCGACAACGACCTGTCCGCCACCGACTACACCTTCGGCTTCGACACCGCCGTCAACATCGCCACCGAGGCCATCGACCGCCTGCACACCACCGCCGAGTCCCATATGCGGGTCCTCGTCTGCGAGGTGATGGGCCGCCACGCCGGCTGGATCGCCCTGCACTCCGGCCTGGCCGGTGGCGCCAACGTCATCCTCATCCCCGAACAGCGCTTCGACCTCGACCAGGTGTGCGCCTGGATCACCTCCCGCTTCAAGGCCTCGTACGCCCCGATCGTCGTCGTCGCCGAGGGCGCCATGCCGAAGGACGGCGACATGGTCCTCAAGGACGGGTCGCTCGACTCCTTCGGGCACGTCCGCCTCTCCGGTGTCGGCGAGTGGCTGGCCAAGGAGATCGAGAAGCGCACCGGCAAGGAGGCCCGCACCACGGTCCTCGGGCACATCCAGCGCGGCGGCACCCCGAGCGCCTTCGACCGCTGGCTCGCCACCCGCTTCGGTCTGCACGCCATCGACTGCGTCCGCGAGGGCGACTTCGGCAAGATGGTCGCCCTGCGCGGCACCGACATCGTCCGCGTTCCGATCGCCGAGGCCACGGCCAAGCTGAAGACCGTGGACCCGAAGCTGTACCAGGAGGTCGGGGTGTTCTTCGGCTGAGGACCGCCCCCGGACGGCTACACGGTCGTGCGGCGCAGCTGACCCATCAGCTCCCGTACGACCGCGGCCCCGTCCAGGCTCAGCACCGACTCCGGGTGGAACTGCACCCCGGCGAAGCCCGGACCCCGTACGGCATGCACCTCCCCGTTCTCCGCCCGGCTCACCTCCACCCCGTGCGCGGCCAGCTCCCGTGCCGCCTCCTCGTCGCAGTGCGCCACGAAGCTGTTGTAGAAGCCGACGGTCTGCGCCCGCCCGAACAGGTCGATCGTGGTCTGCGCCCCCTGGTAGGGGATCTCCTTCCGGACGATCTCCAGCCCCAGCTCCGCCGCGATCAGCTCGTGCCCCAGGCAGACCCCGAGGACACCGTGCCGGTGCACCCCGATCACCTCGGCGGCCAAAGCACGCAGGAAGCGCATCTTGGGGTCGTCCAGATCGCCGGGGTCACCCGGGCCGGGCCCGAGGACGACCGGTCCCTCGTGCGCGAGCACGGCCTCCCGCAGCCCGGGCTCGTCGTACCGCCGGACGGTGACGTCCAGCCCGCTCGACCGCAGCACATGCGCGAGCATCGCCGTGAAGGTGTCCTCCCCGTCGACCACCAGGGCATGCTCCTCCAGCGCCGCCGACCGCTCCTGCATCCGCAGCCAGAACGGCGCCAGCGACGAGCGGCGCCCGTCCAGCGCGGCCTGCACCCGGGGGTCGTCGGCCAGCTGGGGCCGCTCCCGCTCATCGCGCGGCCGGGACGGCCGTACCCCCAGGGCCGCCAGCACGCCCGCCGCCTTCGCGTGTGTCTCGGCCACCTCGCCGGCCGGGTCCGAGCCGCGCACCAGCGTCGCGCCGACCGGGACGCGCAGCCGGCCGTCGGCCGAGATGTCGGCGGTGCGGATCAGGATGGGGGAGTCGAGGGTCTGAGCGCCCCCGGAGTCCCGGCCGATGAGGGCCAGCGCACCGGCGTAGTAGCCACGCCCGCCGACCTCATGCCGTTCGATCACCCGGCACGCGTTCTGCACCGGCGACCCGGTGACCGTCGCCGCGAACATGGTCTCCTTCAGCACCTCCCGCGCGTCCAGGGAGGACTTGCCGCGCAGCTCGTACTCGGTGTGCGCGAGGTGTGCCATCTCCTTCAGCCGCGGGCCGACGACCACCCCGCCCATGTCGCCGACGGTGCACATCATCTTCAGTTCCTCGTCGACGACCATGGACAGCTCCTCGATCTCCTTGCCGTCGGCGAGGAAGTCCAGCAGGTGCTCGGCCGTCGGCCCCTCGGCCGGATACCGGTACGTCCCGCTGATCGGGTTCATCACGACCGTGCCTCCGGACATCCGCACGTGCACCTCGGGACTGGCACCCACCAGCGTCCGGTCCCCGGTGTGCACGACGAACGTCCAGTACGCGCCCCGCTCGCTCTCCAGCAGCCGCCGGAACAGCGTCAGCGCGTCGGCCCGCCCGAACCCGGGGATCTCACCCTCGTACGTCCGCCGGATGACGAAGTTCGCGCCCTCGCCCCGGCCGATCTCCTCGCGCAGCACCCGCCCGACGATCTCGCCGTACTCGTCGTCGTCGACGTCGAAACCCCCGCCCTCGACCCGCACGTCGTGGCCCGGCAGCGACCGCAGGGCCTCGGCCAGCGGGACCTCGTACGACTCCTCGGGCGTCAGCACCAGCAGCGGTGTGCCGTCGTCGCGGACGTCGAAGCCGCGCTCGCGGATCTGCCGGAACGGCACCAGCGCGAGGCCCTCGTCGGGCAGGTCGGCGAGGCGGTCCCGCGAGGAGACGGGACCGAGCAGCACCTCCACCGTGTGCTCGTCGCGGCCCGGGGTGCGACGGCGCAGCAGGGCGAAGGGGCGGGGGTCGTGCAAGAGGTTCTGGAGATCCATGGGTGATCCTTCTCGATGGAGAGGAACGACCCCGGAAACACCGAAGGCCGCCCCTCGGGCGGCCTTCGCGAAGTCTTGAGTACGCGCAGTCAGCGGGCCGCCGGATGAGCGGTCCACCACCAGTTCTGGTTCGAAAGCGCGAACATGCGAGGAACCCTACCGCACGGCCGTGGCGTCCATGAGGCAAGCACTCCGTCTCACCAGTCGAGCCGGAGGAAAATATGGCGACACGACCCCGTAATGTTTACGAGGTGACCGTGAACGCTAAGACCAGCCCGAGCGCTGGCAACACCTGGCGAAACCTGCCCGCGGCGCAGCAGCCCGAGTACCCCGACGTCGAGGCTCTGCGCGCAGTGATCGCGGACCTCGAGTCGTATCCGCCGCTCGTCTTCGCGGGCGAGTGCGACCAGCTGCGCGCCCGGATGGCGGCCGTCGCCAAGGGAGAGGCGTTCCTTCTCCAGGGCGGCGACTGCGCCGAGGCCTTCGACGCGGTGTCCGCCGACCACATCCGCAACAAGCTCAAGACGCTCCTCCAGATGGGCGCCGTCCTGACCTACGCGGCCTCGGTGCCCGTGGTGAAGGTGGGCCGGATCGCCGGCCAGTACTCCAAGCCGCGCTCCAAGGGCACCGAGACCCGCGACGGCGTCACACTGCCCACCTACCGCGGCGACTCGGTCAACGGCTTCGACTTCAACGAGGCCGCCCGCATCCCGGACCCCGAGCGCCTGAAGCGGATGTACAACGCGTCCGCCTCGACGCTGAACCTGGTGCGTGCCTTCACCACCGGCGGTTACGCCGACCTGCGTCAGGTGCACGCCTGGAACCAGGACTTCGTGAAGTCCTCCCCGTCCGGTCAGCGCTACGAGCAGCTGGCGCGCGAGATCGACAACGCGCTGAACTTCATGCGGGCCTGCGGCACGGACCCGGAGGAGTTCAAGACGGTCGAGTTCTTCTCCTCGCACGAGGCGCTGCTGCTGGACTACGAGTCGGCGCTGACCCGCGTGGACTCGCGCACCGGCCGGCTCTACGACGTCTCGGCGCACATGGTGTGGATCGGTGAGCGCACCCGGCAGCTGGACGGCGCGCACATCGAGTTCGCCTCGCAGATCCGCAACCCGATCGGGATCAAGCTCGGCCCGACGACGACGGCCGAGGAGGCGCTGCAGTACATCGACCGCCTCGACCCCGAGCGGGAGCCGGGCCGGCTGACCTTCATCGTCCGCATGGGTGCCGACAAGATCCGCGACAAGCTCCCCGAGCTGGTGGAGAAGGTCACGGCGTCCGGCGCGACGGTGGCCTGGGTGACCGACCCGATGCACGGCAACACCTTCGAGGCGGCCTCCGGGCACAAGACCCGCCGCTTCGACGACGTGCTCGACGAGGTCAAGGGCTTCTTCGAGGTCCACAAGGGCCTCGGCACCCACCCGGGCGGCATCCACGTGGAGCTGACCGGTGACGACGTCACCGAGTGCGTGGGCGGCGGCGACGAGATCTTCGTCGACGACCTGCACCAGCGCTACGAGACGGCCTGCGACCCTCGCCTGAACCGCAGCCAGTCCCTGGACCTGGCGTTCCTGGTCGCCGAGATGTACCGAGACCAGTGATCATTGGCGATCGCTAATCGCATTGGGGCGCGGATCACACCGGATCCGCGCCCCGACGCACTTTTGCGGGTTCGGTATGGCGGGTAAGGTTAGGTAAGCCTCACCGATCAAGCGGGATGGCGACACCTATCAATCCCGTCGGGAGGTGAATCCGCGTGTACGTCTGCAGTTGCTTCGGCATCACCGAGGACCAGGTCAAGAAGCACGCGGAGGGCGGCGCCTGCACCCCCCGGCAGATCGCTTCCGCCTGCAAGGCGGGCACGGACTGCGGCTCGTGCGTACGGCGTATCCAGGCGATCCTCGGCCGCGGCGCCTGCCCGCGCCGTGACCTGGCGGACCAGGGCAAGCCCGTCCTGGCGGAGCTGTCCGGCCCCGCCGGCCTGGACGAGGCCGCTTAGCTCTCCGGCTGCTCGATCACCTGCGCGATGTACAGCGCCTCCCCGAGCTTCTCCAGCAGCTCCAGCTGGGTGTCGAGGTAGTCGATGTGGTGCTCCTCGTCGGCGAGGATGTCCTCGAAGATGTTCGCCGACGTGATGTCGCCCTTCTCGCGCATCATCTTGATGCCCCGCTTCAGCCGGTCGATCGCCTCCACCTCGATCTGCCGGTCTGCCTCGAACATCTCCTTGACGGTCTGGCCCACCCGCACATGGAACAGCCGCTGGTAGTTGGGCAGCCCCTCCAGGAACAGGATCCGGTCGGTCAGCACCTCGGCGTGCTTCATCTCGTCGAACGACTCGTGCCGCGTGTACTTGGCGAGCTTCGTCCAGCCCAGGTTCTCCTGCATCTTCGCGTGCAGGAAGTACTGGTTGATCGCGGTCAGCTCGCCGGTGAGCTGCTCGTTGAGGAACTCGATGACCTCGGGGTCGCCCTGCATGGCAGCGGCTCCTTCCGCACGGTGGGACGGGTGGCGTATGCGGCCGCATGATTGCACCGGCGGGGAAGATCGTCCAGTAAGTGCGTACTTAGTAAGTACGCGACGACTTGATGTCAGTTGTCCGATTTACGGAACGGTGGTCAAGGGCACTGCCCCAGGTCTGTCAGGATGGAGACATGGGTCATCCGGTGGAGCGCGAATCTGGAGCAGCGGCAGGGTCCGAGCTTCCGCCGGGGCAGCGACTCCAGCGCGGCTGGCCGGTCACGCACTACGGGCCCGTGCCGAAGTTCCGGCCCGAGCGCTGGGAGTTCCGGGTCTTCGGGAGCACCGTCGACGGTGACAAGCGCACCTGGAACCACGAGGAGTTCACGGCCCTGCCGTACACCACCGTGGTCGCCGATCTGCACTGCGTGACGAAGTTCAGCATGGTCGGCGCCGAGTGGGGAGGCGTCCCGGCCCGCGCGATCCTGGACCTCGCCCCGCCGGCGCCGGACGTCACCCATGTGATGGTCTGGGCGGAGTACGGATTCAGCTCGAACCTGCGCCTGTCGGACTTCGCCTCCGACCGCACGATCTTCGCCACCCACAAGGACGGCGAGCTGCTCACCGCCGAGCACGGCTTCCCGGTCCGCCTGATCGTCCCCCACCTGTACGCCTGGAAGGGCCCCAAGTGGGTGCGGGGCGTGGAGTACATGACCGCCGACCGCCGCGGCTTCTGGGAGGAGCGCGGCTACCACAACGTCGGCGACCCCTGGAAGGAACAGCGCTACTCCTACCAGGAAGAGCCCGGGGACGGCCCCGAGCTCTGACTTCTCCTGGCGTGTCGGTCAGTGGTGGTACTGGTGCACCACCGCGTGGCCCTTGCCGCGGCCGATCGTCCACTTGTTGACCGGCGTGGTCACCACGAAGGCGATCACGAGCGAGATCACCAGCGAGATCCAGAACAGCGCGTCGCCCAGCGTGGCGTCCATCGCGGACGGCCAGACCACGATCACCCCGTTGTCGATCAGCTCCATCACCACGATGGACAGGGTGTCCGCGGCCAGCGCCACCCGGAGGGCCGTACGGAAGTCGACACCGGCGCGCAGCACCCCGCGCAGCGTGAGCGAGTAGCCGAAGAAGAAGGCCAGCACGATCGCCAGCAGCATGGTCGGCAGGTTCCCCCACCCGAACGCCGTACCGACGACCATGCCCAGCACCTCGCCGATGGCGCAACCGGTGAGGCAGTGCAGGGTGGCCCGGGCGGCCACGGACCAGGAGGCGGCGGGCGCGTGGTGGTGCGCGTGCGCTTCGTGCTGGTGGTGCGCGTGTGCCTCGTGCTGCTGGTGTGCTGCGTGCGCCTCGTGCTGCATGACGACCCCCATGTCAGGTAACGGTTCCTGCACCGAGCAAGAACCGTATACCCCCCAGGGGTATTCCCCAAGAGGTTATCCGTCGCGCAGTTTCTTCAGTCGCTCCACATCCGCCGCGTGCCCCTCCTTGCCGCCGGGAGTCTCGATGATCAGCGGCACGCCCTCCGTCGCCGGGTGGGTCATCAGCGCCCGGAACGGGTCCTCGCCGATGTGGCCGGAGCCGATGTTCTCGTGGCGGTCCTTGTGCGCGCCGACCACGTCCTTGGAGTCGTTGGCGTGGATCAGTTTCAGCCGCCCCTCGCCGACGGTGTCGACCAGCAGGTCCAGGGTCTGGTGCATGCCGCTCGGCCCGGTCAGGTCGTGCCCGGCGGCGAAGATGTGGCAGGTGTCCAGGCACACGCCCAGCTTCGGATGGGCGTCCAGCGCCTCGAAGTACGGCCCGAAGTCCCAGGTCCGCGAGCAGAGCGAGGCGCCCTGTCCGGCGGTCGACTCCAGCAGCAGGTACGGATCGTCGTCGTGGGTCAGCTCGTCCAGCAGCGGCAACAGGTGCTCGCGGACCTGCCGCAGCGCCACGGCCCGCTCCCGCCCGCCGGTCGCGCTGCCGGTGTGCACGACGACGCCGAGCGCACCGATCTCCCGCCCGCGCCGCAGCGAGTGCCGCAGCGACTCCACCGACCTCTCCACGGTCGCCTCGGTGTGCGAGCCGAAGTTGATCAGGTAGGGGGCGTGCACGTACGCCGGGATCGACTCCTCGGCGCACGCCTGGCGGAACGCCTCGTCCTGCCGGGGGTTCCCGGCCGGCGTGGCCCACCCGCGCGGATTGGCGACGAAGACCTGCACGGTCTCGGCCTTGAGGTCACGGGCGTACGACAGCCCCACGGAGTGCAGACCCCCGGCCACGGGGACGTGACCGCCGACGGGGTTGCGGGAGGGACTGGTTCCGGGGCTGCCGGAGAGGGGGCGGGACTGCTCGATGCTCACCCGTTCAGGGTGTCACGCGGCGCGCCGCCCCCGGTCACCGGATGGTGATCGTGATCGTCGACCCCTTGGGCGCCTTCTCGCCGCCGTCCACCGACTGCTTGCGCACGGTGTCGCCGAAGATCCCGAGCAGGCCCCGGTCCTCGTCTACCTGGAAGCCGGCGTCCTTCAGCGCCTTCGTCGCATCGTTCACGCTGTCCCCGACGACGTCCGGCACCTCGATCATCTCCGGGCCCTTGGACAGCTTCAGCGTCACCGTGTCGCCCTCGGCGACCTGCTTGCCGCCGCTTTCCGGGTCCTGCTGGGCCACCTGACCCTTGTCGTAATCGGAATAGACCTGCTCGGTGGAGACGATCACCTTCAGGCCGGCGTCCTCCAGCTCCTGCTTGGCGTCGTCCAGGTCGTCACCGGTGATGTCCGGTACGTCGACCGGGTTGCCCTTGCTGACCAGGAGCGCGATCGCCGAGCCCGCGTGCCGCTTGATGCCCGCCTCCGGGTCGGTGCTGATCACCGCGCCCCTGGGGACGCTGTCGCTGAACGCCCGGTTGACCATGCCCGGTTCGAGACCGGCGGCCTTCAGCTTGGACTGCGCCCTGCCCAGCGGGACGCCGTTCAGGTCCGGCACCTTCACGATCTCGGGGCCCCGGGAGACGACCAGCGTCACGGAGTCGTTGCTGCGGATCCGGGCCCCGGCGGCCGGGTCGGTGCTGATGACCGCGCCGCGCTCGACCGTGTCGCTGTACTCGAACCTGACCTGCTTGACGTCGAGCCCGGCCGCCTTCAGCTTGGCCTGCGCCTGCGCCTTGGTCTTGGAAAGCAGCTGCGGGACCTTGGTGAACTGCCCCGAGTTGATGTACCAGACGCCGGCACCCACACCGAAGACCACCAGGATCGCGGCGATGAGGGTGATGAGCCCGCGCCCGGGCCGCGCCGACCGTCGTCGGGGCGCGACGGACGGGCTGTCCAGCCGGCTGGTGTGCTGGACGGCCGCCGTCGGGTCCTCGTCCTCGTTGACCGGCAGCAGCCGTGGCACGGTCAGCGAGCGCGGGATCACGCTCGTACGGTCCGCGGAGATGTCGCGGTGCTCGTGCTCCGCAGACAGCGCCTGCGGCGGCAGCGCGTCCAGCTGCTCGGCACTCAGAGCGGCCCGCGCCCGCAGCACCTGGCCGAGCAGCGCCGCCGCGTCCTGCGGCCGGATGTCCGGGGTGCGCGCGGTGGCCGAGGCCACCAGCTCGTCCAGCTCGTACGGCAGCCCCGGCACCAGTGTCGAGGGCGGCGGCACGTCCTCGTGGATGTGCTTGTACAGCACCTGCGCGGGGGAGTCCCCGGAGTGCGGCCGGCCGCCGGTCAGCATCTCGTAGAGCACGACACCGCACGCGTACACGTCGACGCGCGGGTCGGCGGTGCCCTGTTCTATCTGCTCGGGCGCGAGGTACGACACGGTCCCGAGCACGGCACCCGTCGTACTGGTGACGGTGTCCACGGACCGCACCAGCCCGAAGTCGGCGACCTTGACCCGGCCGTCGTCCCCTATCAGCACGTTCTCGGGCTTCATGTCCCGGTGCACGAACCCGGCCCGGTGCGCGGCGCCGAGCGCGGCCAGCACGGGCTCCAGGATGTCCAGCGCGGCCCGCGGCTGCAGCGCGCCCCGCTCGCGCAGCACGTCCCGCAGGGTGCACCCGGCGACGTACTCCATCGCCAGGTACACGTACGACCCGTCGGTCCCCTGGTCGAAGACCTGCACCACGTTGGGGTGGGCCAGCCGGGCGACCGACTTGGCCTCCCGGATGAACCGCTCCACGAACGACCCGTCGGCCGCCAGGGTCGGGTGCATCACCTTGAGCGCGAGAACGCGGTCCAGGCGGGTGTCCAGGGCCCGGTAGACCGTGGCCATCCCACCGACCGCGATCCGCGCATCGACGCGATAGCGTCCGTCGAGCACCTGCCCGACGAGGGGGTCCTGAAGGGTCGTATCCACGCAGGCGAGTGTACGAGGAGTGACCGACAGTCCCGCCCGCTCGGCCGTTCCGGGGACGGAATGCAGCAGAGCTGTGACCCTGGTGGCACGCGGCTAGAACGCGGGGCGCTCCGGATCCAGGTGCGCGCGGCCCTCGGCCGGGGAGGAGGCCTCCGCGAAGTGCCTGCGCGGGATCCGCCCGGCCAGCCGGGCCAGCCGCCCCGCCTCCACCGCGTGCTTCATGGCGGCGGCCATCATCTCGGGCTCCTGCGCCCGCGTGACGGCCGAGGCGAGCATCACACCCGCACACCCCAGCTCCATCGCCAGCGCCACGTCCGACGCCGTACCTGCCCCCGCGTCCAGGATCACCGGCACGCGCGCGTGCTCCACGATCAGCTGGAAGTTGTGCGGGTTGCGGATCCCGAGCCCGGAGCCGATCGGCGAGCCGAGCGGCATCACCGCCGCACAGCCCACGTCCTCCAGCTTCCGCGCGAGCACGGGGTCGTCGTTGGTGTACGGCAGCACCGTGAACCCGTCGTCGACCAGCGTCTCCGCCGCCTCCAGCAGCTCCACCGGGTCCGGCAGCAGCGTCCGCTCGTCGGCGATGACCTCCAGCTTGATCAGGTCGGTGCCCAGCGCCTCCCGGGCCAGCCGGGCGGTCAGCACGGCCTCCCCCGCGGTGAAACAGCCGGCCGTGTTCGGCAGCACCCGGATGCCCAGCTTCTCCAGCACCGACAGCACCGAGCCGTGCACCGTGGGATCGACCCGCCGCATGGCCACCGTGGTCAGCTCCGTGCCGGAGGCGACCAGCGCCCGCTCCAGCCCGTCCAGGCTCGGTGCGCCGCCCGTACCCATGATCAGCCGGGAGCCGAGGGGCACACCGCCGAGGACGAAGGGATCGTCGGCCATGGGTCAGCCTCCTTGGACGGCGGTGAGGACTTCGACACGGTCGCCCTCGGCGAGGGCCGTGGTCGCCCACTGCGCGCGCGGGACGACGGTCTCGTTGACGGCGGCGGCCACCCCGGACGGCGCCCTGGTGAGGGTCTTCACGAGGGCGTCCAGCGCGGTGCCCGGGGCGACCTGGTGGCGCTCCCCGTTCACGGAGATGGTGACGGAGATGTTCATGCGGGCTGCTCCATGAGTGCGGCGCCGAAGCGCTCCGGCGTGAACGGACGGGCCTCCTCGGGCAGTTCACCGCCGGCCAGCAGCTCCGCCATCACGTCCCCGGTGACCGGCGTGAGCAGCACCCCGTTGCGGTAGTGCCCGGTGGCCAGCAGCAGCCCGTCGAGCCCGGACGGGCCGAGCAGCGGCGCGTTGTCCGGGGAGCCGGGGCGCAGCCCCGCCAGGGTCTCGGTGAGGGGCAGCTCGGTGATCCCCGGCACCAACTCATGGGCGTCGCGCAGCAGCTCGTACACGCCCCCGGCGGTGACGGTCGTGTCCCAGCCCAGCTCCTCGCTGGTGGCGCCGACGACCAGCTCGCCGTTCTCCCGGGGCACCAGGTACACATGGCTGCCGCGCACCATCGCCCGCACGGTGCGGCTCAGGAAGGGTGCGTACCGGCGCGGCACGGTCAGCCGCAGCACCTGGCCCTTCACCGGCCGCACGGGGGGCAGTACGTCGTCCGGGACGCCCGCGAGACGCCCGCTCAGGCTGCCGCCCGCGAGGACGACCTGCTCCGCGCTCAGCGCCGTGCCGTCCGCCGTGGTCACTCCGGTGGCCCGGCCCCGTGCGACGTCGAGCCGCTCGGCCCAGGACCGGTGGAAGACCACCCCGGCCCGCTCGCACGCGGTCACCAGGGCCGCGGCCAGCCGCCTCGGGTCGATCTGGTGGTCGCCGTCGACCCGCAGTCCGCCGCGCACCCCGGGCGCGAGCATCGGCTCCAGCCGCCGGCACTCCCGCCCGGACAGCCACTCCGACTCCAGGCCCGAACGCTGCTGGAGCGCGTGCAGTTCGCGCAGGTGGGCGCGGTCGTCGGCGTCGAGCGCGACGGCGAGCGTGCCGCAGCGGCGGTAGCCGAGGTCGTGGCCCGTCAGCTCGGTCAGCTCGGCCGCGAAGTCCGGGTAGCGGCGGGCGGACTCCAGGTTCAGGGCGAGCAGTGTCTCCTCGCCGTAGTACAGCTCGGAGACCGCGGCCAGCATCCCCGCCGCGACCCGCGCGGCCCCGCCGCCGGGCTCGGGGTCCACCACGGCCGTGGCGAGCCCGCGCTGCGCGGCCCGCCAGGCCGTGACCAGGCCGATGATTCCGCCCCCGATGACGAGGACGTCGGACGTACGTGACGACATGGGCGTCCAGCCCCTCCCTTCGCCGGCATGACCCGGATCAGGTTCGTACGGTCGGAGGCCGCCAGCCTCCCTCTCAGCCCGGTGCGTCCGGGCTCCCGCGAGTGCTTGTACGGTGGCCACCCTAGCCCGCAGCGCTCGTCACCCGTAAGGGAGCCCCGGTCCATGGCCTGCCCGCCCGTCTCCCGCCACCACCCTCGAACGAGGGGCTGCGCCCCGCCCTATAGATCTCTCGACGGACTGATCCTGGCCCCCGTGGCGGACCAGGCCCCAGGTCAGGTGGGTACCCGCACCCGGTTCGCGTACCACGAGAAGGACGGCGAGATCTGGGCCGAGTACGCGGGCGGCGACGTCGTGCGCGGCCATTTGGTCGGCACCCGGCAGGGCGACCGGCTGGACTTCCGGTACGTGCAGCTGGGACACGACGGGACCACCTCCTCGGGGCACTGCGCGTCCACCGTCGTGGAGCTGCCGGACGGGCGGGTGCGGCTGGAGGAGACCTGGGAGTGGGAGTCCCGGCCGGGCGCCGGGACCAGCGTTGTGGAACAGGTCACCGAGCACGCCCGCTGACTGACGAATTGTCAGTTGTCTATGGTGATCGGGTGAGCGAGCAGACAGCACGACAGGGCACGTCACAGGGGCGGCGCGTGGTCGTCGCGGGCGCGGGCATGGCCGGGGTGCAGACCGCGGTCGCCCTGCGCGAGCAGGGCTTCACGGGCACCGTCACGCTGATCGGCGCCGAGCCCCATCAGCCGTACGACCGGCCGCCGCTGTCCAAGGCCGTGCTGCTGGGCAAGGCCGAGGGATCCGCCTTCGACGTCGACTTCGAGTCGCTCGGCGTCGAACTGCGGCTCGGCTGCGAGGTGCTGGGCGTGCGCCCCGGCGACCACGAGCTGGACACCGAGGCCGGGCCCGTCCCGTACGACGTGCTGGTCCTCGCCACCGGCGCCGAACCGATCACGCTGCCGGGCACCGAGGGCGTGCCGGGCGTGCATCTGCTGCGCACCCTGGACGACGCCGAGCGGCTGCGGCCGGTGCTCGCCCGGCAGCACTCCATCGTGGTCGTCGGCGCCGGCTGGATCGGCGCCGAGTTCGCCACGGCGGCCCGTGAGGCGGGCTGCGCGGTGACCGTCGTCGAGGCCGCCGACCGGCCGCTCGCGGGCGCGCTGCCGCCCGAGGTGGCCGCCCCGATGGCCGCCTGGTACGCCGACAGCGGCGCCGAGCTGCGCACCCACGCGCGCGTGGAGCGCGTCGAGCCCGGCGCGGTGCTGCTCGCGGACGGCATGCGGCTGCCTGCGGACGCCGTCGTGGTCGGCATCGGCGCGCGCCCCGCCACCGCCTGGCTGGCCGGCTCGGGCGTCGAGGTGGGCGCGCACGGCGAGGTCGTGGCCGACGCCCATCTGCGCACCTCCGTCGAGGACGTGTACGCGGTCGGCGACTGCGCCTCCTTCCCCTCGGCGCGGTACGGCACCCGGCTGCTGGTCCACCACTGGGACAACGCCCTACAGGGCCCGCGTACGGTCGCCGCGAACATCCTGGGCGAGACCCCCGTGGTCTACGACCCGGTGCCGTACTTCTGGTCCGAGCAGTTCGGCCGCTTCGTCCAGTACGCCGGCCACCACCCCGCGGCCGACCGCATGGTGTGGCGCGGCGACCCCGCGGGCCCGGCCTGGACCGTCTGCTGGCTGCGCGAGGACCGGCTGGTGGCCCTGCTGGCCGTGGGCCGGCCGCGTGATCTGGCCCAGGGCCGGCGCCTGATCGAGGCGAGCCGGCGCATGGACGCCGAGGCGCTGACCGACCCGGCCAGACCGCTGAAGGACGCCACGGCCGACTGATCAACGTCTTGGGGCAGCGCTCCCAAGGGGCGCGGGGCTGAGCCGGCATGCGGCTCCGCCGCGATGGGGGTCCCCCCTGTTCGAGCGAAGCCGAGAACTTGGGGGAGCGACCAGCCACAACGGACCCGCGGACGACCGACGACACATCCCGGCACTTCCCATCGCGGCCGAACCAGCGGAGCGCCTACGCTTGTCCCTGTGACCGAGATTGACGCAAAGATCGATGCTCTCGTCCCCGCCTGGCTCACCCTCCCCGACATCGCCGAGATGCTCGACGTCGAGGTGACACGTGTGCGGCAGCTGGTCAAGGAGGGCCAGCTCATCGCCGTACGCCGAGGTGAGAACCGGGCGCTGCACGTCCCCGCCGCCTTCATCGACGGGGACAAGGTCGTCAAGGGCCTGTCCGGGACCCTGACGCTGCTGAGGGACGACGGCTTCACGGACGAAGAGATGATCGAGTGGCTCTTCACCCCCGACCCGACCCTGCCCGGCACCCCCGCGCAGGCCCTGAGCGAGAATCGCGGCACGGAGGTGAAGCGCCGCGCCCAGGCGCTCGCCGTCTGAACCGACCCGCACCAGGGGTGGCGTAGGGGCTCCGGCCCGTACGCCACCCGCTCGCCCGCCCATGGACACCGACGACGGGGGGACCCACGCATGTCCGACACCGCCCGCAGCAGCCTCGCCGAGGCCCGCCTCTACCTCTGCACGGACGCCCGCCGCCGGCAGGGCGACCTGGCCGAGTTCCTGGACGCGGCCTTGGCCGGCGGTGTCGACATCGTGCAGCTGCGCGACAAGGGGATGGAGGCCGCCGAGGAGCTGGAGCATCTGGCGGTCTTCGCCGACGCCTGCGCCCGGCACGGCAAGCTGCTCGCGGTCAACGACCGGGCCGACGTCGCCCACGCCGCCTCCGCGGACGTGCTCCACCTCGGCCAGGGCGACCTCCCGGTCCCCGCGGCCCGGGCGATCCTCGGCGGCGACGTCCTGATCGGCCGCTCCACGCACGCCGAGTCCGAGGCCGCCGCGGCCGCCGTCCAGGAGGGCGTGGACTACTTCTGCACCGGCCCGTGCTGGCCCACCCCCACCAAGCCCGGCCGGCACGCCCCGGGCCTGGACCTGGTCCGGTACACCGCCGCCCTGGGCACGGACCGCCCCTGGTTCGCGATCGGCGGCATCGACCTCGGCAATCTGGACGAGGTGCTGGACGCGGGGGCCCGCCGGGTGGTCGTGGTCCGAGCGATCACCGAGGCCGACGACCCCGGAGCCGCCGCGGCGGAGTTCGCGAAGCGACTGCGCCAGGCGTAGCTCCGGACCAGGGTCTGTCCACTTCCTGTCCACGTTTTTGTCCAAGGGGTGGACAGGAACCCGACAATTCGGGCAAATTGCCAGTGCCCGGTTGGGGGACCGCCCGCCCCTGGCTAACCTGCCGGTATGGCCCTCGGAACCGCATCCACCAGGACTGATCGCGCACGCACCGTGCGCGACATCCTCGCCACCGGCAAGAAGACGTACTCGTTCGAGTTTCTTGCGCCGAAGACCCCCAAGGGCGAGCGGAACCTGTGGAACGCGCTGCGGAGGGTCGAGGCGGTGGCCCCCGACTTCGTCTCGGTCACCTACGGCGCCGGCGGCTCCACGCGCACGACGACGGTCAAGGAGACCCAGCAGATCGTCGTGGACACAACGCTCACCCCGGTCGCCCACCTCACCGCGGTCGACCACTCCATCGCCGAACTGCGCAACCTCATCGGCCAGTACGCGGACGCCGGCATCCGCAACATGCTCGCCGTCCGCGGTGACCCGCCCGGCGACCCGATGGGCGACTGGGTCCCGCACCCGAGCGGCCTGACGTACGCGGCCGAACTCGTCCGGCTCATCAAGGAGTCGGGTGACTTCTGCGTGGGTGTCGCCGCCTTCCCGGAGATGCACCCACGATCCGCCGACTGGGACACCGATGTCGCGCACTTCGTCGACAAGTGCCGTGCGGGCGCCGACTACGCCATCACGCAGATGTTCTTCCAGCCGGAGTCGTACCTGCGGCTGCGTGACCGGGTCGAGGCCGCGGGTTGCGACACCCCGGTCATCCCCGAGGTCCTGCCGGTCACCAGCGTGAAGATGCTGGAGCGGCTGCCCAAGCTCAGCACCGCGCAGTTCCCGGACGCCCTGAAAGAGCGGATCCTCACAGCGAAGGACGATCCGGCGGCGGTACGCTCCATCGGTATCGAGTTCGCCACGGAGTTCTGCGCACGGCTGCTGGACGAGGGAGTGCCCGGACTGCACTTCATCACCCTGAACAACTCCACGGCGACCCTGGAAATCTACGAGAACCTGGGCCTGCACCACCCCCCGCAGGCCTAGACCGGCCGCACCGCGATACGACACACTGCGTAGCGGTCACTGGGAGAGGGGCGTACATGGGCTGGACGGTCCTCTACATCGCGTTCGGCATCGTCGCACTGTGGTTGCTGGGCGAGGTGCTGCTGCAGTACAAGGCACGGCTGCGCTGGCGGCTGCTCGCCTTCGTCGGCTTCCTCGGTGTCGTGGTCGGCGTGCTCATGCCGTCCGTCATCGTGATCGGTGGGGGCGCGATCGCCTTCGCGATCGGCCAGACCTACGTCACGCTGTCCTTCCGCCGCGGCTTCGCCGCAGGCTGGGCGATCAAACATCCCGACGCCGAGGCCGAGGGCGGGAGCAGCAAGCGCCGCCGCGGCAAGGCGAACCGCCACGACCCGAGCCTGGAGGTCTCCGACCTGGAGGCCGCCGAGGGCGAAGAGCTGGACGCCGACTACCGCAGTGACCAGCTGGCCTACGGCGACGACGACTACGACCGCGACGACGTCTTCACCCCGGGCCGCTCGACCGACCCCACGGCCGCCGAGACCTCCACCGTCTACGAGCCCCAGCCCCTCCCGGACGACACGGGCTCCTACGGCGTCTACGGCGACACCGCCTACGCGGGCGCCGCCCAGGCCCAGGCGCAGGCCGCCGAGCAGAACTACGCCTACGACTACTCGGGCTACGCCCAGCAGGGCTACGGCTACGACACCGGCGGCCAGCAGCAGGGCTACGCCAACTACTCCGACCCGTACGTCGGCACCCAGTCCTACGGCGGCACCTCGTACGGCACCGGCTACGACCAGCAGCAGTACGGCCAGCAGGGCTACGGCCAGGACCCGTACGCCACCGGCGGCTACGGCGAGACCCCGGCCGGCGGAGTCTGGGTCCCGCAGCAGCGCAACGACGAGACCTACGGCGGCCAACTCCCGCAGGAGCAGCAGCCGTACCCGTACCAGGGCCACGGGCAGCAGCCCCAGCCCGGCTCCGGGTACGACGAGCAGTACCGCTTCTGAGGCCTGCCGCGGCTCACTGCGAGCCGCGGAACTCCGGCCCCTCCACGATCAGCCCGGCCACCAGCGCACCCGACATGCCGGCGTGCGGGAGCCCGCCGCCGGGGTGCGACCAGCCGCCCACTCGGTACAGACCGGGCAGGCGCGTGGTGTTCGCCGGGTACAGGAAACGGCCCCGGCCGGCGGCGAGCGCGGGAGCGGGCACGACCCCGGACCGGGCGCCCGTCTCCTCCTCCGTGTGCACGGGTGTGCGCACCTCGTGCCACAGCAGACGCTCCCGCAGCCCGGGCACCGCGCGCTCGGCGGCCTCGACCAGGAAGTCCGTGTAGCGCCGGACCGTGCCCTCGTCCTCCCAGGCGGCCTCGGTCGACACCACGGCGGACACCACCACGGACTCGTGCGCGCCGTCCGGTGTGAGCGCGGGGTCGTCCGGGCGCAGCACGGTCACCGTCGGACACACCGGCCGGTCGCCGCCGGGCGAGGCCAGGAAGTCCAGCTCGGTCTCGGCGTCCGGTGCGTGCACGATCGTGCGGTGGACGGCTCCGGGCTCGCGCCCGCCCCGCAGGGCCAGCAGGGCCGTGAACCGTCCGGGCCGGGGCGAGACCGGATCATCGGCCCGCACGTCCCCGTCCGCGTCCAGCGGATGCTCCGTCAGGGCACGCAGCCGCGCCGGGTCCACGTCCGCCACCACATGGTCCGCCTCGGCCACCGAACCGTCGGCCAGCTCCACCCCCGCGGCCCGGCCGTCCTTCTCCAGGATCCCGGTCACCTCGGCGCCGAAGCTGAACTCGACTCTCCGCTGCAGGCACCGCTCGTACACCGCGCGCGCCAACTCCCGGACGCCCCCGCGCACGTACCAGGTGCCGAAGGCGTGCTCCATGTACGGCAGCACGGCCGCGCTCGCCGGAGCGGTCCGGGGATCGAGGCCGTACCCGAGGACGTGACTCTCCAGGAGGGCCGCCAGGCGCTCGTCGCGCAGCTCCCAGGCACCGATCTCGGCCGGCGTGCCCGCCCGGCGCGTGCGCAGCAGCCGCTTGTGCGGGACGGCCGGATACGGCTCCCGCTCGGCCAGCACCTGCCAGTTTGGCCACAGGGGCTCCTCCAGCAGCGGCCGGCGCGTGCGGTCCCAGGCCTCGCGGGCCCGCACCAGGAAGTCGCCCCAGCGCTGCCCGGCCCCCGCGCCCAGCGCCTCGTCCAGGGCCGCGACGACACCCGCGCGCGAGGCGTTCGGCAGGGACACCTGCGTGCCGTCCGCGAAGACGTGTCGCGCGGCCGGGTCGACCTGGACCAGCTCGACGACGTCCTCCAGCGGCTCCTTGCCGGTCTTGACGAACAGATCGCGGTACACGGCGGGCAGCGTCAGCAGCCCGGGGCCGGTGTCGAAGGCGAACCCGTCCCGCTCGAAGCGGCGCACCGCGCCGCCGTACGTCTCCGTACGCTCGTACACCGCCACCCGGTGGCCCGCGACGGCCAGCCGGGCAGCGGCCGCCATCGCGCCCATCCCGGCGCCGATCACCGCAATCCGTGCCATGCCTGCGACTTTATCGACCGCCACCGACAACGCGGCCCGCGGGCGGTCAGCCGGGCGGTCCGGGCACCCGCCGGGCCGGCCGTCGCTCCTCCCGCCGCTGGGCCGGCCGCTCGTGCTGTGTCTTCTGGGGACACCCCCAGACCTCCGGCCAAGGGGAGTACGGACACGGAGGTGCTCGTAGCCAGTCGGCGGGCCGGCGGCGTGGGCCCGTGCACACACGCCTGAGTACCCGTACCTAGGCGCCGAGATGAGTACGCGCGCGGATGGGGCGGGACCTGCGCGAACGGGAGAGTGGAGGCACGGCAAGGGGCGCGGACCGGCACCGCCGACACGGGGCGGCGGAGCGGCGCCCGCGCCCTGGCCGCTCCTTCCGCCGATCCGTCGGCGGAAGCGAGGCACGGGGGGCCCGGGGCAGACCACCGCGGGGGACCGAGGGGGAATCCGTACGGGGGAGTACGGGAAGTACGGGGGAGTGGGAAGGCGCCGGTCCGGCAAGCGGACCGGCGCCTTCCTCGTGCTCGGGGTGTGCTCAGGCCTTCCCGCTCACGCGCCCCTGGAGCAGCCGGGACAGGGCCGCGTGCACGTCGTCCAGGGAGCGCTCGGGCTGGAAGGACTTCCAGTCCAGGGCGGCCACCAGAACCATGCCGACCAGCGCGGCCGCCGTCAGCTGGACGTCGATCTCGTCGCTGAACTCGCCGGCCGCCACGCCCTCGCGCAGCACCCCCTCGACGACGGCGACGGCCTCCTGCCGCACCACCATCAAGGTGGACTGCCAGGCGCGGTTGGTGCGCCACAGCTCAGCCACGTAGAGCTGGGTGAAGGCCGGGTAGCGGTCGATGAAGACCAGTCCCGCGCGGACCATCGCGTCCAGCGCGTCCACTTTGTTGCCGCCCTCGGCCGCGGTCCGCTCGGCCGCGTCCCGCAGGGAGGCGGTGAGGAGGCCCACGCCGTGCCGCAGCAGCTCCTCGAAGAGGACCGACTTGCTCGCGAAGTTGTAGTAGACCGTGCCCTTCGCGACTCCGGCCCGCTCGGCGATCTCGTCCACCGTGGTGGCGGAGAAGCCCTGCTCGGCGATGAGTGTGACGGCCGCCTCGTAGAGCTTCTGCCGGGTTGCCTCGCGGCGCGTGCTGCCGCCGGACGTGGCGCTGCTGCTTTCCATGGCCCTGATTGTCACAGGTACGCGCGCGTGCAGGGGCGTCTTGGGGATCACAGGCTCAGCTCCGGGTGCAGCCGGTCCAGCGTCCACACCTGGCGGCGCCGGGCCGCGAGCGCGGTCAGGGCCAGGGCGCCCGCGGTGAACGCGGCCAGCACCCCGCACGCCAGCCACACCGGGCCGAGCCCGCCGCCCGTGATCAGCCGGCGCAGGGCCGCCACGATGTAGCTCATCGGCAGGAACGGGTGGAGGGCGTTGAAGAAGCCCGGACTGGTCTGCACCGGGTAGGTGCCACCCGCCGAGGTCAGCTGGAGCATCAGCAGCGCCAGCACGAGGATCCGGCCGGCCGCGCCGAAGCGGGCGTTGAGCCACTGCACGATCGCGGCGAAGCACGCCGCCACCAGGAACAGGAAGCCGACCGTGCCGGCCGCCCGCGCCATCTGCAGCCCGATCGCCCAGTGCAGCACGGACATCAGGGCCACCGTCTGCAGCACGCCCACCGCGGCCACCGGCAGCCAGCCGGCCAGCGCGATCCGCCAGCCCGGCGAACCGGCTGCCAGGGCACGCCGGTTGAGCGGCGGGATCAGCATGTACGCCACCATCGCGCCCACCCACAGGGACAGCGGGATGAAGTAGGGGGCGAAGCCGGTGCCGTAGTTGGGCGCCTTGTGCAGGTCGTGGGTGGCGAGCTGGACCGGGTCGGCCATCACGCCGGTGCGCTCGTCGCGGTCCTGCTTGTCGTAGTCGGGGATCTTCTTCGCGCCGTCGTGCAGACCACCGGCGAGCTTTCCGGAGCCGTCGACCAGCTTGTACATGCCGCCGCTCAGGGTCTGGGCGCCCGACTCGGCCGTCCCGATGCCCTGGTCGAGCTTGGCCGCGCCGGTTCCGGCGGTGCCCAGTCCGGCATGGAGCTTCTTGGCGCCCGCGGCGACCTCGGCCGCGCCGTCGTTCAGCTTGTTGATCTTCGTGACGGCGTCGTTCACGTCCTCGTAGAGGTGCGGCGCGCGCTCGGCCAGGGCCTGCGCCTGCGTCTGCAGCTTGGTGAGGTTGGTCCGCAGCGTCTTCAGGTCGCCGTTCTGGTCGGCGATCAGGGTGTTGAGGTCGTCGGCGACGGTGGCCACGTCGGCGGCCGCCTGCCTGGCCTTCTTCAGGTCGGGGCAGATGGGGTCGGGGATCGCCGCGTTCGCGCAGCGCGCCTGGTAGACCTCGTCCAGGACGGCCGCGGACGCGTGGGCCGCCCGTGCGGCGCCCGGCGCGAGCTTCACCAGGTCGTCGAGGTTGTGGCGGACCGCCTCGGCCGAGTCGGCGACCAGCTGTGCGGTGTCCCCGATGGTCTTCTCGTTGTCCTTCAGGAACGGGCCGGACTTGCGGTAGACGCCGTTGACGTTGTCGGCGAGGGTCTGGGTGCCGTCCGCGACCCGCTGCGAGCCGTCCTCCAGGTCGCTCGCGCCCTGGGTGAGCTTCGTCAGGCCCTTGGAGAGCTTGCCGCTGCCGCTCTTGGCGTCCTTCAGGCCGTCAGCGAGGTCCTTGGAGCCCTTCTCCGCCTTCCCGAGACCGCCCTTGAGCCGGTCGGCGCCCTCGGCCGCCGTCACGGTCTTGTCGTGGATGCCGGAGAAGGAGATGAAGATCTTGTCGAGGAAGGTCCGGGACGTCTTGGTGGACGCGGCCGTGCGGACCTCGTTGAAGACCGTCCGGGAGATCTGGCCGACGATGTAGTTGTTCGCGTCGTTCGTGCGCACCCGCAGCGCGCCCGTCTCCGGGGAGTCGCCCGAGCTGGAGGCGATCCGGTCGCTGAAGTCGGCCGGCATCGTCAGGGACAGGTAGTAGGTGCCGTCCTCGACGCCCTTGCGGGCCTCGGCGTCGCTCACCTCGTGCCACGCGAAGGTCTTGCTGTCGCGCAGCCCGGACACGATGTCGTCGCCGGCCGTGATCTTCTTCCCGCCCGCCGTGGCGCCCTTGTCGTCGTTCACCAGGGCCACCGGGATGCGGTCCAGACGGCCGTACGGGTCCCAGAACGACCACAGGTACAGGGCGCCGTAGAGCAGGGGCAGCACGAGCAGCGCGACCAGGGCGGCGCGCGGCAGCTTCCCGCGTCCGAAGCGCCTCAGCTCAAGCGCGGCCAGCCTGGGCGAGCGCATCGGCTTCCTCCTTCGTGTCGGTCTTCTCGCTGTTGTCGTCGCTCTTCGCTTCGCTTGGGGCGCTCTCGTCCGCGCCGCGCAGGTCGCTCTTGTCCGCGCCGTGGAGCGTGGGGACGACGACGCAGCCCTCGGGGGCGGTGCGGCACACGGCCACGACCGTGGTGCCTGCGCGCGCTATGGACCGCAGCAGGTCCCAGACCTCGGCGCGCTCGGCGTCCGAGAGCTTCGTCTCGACGTCGTCCACACCGAGCAGCCCGGGCCGGCCGAGCAGGGCCAGCGCGATGGACAGGCGCAGCTCCTCCAGCCGCTCCAGATCGCGTACGGCCGTGCGGGGGCCCTTGGGGAGCGCGTCGAGGTCGAGTCCGGCGGCGGTCAGGGCCGCGTCGACGCGCTGCTGCGACTCGCGGGCCAGGTCCGCCCGGCGGCGCAGCAGCAGGCGCGGCGAGTCGCCGAACCTGTGCTGCAGCAGGGCCCGTTCCCGCAGGTGCTCCCCAACGGTCAGGGCCGGTTCCAGGTCGGTGACACCGGCCACGTTGGCCACGGCGGCGACGCGGCGCACGGCCGCCATGTGCCGGGGGATCGCGGACCCGCCCACGGCGGCCGCGCCCTTGGTGGCCTTCATCCGTCCCGTGAGCGCGAGCAGCAGGCACGTACGGCCGGAGCCGGACGGTCCCTCGATCGCGATCAGCGAACCGGGCTTCGCGTCGAAGGTGATGTCCCGGAAGGCCCACCCCCGTGGCCCCTTGAGCCCTAGGCCCTCGGCTGTGACGTCCACGCCGTCCACAAGCTCCCCTGCCTGCTGCAATCTTTTGAACTGACTGGTCAGTGCAAAAATACGCCCGAACCTGCGATCGAAGCAAAGCCCCAGGTCAGAACGGATTGTCAGTGCCATACCTCACGATGGGCACATACGGCACCTGTGCCGTCACCCAGACGACAGGAGGTTCGTCATGGCCAACTCCTCCGCAGCCGCCGCCCACCGGCGCCGCGCCACCGGCCCTGCCCCCTCACTGACCGGCCCGGCGAGCGATGTGCACCCCGTGCTCCGCCGGGCCACGGCCCCGCCCGCCGCCCTCGACCTGCTGACGCTGGCCCGGGCCGGCCTCGAAGAAGCCGCCGTCCTGGAAACCCCCAACGAGCGCTATGCGACGGCCCACCTCGCCGCGCTGCGCACCGCCGCCGCCGTGCTCGCCGCCCGGGGCCGCCCCGAGACCTCCCCGCGCCGCCGGGCCCGCATCCGCAGCGCCTGGGAGGTGCTGCCCGAGATCGCCCCCGAACTGACCGAGTGGAGCGCGCTCTTCGCCTCCGGCGCCACCCGCCGGGCCCGCGCCGAGGCGGGCATCGAGGGAGCGGCCAAACAGCGGGACGCCGACGACCTGATACGCGACGCGGGGATGTTCCTCCGCATCGTCGAGCGGATGCTGGTGCTCCAGCCCGTCCTGCCCCAGCCCCGGCAGGACACCGGCGAGCGCGGCGGCCCGGGCCCGCACGACGGTCTGCCGGACGCGGGCTGACCGGCGCCGGTCCACCGGTCGGGACGGACACGGCAGTGCACCTCGGCGGTGACCGGCTACGGCGCCGAAGGCAATAGGGTGGAGTTTGCCTGAAGCCGTCCGCCCTGCCGAGGAGTCAACTGCCGTGTCGGACCCGATGCGCCCGCCCGTCTCCCCCCACCACCCTGAAACGACGTCGCTGCGCTCCGGCTCCTCCCGACCCCGCGCCTCTCTCCGTACCGCCGTGGTCTGGGAGGTCCTCCAGGACGCCCTCGACCGCCGGATCAAGGCCACGGGGCGGGACTCGCTGGACGTGCTCGACACCGGAGGCGGCAGCGGCAACTTCGCCGTGCCCCTCGCCCGCCTCGGTCACCGTGTCACCGTCGTCGACCCCAGCCCGAACGCGCTGTTCGCGCTGGAGCGCCGCGCCGCCGAGGCCGGCGTCGCCGACCGGGTCAAGGGCGTCCAGGGCGATGCCCTCGGCCTGTTCGAGGTGGTCGAGCGCGGCGGCTACGACGCCGTGCTGTACCACGGCGTCCTGGAGTACGTCGACGACCCCGCCGAGGGCCTGCGCAACGCGGTCGCCGCGCTGCGCCCCGAGGGTGTCCTCAGCGTGCTCGCCGCCGGTCTCGGCGGTGCCGTCCTCGCCCGGGCCCTCGCCGGTCACTTCAAGGAGGCCAAGCAGGCCCTGGAGAACCCGGAGGGCCGCTGGGGCGCCGGCGACCCGATGCCGCGCCGCTTCACCGCGGAGCAGCTCACCGCGCTGGTCGAGGGCGCGGGCCTGAGGGTCGGTGCGGTGCACGGCGTGCGGGTCTTCGCCGACCTGGTGCCCGGCGTCCTCGTGGACACCGAGCCCGGCGCCCTGGACGCGCTGCTCAAGCTGGAGGCCGCGGCAGCCGAGTTGCCCGCCTTCCACTCCGTAGCCACCCAGCTCCATGTGCTCGGTGAGACGCGAGGGGCCGCAAAGGCCTGAGCGGCCTTCCGGGACGCGGCGCTGATCAGGGACTTGGCGGCAGATGGAGTACGCCACAAGCCCCCCGATCGAGCGGTTTGCGCCGTATGATCGAGGTATACGGTCCGGCATGACGGATCGGCCGCCGGGGAATGGAAGCCTCAGCGAGCCGGGACGGCCATGGCGGATTCCGGTTGGCCTATTGGCGTAGAGGGGCGGGTTTCACGGGGGCGATTCCCTGCCTATCCTGAAGGGACCCCCAGGTCGCCCCGGCGACTGCACGATGAGGAGGACTCCGTGCCGCTCTCGGAGCACGAGCAGCGCATGCTCGAGCAGATGGAGCGAGCGCTGTACGCCGAAGATCCCAAGTTCGCGTCGGCGCTTGAGGGAAGTGGGCTGCGGACGTACACCCGGCGGCGGGTCTACCAGGCGGTCGCAGGCTTCCTCGTGGGTATCGCGCTCCTCATGGCCGGAATGGTCGCACAGCAGATCTGGGTCAGCGTGGTGGGCTTCCTCGTCATGCTGGGCTGTGCCGTCCTCGCCGTCACAGGCTGGCGGAAGGCACCCAAGCCGGGCGAGCAGCCCGCGGCCGCCCCGCGCCGCCAGGTACGGCAGAAGCGCTCCATGATGGACCGGATCGAGCAGCGCTGGCAGCGCCGCCGGGACGAGCAGCAGGGCCACTAGCCGCCCGCCGGTTCGCGCCCACAGCTCGGGCTCACCACAGCAGACCTCCGTGAGGGGTGGCCACCAGCCGGTGGCCACCCCTCACGCGTTCTCCGGTCTCAGCCCTGCTGCCCCGAAGGCCTGCGCAGCGTCGGCCGGGCCGCCACCGCACGCGCCCTGAGCGCCGCCCACCGGGCCGACACCGCCCACAGCACCCGCACCAACGACCGCGGCGCGAACCGTGCCCGCAGCCGCGTCCGCCCGCTCACGCCGCCGTTCAGGCCGGCGATCACCCGGCGCACGTCCTCTGCCAGGCCCGCCACCAGGCGCGGCCGGGGCGCGTACAGCACCTGCTCCAGCGCGTCCGCCACCCGGTGCACGGCGGCCCCGGCCGCATGGTCGAGATCTCCCAGCCGCACGATCCGGGCCGCGGCCCTGCGCGGCGTCTGCGACTCGTCCGGCAGGATGCCCACGTCCCAGGCGCTGTCGATCAGCTCCTGCCAGGCCGCCAGCGTGTGTGCCGCCGCACCCTCCTCGGTCCGCGCGTGCGCGCCGAGCCGTACCGACCGCACCCGCGCCCGCCACAGCATCGGCGCCAGCGGGATCGCCAGCACCACCAGGGCGCCGAGCCCGATCAGCGCGTACCACAGCCAGCGCCACGAACCGCCGCCACCGCTGTGCGCCGCCACCGCCGCGGACGGGCTGCCGCACGCGTCGAGCCCCCGCAGCTGGGCCTTGCAGCTCTCGCTCGGCGAGGCCGACACCGAGGGCGCCGCCGACGCCCCGTGGGACGGCAGGGTCTCCTCCGGCTCGGAGGTGCCGGGCTTGTTCGACTGGGTGTACGACGGCACGGTGCCCCGGGTCGGGGTCGGCTCGAAGCGGGTCCAGCCCACGCCCTCGAAGTACAGCTCGGGCCAGGCGTGCGCGTCCTTCAGGCTCACCGAGACCGTGCCGTCCGCCTGCGGAGTGCCGGGCGCGAAGCCCACCGCGACCCGGGCGGGGATGCCGAGCGTGCGGGCCATCGCCGCCATCGTGAAGGAGAAGTGGACGCAGAAGCCCTGCTTCTTCTTCAGGAAGGTCGCGATCGCGTCGGGACCGCGGCCGACCTCCACCTGGGTGTCGTACTGGAAGCCGCCGGACACCGCGAAGTAGTCCTGGAGCTTGACCGCCTCCTCGTAGTGGCTCGCCGAGCCCGCGGTGATCTCCTTGGCGGTCCTGGCCACCACCTTCGGCACCCTGGACGGCACGTTGGTGTACTCGCGCCTCAGCGTCGCCGGCGGCTGCGGAGCCGCGGCCAGCTGCTCGGCGGTCGGCTGCACGTCCAGGCTGTTCACCTGGTAGGTCTCGCCGCGCGTGTTCTGCCCGTGGTCACCGACGAGCGTCATGCCGACGGGCTCGTACCGCCATTTGCCGCTGACCCGCACACCGCTCGGCGGGTACGGCATCGGCAGCCAGTCCTGCGCGTACCAGTCCGCGGCCGTGATCGTCGTCTTCACGGTGGTGCGCTTGACGCCCGTGCCCAGGCCGACGGGCGTGGGGAAGACGTCGGGCACGCCGACGATGTGCCGCTGGGACGGCTTCCAGGTGGTGCCGTCGAAGTCGTCCAGCGAGACGATCCGCAGATACATGTCCGAGAGGTCGCCGGCACTGGTCTTCAGGGACAGCACCTGGCGGTCGGTCTCCACGTTCAGGCTGTCGCGCAGGGACACCAGGGGGTTGACCGCGGAGATCGTGCCGCCGTTTCCGTTGCCCGCGCCGACGCCCGCTCCGGCGCCGTCCAGCAGCCCGCCCTGCATCGCGGGCAGAGCCAGCGGCACCACCAGGGCGACACCGAGGGCGACCGCGCCGATCCGGCGTCCGGTGCGCACCGGGGCCACCGCGCCGGCCTCCGGGTCGCCCGGGGCGCGGGCCGCGCTGCCGAAGACCCGGCCCCACTGGGCCAGCCGCTCCCGGCCCTCGGCGAGCAGCAGCATCAGATAGCCGGCCGCCGCGACCAGGAACCACAGCCAGTCGGTGCCGCCGCCGGACAGTCCCGCGGCCACCGAGTACAGCGCGAGCAGCGGCAGTCCGGCCGGGGCCGCGCTGCGGAAGGTCACCGCGAGGGTGTCCACCAGCAGGCCGATCACCAGGACACCGCCGATCAGCATCAGCTTGATGCCGTCGGTGAGCGGTGCCGGTATCGCGTACTGGCTGACGTCGTCGGAGCCCTGCTGGAACAGGTCGCCGAAGTGCCGGAAGGCCTCCGGACCGGGGACCAGCCCGACGAGCGCCTGCTGCCGGGCGAAGACCAGGGTCAGCAGCATCAGCGTGACCAGGACCTGCGCCGCCACGGTCAGCGGCCGCGCCAGCGGCACCCGCCGGGCCGCCGCGCCCACTCCGGTCTGCACGGCGACCAGCAGCACCGTCTGGAAGAGCCACGTTGGCTGGTCGACCAGGGGCAGCAGTGCGCACGCGGCCATCAGCGTCGCCGCGGCGGCACACAGGGCAAGTCGTGCCCGCCCGCTCATCACAGTGCCTCCCGGCTCACCGCGGTCAGGCCCGAGCGTTCCCGGTCCGCCTGCCGCCACAGATCGTTCAGCGAGGCGCCGCGCGGCACGCTCAGCGCCGTCCAGCCCGCCTCGCGCAGTATGCGCAGCCGCTCGCCGTGCCGGTCGCCCGGGCCCGGTACGTCCGTGGCCTCCCGCACCCAGGTGTCCGGGTCCAGCACGAACGCGATCGCACCGCCGCTGCGTTGGCGCATCTTCGCGACCACCGCGGCCTGCTCCTCGTCGAGATCGCCCAGGAAGGCGACCAGCAGCCCCTCGTTCCCGCCGCGCAGCATGTCGTACGCCCGGGACAGGCCCGTGCCGTCGGAGTGGTCGATCACCGCGAGGGTGTCCATCATCAGCCCGGCCGCGTCCGCGGAGTCCTGGCCGGCACCCGCGAACCCGTCGGCGCCCTCGCCGGGCACCGAGCTGCCGTTCTCCGTCAGCAGGCGCACCGTGAAGCCCCGTTCGAGCATGTGCACCAGGACCGACGCGGTGCCCGAGACGGCCCACTCGAAGGCCGAGTCGGGGCCCGCGCCCTCGTAGCCGACGCCCCGGGTGTCCAGCAGGACCGTGCAGCGTGAGCGGCGCGGTTGCTCCTCGCGGCGCACCATCAGCTCGCCGTAGCGCGCCGTGGAGCGCCAGTGCACCCGGCGCAGGTCGTCGCCGTAGCGGTACCCGCGCGGGATCACGTCGTCCTCGCCCGCGAGGGCCAGCGAGCGCTGCCGCCCGTCGCCGTACCCCTTGGCCTCGCCGCTGAACCGGACCGGCGCCAGCGGCTCCACGCGCGGTATGACGGTCAGCGTGTCGAACGTCGAGAAGGCGCGGGTGAGTTCGCACATCCCGAACGGGTCGGTCAGCCGCAGCTGCAGCGGACCCAGCGGATAGCGGCCGCGCAGGTCCGAGCGGACCCGGTAGGACACCTCGCGGCGGCCGCCCGGCTCCACCCGGTCCAGCACGAAGCGCGGCCGGGGCCCGAGCACGTAGGGCACCCGGTCCTGGAGCATCAGCAGGCCCGTGGACAGCCGGGAGACGTTGTCCACCCGCAGGTGCACCCGGGCCTCGCTGCCCGCGGGCACGCGCGCGGGGGAGAGCCGGCGGCTGCCGGCCACCCGGTAGCGCGTGCGGTAGAGCACGGTCGCGCAGAGCAGGGGCAGCACGGCCAGCAGCAGGCCGACCCGCAGCAGATCCATCTGGCCCAGCACATAGGCACAGACCGCGGCCGCGATCCCGGCGGCCAGGAAGGAACGCCCGCGGGTGGTGAGCCCCGCCAGGGCCGTACGGACCCCGCCCGCCTCCCCGCGGTCGGACTCCGCCTGCCCCGTCCCCCCGGCGCTCATCACAGACTCCGCGGGGGCTGCTGCGGATAGGCCGGGACACCCCGGCCGAGACCGCCGAAGCCGCTCTGCTGCTGCGGCGCCGCGGGCACCGGGGTGTGCTGCAGGATCTCCAGCACCACCTGCTCGGCCGTACGGCGGTTGAGCTGGGCCTGGGCGGTGGGCAGCAGCCGGTGGGCGAGGACGGCGACGGCGAGTGCCTGGACGTCGTCCGGCAGCGCGTACTCCCGGCCGCTGAGGGCGGCGGACGCCTTCGCCGCGCGCAGCAGATGCAGCGTCGCGCGCGGGGAGGCGCCGAGTCTGAGGTCGGGGTGCGTGCGGGTGGCCGCGACCAGCTCCACCGCGTACCGCCGCACCGCCTCGGAGACGTGCACCCCGCGCACCGCCTCGATCAGCTTCACGATCTCGTGCGCGTGCGCCACCGGCTGGAGGTCCTCCAGCGGGGAGACCCCGCCGTGCACGTCCAGCATCTGCAGCTCGGCCTCGACGCTCGGGTAGCCGACGGAGACCCGGGCCATGAAGCGGTCGCGCTGCGCCTCGGGCAGCGGATAGGTGCCCTCCATCTCCACCGGGTTCTGCGTGGCCACCACCATGAAGGGACTGGGCAGTTCGTAGCTCTGCCCGTCGATGGTGACCTGGCGCTCCTCCATGGACTCCAGCAGCGCGGACTGGGTCTTTGGCGAGGCGCGGTTGATCTCGTCGCCGATCACGATCTGCGCGAAGATGGCGCCCGGCTTGAACTCGAAGTCCCGGCGCTGCTGGTCCCAGATGGACACACCGGTGATGTCCGAGGGCAGCAGGTCGGGCGTGAACTGGATGCGCCGCACCGAGCAGTCGATGGACCGCGCCAGTGCCTTGGCGAGCATGGTCTTGCCCACTCCGGGGACATCCTCGATCAACAGATGTCCCTCGGCGAGCAGTACGGTCAGCGAAAGCCGTACGACCTCGGGCTTGCCCTCGATCACACCCTCCACCGAACTGCGGACACGCTCCACAGTGGCGGTCAGATCAGTGAGGCTCGCTCGATCGTCATAGGTCGTCACCCGGCCCTCCTCGGCCCGTTCTTACTCGGGCCGACGCTCTGCGATGCGAAACCGGCCCACCCCGAAAACACGGACACCGCGCGGAAAAGGTTCCACGCGACGCCCACACCCCGCATTCTTGCTGCCGTTACCGATTCGTGTCACTCGCCTGTGGACAACTGCCCGCACGATGTCGGTCTTACGGTCTTTTCGACCACCGTTTTCGATGCCGTGCGGCGGAATGCTTTCGCAGGGCGGGGGTGTTCGGGGTGGGCCGGCGGCCCCGGTCAGGCCGGGTCGACCTCGCGCAGCAGACCGGTGTGCACGTCGAAGACGAAGCCGCGCACGTCGTCGGTGTGGAGCAGGAACGGCGAGGTGCGCACCCGCTGCATGGACTGACGGACGTCCTGGTCGACGTCCCGGAAGGACTCCACCGCCCACGCCGGGCGCTGGCCGACCTCCATCTCCAGTTCGTGCCGGAAGTCCTCGGTGAGGGACTCCAGACCGCATCCGGTGTGGTGGATCAGGACGATGCTGCGGGTGCCGAGCGCCCGCTGGCTGATGGTCAGGGAGCGGATCACGTCGTCGGTGACGACTCCGCCCGCGTTGCGGATGGTGTGACAGTCGCCGAGCTCCAGGCCGAGCGCGGCGTGCAGGTCGAGTCGGGCGTCCATGCAGGCCACCACGGCCACGTGCAGGACCGGACGGGCGTCCATGCCAGGGTCGGCGAAGGCCTCGGCGTAGTGCCCGTTGGCCTCCACCAGGCGGTCCGTCACGGTGCCACCGCTGGTTATGGCGGCTTCGGATCCAGGGGGAACTGCTGCGGAAGTCGTCATACTGACGACGTTACTGGTCACCCCCGGTCCCGGCCTGCTGTGAGAGCGGACAAAGAACGTCATCGTGGCTTGTTGTGAGCTAACCCACACGGAGGGCAAACGTGGGCCGGATGGGTGAATCTTTTCGAATTGCCGCTCTGCCCGAGGCGCGGTACGCGACGCGCAGGCCGGTTGATTGACCGCGAGACACGGTGGACTAAAGTGACGCGAAGCGGGAGGGGCGGCTCTCCCTGCTGGTGAAACCCCCGGAGACCCCGGCCCACACCCGGACCGTCTCCCCACGTGCGCGGCGCGTACGTACGGCTCGGCCTCCTCCCGCTCCCGGTCGGCTGACGCTTCCGGCGCCGGCAGGCCTCCCCTTCACAGAGCGGGCGGGGACCCGGCGGTGCGTCACGGCCCGCCGGAACTGAGAGGCCCCCTTGAGTCAGAGTCGACACGTCCCGGTGATGCTCCAGCGGTGCCTGGATCTGCTGGCACCCGCCCTGGAGCGGCCGGGAGCGGTGGTCGTCGACTGCACCCTCGGCCTCGGCGGCCACAGCGAGGCCCTGCTGACGCAGTTCCCCGAGGTGCGGCTCGTCGCCCTCGACCGGGACAAGGAGGCGCTGCGCCTGTCCGGCGAGCGGCTCGCGCCCTTCGGCGACCGGGCCACCCTGGTGCACGCCGTCTACGACGAGCTGCCCGACGTACTGGACCGGCTGCGCATCCCGCGCGTCCAGGGCGTCCTGTTCGACCTCGGCGTCTCCTCCATGCAGCTGGACGAGGCCGACCGCGGCTTCGCCTACGCCCAGGACGCCCCCCTCGACATGCGCATGGACCAGACGACCGGCATCAGCGCCGCCGAGGTCCTCAACACCTACCCGGCGGGCGAGCTGGTGCGGATCCTGCGCGCGTACGGCGAGGAGAAGCAGGCCAAGCGGATCGTCTCCGCCATCGTCCGCGAACGCGAGAAGGAGCCGTTCAGCAACAGCGCGCGGCTCGTCGAACTGATCCGGGACGCGCTGCCGCAGGCCGCCAAGCGCACCGGAGGCAACCCGGCCAAGCGCACCTTCCAGGCGCTGCGCATCGAGGTCAACGGCGAGCTGTCCGTCCTGGAGCGGGCGATCCCGGGCGCGGTGAAGGCCCTCGCCGTCGGCGGGCGCATCGCCGTGCTGTCGTACCACTCGCTCGAGGACCGGCTGGTGAAGCAGGTGTTCGCGGCCGGCGCCGCGTCCACCGCGCCGCCCGGGCTGCCGGTCGTGCCCGAGCGCTACCAGCCGCGGCTCAAGCTGCTCACGCGCGGTGCCGAACTCCCCACCGAGGAAGAGGTCGCCGAGAACCGCAGGGCCGCCCCGGCCCGGCTGCGGGGCGCCGAGCGCATCAGGGAGGACGCCGAGTGAGCGAATCGGGTCGGTTGGGTTTCCGAACTCACCCGTCGGCGCGCCGGAGCCACCGGAGGCCCAGTGAGTAGGAAACCCGAACTGAGGGGGAGGGCCGCCCGGCTCGCCCGGCTCTTCCCGGCCGGCCGCGCCCGCGCGGCCCGCACCCCGTTCGTCCTCCTCGTCGTCCTGCTGCTCGGCGGCGGCCTCATCGGGCTGCTGGTGCTCAACTCCGCCCTCAGCGAAGGTTCGTTCAAACTCGACGACCTGCAGAAGCAGACGAAGAGCCTCACCGACGAGGAACAGGCGCTGCAGCGGGACATCGACGCCTACTCGTCCCCCGACGCCCTCCAGCGCCGCGCCCGCGAACTCGGCATGGTCCCCGGCGGCGACCCGGCCTTCCTCGGCTCCGACGGCAAAGTCAAGGGCGTACCGAACGCGGCCAGCCCCGAGCCCGCCTCCTTCGCGCAGCCCGTCGCCCCGGAGGCCCTCCTCACGGCCCCCGGCGCCTCCGTGCCGCCCTCGACCGCCGCGACCCCGTCGTTCCCCTCGGCCGCGCCGACACAGCCGCCCGCGACCCCCGCCCCCTCGGCTCCGGCCCCGGCGGCCGCCCCGGGCGGGGCGGTGCCGCCGCCCGCCACCCTCCAGTCCGCGCCCACCCCGACCCCCGGCAGGTGACGGAAGTGTCCGACAGGGAAGCGCCGCGGCGCCGCGTGCCCGGCCCCGCGAAGCCGCCCCGGCCGCGGGGCACCGTACGGCGGCAGCCCGGGCCCGGTGCCCGTCCGGCCCGCCGGCCGAGCGGGGCCCGGCCCATGCCCCCGCCCGCCCTCCGGCTCGGCAGCCCCCGACCCCGGCTGCGCATGGTCGGCCTCGCGCTCACCCTGGTGCTGCTCGCCTTCGTCGTACGGCTGCTCCAGGTCCAGGCCGTCGACGCGAGCGCGTACGCCGCCAAGGCCGAACTGAACCGGTACGTCGTGCACACCCTGGCCGCCGACCGCGGCCAGATCACCGACCGCAACGGTGTGGCCCTCGCCATCAGCGAGGACGCGTACGACATCACGGCCGACCCGACGATGTTCACCGTCAAGCAGCTCAAGATCGACGACGGACCCGAACAGGCCGCCGCGCTGCTCGCGCCGATCCTCGGCCAGGACCAGGCCACGATCGTCAAGAAGCTCAGGCCCGCGAACAAGCTGTCGCGCTACACCCGGCTCGCCACCCGGCAGACCCCGCAGGTCTGGAAGCAGATCAAGGACCTGAAGAGCGCGCTCGCCCAGAAGGCCAAGACCGACAACACCTCGGCCAACGTGCTCGCGGGCGTTTTCGCCGACCCCAGCAGCCAGCGCGTGTACCCCAACGGCGAGCTGGCCGCCGGGATACTGGGCTGGGTCAACGCCGAGGGCCAGGGCGGCGGCGGCATCGAGCAGGAGCTGAACAAGCAGCTGTCCGGCAAGGCCGGCAAGATCCGCTACGCCCAGTCCGGCGGCCGCGAGGTGCCCACCGCGGGCTCGACGGAGACGCCCGCCGTGCCCGGCAGCGACGTCGAGCTCACCATCGACCGCGACATCCAGTGGGCCGCCCAGAACGCCATCACCGAGCAGGTCGAGAAGTCCAAGGCGGACCGCGGCTACGTCATCGTCCAGGACACCCGCACCGGCGAGATCCTGGCCATGGCCAACGCGCCCGGCTTCGACCCGAACGACCTGTCGAAGGCCGACGGAGCGGCCATGGGCAACCCGGCCGTCCAGGACGCCTACGAGCCCGGCTCCACCGCCAAGGTGATGTCGATGGCGGCGGTGCTGGAGCAGAACGCGGCCACCCCGCTCACCCACGTCGTCGTACCGAACCGGCTGCACCGCGGCGACCGCCTCTTCCAGGACGACATGGACCACAACACCTGGCACCTCACGCTCAACGGCGTGCTCGCCAGGTCCAGCAACATCGGTACCATCCTCGCCACCGGCCAGCTGGGCAAGACCCAGCCGGAGGCCAACAAGGTCCTCTACTCGTACCTGCGCAAGTTCGGCATCGGCGGCCCCACCGGGCTCGGCTTCCCCGGCGAGACCAGGGGCATCCTCGCGCCCGCCGGCAAGTGGTCGACGTCGCAGCAGTACACGGTTCCTTTCGGCCAGGGCTTCTCCCTGAGCGCCATGCAGGCCGCCTCCGTGTACTCGACGATCGCCAACGGCGGTGTCCGCGTCGAGCCGACCCTGGTGCGCGGCACCGAGGGCGCCGACGGCCGCTTCACCCCCGCCGCGCAGCCCCAGAAAACGCGCGTGGTCAGCGAGAAGACGGCCAGGACGCTCGCCCAGATGCTGGAGTCCGTCGTGGACGACGAGCACGGCACCGGCGTCAAGGCCCGCATTCCCGGCTACCGGGTCGCGGGCAAGACGGGTACGGCCAACCGCGTGGATCCGGCCACCGGCCGCTACCGCGGCTACACCTCGTCGTTCGCCGGATTCGCACCCGCGGACAACCCGCGGATCACCGTCTACTGCGCGATCCAGAACGCCACGTCCGGCAGCTACTACGGCGGCCAGATCTGCGGACCCATCTACAAGCAGGTGATGGAGTTCGCCCTGAAGACCCTCCAGGTCCCGCCGACCGGGGCGAAGCCGGCGAACCTGCCCGTCGAATACAAGCCCTGATCAGCCCGCCCCGCACCACCGGAACACCACCAGGAACGAGCCCGTGAGAACGATCACCCCCGATTCCGGGAACCAAGGCGCCGCAGAGCCCTCACTTCGCTCCGGAGCGGGTGCGCCCGGTACGCTCACCGCCGTGCCACACGCTGATCAGTCCCAAACCACCCAGAAGGGCGCTTCCGTGACATATCCGGGACCGCCGCGACCGGTTCAGGTCTCCGCCACACCCCTCGCGGAGCTGGCCGATCAGCTGGGTGCCGCCGCCCCGGACAGCGCCGCCGAGGTCACGGGGATCACCCACGACTCGCGCGCCGTCCGCCCCGGAGACGTGTACGCCGCCCTTCCGGGGGCCCGCCTGCACGGCGCCGACTTCGTGACCCAGGCCGCCGGCCTCGGCGCGGTCGCCGTGCTGACCGACCCGACGGGCGCCGAGCGCGCCGCGGCGACCGGACTGCCGGTCCTGGTCGTGGCGGACCCGCGCGGGCGGATGGGCGAACTGGCGGCGACGATCTACGGCCACCCCGGCCGCGACCTGCTCCAGATCGGCATCACCGGCACCTCCGGCAAGACCACCACCGCCTACCTGGTCGAGGGCGGCCTCAAGACCACCCGCGACACCGGACTCATCGGCACCGTCGAGATGCGCATCGGCGAGGAGCGCATCAAGTCCGAGCGCACCACCCCCGAAGCCACCGACCTGCAGGCCCTGTTCGCCGTCATGCGCGAACGCGGCGTCGAGGCGGTCGCCATGGAGGTCTCCAGCCACGCCCTGGTCCTCGGCCGGGTCGACGGCTGCGTCTTCGACATCGCCGTGTTCAACAACCTCAGCCCGGAGCACATGGAGTTCCACTCCGACATGGAGGACTACTTCCGGGCCAAAGCGCAGCTGTTCACGCCGAAACGCAGCAAACTCGGTGTGATCAACGCGGACGACGAGTACGGCCGCCGGCTCGCCGAGGAGGCGACCGTCCCGGTCGTCACCTTCTCCGCCGAGGGCCACCCCGACGCCGACTGGCGCGCCCAGGACGTCGAGGTCGGCCCCATGGACTCGACGTTCACCGTCGTCGGCCCCCAGGGCGAGCGCGTCCACGCCAAGTCGCCGCTGCCGGGCCCCTTCAACGTGGCGAACACCCTCGCCGCCATCGTCGCCCTCGCCGTGGCCGGCCTCGACCCGCAGGTCGCCGCGGACGGCGTCGCCGCCGTACCGGGGGTCCCCGGCCGCCTGGAGCGGGTGGACGCCGGGCAGCCCTACCTCGCGGTCGTCGACTACGCGCACAAGACCGACGCCGTCGAGTCGGTGCTCAAGGCGCTGCGCAAGGTCACCAAGGGCCGGCTGCACGTCGTTCTCGGCTGCGGCGGCGACCGCGACCAGACCAAGCGCGCCCCGATGGGTGCCGCAGCGGCCCGGCTCTCCGACACGGCCGTACTGACCTCCGACAACCCCCGCTCCGAGGACCCGCTCGCGATCCTCGCGACCATGCTCCAGGGCGCGGCCTCCGTGCCCGCGCACGAGCGCGGCGAGGTGCTCCTGTTCGAGGACCGGGCCGCCGCGATCGAGGCCGCCGTGGGCCGGGCACAGCCCGGCGACACCGTGCTGGTCGCGGGCAAGGGCCACGAGCAGGGCCAGGACATCGCCGGCGTGATCCGTCCCTTCGACGACCGCCAGGTGCTTCGCGAAGCTATCCAGAAGACCCAGGGATGAACTTGTGATCGCCCTCTCCCTCGCCGAGATCGCAGCAGTCGTCGGCGGGCAGACGCACGACATACCGGATCCGTCCGTCCAGGTCACCGGACCGGTCGTACGGGACTCCCGCGAGGTGGTGCCAGGCACCCTGTTCGCCGCCTTCGTCGGCGAGCGCGTGGACGGCCACGACTTCGCGCAGGCCGTCGTGGAGGCGGGCGCGGTCGCCGTACTGGCGTCGCGTCCCGTCGGCGTGCCCGCGATCGTCGTGGACGACGTCCAGACCGCCCTCGGCGCCCTCGCCCGCCATGTCGTACGACGGCTCGGCGCGACCCTCGTCGCGCTGACCGGCTCGGCCGGCAAGACCAGCACCAAGGACCTCATCGCCCAGGTGCTCCGGAGCAAGGCGCCGACCGTGTTCACGCCCGGCTCGCTCAACAACGAGATCGGGCTGCCGCTGACCGCCCTGTCCGCCACCGAGGACACCAGGTTCCTCGTCCTGGAGATGGGCGCGCGCGGCATCGGCCACATCCGCTACCTCACCGGCCTCACCCCGCCGAAGATCGGCCTGGTGCTCAACGTCGGCACCGCCCACATCGGCGAGTTCGGCGGCCGTGAACAGATCGCGCAGGCCAAGGGCGAGCTGGTGGAGACGCTGCCCGAGGACGGAGCCGCGATCCTCAACGCCGACGACCCGTTGGTCCGTGCCATGGCCTCCCGTACCAAGGCGAAGGTGGTCCTTTTCGGAGAGTCGGCCGAAGCGGACGTACGCGCCGAGAACGTGCGACTCACGGACAGCGGACAGCCCGCCTTCAGGCTTCACACACCCTCCGGTGCAAGCGATGTGACCATGCGCCTGTACGGTGAGCACCACGTGTCGAACGCGCTCGCCGCGGCCGCCGTCGCCCATGAGCTGGGCCTGTCCGCGGAAGAGATCGCCACCGCGCTCTCCGAGGCGGGCTCCCTCTCCCGCTGGCGGATGGAGGTCACCGAGCGCCCGGACGGCGTGACCATCGTCAACGACGCCTACAACGCCAACCCCGAGTCCATGCGGGCCGCCCTCAGGGCGCTCGCGGCCATGGGCAAGGGGCGCCGCACGTGGGCGGTGCTCGGCAAGATGGCCGAGCTGGGGGACGAGGCGCTCGCCGAGCACGACGCCGTCGGACGGCTCGCCGTCCGGCTCAACGTCAGCAAGCTCGTCGCGGTCGGGGGGATTGAGGCCTCCTGGCTGCAACTGGGCGCATATAACGAGGGTTCGTGGGGTGAGGAGTCGGTGCACGTGTCCGACGCACAGGCGGCGGTCGACCTGTTGCGCAGCGAGTTGCGCCCAGGGGACGTCGTGCTCGTGAAGGCGTCCCGTTCGGTGGGGCTCGAAAGCGTCGCCCAGGCGCTCGTCGAGGCCGGTGCCGAGGGTGAGGTTGCCGCCCGATGATGAAGCAGATCCTGTTCTCGGGAGTCATCGGCCTCTTCCTGACCCTGATCGGGACCCCGCTGCTGATCAAGCTGCTGGCCCGCAAGGGGTACGGCCAGTACATCCGTGACGACGGCCCGCGCGAGCACGCCAGCAAGCGCGGTACGCCCACCATGGGTGGTATCGCCTTCATCCTGGCGACGATCGCCGCGTACTTCCTGAGCAAGCTCATCACCGGCTACCCGCCCACCTACTCCGGCCTGCTGGTGCTCGGCCTGATGTTCGGCATGGGTCTGGTCGGCTTCCTGGACGACTACATCAAGATCGTCAAGCGGCGTTCGCTGGGTCTGCGGGCCAAGGCCAAGATGGCCGGCCAGCTGATCGTCGGCATCTCCTTCGCGGTGCTGTCGCTGATGTTCGCCGACGCCCGGGGCAACACTCCGGCCTCCACCAAGCTGTCGTTCATCACGGACTTCGGCTGGTCCATCGGCCCGGTGCTGTTCGTCGTCTGGGCGCTGTTCATGATCCTGGCGATGTCGAACGGCGTGAACCTCACCGACGGTCTGGACGGCCTCGCCACCGGCGCCTCCGTCCTCGTCTTCGGCGCCTACACGTTCATCGGCGTCTGGCAGTTCCAGGAGTCCTGCGCCAACGCGGGCACCCTGACCAACCCGGCCGCCTGCTACGAGGTGCGCGACCCGCTGGACCTCGCCGTGATCGCCTCCGCCCTGATGGGCGCCTGCCTGGGCTTCCTGTGGTGGAACACCTCGCCGGCGAAGATCTTCATGGGCGACACCGGTTCGCTCGCCCTCGGTGGTGTCCTGACGGGCCTGGCCATCCTCTCCCGCACGGAGCTGCTGGTGGCCATCATGGGCGGCCTGTTCGTCCTCATCACCATGTCGGTCGTCATCCAGGTCGGCTCCTTCCGGCTCACCGGCAGGCGCGTCTTCCGGATGGCGCCACTCCAGCACCACTTCGAACTCAAGGGCTGGTCCGAAGTCCTGGTGGTGGTCCGCTTCTGGATCATCCAGGGAATCTGTGTGATTGTCGGACTTGGCCTCTTCTATGCGGGATGGGCAGCGGACAAGTGACCTCCTCGGTGCCTTCTGAGCCTTCTGACTTCCAGGGCAAGCACGTCACCGTCGCCGGGCTCGGCGTCTCCGGCGTCCCGGCGGCGAAAGTGCTGCACGCGCGCGGGGCGATCGTCACGGTCGTCAACGACGGCGACGACGCACGCGCGCGTGAGCAGGCCGCGGAGCTGGAGGCGCTCGGCATCACCGTGCGCCTCGGCGACGGCGCTACCCTGCCCGAGGGCACCGAGCTGATCGTCACCGCGCCCGGCTGGAAGCCGGACAAGCCGCTGTTCCTCGCGGCCGAGCAGGCGGGCGTGCCCGTCTGGGGCGACGTGGAGCTGGCCTGGCGCCTGCGGGGCCCCGACGCGGCCCCCTGGCTGGCCGTGACCGGCACCAACGGCAAGACCACCACCGTCCAGATGCTGGCGTCGATCCTGAGGGCCGCGGGCCTGCGCACGGCCGCCGTCGGCAACATCGGCGTCTCCCTGCTGGACGCGGTCCTCGGCGAGGAGCGGTACGACGTCCTGGCCGTCGAACTGTCCAGCTACCAGCTCCACTGGGCGCCCTCCCTGCGCGCCCACTCCGCGGTCGTCCTGAACCTCGCCCCGGACCACCTCGACTGGCACGGCTCCATGGAGGCGTACGCCGCCGACAAGGGCCGCATCTACGAAGGCAATCGGGTCGCCTGCGTCTACAACGTGGCCGACAAGCTCACCGAGGACCTGGTGCGCGAGGCGGACGTGGAGGAGGGCTGCCGCGCCATCGGCTTCACCCTCGGCACCCCGGGCCCCTCCCAACTCGGCGTCGTGGACGGCATCCTGATCGACCGCGCCTTCGTGGAGAACCGCCACAAGAACGCGCAGGAGCTGGCCGAGGTCTTCGACGTCAACCCGCCGGCCCCGCACAACATCGCCAACGCCCTTGCCGCCGCGGGCCTCGCGCGCGCCTTCGGGGTGCCCGCCAAGGCCGTACGCGACGGCCTCAGGGCCTTCAGGCCGGACGCCCACCGCATCGCGCACGTCGCCGACATCGACGGGGTGGCGTACGTGGACGACTCCAAGGCGACCAACACCCATGCCGCGGAAGCCTCGTTGGCGGCATATGAGCCGATCGTATGGATTGCGGGCGGTCTGGCGAAGGGCGCGACCTTCGACGAGCTGGTCGCCAAGTCGGCAAAGCGACTTCGCGGTGCCGTCCTGATCGGCGCCGATCGTGCCCTGATCCGCGAGGCCCTCGCGCGACACGCCCCGGAAGTACCCGTCGTCGACCTCGAACGGGCCGACACTGGGGCGATGCTCCAGGCGGTGACGGAGGCGAAGCGGCTCGCGCAGCCCGGCGACACGGTGCTGCTGGCCCCGGCCTGCGCCTCCATGGACATGTTCACCAACTACAACCAGCGCGGTGACGCGTTCGCGGAGGCGGTCCGCGAACTCGGAGCGGGCGCCTGACGGCGGGTCTCACCCCCTGGGTGCTTCGGGACCCTTGGAGGGACGCGTGAGGCGGATGTGGCTCGGGTTTGGTCGGCGGGTGCGAGGAGCTGGTGATGCCCAGTAGCCGTACAGGCCGTCCTCCTGTTCAGCGCGCCGCCAGAAGGCCCACGGCACCCCGGCCGTCGGGCGACAACCCGTTCCTGCGGCTCTACATGCGCGCGCGCAAGGCCTGGGACCGGCCGCTGACCGCCTACTACCTGATCCTCGGCGGCAGCTTGCTGATCACCGTGCTGGGCCTGGTGATGGTCTACTCGGCCTCCCAGATCACCGCGCTGCAGCTGTCGCTGCCGGGGTCGTACTTCTTCCGCAAGCAGTTCCTCGCCGCGCTCATCGGCAGCGGACTGCTGTTCGCCGCCTCCCGTATGCCGGTGAAGCTGCACCGCGCACTCGCCTACCCGATCCTCGCCGGTGCCGTCTTCCTGATGGTCCTGGTGCAGGTGCCAGGGATAGGGATGGCGGTCAACGGCAACCAGAACTGGATCTCCCTCGGCGGCTCCTTCCAGATCCAGCCCAGTGAGTTCGGCAAGCTCGCCCTGGTGCTGTGGGGCGCCGACCTGATCGCCCGCAAGCAGGAGAAGAAGCTGCTGACCCAGTGGAAGCACATGCTGGTGCCGCTGGTGCCGGTCGCCTTCCTGCTGCTGGGCCTGATCATGCTCGGCGGCGACATGGGCACCGCGATCATTCTCACGGCGATCCTGTTCGGCCTGCTGTGGCTCGCGGGGGCGCCGACCCGGCTGTTCGCCGGCGTCCTCTCGATCGCCGGTCTGATCGGTGTGGTCCTGATCAAGACCAGCCCCAACCGGATGGCCCGGCTCGCCTGCATCGGCGCCACCGAGCCGAAGTCCGGGGTCGCCGACTGCTGGCAGGCCGTGCACGGGATCTACGCCCTCGCCTCCGGCGGACTCTTCGGATCCGGTCTCGGCGCGAGTGTGGAAAAATGGGGCCAACTACCTGAAGCACACACCGACTTCATTTTCGCCGTCACCGGTGAGGAACTGGGCCTGGCGGGGACGCTGTCGGTGCTCGCCCTGTTCGCGGCTCTAGGCTATGCGGGTATCCGCGTGGCCGGACGCACGGAGGACCCCTTCGTGAGGTACGCCGCGGGAGGCGTGACCACCTGGATCACCACCCAGGCGGTGATCAACATCGGTGCGGTGCTTGGTCTGCTGCCGATCGCCGGTGTCCCCCTCCCGCTGTTTTCCTACGGAGGGTCCGCCCTGCTGCCGACCATGTTCGCCATCGGGCTGCTGATCGCCTTCGCACGCGACGAGCCCGCTGCGCGGGCGGCGCTTGCGATGCGGCAACCTCGCTTTGGTAGAAAGCGGGCTGGAGGCGCCAGGATGGATCGGGGGCCTCGGAGATGGAACACGATGCGACGGCGTGCCTCGGTGGCGCGTTCGTCCGGAGAGCGGTGAATTTCGGTGCATGTCGTACTCGCTGGTGGGGGGACCGCCGGCCACATCGAGCCCGCGCTCGCCCTCGCGGACGCCCTGCGCAGGCAGGATCCGACCGTGGGGATCACGGCCCTGGGCACGGAACGCGGACTTGAGACCCGACTCGTCCCGGAGCGCGGCTACGAGCTGGCGCTGATCCCCGCCGTGCCGCTGCCCCGCAAGCCCACGCCCGAACTGATCACCGTTCCGGGCCGGCTGCGCGGCACGATCAAGGCCGCAGAGCAGATCCTGGAGCGCACCAAGGCCGACTGCGTGGTCGGCTTCGGCGGCTACGTCGCCCTGCCCGGCTACCTGGCCGCCAAGCGCCTCGGGGTGCCCATCGTGATCCACGAGGCCAACGCGCGGCCCGGCCTGGCGAACAAGATCGGCTCGCGGTACGCGGCCCGGGTCGCCGTCTCCACTCCGGACAGCAAGCTGCGCGACGCCCGCTACATCGGCATTCCGCTGCGCCGCTCCATCGCGACCCTGGACCGCGCCGCCGCCCGCCCCGAGGCCCGCGCCCGGTTCGGCCTCGACCCGAACCTGCCCACGCTGCTCGTCTCCGGCGGTTCGCAGGGTGCCCGGCGCCTCAACGAGGTCGTCCAGCAGGTCGCTCCCTGGCTGCAGCAGGCCGGCATCCAGATCCTGCACGCGGTCGGCCCGAAGAACGAACTGCCGCAGGTGCAGCAGATGCCGGGAATGCCCCCCTACATCCCGGTAAGTTACCTGGACCGGATGGACCTCGCGTACGCCGCGGCCGACCTGATGCTCTGCCGCGCGGGCGCGATGACCGTCGCCGAACTCTCCGCCGTCGGGCTCCCGGCCGCCTACGTCCCGCTGCCCATCGGCAACGGCGAACAGCGGCTGAACGCCCAGCCGGTGGTGAAGGCCGGCGGCGGACTCCTCGTCGACGACGCGGAGCTGACCCCCGAGTGGGTGCAGCAGAACGTCCTGCCCGTGCTCGCCGACCCGCACCGGCTGTACGAGATGTCACGCGCGGCAAGCGAGTTCGGTCGCCGGGACGCCGACGAGCTGCTGGTCGGCATGGTGTACGAGGCGATCGCCTCGCGCCGATAGGACTGTATGACGAAGGGGCAGTGAGCGTGGCCGGACCGACGACCGCCGAGCGCGGTGAACGCCAGCAGGAGTCGTCCGGCCCGCCGCTCGCGCGGAGGTTGAGGAGACTCCGCCTTCGTACGATCGTCATTCTGGCGGTCGCCCTGGTGCTCCTCGGGGCGGGTTCCGCTTGGGTGTTGTACGGCTCCTCGTGGCTGCGTGTGCAGCGCGTCTCGGTCTCGGGCACCCGTGTCCTGACCCCGGCCGACGTGCGCGAGGCCGCCTCCGTGCCGGTCGGGGACCCGCTGATTTCCGTGGACACGGACGCCATCGCGGCCCGACTTCGCCGGAAATTGCCCCGAATTGACACCGTTGATGTCGTCCGTTCCTGGCCGCATGGAATCGGCCTGAAAGTCGTCGAGCGCACCCCGGTGCTACTTGTCCGAAAAGCGGGGAACTTCGTCGAAGTCGACGAGGAAGGTGTCCGTTTCGCCACGGTTTCGCAGGCGCCGAAAGGCGTTCCGACGCTGGAATTGACCGCATCCCGCAAGGGTTCCGGTTCCGCCAGCTTCCGGCGTTTCGGCACCGACCGGCTGGTGCGCGAGGCGGTCCAGGTCGGCGGCGACCTGCCGGCCGCTGTCGCCCGGGACACCCGGACCGTCCAAGTCCGTTCCTACGACGACATCTCGCTGGAGTTGGGCGACGGCCGCACCGTGGCATGGGGGAGCGGCGAGAACGGCCGCGCCAAGGCACGGGCCCTCACGGCTCTCATGAAAGCAGCTCCCGGTGCGCGGCACTTCGATGTCAGCGTCCCCACCGCCCCTGCGTCATCGGGGAGTTGACGCACATCAGCGCAGGCCAGCACCCTGGTTGGGCACTGCTACGGCTGATCACATAGGGTGAAAAGAAAAACGGGAGGTTCGGCGTGTTCGTTGAACGGGCGCCACTTGTCGACTTAGTGTCCTGTTCAGAAGACTCCAGGGAACAGACACACTGGTAACCCTAAACTTCAGGGTTAGGGTTCGGGTCGGCGTTCGGACCGTCCCATTCGGCATCCGTCGTCCCGGTGCGGGGAACCGCCCGGTGGCGACAACGTAATTCGAGGCGAGAGGCCTTCGACGTGGCAGCACCGCAGAACTACCTCGCAGTCATCAAGGTCATCGGTGTCGGCGGCGGTGGTGTCAATGCCATCAACCGGATGATCGAGGTCGGTCTCAAGGGTGTCGAGTTCATCGCCATCAACACCGACGCACAGGCGCTGTTGATGAGCGACGCCGACGTCAAGCTCGACGTCGGCCGCGAACTCACCCGCGGACTCGGCGCCGGAGCCAACCCGGCCGTCGGCCGCAAGGCCGCCGAGGACCACCGCGAGGAGATCGAGGAGGTTCTCAAGGGGGCCGACATGGTCTTCGTGACGGCCGGTGAAGGCGGCGGCACCGGCACCGGCGGCGCGCCCGTCGTGGCCAACATCGCGCGCTCGCTGGGCGCCCTCACCATCGGCGTGGTCACGCGCCCGTTCACCTTCGAGGGACGGCGCCGCGCGAACCAGGCCGAGGACGGCATCGCCGAGCTGCGCGAAGAGGTCGACACCCTCATCGTCATCCCGAACGACCGGCTGCTGTCCATCTCGGACCGCCAGGTCTCGGTCCTGGACGCCTTCAAGTCCGCCGACCAGGTCCTGCTCTCCGGTGTTCAGGGCATCACCGACCTCATCACCACCCCCGGTCTGATCAACCTCGACTTCGCCGACGTCAAGTCGGTCATGTCCGAGGCCGGCTCGGCCCTGATGGGCATCGGCTCGGCCCGCGGCGACGACCGCGCGGTGGCCGCCGCCGAGATGGCGATCTCCTCGCCGCTCCTCGAGGCCTCCATCGACGGCGCCCGGGGCGTCCTGCTCTCCATCTCCGGCGGCTCCGACCTCGGCCTGTTCGAGATCAACGAGGCCGCGCAGCTGGTCAGCGAGGCCGCCCACCCCGAGGCCAACATCATCTTCGGCGCGGTCATCGACGACGCCCTCGGCGACGAGGTGCGGGTCACCGTGATCGCGGCCGGCTTCGACGGCGGCCAGCCGCCGGCCCGCCGGGACAACGTTCTCGGCTCGGCCTCCTCCTCGGCCCCGGCCCGCCGCGAGGAGCCCGCTCCGGTACGGCAGCCGGAGAGCCGCCCGTCCTTCGGCTCGCTGGGCAGCGTGACCCCGAAGGAGGAGCCGGAGCCGACGCCCGAGCCGGTGGCCGACGTCCCGGCCGCCCCGCCGGTCCCGTCGTCGCGGAACTACTCGGACAGCGCGGCCGAGGAACTGGACGTCCCGGACTTTCTGAAGTGATAGGACAGCGCGAGAGCGTGAGCGGCGCGCACTTCGCCTTCACCGACCGGTGGGGTGGGGTGAGCGCCGCTCCGTATGAGGAGCTCAACCTCGGCGGCGCGGTCGGGGACGATCCCGCGGCCGTGCGGGAGAACCGGGAGCTGGCCGCGAAGGCGCTCGGGCTGGACGCCGGGCGGGTTGTCTGGATGAACCAGGTGCACGGCGCCGACGTGGCCGTCGTGGATGCGCCCTGGGGTGAACGGCCCGTACCGGAGGTCGACGCGATCGTCACCGTCCGCCGGGGACTCGCCCTGGCCGTCCTCACCGCCGACTGCGTGCCGGTGCTGCTGGCCGACCCCGTCGCCGGGGTCGTGGCCGCGGCGCATGCCGGGCGGCCCGGCATGGTCAAGGGGATCGTTTCCGCTGCCGTACGGGCCATGGCCGAACTCGGCGCCGAGCCGGGCCGGATCGTCGCCCGTACCGGACCGGCCGTCTGCGGCCGGTGCTACGAGGTGCCGGAGCAGATGCGCGCCGAAGTGGCCGCCGTCGAGCCGACGGCGCACGCCGAGACGAGCTGGGGCACACCCGCGGTCGACGTGAGCGCCGGAGTGCACGCACAGCTCGACCGGCTCGGGGTGTGCGACCGGGCGCACTCGCCGGTGTGCACGCTGGAGTCGGGCGATCACTTCTCGTACCGCCGTGACCGCACCACCGGGCGGCTCGCGGGCTATGTCTGGCTGGACTGATGGGGCATGACGGACCGTAAGACCGAACTCGCCGCAAATCTGGCGAAAGTCGAGCAGCGCATCGCCGCCGCGTGCGCGGCGGCCGGGCGGGGGCGGGAAGAGGTGACCCTGATCGTGGTCACCAAGACCTACCCGGCGAGTGATGTGCGGATTCTGTCGGAACTCGGTGTGCGTCATGTCGCCGAGAACCGGGACCAGGACGCGGCACCGAAGGCCGCGGCTTGTGCGGATCTGCCCCTGAATTGGCATTTTGTCGGTCAGTTGCAGACCAACAAGGTGCGTTCCGTGGTCGGTTACGCCGATGTCGTGCAGTCCATCGACCGTGCGCGACTCGTCACCGCGCTGTCGAAGGAGGCCGTGCGGGTGGAGCGCGAGGTGGGGTGTCTCATCCAGGTCGCGCTCGACGCCGGCGAGAGCCTGCGGGGCGAGCGCGGTGGCGTGGCGCCCGGCGGAATCGAAGAGTTGGCCGACCTCGTGGCCGGTTCGCCCGGATTGCGGCTCGACGGACTGATGACCGTCGCTCCGCTCACCGGGGAGTACGCGGGACGCGAACAGGCGGCATTCGAGCGGCTCATGGATTTGTCGACTGACCTGCGCCGAGCCCATCCGGCTGCAACCATGGTGTCGGCAGGGATGAGTGCGGACCTCGAACAGGCCGTGGCCGCCGGGGCGACACATGTGCGCGTCGGCACCGCGGTACTCGGAGTCCGCCCCAGGCTCGGGTAACGTCGCCAAGAAGTCGGACCACAGCAGAAAATATGGTCAATGCCTGTGAAGGCGGGCGCAACGACCTCGTGGATCGCGGGCACTTGGCAGTAGTCAGTCGATCCACCACAGAGCGGAGGACTCAGAGCATGGCCGGCGCGATGCGCAAGATGGCGGTCTACCTCGGCCTCGTGGAGGACGATGGGTACGACGGCCGCGGATTCGATCCCGATGACGACTTCGAGCCCGAACTGGACCCGGAGCCCGAGCGGGACCACCGACGGCATGAATCGTCACACCAGTCGCACAGTGCACATCAGTCCCAAAGGGACGAAGAGGTGCGAATCGTGCAGCCGCCCGCACCGCGTGAACCGGTGGCCCGTTCGACTTCGCTCGCCGCGGAATCCGGACGTCCGGCGCGCATCGCGCCCGTGGCATCCATCACACAAGAACGTCAGTCCCTGGAGAAGAACGCACCGGTGATCATGCCCAAGGTTGTGTCGGAACGAGAGCCTTACCGGATCACCACGCTTCACCCGCGGACGTACAACGAGGCCCGTACCATCGGGGAACACTTCCGTGAGGGCACCCCGGTGATCATGAATCTGACTGAGATGGATGACACAGACGCGAAGCGACTTGTCGACTTTGCGGCCGGTTTGGTGTTTGGTCTTCACGGCAGCATCGAGCGGGTGACGCAGAAGGTATTCCTGTTGTCTCCTGCTAACGTCGATGTCACGGCGGAGGACAAGGCCCGCATCGCAGAGGGCGGGTTCTTCAACCAGAGCTGAGACGCACCACCGGAAAGAAGCACGGAACAGGGGAGAGGGAAGTCCAGGCCATGAGCGTGTTCGCGCAGGTGATCTACATCGCGCTGATGGTGTTCCTCGTTGTGCTCATCTTCCGGCTGGTCATGGACTATGTCTTCCAGTTCGCCCGCTCGTGGCAACCCGGCAAGGCGATGGTGGTCGTCCTTGAGGCCACCTACACTGTCACCGATCCACCGCTGAAGCTTCTGCGGCGGTTCATCCCGCCGCTGCGTCTCGGGGGCGTGGCGCTCGACCTGTCCTTCTTCGTACTGATGATCATCGTCTACATCCTCATCTCCGTTGTGCAGAGCTTCTTGTGATGAGAGTGGACGATACGGTCTTGCCGACTGCCGATGACTACGTTGAGGTGAAGAGATGCCGTTGACCCCCGAGGACGTGCGGAACAAGCAGTTCACGACCGTCCGCCTCCGAGAAGGCTATGACGAGGACGAGGTCGATGCCTTCCTCGACGAGGTCGAAGCCGAACTGACCCGTCTACTCCGCGAGAACGAGGACCTGCGCGCCAAGCTGGCCGCGGCCACGCGCGCTGCTGCCCAGAACCAGCAGAACATGCGCAAGCCTCCCGAGCCGCAGGATCAGCAGCCTGGCATGCCTCAGCAGGGTATGCGAGGTCCCGGCGCTCCGGTGCCCGCCGGCATATCGGGCCCGCCGCAGCAGCAGATGGGTGGCCCCATGGGTGGTCCGCCCCAGCTGCCGAGCGGTGCCCCGCAGCTGCCCGCCGGTCCCGGCGGTCAGGGCGGCCCGCAGGGTCCCGGCCCGATGGGCCAGGGTCCGATGGGTCAGGGCCCCATGGGTGGTCAGCCGCCCATGCCGCAGCAGATGGGCGGCCCCATGGGCGGTCCGATGGGCGGCCCCGGTCAGGGCCCCGGTGGCGACAGCGCCGCCCGTGTCCTCTCGCTGGCTCAGCAGACCGCCGACCAGGCGATCGCCGAGGCCCGCTCCGAGGCCAACAAGATCGTCGGCGAGGCCCGCAGCCGCGCCGAGGGTCTGGAGCGTGACGCCCGTGCCAAGGCGGACGCGCTGGAGCGGGACGCGCAGGAGAAGCACCGCGTCGCCATGGGCTCCCTGGAGTCCGCGCGCGCCACGCTGGAGCGCAAGGTCGAGGACCTGCGCGGCTTCGAGCGCGAGTACCGCACGCGTCTGAAGTCCTACCTGGAGTCGCAGCTGCGCCAGCTGGAGACGCAGGCCGACGACTCCCTGGCTCCGCCGCGCACCCCGGCCACCGCCTCCCTCCCGCCGTCCCCGGCGCCCTCCATGGCACCGGCCGGCGCGGGCGCCCCGTCCTACGGCGGCAACCAGCCGATGGGTGGCCCTCCGGCGCCGCCGGCCCCGTCCTACGGCGGCCAGCAGCAGATGACCCCCGCGATGACCCAGCCCATGGCTCCGGTCCGTCCGCAGGGTCCGTCCCCGATGGGCCAGGCGCCCTCGCCGATGCGCGGGTTCCTGATCGACGAGGACGACAACTGACGGGCCGCGGCCACTAGTACGACAACGGCGTCGGCAGCGTTCAACAGGGCGGGGCCCCGGACTTCGGTCCGGGGCCCCGCCCTTTTTACGCGTGTTGCTGCCTCAGGGAAGAAGGGCCCGGCCTCCTAGCCGGAGACCGGGCCCTTCAAACGATCAGCGCTTACGCCTTGCGCAGCCGGAACGTGAGAGACAGCCCCTCGTCGGTGAACGGCTCGCCGAAGCTGTCGTCCGCCTCACCCTGGCCGAAGTCGGTCGACAAGACCTCCTCGGCGATCAGTTCGCTGTGCTCGGTCAGGGCCGCGATGACCGCCGTGTCCGTGGAGGTCCAGCGCAGCGCGATCCGGTCGGCGACGTCCAGGCCGCTGTTCTTGCGGGCCTCCTGGATCAGCCGGATCGCGTCACGGGCCAGGCCCGCCTGCCGCAGCGCCTCGGTGATCTCCAGGTCCAGGGCGACCGTCGCGCCCGAGTCGGACGCCACCGACCAGCCTTCGCGCGGGGTCTCCGTGATGATCACCTCGTCCGGGGCGAGGGCGACCGTCTCCCCGTCGACCTCGACCGACGCCGTGCCCTCGCGCAGGGCCAGGGACAGCGCCGCCGCGTCCGCGTTCGCGACGGCCTTGGCCACGTCCTGGACGCGCTTGCCGAACCGCTTGCCCAGGGCGCGGAAGTTGGCCTTGGCGGTGGTGTCCACCAGCGAGCCGCCGACCTCGGACAGTGACGCCAGTGCGGAGACGTTCAGCTCCTCGGTGATCTGGACGTGCAGCTCGGGGTCCAGGTTCTCGAAGCCGGTGGCGGCGATCAGGGCCCGGGACAGCGGCTGGCGCGTCTTGACGCCCGACTCCGCGCGCGTGGCACGGCCCAGCTCCACCAGCCGGCGGACCAGGACCATCTGCTTCGACAGGTCGGGGTTGATCGCGCCGAGGTCCGCCTCGGGCCAGGAAGCCAGGTGCACCGAATCCGGGGCGCCCGGGGTCACCGGCACCACCAGGTCCTGCCACACCCGCTCGGCGATGAACGGGGTGATCGGGGCCATCAGCTTCGTGACGGTCTCCAGCACCTCGTGCAGCGTGCGCAGCGCGGCCTTGTCGCCCTGCCAGAAGCGGCGGCGCGAGCGGCGGACGTACCAGTTGGACAGGTCGTCGACGAACGCGGAGAGCAGCTTGCCGGCGCGCTGGGTGTCGTACGCCTCCAGCGCCTGGGTCACCTGGTCCGTGAGCGCGTGCAGCTCGGACAGCAGCCAGCGGTCCAGCACCGGGCGGTCGGCCGGGGCCGGGTCCGCGGCGGACGGCGCCCAGTTCGACGTACGGGCGTACAGCGCCTGGAAGGCCACCGTGTTCCAGTACGTGAGGAGCGTCTTGCGGACGACCTCCTGGATGGTGCCGTGGCCCACCCGGCGGGCCGCCCACGGGGAGCCGCCGGCCGCCATGAACCAGCGCACCGCGTCCGCGCCGTGCCGGTCCATGAGCGGGATCGGGTCCAGGGTGTTGCCCAGGTGCTTGGACATCTTGCGGCCGTCCTCGGCGAGGATGTGGCCGAGGCACACGACGTTCTCGTACGACGACTTGTCGAAGACGAGGGTGCCGACGGCCATGAGGGTGTAGAACCACCCGCGCGTCTGGTCGATCGCCTCGGAGATGAACTGCGCCGGGTAGCGGCTCTCGAACAGCTCCTTGTTCTTGTGCGGGTAGCCCCACTGCGCGAACGGCATCGAACCCGAGTCGTACCAGGCGTCGATCACCTCGGGCACGCGCGTGGCGGTCTTGCCGCAGCCGTCGTGACGGCAGGCGAAGGTGACGTCGTCGATGTACGGGCGGTGCGGGTCCAGGCCGGCCTGGTCGGTACCGGTCAGCTCGGTCAGCTCCGCGCGGGAGCCGACGCAGGTGAGGTGGTCGTCCTCGCAGCGCCAGATCGGCAGCGGGGTGCCCCAGTAGCGGTTGCGGGACAGCGCCCAGTCGATGTTGTTGTTCAGCCAGTCGCCGAACCGGCCGTGCTTGACCGTCTCCGGGAACCAGTTGGTCTGCTCGTTCTCCTGGATCAGGCGGTCCTTGACCGCCGTGGTGCGGATGTACCAGGAGGGCTGCGCGTAGTAGAGCAGCGCGGTGTGGCAGCGCCAGCAGTGCGGGTAGCTGTGCTCGTACGGGATGTGCTTGAAGAGCAGACCGCGCTGCTGGAGGTCCTCGGTGAGCTTCTCGTCCGCCTTCTTGAAGAAGACGCCGCCGACCAGCGGGACGTCCTCCTCGAAGGTGCCGTCGGGGCGGACCGGGTTCACGACCGGCAGGCCGTACGAGCGGCAGACCCTGAGGTCGTCCTCACCGAAGGCGGGGGACTGGTGGACCAGACCCGTACCGTCCTCGGTCGTGACGTACTCGGCGTTCACCACATAGTGGGCCGGCTCCGGGAACTCCACCAGCTCGAACGGACGTTGATACGTCCAGCGCTCCATCTCGGCGCCCGTGAAGGACTGGCCGGTGGTCTCCCAGCCCTCGCCGAGCGCCTTGGCGACGAGCGGCTCGGCGACGACGAGCTTCTCCTCGCCGTCGGTCGCGACCACGTAGGTCACCTCGGGGTGCGCGGCGACCGCCGTGTTGGACACCAGGGTCCACGGGGTCGTCGTCCACACCAGGAGCGCGGCTTCGCCGGCGAGCGGTCCGGAGGTGAGCGGGAAACGGACGTACACGGACGGGTCCACGACCGTCTCGTAGCCCTGCGCCAGCTCGTGGTCGGACAGGCCGGTGCCGCAGCGCGGGCACCAGGGGGCGACGCGGTGGTCCTGGACCAGCAGGCCCTTGTTGAAGATCTCCTTCAGCGACCACCAGACGGACTCCACGTACTCGGGGTCCATGGTCCGGTAGGCGTCTTCCAGGTCGACCCAGTAGCCCATGCGGGTCGTCAGGTCGGTGAAGGCGTCGGTGTGCCGGGTCACCGACTCGCGGCACTTGGCGTTGAACTCGGCGATGCCGTACGCCTCGATGTCCTGCTTGCCGGAGAAGCCCAGCTCCTTCTCGACTGCCAGCTCCACCGGGAGGCCGTGGCAGTCCCAGCCGGCCTTGCGGGCCACGTGGTAGCCGCGCATGGTGCGGAAGCGGGGGAAGACGTCCTTGAAGACCCGCGCCTCGATGTGGTGGGCGCCGGGCATGCCGTTCGCGGTGGGCGGGCCCTCGTAGAACACCCACTCCGGGCGGCCCTCGGACTGCTCCAGGCTCTTGGCGAAGATCTTCTGGTCGCGCCAGAAGTCGAGCACGGCGTGCTCAAGCGCGGGCAGGTCGACCTGGGCGGGCACCTGGCGGTACGTCGGCGCTGTCATCTGCGAGCATCCTCCAACGGAACTTGCTGCCTTCCGTCGGAGGGACGAGAGCCTTCATTCCTGCTACGCCGTGTGCGGCGCGCTCCCGCGGTACCACCCTCCTTGGCTCCCCGCCGCGCCGTACGCGCCGGTGAGCCCCCTCATTGGGGTCGCGAAGCCGGCTCTACTCGCCGTGGGTCCTCCACGGCTTTCTTCCGGCGGCTCCGGGGTGATCTTCACGTCGCGCTCACCCCCGGGCTCACACCGTCCCCGGGTCGCTCTGGGCTGCGTACGTCGCTACTCGTCCCCATCCACGCTTTTCGCTCCGCCCAGTGTACGGCGCCGCGCGGACAGCGGCCGACCGCTTTTCGTGGCCCGCGCGGGGCCCCGCCGGGGCGGCGGCGGGGCGGCGGCGGGATGACCCGAATGGCGAGGGGTACGGGTGCGCGCATCCGGGCGCGCCCGGCTCGGCGGATTACCCGGCGGGGAGCTGGGCACAACGGATGCAGGTCCGCTGCGCGGGGGGTGCGGGCGGGCGAATCGGGCGGTGCGCCCCGTTGCCGCGGGACTCAAGTCGATTTATCGTCCCAGCACGATTCGCGGGCAAGATCACAATATGTGAAGGGGTCGCGGCCATGGTGGCGAAGAAGACCGCCGTACAGCAGCCGGCGACCGGCCGCTCCCAGGGAGCCGGCCGCAAGAAGACCACGCGCGCGGGTGCCGCCTCGGCCGGCCTGGCGGGACCGGTGAAAACGGTCCGTTCCCGCGCCGACGGAACAGCACGCTCCGACCGCCCCCCGGGCGGCACGGCAGCCGCCAAGACACCGAGGAAGCCGCCCGGGGAGCAGCCGAGCGCTGCCACGAAGAGGGCGGCCGCCGCAGAGGAGACCGAGCGGAAGAGGGGCTCGACGGCCAAGAGGGGCTCTATGGCGGGGGCCGGGAAGAGCACGGCCGTCGTGGACGCCGGGAAGAGCACGGCGGTCGAGGAAGCCGGGAAGAGCACGGCGGTCGAGGAAGCCGGGACGAGCGCGTCGGTCGGGAAGGCCGGGAAGAGCGCGTCGGTCGGGAAGGCAGGGAAGAAGACGGCGTCTGGGGAGACGGGGACGAAGCATGCCGCCGGCAAGACGGGCGCCGGGAAGGCTGTTGCCGAGGCGGGGGTGGTCGAGGAGGTCGCGGCCGGGAAGGCGGCGGGCGAGAAGGCGGCGGCTGGGGGCGCGGTGGCCGAGCAGGCTGCGGCTGGTAAGGCGGCTGGGAAGAGGGCGGGCGCTGGGAAGGCTGTTGCCGAGGCGGGGGTGGTCGAGGAGGTCGCGGCTGGGAGGACGCCGGGCGAGAAGGCGGCGGCTGGGGGCGCGGTGGCCGAGCAGGCTGCGGCAGGTAAGGCGGCTGGGAAGAGGGCGGGCGCTGGGAAGGTTGCGGCCGAGGCGTGGGTCGCCGAGGGGGCCGCGGCTGGGAAGGCGGCGGCTGGGAGGACGCCGGGCGAGAAGGCGGCGGCTGGGGGCGCGGTGGCCGAGCAGGCTGCGGCAGGTAGGGCGGCTGGGAAGAGAGCGGGCGCTGGGAAGGCTGCTGCCGAGGCGGGGGTGGTCGAGGAGGTCGCGGCCGGGAAGGCGGCGGCCGGGAGAACGGCGGGCAAGAAGGTTGCGGCTGGGGAGGCGGACACGAAGCCTGCCGCCGGGAAGGCGGGCGCCGGGAAGGTTGCGGCCGAGGCGGGGGTGGTCGAGGAGGCCGCGGCTGGGAAGGCGGCGGCTGGGAGGACGCCGGGCGAGAAGGCGGCGGCTGGGGGCGCGGTGGCCGAGCAGGCTGCGGCTGGTAAGGCGGCTGGGAAGAGGGCGGGCGCCGGGAAGGCCGCGGTCGGCGTGGGGGCGGTCGAGGAGGCCGCAGCCGAGCAGACGGCGGCCGGGAAGGCGGCGGCGGAGAAGACGGCGGCCGGGAGGTCAGCGGCCAAGGAGACGGCACCGAGGAAGGCTGCGGCCAAGAAGGCAGTGGCGAAGGAGGCGGCCGTCGGGGAGTCGGCTGCGAAAGCGGCGGCCAAGAAGGGCGCGGCGAGGGAAACGAGCGCCAAGGAGACGAGCGCCAAGGAAACGGCCGCCAAGGGTTCGGTCGGCAAAGAGTCGGCCGCGAAGGCGGGGGTCAAGAAGGCAGCGGGCAAGGAGACGGGTGCCAAGGGGACGGCCGCCGGCAAGAAGGGGGCCGGGAAGGGCGCCGTTGCCGAGAAGGGGGGCGAGAAGGCGGTGGAGGTGGCCGCCGAGGAGACGGTTGCCGGTGGAGTCGTGAAGGGGGCTGCCAGGAAGGCCGTCGGCAAGAAGGCGGTCGGCGAGGGCGTCTCCACCAGGACTGCCGGGAAGAGCACGGCCAAGAAGGCGGGCGCGGCGCGGGCCGCGAAGCAGACGGGAGCCACGACGGTGGTTGCGAAGAAGACTCCTGGCACGGCCACGGCGGAGCAGACCGCCGTTCCCAAGGCGCGGGTCGCCGCGGCGGAGCCCGGCGAGCTGGCGGTGCGCCCGGGCGAGGACCCCTGGACCCCGGAAGAGGTCGCCGAGGCCCGCGCCGAGCTGCAGTCCGAGGCGGAGCGGCTGCGGACCGAGATCAGCTCCTCCGAGGCCTCCCTGGTGGGCCTGATGCGGGACTCCGGGGACGGCGCCGGTGACGACCAGGCCGACACCGGCACCAAGAACATCACGCGCGAGCACGAGATGGCGCTGGCCGCCAACGCGCGCGAGATGCTCATCCAGACCGAACGCGCCCTGGAACGGCTCGACGCGGGCACCTACGGCCTGTGCGAGAACTGCGGAAACCCCATCGGCAAGGCCCGCATGCAGGCGTTCCCGAGGGCCACACTGTGCGTGGAGTGCAAGCAGAAGCAGGAACGTCGCTCCTGAGCACGAGGGCCCGCCGGGACGTGCCGTACTCTCGTCCTCAGTCAGGCACCTAGGTTGAGGGACTCACGTGGCAGAGGCGGAGCGCATCATCGGTACGCCGGACACCCCGGACGACAGCGGCGAGCAGACGTCCGGCGTGTCCGACACGGGTGAGCAGGGGGCGGCGGCGCCGCAGCGGACCGGGCGCGGGCGCCGGATCGCGGTGCTGTTCGCGGTGGCCGCGTTCGCGTACGCCCTCGACCTGATCAGCAAGATGATCGTGGTCGCGAAGCTGGAGCACCACGCCCCGATCGAGGTGATCGGGGACCTGCTGGAGCTGCACGCCATCCGCAACCCGGGCGCGGCCTTCGGCTTCGGCGCGGCCTTCACGATCATCTTCACGCTGATCGCGGCCGCCGTGATCGTGGTGATCATCCGCCTGGCCCGCAAGCTCTACAGCTTCCCCTGGGCGATCGCCCTCGGCCTGCTGCTCGGCGGCGCGCTCGGCAACCTCACCGACCGGATCTTCCGGGAGCCCGGGATCTTCCAGGGCGAGGTCGTGGACTTCATCGCGCCCAAGGGCTTCGCGGTGTTCAACCTGGCCGACTCGGCGATCGTGTGCGGCGGCATCCTGATCGTGCTGCTGTCCTTCCGCGGCCTGGACCCCGACGGCACCGTCCACAAGGACTGACGCCGGCCGGCACCGCGGGGGCGTTGTCCACAGGCTCGTTCGGGGTCGTCGGAGCCGTCCGGCATACTCGTCGGGTGAGCACGATTCCCGAGATCCGTACCCTGCCCGTGCCCGACGGCCTGGAGGGCGAGCGCGTCGACGCCGCCATCTCCCGCATGTTCGGCTTCTCCCGCACCAAGGCGGCGGAGCTGGCCGCCGCCGGCAAGGTCCAGGTCGACGGGACGGTGGTCGGCAAGTCGGAGCGGGTGCACGGAGGCGCCTGGCTCGAGGTCGAGATGCCCCAGGCACCCGCGCCCGTGCAGGTGGTCGCCGAGCCGGTCGAGGGCATGGAGATCGTGCACGACGACGATGACGTGGTCGTGATCGTCAAGCCGGTCGGCGTGGCCGCGCACCCCTCGCCGGGCTGGAGCGGCCCGACCGTCATCGGCGGTCTCGCCGCCGCCGGGTACCGGATCTCCACCTCCGGCGCCGCCGAGCGCCAGGGCATCGTGCACCGCCTGGACGTCGGCACCTCCGGCCTGATGGTCGTGGCGAAGTCCGAGTACGCGTACACGTCGCTCAAGCGCCAGTTCAAGGAGCGCACGGTCGACAAGCGCTACCACACCCTCGTCCAGGGCCACCCGGACCCGACGAGCGGCACGATCGACGCCCCCATCGGCCGCCACCCGAACCACGACTACAAGTGGGCGGTCACGGCCGACGGCAAGCCCTCCGTGACCCACTACGACCTCATCGAGGCATTCCGCGCCGCCTCCCTGCTCGACGTGAAGCTGGAGACCGGCCGCACCCACCAGATCCGCGTCCACATGTCCGCCCACCGCCACCCCTGCGTCGGCGACCTGACCTACGGCGCCGACCCGACCCTCGCCAAGCGGCTGCACCTGACCCGCCAGTGGCTGCACGCGGTGCGGCTCGGCTTCGAGCACCCCGGGGACGGGCAGTGGGTGGAGTTCGCCTGCGACTACCCCGAGGACCTGCAGAGCGCCCTCGACCAGGTCCGCGAGGAGACGTGGGCGTGAGCACGCCGTACACCGTCCGGATCGCCGAGGACCCCGCCGACCGCGAGGCCTGCTTCACGGTGCGCAAGAGCGTCTTCGTCGTCGAGCAGGGCGTCCCGCAGGACATCGAGTACGACGCGTACGACGCCGTGGCCGTGCATGTGCTGGCGGTCCGCGAGGACGGCGTGCCGCTCGGCACCGGCCGCCTGCTGTACGGCGAGGCGGCAGCGGCGAAGACCGGCGGGGACGCCTCGGTGGGCTCCCTGGGGCGGCTCGCCGTCACCCGTGAGGCGCGCGGGCTGGGCGTCGGCGTGGCCCTGGTGCGGGCCATCGAGGAGGCGGCACGCGCGCGTGGCCTGGCCGCGGTGGACCTGCACGCGCAGACCCACGCCCTGGGCTTCTACGAGCGCCTCGGGTACGAGGCGTACGGCCCGGAGTACCCGGAGGCCGGGATCCCGCACCGGGCGATGCGGCGCGTCCTGTAGCCGAGGTGCCGTGACGGCCGGAGCGCCGAGGGCCGTGGCAGGCTGGACGCCTGCCGTGTGATCGTCGACTCCCGGAGCGCCGGCCGTGGACCAGTTGGCTCTGTTGTTCGTGGTGCTGCTCGGGGCCCTGGTGAGCGTCCCGGTGGGGGAACGGCTCGGGTTGCCGGCGCCGGTGCTGATGACCGTGCTCGGCGGGGTCCTGGCGGTGACCGCCTTCGTGCCCGACGTGGACATCCCGCCCGAGCTGATCCTGCCCGGACTGCTGCCGCCACTCCTCTACGCCGCCGTACGACGGACCTCGTGGCGGCAGTTCACGGCGAACAAGCGGCCGATCTTCCTGCTGGCCGTCGCCCTGGTCTTCGTGACGACGATCTGCGTGGCCGCCGTCGCCCATGCGATCGTGCCCGGCCTGCCGGTCGCCGCCGCCGTCGCGCTGGGCGCGCTGATCGCCCCGCCCGACCCGGTCGCCGCCACCGCCGTCGCCGGGCAGCTCGGGCTGCCGCGCCGTCTGGTGTCGATCCTGGAGGGCGAGGGGCTCTTCAACGACGTCACGGCCATCGTGCTGTACCACGTGGCGATCGCCGCCGCCGTGAGCGGGGAGTTCTCGGCCTGGCACGCCGGTCTCGACCTGGTCCTGTCGGCCGTGGTCGCGGTCGTGGTCGGGCTGGTGCTCGGCTGGGGCGCGAACAAGCTGATGGACCTGCTCGGCGACCCCACCCTGCAGATCGGGATGACTCTGCTGGTGCCGTACGCCTCCTATGTGCTCGCGGAGGAGCTGCAGGGGTCCGGGGTGCTCGCCGTGCTCACCACGGCTCTCTTCCTCGCCGAGTACGCCACCGACGCCGACGACGTGATGACCAGGCTGGCCGGGTACACCTTCTGGGACATCGTCGACACGCTCGTCACCGGCGTCGCCTTCGGGCTGATCGGTCTCGAACTGCACAACGCGATCAGGACGGCGAGCGGGCGCTGGGGCGAACTGCTCGGCTGGTCCGCCATCATCGTCGGCGTCGTCGTCCTCGTACGGCTGCTGTGGCTGATGCCCGCGACCTGGCTGACCAAGCGGCTGCACGCCCGGCGGGACTACGACGAGGAGATCCCGGTGGGCTGGCGGGAGACCGTGGTGATGTGGTGGTCCGGGATGCGCGGGGTGGCCTCGGTGGCGCTGGCGCTGGCGATCCCGCTCAGGACGGACGACGGATCTCCCTTTCCCGAGCGCGACGAGATCATCTTCATCGCGTTCGGAGTGATCATCGCCACGCTGGTGCTGCAGGGGCTGACCCTGCCCTGGCTGGTGAAGCGGCTCGGGGTGCGGGCGGACTCCGAGCGGGAGAAGGAGTTCGAGGAGGAGCTGGCGCGACGGGCCACGAAGGCCGCCAGACGGAGGCTGCGGGAGATCGAGCAGGTGGAGGAGTTGCCGGAGGAGCTGGCGGAACAGATGTTGCGGCGGGCCTTCGACATCGGGATCCGGATCAGCCCGGACCTGGGGGAAGCGGAGCGGCGGGAGGCGCATCAGCAGAGGGAGCGGCGGGTGAAGCGGGTGAGGCGGATTCAGGGGGAGATGTTGAGTGCGGCCCGGCATGAGGTGTTGGCCGCGCGGAGTGAGCCGGGGGCGGATCCCGAGATTGTGGATCGGGTGCTGAGGCATCTCGATGTGCGGAGCCTGCGTTGAGATTTTCTCTCCCACTCGCGCACCACCCGTTTCCAGTCGGCCGAGAGGTGGGCGTCTGCCGTGGGGGTGCGGCGCCGTCGGCGGCTTTCCGTCTCCATGCCTTTGCGGGTCGCGGGCTCCCGAACCTGCGTCTTCGCGGCGCCCCGCGGGAGGCCGCGCTACGGCGTTGTCGTACCCGGCTGGCACCATGGCCTCATGAACATCATGCTCTTGCATTCGGCCTATGGGCTCAGGCCCGCGGTGCGCGAGGCCGCGGACCGGCTGCGCGCGGCGGGCCACGAGGTGTGGACGCCGGACCTCTTTGAGGGGCGCACGTTCGACACGGTCGAGGAGGGGATGGAGTTCAAGGAGCGGATCGGCAAGGAGGAGTTGCTGAAGCGGGCCGTGCTGGCGGCGGCGCCGTACTCGGAGCGGGGGCTCGTGTACGCCGGCTTCTCGCTCGGCGCCTCCATCGCGCAGACCCTGGCCCTCGGCGACGAGAAGGCACGCGGTCTGCTGCTCCTGCACGGTACCTCGGACCTCGCGCCGAACGTACAGGTGGACGAGCTGCCCGTGCAGTTGCACGTCGCCGAGCCGGACCCGTTCGAGACGGACGACTGGCTGAGCGCCTGGTACCTGCAGATGGGCAGAGCGGGGGCGGACGTGGAGATCTACCGGTACGCCGGGGCGGGCCACCTGTACACCGACCCCGGGCTGCCGGACCACGACGCGGAGGCCGCCGAGGCCACCTGGCGGGTGGCGCTCGGCTTCCTCGACAGCCTGTAGCAGTCGGCTACACCGGGTCGTAGGTGCGCTCCACCTTCTGCGTGCCGCTGCGGGTGCGGTACGAACGCACCCAGGAGGAGGTCGCGTTGGCGTTCGTGCGGTCGGACAGGACGTAGTAGTCCATCTGCGCACGGTCGGCGGTGATGTCCAGGACGCCGTAGCCGTGGCGGTCGGTGTCCACCCAGTGGACGTGCCGGTTGGCCGCCTTGATGATCGGCGAGGCGATCGCGGAGACGGTGCCCTCGGGGACCTTCACGATGTCGTCGAGGTTGTCGGAGGTCACCGAGGTGACGACGAACTCGGTGGCCGCCGAGGCCGACAGCGGGTAGGTGCCCGCGTCCACCGGCACGTCGTTGGCCCACGCCATGTGGATGTCACCGGTCAGGAAGACGGTGTTGCCGATGGCGTTGGAGCGCAGGTGGTCCAGCACCTCGCGGCGGTCGTCGGTGTAGCCGTCCCACTGGTCGGTGTTGGCGGCGATCCCCTCCTGCGGCAGCCCGAGCAGCTCGGCGAGGGGCTTGAACAGGTCGGCGGAGAGCGAGCCGAAGGAGAACGGCGAGATCATCACCGAGTTGCCGACCAGCCGCCACTTGGTGTCGGAGGCCTTCAACCCGGCCTTCAGCCAGTCGAGCTGGGCCCGGCCGGTGATCGTACGGTTCGGGTCGTCCACCGAACCGCTCGCCGTGCCGGCCTGCTGGGAGCGGAAGGAGCGCAGGTCCAGCAGGGAGAGGTCGGCGAGCTTGCCGAAGCGCAGCCGGCGGTAGGTGGTGCCGGCGATCGCGGGGCGGACCGGCATCCACTCGAAGTAGGCCTGCTTGGCGGCGGCCTGGCGGTCCGTCCAGGTGCCCTCGGCGCCCTCGGTGTGGTTGACCGCGCCGCCCGACCAGGCGTTGTCGGCGAACTCGTGGTCGTCCCAGATCGCGATGACCGGTGCCTTCAGGTGCAGCGCCTGCAGGTCGGGGTCGGTCTTGTACTTCGCGTGCCGGATCCGGTAGTCGGCGAGCGTGAGGATCTCGTTCGCCGGCGCGTGCGGGCGGACGACCGTGCCCCGGGCCGCGTACTCGCCGGACTTGTACTCGTAGATGTAGTCGCCGAGGTGCAGCCAGGCATCGAGGTCGGTGCGGGCCGCGAGGTGGCGGTAGGCGGAGAAGTAGCCGGCCTCCCAGTTGGCGCAGGAGACCACGCCGAAACGCAGGCCGGAGACGGCAGCGTCCGCCGCCGGCGCGGTGCGGGTACGCGCCACCGGGGAGTTCGTGCCGTCGGCCGAGAAGCGGAACCAGTAGTCGGTGGCCGGTTCCAGGCCGCGGATGTCGGCCTTGACGGTGTGGTCGGAGGCAGCGGTCGCGGTGGTCGAGCCCTTGGCGACGACGTTCGTCAGCGCCTTGTCCTTGGCGACGACCCAGCTCACCTCGGTGTCCGGGCCGATCCCGGAGCCGGGTATCGCCTGCGGGGTGGGGGTCACCCGGGTCCACAGCAGCACGCCGTCGGGCAGCGGGTCGCCGGAGGCGACGCCGTGCAGGAAGGCGGGGGCGTCCGTGGCGGCGCGCGCCGGCAGGGCGGCGGCGAGCGGTCCGGCCAGGACAGCAGTCGCCGCCGCGGCCTTGACGACCGTACGGCGGCGGGGCGACAGGGAGTTGAGGCGCTTTGCGGCCTCGGATGGCTTGTATCGACTGGTCACGACCGATCAGGTTACTGATCGGTACACGTCAGAGCGGGCGAACTCCGAAAGTTCGCCCGCTCTTCATGTGAAGGTCAGTTTCTGAGGAGCCGTCAACCCTTGAGAGCCGCGTCCACCGCGCTGTTGAAGTCGGCCACCGTCAGGAGCACCTTGCCGTCGCTGAGCTTCTTGCCGTCCATGACGAAGCTCGGGGTGCCCGTCACGCCGTCCTTGTTGTCGTCGAACGTCTTCGACATGGCCATCGCCCAGGCGTCGTAGGTGCCCTTCTTGACCGCATCCTGGAACTTCGTGTTGTTCTTCAGCGCGGGCACGGTGTCGGCGACCTTGATGAGGTAGCTGTCGTCCTTGAACTTGTCGGTCTGCTCGTCCGGGTGCCACTTCGCGGAGTACAGCGCGGTCTTGTACTCGAGGAACGCCTCGGGGCTGACGTTGAGCGCGGCACCCAGCGCGCTCAGCGCGTTCTTGGAGCCGGTGCCGTTGTCGTGGGCGTCGAGGAACGTGCCGCTGATGAACTGGAGCTTGAACTTGCCGTCGTCGATGTCCTTCTTCACGGTCGAGCCGACGACCTGCTCGAACTGGGCGCACACGGGGCAGCGCGGGTCCTCGTAGATCTTGAGGGTCTTCTTGGCGCTGTCCTTGCCGATGACGACGGTGGTGCCCTTCGTGCCCGTGGTGTTGGCCGGGGCGACGACTGACGCGTCCTTCAGGCCCTCCCAGTAGCTGGGCTTGTTCATCTGGACGACCGCGTAGCCGATGCCGCCGGCCGCGGCCAGCACGCCCACGACCGAGGCGGCCACGATGACCTGCCGCCTGGCCCTGTCGCGCTTGGCCTGCCGCTCGCGCTCCTGGCGCAGCCGCTCCCGGGCCGCCGTCTTCGCCGACTGGCTGTTCCGCTTGCTCATGTTGGTGATCTCCATGTGGGACGCGCACACGTCGTACGCGGGATACGTATGGGGGACTGATCGTGCTCAGGCGAATGCCGGTGAGCACGGCGGTCCACGCCGTCCCAGGGAGTGCACGAGGAGCCGGTCGCGCGCGGTGACCGGGCGCAGGGCCGGGCCCGGCAGCCGGCGCGCCGGCAGGAGTCGTACGGCGACCGCGGCCACCGCCAGCAGCAGCGGCCGGAAGGTGGTGGCGGCGACCGCGCGCAGCAGCTGGGTCAGAGCCCGCTCGCCCCGGCGCAGCCAGGCGGCGGCCAGCAGTCCCACGCCGATGTGCGCGGCGAGCAGCAGCCAGGCGGCGGCCGGGCTGGCGTGCGCGAGCAGTGCCGCGCCGCCACGGCCCGAGGCGCCCGTCACCTGGGCGAGCGGGGTGCCCACGCTGCCCTGGCACAGCACGTCCAGGCCGAGGGCGCGCAGTGGTCCGGCGACCGGCCCGCCCGCCCTGCCGTAACAAGCGTGCTGGCCGGTGGTGAACACCGTGTCCGCGGCCAGCTCCAGCGGGATCAGCAGGGCCGCGATCCGGCCGAAGCCACGCTCGCGGCCCGCCAGCGCGTACGCGGTCAGGAACACGCCGGTGGCGACCGCGGCGACGGTCGACACCGGCAGCGGCGCCCTGGACAGCAGGACGTGCGACGCGGTGCTGAGCGTCACGACCACGGCCGTGAACAGCGCCGCGCGCACGGCTCTGAGCTGGGTCCCGGAAATGTCCATTGCGAGAGCAGAGTCTGTCACGTACGCGAGTAAGAGACCCCTAAAGAGTGCCTGTGAGTGTGCGAGGTTACAGCCCCGGAATCCGGCCGTTGCGGAACAGGTCGACGAAGATCTGGTGGTCGGCACGCGCGCGTGCGCCGTACCCGTGCGCGAAGTCCACCAGCAGGGGCGCGAAGCCCTCCTCGTCGGCCGCGAGCGCCGCGTCGATGGCCCGCTCGGTGGAGAACGGCACCAGGGACTCGCCGGAGGTGTCGTCCGCCGCCGCGTGCATCGTGGCCGTGGCCCGGCCGAGGTCGGCGACGACGGCCGCGATCTCCTCCGGGTCGTCGATGTCGCCCCAGTCCAGGTCGACCGCGTACGGCGAGACCTCGGCGACCAGCTGGCCCGCGCCGTCCAGCTCGGTCCAGCCCAGCCACGGGTCGGCGTGCGCCTGCAGGGCGCGCTGGGAGATCACCGTGCGGTGGCCCTCGTGCTGGAAGTACTCCGCGATCGCCGGGTCCGTGATGTGCCGGGAGACGGCCGGGGTCTGGGCCTGCTTGATGTAGATCACGACGTCGTTCTCCAGGGCGTCGCTGTGGCCCTCCAGGAGGATGTTGTACGACGGCAGGCCGGCCGAGCCGATGCCGATGCCGCGACGGCCCACGACGTCCTTCACCCGGTACGAGTCCGGGCGGGTCAGGGAGGAGTCCGGAAGGGTCTCCAGGTAGCCGTCGAAGGCCGCCAGCACCTTGTAGCGGGTGGCGGCGTCCAGCTCGATGGAGCCGCCGCCCGGTGCGAAGCGGCGCTCGAAGTCGCGGATCTCGGTCATCGAGTCCAGCAGCCCGAAGCGGGTCAGCGAGCGGGCGTCACGCAGCGCGTCCAGGAGGGGACCCTGCGCGGTGTCCAGCGTGAACGGCGGCACCTCGTCCCTCTTGGCGCCCGTGGCCAGGGCGTGGATGCGCTCGCGGTAGGCGGCCGCGTAGACCGTCACCAACTCGGTGATCTGCTCGTCGCTGAGCGCCTTCGCGTACCCGATGAGCGCGACGGAGGCGGCGAAGCGCTTCAGGTCCCAGGTGAACGGGCCGACGTAGGCCTCGTCGAAGTCGTTGACGTTGAAGACCAGGCGGCCGTTGGAGTCCATGTAGGTGCCGAAGTTCTCGGCGTGCAGATCGCCGTGGATCCACACCCGCGAGGTGCGGTCGTCCAGGTACGGGCCGCCGCGCTTCTCAGCGTCGAGGTCGTGGTAGAAGAGGGCCGCCGTGCCCCGGTAGAACGCGAAAGCCGAGGCCGCCATCTTCCGGAACTTCACCCGGAACGCGGCCGGGTCGGCGGCCAGGAGCCGGCCGAAGGCGGTGTCGAAGACGGCGAGGATCTCCTCGCCGCGCTGCTCGTCGTTGAGCTGGGATACCGACATCGCGGGGTGCCTCCTGGTGCAGTGCCTGTACGACAGCGTTTCTGCCGTCTCCAACGCACGAAGGTACGTGGGAGTGCCCGTGGAGTGTCAGTCCCGAGGCATAGACTTCGACGCTGACCCCAGAACTGTCCGCCACCCCTTCGCCGAGTGTTTCCCCTGGAGGCCTCACCGTGTCAAAGCCGCCCTTCACGCACCTGCACGTCCACACCCAGTACTCGCTGCTGGACGGTGCCGCGCGGCTCAAGGACATGTTCAACGCCTGCAATGAGATGGGCATGACGCACATCGCCATGTCCGACCACGGCAACCTCCACGGCGCGTACGACTTCTTCCATACCGCGAAGAAGGCCGGAATCACCCCGATCATCGGGATCGAGGCGTATGTCGCCCCCGAGTCCCGGCGCAACAAGCGCAAGATCCAGTGGGGCCAGCCGCACCAGAAGCGTGACGACGTCTCCGGTTCCGGTGGTTACACCCACAAGACGATGTGGGCCGTGAACAGGACGGGCCTGCACAACATCTTCCGGCTCTCCTCCGACGCCTACGCCGAGGGCTGGCTGCAGAAGTGGCCCCGGATGGACAAGGAGACCATCGCCCAGTGGTCCGAGGGCATCGTCGCCTCCACCGGCTGCCCCTCGGGTGAGGTGCAGACCCGGCTCCGCCTCGGCCAGGAGGAGGAGGCCCTCAAGGCCGCCGCCGACTACCAGGACATCTTCGGCAAGGACCGGTACTTCCTGGAGCTGATGGACCACGGCATCGAGATCGAGCACCGGGTCCGTCAGGGCCTCCTCGACATCGGCAAGAAGCTCGGCATCCCGCCGCTGGTCACCAACGACTCGCACTACACCTATGCGCACGAGGCCGGCGCCCACGACGCCCTGCTGTGCATCCAGACCGGCAAGAACCTCTCCGACCCGGACCGCTTCAAGTTCGACGGCACCGGCTACTACCTGAAGTCCACGGACGAGATGTACGCCATCGACTCCTCGGACGCCTGGCAGGAGGGCTGCGCCAACACGCTCCTCGTCGCCGAGATGGTGGACACCACCGGCATGTTCGAGAAGCGCGACCTCATGCCCAAGTTCGACATCCCCGAGGGCTACACCGAGGTCACCTGGTTCAAGGAGGAAGTGCGCCGCGGCATGGAGCGCCGCTTCCCCGGCGGCATCCCGGACGACCGCCAGAAGCAGGCCGACTACGAGATGGACGTCATCATCTCGATGGGCTTCCCCGGCTACTTCCTCGTGGTCGCCGACTTCATCATGTGGGCCAAGAACAACGGCATCGCCGTCGGCCCCGGCCGAGGCTCCGCGGCCGGTTCGATCGTCGCCTACGCCATGGGCATCACCGACCTCGACCCGATCCCGCACGGCCTGATCTTCGAGCGGTTCCTCAACCCCGAGCGCATCTCGATGCCCGATGTCGACATCGACTTCGACGAGCGCAGGCGCGTCGAGGTGATCAGGTACGTGACGGAGAAGTACGGCGCCGACAAGGTCGCCATGATCGGCACCTACGGCACCATCAAGGCCAAGAACGCGATCAAGGACTCCGCGCGCGTGCTGGGCTACCCGTACGCGATGGGCGACCGCATCACCAAGGCCATGCCCGCCGACGTCCTCGGCAAGGGCATCCCGCTCTCCGGCATCACCGACTCCAGCCACCCGCGCTACAGCGAGGCCGGCGAGGTCCGCGGGATGTACGAGAACGAGCCGGACGTGAAGAAGGTCATCGACACCGCGCGCGGTGTGGAGGGCCTGGTCCGGCAGATGGGCGTGCACGCCGCCGGCGTGATCATGTCCAGCGAGACCATCACCGAGCACGTCCCGGTCTGGGTCAGGCACACCGACGGCGTGACCATCACGCAGTGGGACTACCCGAGCTGTGAGTCGCTCGGCCTGCTGAAGATGGACTTCCTGGGCCTGCGCAACCTCACGATCATGGACGACGCCGTCAAGATGGTGAAGGCCAACAAGGGGGTCGACATCGACCTCCTGGGCCTTCCGCTCGACGACCCGACGACCTTCGAACTGCTCCAGCGCGGCGACACCCTCGGTGTCTTCCAGTTCGACGGCGGCCCCATGCGCTCGCTGCTGCGCCTGATGAAGCCCGACAACTTCGAAGACATCTCCGCCGTGTCGGCCCTGTACCGCCCGGGCCCGATGGGCATGAACTCCCACACGAACTACGCGCTGCGCAAGAACAAGCAGCAGGAGATCACGCCGATCCACAAGGAGCTGGAGGAGCCCCTCGAAGAGGTCCTCGCGGTCACCTACGGCCTGATCGTCTACCAGGAGCAGGTGCAGAAGGCCGCCCAGATCATCGCCGGGTACTCGCTCGGCGAGGCCGACATCCTCCGCCGCGTCATGGGCAAGAAGAAGCCCGACGAGCTGGCGAAGAACTTCACCATCTTCCAGGCAGGCGCCCGCAAGAACGGTTACAGCGACGAGGCCATCCAGGCCCTGTGGGACGTGCTGGTCCCCTTCGCCGGCTACGCCTTCAACAAGGCCCACTCCGCCGCGTACGGCCTGGTGTCGTACTGGACCGCGTACCTCAAGGCGAACTACCCCGCCGAGTACATGGCCGCCCTGCTGACCTCGGTCAAGGACGACAAGGACAAGTCGGCGATCTACCTCAACGAGTGCCGCCGCATGGGCATCAAGGTGCTCCCGCCGAACGTCAACGAGTCGGTGCACAACTTCGCCGCCCAGGGCGACGACGTGATCCTCTTCGGCCTCGAAGCGGTGCGCAACGTCGGCACCAACGTGGTCGAGTCGATCATCAAGAGCCGCAAGGCGAAGGGCAAGTACTCCTCCTTCCCCGACTACCTCGACAAGGTCGAGGCGGTCGCGTGCAACAAGCGCACCACGGAATCCCTGATCAAGGCCGGCGCCTTCGACACCATGGGGCACACCCGCAAGGGCCTCACCGCGCAGTACGAGCCGATGATCGACAACGTGGTCGCGGTCAAGCGCAAGGAGGCCGAGGGGCAGTTCGACCTCTTCGGCGGCATGGGCGAGGAACAGAGCGACGAGCCCGGCTTCGGGCTCGACGTGCAGTTCACCGACGAGGAGTGGGACAAGACCTACCTCCTCGCCCAGGAGCGGGAGATGCTCGGTCTGTACGTCTCCGACCACCCGCTCTTCGGCCTGGAGCACGTGCTGTCCGACAAGGCCGACGCGGGCATCGCCCAGCTCACCGGAGGTGAGCACGCGGACGGCGCGGTGGTCACCATCGGCGGCATCATCTCGGGCCTGCAGCGCAAGATGACCAAGCAGGGCAACGCCTGGGCGATCGCCACGGTCGAGGACCTCGCCGGTTCCATCGAGTGCATGTTCTTCCCGGCCACGTACCAGCTCGTGTCGACCCAACTCGTCGAGGACGCGGTCGTGTTCGTCAAGGGCCGGCTCGACAAGCGCGAGGACGTGCCGCGGCTGGTCGCGATGGAGCTGCAGGTGCCCGACCTGTCGAACGCGGGCACCAACGCGCCGGTGATCCTCACCATCCCGGCGGTCAAGGTCACCCCGCCGATGGTCAGCCGCCTCGGCGAGATCCTCAGCCACCACAGGGGCGAGAGCGAGGTCCGCATCAAGCTCCAGGGGCCGACGAAGACGACGGTGCTCCGGCTGGACCGGCACCGTGTGAAGCCGGATCCGGCGCTCTTCGGAGATCTGAAGGTGCTGCTCGGCCCGTCCTGCCTGGCGGGCTGAGCCGATGCGGCGGGAAGGGGCGCACCCTCGGCGGGTGCGCCCCTTCCGTGTGCCTGGGCTTCAACTGCCCTTTAGTTGTGGCCGAAGCGCTGCTGCTTCTTACGAGCAACATCCGCCGGGCTGCCCGGGACGTGCATCGGGGACTCGTGCGCCTCCGAGGACGACCGCTGCGTGTGCTCCTGGGCCTGCTGAGCCTGCGAGCGCTGCTGGCTGCCCTGCTTGCGGTTCTTGTTCTTGGCCATGGTGATCTGCCTCCTGTGGGGGATCTAGGGGCCAGGGCCGCGACCAGATTCACATAAGCTGACATCACGCGCATGTCGGATAATTACCGTGTGTGACAGGGGTGATGGGCGAGCGGCATGCGCAAACGCCACGCCGAAGATCGAGTTCCGGCCGTTAACCTCCGCGTGGTCGGGCAGACTCGAAGGAAGTCCGGAGCAAAGGAAGTCCGAAGCAAGAGCCTCCTGGGAAGAGGGTGAGTCGCGTGGACCGCTGCATCGTCCTGGTGGACGCCGGGTATCTGCTGGGAGCCGCCGCCAGCCTCCTTGCCGGTGAGCCCTCACGGTCCCGGATCACCGTCGACCACGCCGCGCTGATCCAGGCCCTGCGCGAACGCGCGGAGTCGGAGACCGAGCGCCCTCTGCTGCGCATCTACTGGTTCGACGGCGCCCCCGACCGGGTCCCCCAGCCGGAGCACCGCCGGCTGCGCGTGATGCCCCGCGTCACCGTCCGGCTCGGCGCGCTCACCCGCAGCGACGGACGCTGGGCGCAGAAGGGCGTGGACGCCGCCATGCACGCCGAGCTGACCGAGCTGGCCCGCAACCGCGCCTGCTCCGACGTCGTCCTGGTCACCGGCGACGGCGACCTGCTGCCCGGCATGATGGCCGCCAAGGAGCACGGCGTCGCCGTCCACCTGTGGGCCGTACAGGCCGCCGACGGGGACTACAACCAGTCCGAGGACCTGGTCGCCGAGGCCGACGAGCGGCGCGTACTGGACCGGGCCTGGATCACCCAGGCGGTCCGCGCCAAGGAGCTGACCGGCGTCTGCGCACCCCCGCCCGCGCCCCGCCCCGAGATCGCCGCGATCCTCTCCGCGCCGCTGCCCGAGTCCGCGCTCGCCACGCCCGCCGAAGCACCCGCAGAGGACGGCGCCCACGCGCCGGCCGCCGCGGCCGAGGCCGGAACCCAGGAGCGGGTGCCCGCCGCCAAGGGCGTACCGACCCCCAAGGACCTCGCCGCGCTGCGCGCGCCCGGCGCGCAGGCCGTGCAGCATCCGGCGACCGCGACCCTCAGGTGGTCCTCCGACAAGGGCTGGGTGGACCGGCCCGGCGGGGTCTCCGAGCCGCCCGAGATCGCCTCCATGCCGACGCTGGCCCAGCTCACCACCGCCGAGCAGCGCTGGGCCGACCGGGAGGAGGACATCACCACGGTCGGCGGCGACCCGTACGAGGTGGGGCAGGTCTTCGCCCGCCGCTGGATGTCCCGGCTCGGCGACCAGGGCCATCTGCAGCGGCTGTCCACGATGTATCCGCGCATCCCGCACCGCATCGACGGCGAGCTGCTGCGCTACGCCGCCCGCTTCGGGCTGCTCGCCCACAAGGACGACCAGATCGACGAGCACGACCGTTACGCCATCCGGGCGGGCTTCTGGCGGGAGGTCGACGTACCGGCCGCGGCCGAGCACGCCCCGGCCGGGGAGTGAGCCCTTTCCCGGTGGCGGGATGAGAAGCCGGGGGTGAGAAGAGGCCCCAAAGGCGAGTAAAGGGGCCGGACCCCGTAGTCTCGTGCCTTGTGAGTACGCGCGTGGGGCAGGCACTTCGGCAGGACGAGGTCGTACGCGTGCGCGGGCTCAGCAAGACCTACCCGCCCGTGAAGGGGCGGCGCGGAGCGCCGGGCGCGCCCGAGGTGCGGGCCACCGACGGCGTGGAACTGGACGTACGGCGCGGAGAGATCTTCGGCCTGCTCGGGCCGAACGGCGCCGGCAAGTCCACCCTCGTACGACAGCTCACCGGACTGCTGCGGCCGGACGCCGGCAGCGTCGAGATCCTCGGCCACGACATCGTCAGGCACCCCGAGCGGGCCGCCCGGATCCTCGCCTACCTGGGGCAGGAGTCCTCCGCCCTGGACGAGCTGACCGTCGCGCTCGCCGCCGAGACCACCGGGCGCCTGCGCGGCCTGGACGTACGGCAGGCGCGCGCCGAGCGGGACGCCGTACTTGACGAGCTGGGCCTCACGCCGATCGCCGGGCGGGCGCTGAAGAAGCTGTCCGGCGGTCAGCGGCGGCTCGCCTGCTTCGCCGCCGCCCTCGTCGGCGAGCGGTCGCTGCTCGTGCTGGACGAGCCGACCACCGGCATGGACCCGGTGGCCCGGCGCGCGGTGTGGGCGGCCGTGGACCGGCGCCGGGCCGAGCGCGGTACGACCGTGCTGCTGGTCACCCACAACGTCATCGAGGCCGAGACCGTCCTCGACCGGGTCGCCGTCCTGGACCAGGGCCGGGTCATCGCCTGCGACACCCCGGCCGGGCTGAAGGAACAGGTCTCCGGCGAGGTGCGGGTGGAACTGGTGTGGCGGGAGCGGGCACCGCTGGACGTGCCCGAGGTCGCCGTGCTGCGCGAACGGGCCGTGGAGATGGGGCGGCGCTGGACTCTCCGGCTCGCGCCCGAGGAGGCCCGGGCCGCCGTCGCCACGGTGACCGGCGGGGCCGCCTTCGCCGCCCTGGACGACTTCACGCTCGCCACGCCAAGCCTGGAGGACGTCTACCTGGCGCTGGGCGGGGCGGCGCGGCAGGGGCTGGTGAAGGCGTGAGCGCGACGAACGCCGTACCCGTATGGTCGCTGTGGGACGGCGGCGCGGCTGCCGTAGGGAAGAGGAGCAGCGCGTCGTGAGTGTCGTACCCGCGGAGGTTCTGCCGGGCGGTGCCCGGGCCGTGCCGGAGCCGGCCCGGCCCGCGGCCGAGCTCGGGCCGCCCGCGCGGCTGTGGCCGTCGCTGGTGGCCGTCTACCGGGCCCAGCTGTCCCGGGCCCGGGTGGCGCGCATCCCGCTGCTGTTCGTGGCGACCTTCCAGTCCGTCGGCATCACCGTGATGATGCGGGGCGTCGTCGACAGCGGCAGTGAGGCCCAGTCCGTGGTGGCCGGGTCCTCGGTGCTCGTCGTCGCGTACGTCGCCCTCAATCTGCTGTCGCAGTACTTCGGGCAGCTGCGGGCCAGCGGCGGGCTCGACCACTACGCCACGCTGCCGGTGCCGCCCGCGGCTGTCGTGCTGGGCGCGGCGGGGGCGTACGCCTCCTTCACCGTGCCGGGCACCCTGGTGACCGCCGTCTTCGGGTGCGTGCTGTTCGGGCTGCCGCTGTCCAACCTGTGGATCCTGGTGGCCGTCGTCCCGCTCGCCGGGGCCGCGCTCGCCGGACTCGGCGCTGCCTGCGGGCTGCTCGCGCCGCGGCCCGAGCTGGCCACGCTGCTCGGGCAGCTGGGCATGTCGGCGGCACTGCTGCTCGGCGTGCTGCCGGCCGACCGGATGCCCGAGATCGTACGGCTGGCCCGGGACCTGCTGCCGTCGACCTACGGCGTGGAGGCCTACGCGCGGACCTTCGGGGCGCACCCGGACTGGGCCGCCGTCCTCGCTGACCTGGGGGTCTGCGCGGGTGTCGGAGTGATCTCGCTGGCCGTGGCGACCTGGGCCTACCGCAGGGCCGCCGTCCGATGACGCGGCCCACAGCGCGACCTGGCACGATGTCAGGGTGACCGCACCGCTGACTCCGCCCACGCCGCCGCACGATGACTCCCCGCACCAGGTCTGGCAGGCGCCGCCGCCTGCTGGGGCGCCAGGCATGGGCCTGTACGAACAGGACGGCCCCGGGATGAAGAAGGAAGTCCTGGAAGCCGTCGTGATCGCGATAGCGGTGGCACTGGGCGGGCTGCTGTTCGGGCTGCTGTGGTGGTGGCTGGCGCCGCATGTGCCGCTGGTGGGGGACGCGGTCGACAAGAGCTGGGTCGTCTACCTCAAGGACACCGAGGGGGAGCAGGCGGCCGGGGTGGACGGGACGTTCACGCTGCTCGGGTTGGCCTTCGGGCTGGTCAGCGCGGTCGTCGTGTTCGCGCTGCGGCGGCGCGGCGGTGTGCCCTTGGTGGTGGCGCTGGGCGTGGGCGGTCTGCTCGGGTCGCTGCTGGCGTGGCGGCTGGGGGTGTGGCTGGGGCCCACGTCCGACGTGATCGCGCACGCGAAGGAGGTCGGGAAGGGGGTCACCTTCTCGGCGCCGCTGAAGCTGGGGGCGAAGGGCGCGCTGCTGGCCTGGCCGTTGGCCGCGTCGCTGGTGCATCTGGGGCTGACCGCGCTGTTCGGGCCTCGGGACCCCGAGCCGTATCCGCAGGGACCGGCCCCGAAGGACGGGTACGGAGCCCCGCTGGCGTAATCCCGTCAGCCCCGGCCGATCGGTGCCAGCACCGCTTCGGTCAGTTGTGCCAGGTCTCCCGGAGTCAGCTCGACCTCCAGGCCCCTGCGGCCGGCCGAGATGCAGATCGTCGCGTGGACCTCGGCCGAGTCGTCCAGGACGGTGCGGAGCTTCTTGCGCTGGCCCAGGGGGGAGATGCCGCCGCGCACGTAGCCGGTGGTGCGTTCCGCGAGGGTGGGGTCGGCCATCGTCGCCCGCTTGCCGCCCACCGCCGCGGCCAGCGCCTTGAGGTCCAGCGTGCCGGAGACCGGCACCACCGCCACCGTCAGCGCGCCGTCCACGTCGGCCACCAGGGTCTTGAAGACCCGGTCGGGGGAGACGCCCATCGCCTGCGCCGCCTCCTCGCCGTAGGAGGGGTGGGAGGGGTCGTGGTCGTAGGAGTGCAGGGTGAAGTCCACGCCCGCCGCAGTCAGGGACACCGTCGCGGGGGTCCCGCCCGCCCGTCGCCCACCACCAGCCCTATTCGAAGGCGCTTCGCGCCCCTTTGATTCGGACTGCTGTTTCTTCGACTTCTTAGCCATCGGGGTGTCGGCCTCGGTTCGCTCAGTTCAGGCTGGTCGGCGTCCGCGTCAGCTCGAACGCGGGCAGGGACGGAAGGTTACGGATGATGGCCGTCTCGGCGCGAAGGAGTTTCAGCTCGTCCCGGAGCCGGGAGGCGATGTCCGGCGCCTGCAGCAGCCGTTGCTTGGTCGGCGTGTCCAGGACCATCGCCGCCGCCACCAGGTAGGAGACCACCGACGGGTCGTCCGGGAGGTCCGCGCCCGTCGACAGGGAGCGCTCCCGGGCGCCCGCCAGGCGCTTCTGGTACTGGCGGAAGGCGCGCAGGACGCCCTCGGCCAGGGCGCCCGCCTCCTCGCCGGGGTCCTCCGGCAGCTCCTCCAGCTCCGCCGTCAGGAACGGGCCCGACGCGTCCACGGACAGCAGCCGTACCCGGGTCGTCCCGGTCGCCAGCACCTCGAACGTGCCGTCGGCGCGCTCCCGGATGGTCGCCGCGTCCGCCACGCAGCCCACGCCGTGGAAGGACGTGAGGGGGTCCGGGCCGAAGCCCGCGGCCGGCCCCCGCTCGGGCTGTGCGGTCGGATCCGGCATGCCCGGCGCGCTCGGTGCCACCTCGTGGCCGTCGCGGATCGCCACGACGGCGAACCGGCGCGGTTCGTCCTCGGGGGTCTTCAGAAGCTCGCGCATCATGGCGCGATAGCGCTCCTCGAAGATGTTCAGGGGCAGCACGAGCCCGGGGAACAGCGCCGAGTTCAGCGGGAACAGAGGGAGTCGGACGGTGGTCACGGCGCCCCAGCCTAATGGTCGGGGGCGGCGGCTCGGCCGCGGTGTTCGTTCCGCGGTCGCGCCGGTGCCGCCAGGAGTTCGGTCAGGGTGGTGGTGCCGGCGGCCGTCAGGAGCGCCTCGCGCAGCCTGAGGAAGTGGCCCAGCGGGTCGTCGGAGAGCCGGTCCCAGGGGAACGAGGTGGCGTACGGGCCGATCAGGCGAAGCTGGCTGCGGGCGTCCTCCCAGCGTTCGAGCCGGGCGAGGACGTAGAGCAGCTTGTTGCGGATCTCGGCGTACGACGGCGTGGCCGCCGGGAACCGGCCGGAGAGCGCGATCGCCCGGTCGGCCGCCGCGTGCAGCCGCTCGCGCGGCACATCGGGGCCGCAGCCGTCGGTCAGGTAGGCGAGGGCCGCCCGGGCCGGCAGCGCCTGGACGAGCGAATCGGCCGGGGCGTCCTGCGCGGCCAGGTCGGCGAAGTCGAAGCACTCGCGGTGAGAGGCACGGGGGGTGTGGGGGGTGTCCCCCCACACGACGCAGCAGGAGCTGCCCAGATAGCGCAGGGCGGCCACATGGCAGCCGTAGTGGTGCGGGGCCCGCCGGACCGCCGCCTCCCACAGCTCCTCGAAGCAGCGGTGCCCGGCCCGGGAGCCGCGTGCGTGGTCGAGCGCGATCCGCCAGGGCACCGGGTCGCGGCCGTCGGCCTTGGCGGCGGCCGTGATCAGCGGGCTCACCTCGCGCAGCAGCTCGGCGCGGGCCGGGGAGGGCCAGGCGCGGTCCACCGCGAGCTGGGCCGCGACGAGCGTCACGTCGGGGTCGTCCGGGGCGGCCGCGCGCCAGGCCTCGAACCACTCGCAGCGCGAGCGGGCGAAGGCGGCCAGCCGCCGGGTGTAGCGGTCGTGGGCCTCCCACTCGGCCGCCGCGCGGGTGATGGCGAGCAGGGCGGAGGCGGCGCCGTACTCGCCCCGGCCGGCCGCGACCAGCACGGGGGAGAGGCGTTCGTCGGGCGCGTCGAGGACGGCCTCGTCGCCCGCCGGCCGAGGGCCGGCGGGGCGCGAGGCACGTCGTGTCATCCGTGTGGGGCGGAGGAACGCCGGCAGCAGAGCCATGGTGTCGACCATTGAAAGTCCGCAGGTCGGGGCTGCGCCAGAGGGTCAGGGCAAGTCGTGGAAGGTTGTACGTCCGATGGTCAAGGACAAGTAAAAGGTGATTGTTCAACCAATGTGGTGTAGCTGACCAATGTGACGTACGTGCCGTTCAGTCAGGCGTCAGCCGCGCCGCAGCAGCCGGGTCGCCCCCGCCGCCACCGTCGTCGCCAGGATCCAGCCCATCAGGATCATCGCCGCCGCCAGCCACTGCCAGCCGCCGCGCAACTGCCACTGGCCGGCCTGGCCCAGGTCGATCACCGGCAGCAGCAGGTCCAGCGTGAACAGGGCGGGGCTCCAGGTCGGATGGCCGCCGGGGTTCACCGGCGGATGGCCGGCGTGCGAGAACGCCAGCGTGCCCGCCGCCCACAGCACCGCCATCCACACCGCCGCCCGGCCCGGCCGATAGCCGTAGGCCACCGTCCAGTCCTGGACGTACCCCCAGCACTTGGCGGCCGGCGGCAGCGTCTCGCGGCGCCGGCGCTGCTTGGCGAGCAGCACCTCGCGGGCGTCCTCGTCCTCCCCGGCCGCGCGCAGCACGGTGGCCAGCCGCTCGTACGGCTCCGGGTTGTACTCGGCGGTGGCCGCCGCCACCCAGTCCAGCCGCCGGGTCAGCGGGAACGGGCCCTGCGGTACGAGGCTCTCGTACGCGAAGCCGCCCATGTGGAGGTTGCCCGGGCCCGGCCAGCTGCCCGCGTGGTCCACCAGGTTCACGATCCGCGCGCCGGACAGCACCACCTTCCCGCGCTCCGGCCTGTCCCCGAGGAAGCGCAGCTCGGGCGTCTGCACCCGGCGCAGCGACAGCTCCTGGTCGTCGGTGAAGGTGAACCGGGCCCGCTCCAGGTCCACCGCGTCCCCGAAGCGCCCGTCGTCCAGCCGTATCCCGCCCCGGCACTCGAAGCGCTGGATGCGTGTCCCGCGCGCGGGGGTCGTCCCGCTCAGCAGCGGGTTGCCCACGCCGGCCGGGGTCAGATAGAGGGTGCGCCCCACCGTCAGCTGGGGGGCGTTCAGGGCCAGGCGCGCGTACGGGTTGGCCAGTTTCGCTCCCCGCAGGCTCAGCGAGACCCCGACCTTGGCGCTGCGCAGGCTCAGCTCGCCGTGCGACTCCAGCAGCTCCGCCTGCAGGTCCTGGCCCACGGTCATGCCGTCCGCGGCGATCGAGCGGCCGCTGCGGTCCCGGTAGACGATCGCCTGGTTGAGCAGGAGGTCCGTGCCGATGTGCGCGTCGGTCAGCCGCACCCCGTTCTGGAAGCGGCAGCGCGGCAGGTGCAGATCGCCCTCGGTGTGCACCCGGGCCGCCTCCAGGCGGGGCACCGCGCAGTCCACCAGACGCAGGGTCGTGAACCGGGCCTCGGGCAGGAGGACCTGCTCGTCGAAACGGCAGCCGCGCAGTTCCACGTACGGCGTGACCGTGCCGCCCGCCAGGTCCACCGTGCCGGTGACCCGCACGCCGACCAGCTTCAGCGAGGGCACCCGGCCCGCGAGCGCGGGCGGCCCGTCCAGCACCAGCCAGCAGACGATGCGCGCCCTGACGCTCCGCTCGGGCCCCCAGGGATGCCCGCCGTGCGGATCGTCCACGACGGAGTCACCGCTGCTCAGGTCGTACACGCTGCCGTTGCGGAAGGCCTGCCACATGCCCGCCTCGGCCGCGGTCAGGTCGTCCGGCAGGTCCCCGGCGTGGATGCCGGCCCCCTCGGTCACCGCTCTTCCTTCCTCCTCTGACTACGCGTGACTACTCGCTGTCACCTTCCCCGTACACCCGTTCATGCCCGCTGAGTGACGTCTGTTACACAAGACGTGAAGGCGATCTTCCGGGTTCCGGCCAGGCTATGTACCGCCCGCTGTCCCGCGTTCTGTATCAGCCATTGATACGCGCGGACGGCTCCGGACCCCGGTCTGAGAGAATTGACACCGTGATCTCCCGAATCGATCTGCGCGGCGACGCCCTCCCCGAGGGCCCCGCCCTGCGCGACCTGCTGCCCCGAGCCGACTTCGACGTTCAGGCCGCCCTGGAGAAGGTGCGTCCGATCTGCGAGGCCGTGCATCATCGGGGCGACGCGGCGCTGATCGACTTCGCCGAGAAATTCGACGGAGTACGGCTGGAATCCGTCCGTGTCCCGGCTCATGCGCTCACCGACGCGCTCAAGGGCCTCGACCCGGCCGTGCGCGCGGCCCTGGAGGAGACCATCCGCCGCGCCCGCCTGGTCCACCGCGAGCAGCGCCGTTCGACGCACACCACCCAGGTCGTGCCCGGCGGGTCCGTCACCGAGAAGTGGGTGCCGGTCGACCGCGTCGGGCTGTACGCCCCGGGCGGCCGCTCGGTCTACCCGTCCTCCGTGGTCATGAACGTGGTGCCCGCGCAGGAGGCCGGCGTCGAGTCGATCGCGCTCGCCTCCCCCGCCCAGGCGCCCGCTTTTGAAAATGATCCAGCCGGTGGGCTGCCGCACCCGACGATCCTCGCCGCGTGCGCCCTGCTCGGCGTGGACGAGGTCTACGCGGCCGGCGGCGCCACCGCCGTCGCGATGTTCGCCTACGGCACCGAGTCCTGCCCGCCCGCCAACATGGTCACCGGCCCCGGCAACATCTGGGTGGCCGCGGCCAAGCGCTACTTCACCGGCAAGATCGGCATCGACGCCGAGGCCGGCCCCACCGAGATCGCGGTCCTCGCGGACGACACCGCCGACCCGGTGCACGTGGCCTCGGACCTGATCAGCCAGGCCGAGCACGACCCGCTGGCGGCCGCCGTACTGGTCACCGACTCGGTCGAGCTGGCGGACGCGGTGGCCAAGGAGTTGGAGCCGCAGGTGGCGGCCACCAAGCACATCGAGGACCGGATCGTCCCGGCCCTGAACGGCAAGCAGTCCGCGATCGTCCTGGTCGACGGCATCGAGGAGGGCCTGCGGGTCGTCGACGCGTACGGCGCCGAGCACCTGGAGATCCAGACGGCGGACGCCGCCGCGGTCGCCGACCGGGTCAGGAACGCCGGCGCGATCTTCATCGGCCCCTGGGCCCCGGTCTCGCTCGGCGACTACGCGGCCGGGTCCAATCACGTCCTGCCCACCGGCGGCTGCGCCTGCCACTCCTCCGGCCTGTCCGTCCAGTCCTTCCTGCGCGGCATCCACATCGTCGACTACACGAAGGACGCGCTGGCCGAGGTCGCGCACCACGTGGTGACGCTGGCGGAGGCGGAGGACCTGCCCGCGCACGGCGCGGCGATCAAGGCAAGGTTCGGTTGGAAGGTACCCGAGGGCAAGTGACAGGCATCGACGATCTCCCCGTACGGGACGAGCTGCGCGGCAAGTCCCCCTACGGCGCGCCCCAGTTGGACGTCCCCGTACGGCTGAACACCAACGAGAACCCGTACCCGTTGCCCGAGCCGCTGGTCGAGCGGATCACGGAGCGGGTGCGCGAGGCCGCCCGGAACCTGAACCGCTACCCCGACCGGGACGCGGTCCAGCTCCGCACCGAGCTGGCCAAGTACCTGACGAAGACCGGCAAGTACCCGCTCGGCGTCGAGAACGTGTGGGCCGCCAACGGCTCCAACGAGGTCATCCAGCAGCTGCTGCAGACCTTCGGCGGACCGGGCCGCACGGCCATCGGCTTCGAGCCGTCGTACTCGATGCACGCGCTCATCGCACGCGGCACGGGGACGGGCTGGATCTCGGGCCCCCGCAACGAGGACTTCGACATCGACCTCGCGGTCGCCGAGCAGGCCATCGCCGAGCACAGGCCCGACGTCGTCTTCATCACCACCCCCAACAACCCCACCGGCAACGCGGTTCCGCCCGAGACGGTCCTCGCGCTGTACGACGCGGCTCAGGCGGCCAAGCCGTCCATGGTCGTCGTCGACGAGGCCTACATAGAGTTCAGCCACGGCGACTCGCTGCTGCCGCTGCTGGCGGGCCGGCCGCACCTGGTCATCTCCCGCACCATGTCGAAGGCGTTCGGCGCGGCGGGCCTGCGCCTCGGCTACCTCGCCGCGCACCCCGCGGTCGTGGACGCCGTGCAGCTCGTACGGCTGCCGTACCACCTGTCGGCGATCACCCAGGTGACCGCCCTGGCCGCCCTGGAGCACACCGACACGCTGCTGAAGTACGTCGAGCAGCTGAAGTCGGAACGGGACCGGATGGTGAGCGAGCTGCGGGCGATCGGTTACGACGTCACCGAGTCCGACGCGAACTTCGTGCAGTTCGGCCGGTTCGAGGACTCCCACACCGCCTGGCAGAAGATCCTCGACCGGGGCGTCCTGGTCCGGGACAACGACGTACCGGGGTGGCTGCGGGTGTCCGCCGGAACCCCCGAAGAGAACGACGCGTTCCTCGACGCGGTACGTGAAGTCATGAAGGAGCTTGAGGCATGAGCCGCGTAGGACGTGTGGAACGAACGACCAAGGAGACCTCGGTCCTCGTCGAGATAGACCTCGACGGCACCGGGCGGACCGACATCGCGACGGGCGTCGGCTTCTACGACCACATGCTCGACCAGCTGGGCCGGCACGGTCTGTTCGACCTGACCGTGAAGACCGACGGCGACCTGCACATCGACTCCCACCACACCATCGAGGACACCGCCCTCGCGCTCGGCGCCGCCTTCAAGCAGGCGCTCGGCGACAAGGTGGGGATCTACCGCTTCGGCAACTGCACGGTCCCGCTGGACGAGTCCCTCGCCCAGGTCACCGTCGACCTGTCCGGCCGCCCCTACCTCGTGCACACCGAGCCCGAGAACATGGCGCCGATGATCGGCGAGTACGACACGACGATGACCCGGCACATCCTGGAGTCCTTCGTCGCCCAGGCGCAGATCGCGCTGCACGTGCACGTGCCCTACGGGCGCAACGCGCACCACATCGTGGAGTGCCAGTTCAAGGCGCTCGCCCGTGCCCTCCGTTACGCCAGCGAGCGCGACCCGCGCGCGGCCGGCATCCTCCCCTCCACGAAGGGCGCGCTGTAACCCATGAACGGTCTGTCCACCGTCCTGATCGTCGTCGGCCTCTTCCTGGTCGGCGGCATCATCTCCTTCGTCAAGCAGAAGATGCCCACGAGCCTCATCGTGCTGCTGTCCATCGGCGCGGCCATGTGCCTCGTCTCGGGCGTCCTGAGGCTGGAGGTGTGGAATTGAGCGCCAAGCGAGTGGTCGTCTTCGACTACGGCTTCGGCAACGTCCGCTCCGCCGAACGTGCCCTCGCGCGCGTGGGGGCCGATGTCGAGATAACGCGCGACTTCGACCGGGCGATGAACGCCGACGGCCTGCTGGTGCCGGGCGTCGGCGCCTTCGCCGCCTGCATGCAGGGGCTGCGCGGGGCCCGTGGTGACTGGATCATCGACCGTCGGCTGTCCGGCGGGCGCCCGGTGATGGGCATCTGCGTCGGCATGCAGATCCTGTTCGCCAGTGGCATCGAGCACGGCGTCGAGACCGAGGGCCTCGACGAGTGGCCCGGCACGGTCGAGCCGCTCCAGGCCGACATCGTGCCCCACATGGGCTGGAACACAGTCGACTCCCCGCTCGACTCCGAGCTGTTCGCCGGCCTGGACCGGGACACGCGCTTCTACTTCGTGCACTCCTACGCCGTCCACGACTGGACCCTGGAGACCCACAACCCGCTCATGCACCCGCCCAGGGTGACCTGGTCGACGCACGGCAAGCCCTTCGTGGCGGCCGTGGAGAACGGTGCCCTGTGGGCCACCCAGTTCCACCCCGAGAAGTCCGGCGACGCCGGTGCCCAGCTCCTCACCAACTGGATCGGAACCCTGTAGACCATGGCCAAGCTCGAACTCCTTCCCGCCGTCGACGTCCGTGACGGCCAGGCCGTCCGCCTCGTGCACGGTGAGTCCGGGACCGAGACGTCCTACGGCTCCCCGCTGGAGGCCGCCCTCGCCTGGCAGCGCTCCGGCGCCGAGTGGCTGCACCTGGTCGACCTGGACGCCGCCTTCGGCACGGGTGACAACCGGGAGCTGATCGCCGAGGTCGCCAGGGCGATGGACATCAAGGTGGAGCTGTCCGGCGGCATCCGCGACGACGACACCCTCGCCGCCGCCCTGGCCACCGGCTGCACCCGGGTGAACCTCGGCACCGCCGCCCTGGAGACCCCGGAGTGGGTCGCCAAGGTCATCGCCGAGCACGGCGACAAGATCGCGGTGGGCCTGGACGTGCGCGGCACGACCCTGCGCGGCCGCGGCTGGACCCGTGACGGCGGCGACCTCTACGAGACGCTGGAGCGCCTCGACAAGGAGGGCTGCGCCCGCTACGTCGTCACCGACATCGCCAAGGACGGCACCCTCCAGGGCCCGAACCTGGAGCTGCTGCGCAACGTGTGCGCCGTGACGGACCGGCCGGTCGTGGCGTCCGGCGGCGTGTCGTCGCTGGACGACCTCCGGGCCATCGCCGAGCTGGTACCCCTCGGTGTCGAGGGCTCCATCGTCGGGAAGGCCCTGTACGCGAAGGCGTTCACCCTGGAAGAGGCCTTGGAGGCTGTGTCGTCATGACCGATGCCGTGCGGCGCGTGCAGAGCGGAAGTCCCTGGGAGGAGAGCTTCGGGTTCGCGCGCGCCGTCGCGGCGGGTGACCGTGTGCTGGTGGCCGGTACGACGTCCTTCCGGGGCCGGGTGCTGTACGGGGAGGGCGACCCGTACGAGCAGGCCAAGGTGGCGTTCACCGGCGCACTGGAGGCGATCGCGGAGTTCGGGCTCGGTATCGAGTCCGTGATCCGCACGCGGATGTACCTGACCCATGTGCGGGACGTGGACGCCGTGGGCCGGGCCCACAAGGAGATCTTCGACTCCGTGCGCCCGGCCTCGACCCTGCTGGTCGTGGAGGGCTTCGTCGACCCGCGCATCCTGGTCGAAGTGGAACTAGAGGCATTCAGAGGAGCCGTGAACTCATGACCCTGGCGGTCCGAGTCATCCCCTGCCTGGACGTGGACAACGGCCGGGTCGTCAAGGGCGTCAACTTCCAGAACCTGCGCGACGCGGGCGACCCGGTCGAGATGGCCAAGGTGTACGACGCCGAGGGCGCCGACGAGCTGACGTTCCTGGACATCACCGCCTCGTCCGGCAACCGCGAGACGACGTACGACGTGGTGCGCCGCACCGCCGAGCAGGTGTTCATCCCGCTGACCGTCGGCGGCGGCGTCCGCACGGCCGAGGACGTGGACAAGCTGCTGCGGGCCGGCGCCGACAAGGTGGGCGTCAACACGGCGGCCATCGCCCGCCCGGACCTGATCCGCGAGATCGCGGAACGCTTCGGCCGACAGGTCCTGGTCCTCTCGGTGGACGCCCGGCGGACTCCTGAAGGCACCTTCGAGGTGACCACCCACGGCGGCCGCCGTGGCACCGGCATCGACGCCGTCGAGTGGGCGCACCGGGCCGCCGAGCTGGGCGCCGGCGAGATCCTGCTGAACTCCATGGACGCGGACGGCACCAAGGACGGCTACGACCTGGAGATGATCGCGGCCGTCCGCAAGCACGTCACCGTCCCGGTGATCGCCTCCGGCGGCGCGGGCCGGCTCGCGGACTTCCCACCGGCCATCGAGGCGGGCGCGGACGCGGTCCTGGCCGCGTCGGTGTTCCACTTCGGAGACCTGCGGATCGGCGAGGTGAAGCAGACCCTGCGGGAGGCGGGGCACCCGGTGCGGTGACGCTGCGCTGAGCTTCGGCAAACAGGAAAGGAAAGTTGCGCAAAATCTGTTGTGCAACTTTTCTTTCCTGTCTAGCGTTGGGTGCATGACAGCCAAGGGGAGCCGTCCCATCACGGACGTGGGCACGCTGAAGGCGCTCGCCCACCCGCTGCGGATGAAGCTGTACCGAGCCCTGTGTGTGGCCGACAAGGCCACCGCCTCGCACCTCGCCGACCAGGTGGACGAGGCCGTCTCGCTGGTCAGCTACCACCTGCGCAAGCTCGCCGAGCACGGCCTCATCGAAGAGGCCGAGCCGCAGAGCGCGGACGGCCGGGAACGCTGGTGGCAGCCCTCCTCGGAGGGGGTGAGCATCCGCGACAAGGACTTCCGGGGCGCCCCCGAGAAGGCGGCCGCACACCTGGCGGCGACCCGTCTCTTCCACGACCAGCGCGCCGAGATGTACCGCCGCTACCTCGACGAGCGCTCCACCTGGAGTGCCGAGTGGAACGCCGCCGCACCCGACAGCGAGTCCCTCTTCCGCCTCACCGCGGGTGAACTGAACGAACTCCGGGAGGAGTTGCTCGCCCTGGTCAGGAAGTACGACGAGAAGGGCCGGTCCGCCGAGGCGGAGACCGAAGGGCGCGAGCACGTCGCGCTGCACGTGTACGGCTTCCCGTTCCGCGTCTGAGAGAGGGCACCGCCGTGACCGTCCTGTCCGACATGCCCACGCGGCAGCTCGAAAAGGCCGCCCACCGCGACCCCAACGTCCTGCGCTGGCTCGGGGCCTACACCTCCTCGATGCTCGGCGACAGCATCTACTACATCGCCCTGTCCTGGGCCGCCGTCCAGGCCGGAACGCCCGCGCAGGCCGGTGTCGTGATGTCGGTCAGCGCGGTGCCGAGGGCCGTGCTGATGCTCGGCGGGGGAGTGCTCGCCGACCGGCTCGGCCCGCGCCGTGTCGTCATCGGCAGCGACGCCGTGCGCTGCGCGGCCGTCCTGGCCGTGGCCGCGTTGCTGTCCCTCACCAGCCCCGGGCTGTGGCCGCTCGCTCTGCTGGCCCTGGTCTTCGGCACCGTCGACGCCGTGTTCATGCCCGCCGTCGGCGCCCTCCCGGCACGGATCACCTGCAAGGACCAGCTTGCCCGGGTACAGGGCATGCGGGGCCTCGCCATCCGCTTCTCCAACGTCGTCGGCGCCCCGCTCGGCGGCCTCGGCGTGGCGCTCGGCGGTGCGGCGACCGCGTTCACCCTCGCCGGACTGCTCATCGCGGTGTCGGTGCCGCTGCTGGTCTCCGTACGGGTCCGGAAGCTGCCGACGGACGACCGGGTCGACACGCGGGAGACGTCCGCCTGGCGGGATCTGCGGGAAGGCCTGCGTTACATCCGCCGCCACCGCGTCCTCGCCCCGCTCATGCTGGCCATCGCCCTCGGCGACTTCGGCTTCGTCGGGCCGTTCAACGTCGGTCTGACCCTGCTCGCCGACCGGCGCGGCTGGGGCGCCTCCGGGATGGGCTGGATCCTCGCCGGGTTCGGCGTCGGCGCGGGCGCCGCCTCGCTGCTGCTCACCGTCCGCGGGCGGCTGCCGCGCGCCGGGCTGGTCGCCGCGTACGCCATCCTCGGGGGCTCCGTCGCGATCGGCGCCCTCGCCTTCGTGCCGAGCCTCGCCGGGGCCGTTGGGGTGGCCCTGCTCGTCGGACTCCTCGCAGGGCTCAGCGGCGCCCTGTGCGGGGCCCTGCTCCAGACCCAGGCCGACCCCGCCTACCTCGGCCGGGTCACGGCCGTTTCCAGCCTGGTCAGCCTCGGACTCGCCCCGCTGAGCATGCCGTTCGCGGCCGCCGCGATCGGTGCCTGGGGACTCGGCCCGGTCTACGTCGTCAGCGCCGTCGTCTGCGGCCTCGGCGGGCTCGTCGCCCTGTACGTCCCGGGCCTGCGCCGGGCCGAACTGCCCCGCTGAGACTCAGCCGTGGGCCGGCTTGGGCTGGGTCAGCTGGATCAGGTTGCCGACCGTGTCGTCGATGACGGCCGCGATCACCGGACCCTGCTCCTGCGGCTCGTGGGTGAAGCGCACGCCGAGGTTCACCAGCCGCTTGTACTCCGCCTGGATGTCGTCCACCGAGAAGACGATGCACGGGATCCCCGCCTCGTACAGGGCCCGGCGGTACGGCTCCGCGATGGGGCCGTCGCCGGGCTCCAGCAGCAGCTGGAGATCGTGCTGGGCCCCGCCCGGCGCGCCGACCGTGACGAACAGCGTGCCGCCGCCCAGGTCCAGATGCGTACGGGTCTCGAAGCCGAGGACGTCCGTGTAGAAGGCGTGCGCCTTCGGCACGTCGTCCACGTACACACCGGTCATCGCGACCTTGATCATGAGGTGCCTCTCAGATGCCCAGCTGCTTGGAATCGTGCAGCTTCGCGATGGCGTTCTCGTCGCCGTCCAGCTCGACCTTCGCCGCGCTCTGCCGGCCGAACGCGAACATCAGCAGCTCCGCCGGCTCGCCGGTCACCGTCACCACGGGCGCACCCCGGTGGGCGACGGCCGTCTGGCCGTCCGGACGCCGCAGGACCAGGCCCGTCGGCACACCCCGGCCCAGCAGGCGGGCGGTGCGCTCCAGACGGGACCACAGCGACTCCTGGAAGACGGGGTCGAGCTCGCGCGGCGTCCAGTCCGGCTGGGCGCGGCGCACGTCCTCCGTGTGGACGTAGAACTCCACGATGTTGGCCGCCTCGTCGATCTGCTTGAGCTGGAACGGCGAGAAACGCGGCGGGCCGGTCCGGATCAGCTGGATCAGCTCCTCGTACGGCTTCGCGGCGTATTCGGCCATCACCTTCTCCAGCCGCGGCGCGAGCTGCTTGATCAGCGTGCCCCCGGCCGCGTCCGGCCGCCGCTCCCGCACCACCACGTGCGCGGCCAGATCGCGTGTCAGCCACCCCTCGCAGAGGGTCGGGGCCTCCGGGCCGGTGGTTTCCAAGAGGTCGGCGAGCAGAAGCCGTTCACGCTGAGCGAAGGTCGACATGCAGTCAGCCTACGACCACGCAGAGGGTCCGCCCACCCGTCACCCGACCACCGCCCCTCAACGAGGCGCTGCGCGCCGCAGGGCTCGATCAGTGGACTTGACCGGTCACTGTCCGTGCCGCGCGGCAGAATGGCACCCATGACCAGTACGCCTCCGCCCAGCAGCCTCGACCCCGAGATCGCCGCGCGCCTGAAGCGCAGCGCCGACGGGCTCGTCCCGGCCATCGCCCAGCAGTACGACACCGGTGAGGTGCTGATGCTCGGCTGGATGGACGACGAGGCGCTGCATCGCACGCTCACCACGGGCCGCTGCACCTACTGGTCGCGCAGCCGCCAGGAGTACTGGGTCAAGGGCGACACCTCCGGCCACTTCCAGTGGGTCAAGTCCGTCGCCCTCGACTGCGACGCCGACACCCTGCTGGTCAAGGTCGACCAGGTCGGCGCCGCCTGCCACACCGGCGCCCGCACCTGCTTCGACGTGGACGTGCTGCTCAAGGACGCCGATTCCGGCGTGCGGGCACAGGATCAGTAAGGTCAGCCGCCATGGACCTCGAGACCTTCCGCAAGCTCGCCACCGACCGACGCGTCATCCCGGTCACGCGCAAGCTCCTCGCCGACGGCGACACCCCGGTCGCGCTCTACCGCAAGCTCGCCGCCGAACGCCCCGGCACCTTCCTGCTGGAGTCCGCGGAGAACGGCCGCTCCTGGTCCCGCTACTCCTTCGTGGGCGTGCGCTCCGCCGCGACCCTCACCGCACGGGACGGCGAGGCCCACTGGCTCGGCGCCCCGCCCGTCGGCGTCCCCACCGGCGGCGACCCGCTCGCCGCGCTGCGCGCCACCCTCCAGGCCCTGCACACCCCGCACCAGGAGGGCATGCCGCCCTTCACCGGCGGCATGGTCGGCTACCTCGGCTACGACATCGTCCGACGCCTGGAGAAGATCGGCCCCGGCGAGCGCGACGACCTGAAGCTGCCCGAGCTGACCATGCTCCTCACCAGCGACCTCGCCGTCATGGACCACTGGGAGGGCTCGGTCCTGCTGATCGCCAACGCGATCAACCACAACGACCTCGACACCGGGGTGGACGAGGCCTACGCCGACGCCGTGGCCCGCCTCGACGCGATGGAGACCGACCTGTCCCGGGCGGTCGCCCAGCCCCCGGCCGTCCTGCCGCCCTCCGAACTGCCCGAGTACACCGCCCTGTGGGGCGGCCCCGACTTCCAGGCGGCCGTGGAGGACGTCAAGGAGCGCATCCGCGCGGGCGAGGCCTTCCAGGTCGTGCCCTCCCAGCGCTTCGAGACCCCGTGCACGGCGAGCGCGCTGGACGTCTACCGGGTCCTGCGGGCCACCAACCCGTCCCCGTACATGTATCTGTTCCGCTTCGACGGATTCGACGTCGTCGGCTCCTCCCCGGAGGCGCTGGTCAAGGTCGAGGACGGGCGCGCGATGGTCCACCCCATCGCCGGCACCCGGCACCGCGGCGCCACCCCGCAGGAGGACCAGGCCCTCGCCGAGGAACTGCTCGCCGACCCCAAGGAGCGCGCCGAGCACCTGATGCTGGTCGACCTCGGCCGCAACGACCTCGGCCGGGTCTGCGAGCCCGGCTCGGTGGAGGTCGTGGACTTCATGTCCATCGAGGGCTACTCGCACGTCATGCACATCGTGTCCACGGTCACCGGCCGGGTCGCCCAGGGCCGTACGGCCTTCGACGTGCTGACCGCCTGCTTCCCGGCGGGCACCCTGTCCGGCGCGCCCAAGCCCCGCGCCATGCAGATCATCGACGAACTCGAGCCGTCCCGGCGCGGCCTGTACGGCGGCTGCGTCGGCTACCTCGACTTCGCCGGCGACTCCGACACCGCCATCGCCATCCGCACCGCCCTGCTCCGGGACGGCACGGCCTATGTGCAGGCCGGTGCGGGCATCGTCGCCGACTCCGACCCGGTCGCCGAGGACCAGGAGTGCCGCAACAAGGCCGCCGCGGTACTGCGGGCCGTCCACACGGCGAACCGTCTCGGACGGTAGAAGCCGGTCGGTGAAGGACGGTTGAGAGCGTCCGACGTGAACCCCGGGTGACGGTTCGCCCGGGGTTCAAGCGATAGTGGACTACGTGACTGCCGTACCTCACCCCCGTTCCGAAGCCGCCGCGCCCGCCCGGTCCGGCCGCCGGAGCCTCGCCCTCGCCCTGCTGTTCGGTGCGCTCGGCGCGGCCGTGGCGCTGCTCGCGACCCGGCAGCGCTGGGCGGAGGGCACCGCCACGGTGGCCGGCGGCGCGTTCCCGCTGACCGCCAAGGGCAGCGACGTCACGGGCGTCCCCGCGGCCCTCGCCGTAGTGGGCCTCGCCGCGCTCGTCGCCGTCTTCGCCGTCCGCGGGGCGGGCCGCCTCGCCGTCGCCGCGCTGCTCGCGCTCTCCGGCACGGGCATCGTCGCCGCCGCCCTCGTCGGGGCGTCCGACGGCTCCGCGCTGGACGAGAAGGCCGCGCAGACCACCGGCGACACCTCGGCCACGGTCGCCGCCCTCAGCCACACCGGCTGGCCGTACGTCGCGGCCGTCGGCGGCGTCCTGATCCTGCTCGCCGGGCTGCTCGCCCTGCGCTACGGCAGCCGGTGGCCCGCCATGTCCGGCCGCTACGAGCGCGGGGCCGACCGCCCGCGGCGCAAGGCGCGACCGGTGGACCCCGAGCGTCCCGAGGAGATCTGGAAGGCCCTGGACCGGGGCGAGGACCCGACCGGCGCCTGAGCAGTACCCCTGGGGGCGCAGATGTGGCGAACCAGACGTCACCCCAGCGTCCGGCACGCGTGCGCGTACGGAACAATGGACGACGAGCGTCCGGCTCGGACTAGGACACACAGCAACGAGGAGCAAGTCATGGCGGGCAGCAGCCACGGTCACACCCCGGCCGCCTGGACCGGCGTCACCATCGCCTTCATCGGTTTCTGCGTCGCGGGCGCCTTCATGGTGATGGCCCAGCCCGTGGGCTTCTGGGCCGGCATGGTGCTCGTGCTCCTCGGTGGCGTCGTGGGCGCCGCGATGCGCGCCATGGGCCTCGGCCAGCCGAAGCAGCAGGCGCTCGCCGTCACGCACGCGGCCCCCGCCGCGACCCGCGAGCCGGCCGCCGCCGAGAGCTGAGCACCACCGCTTCCCACGAGGGGCGGCCCGAACCCGAGGAGGGTACGGGCCGCCCCTCGCGCGTATCGGGGGCGCGGTCGGCGTGTGTCGCCGACGGCTACGCGCGGTCCGGTGCGAGTCGGCGCCGCCGAGCCCGCCCCCTCGCGCGCGTGCGCGGGGCGTGCGGGGCAGAATGCCTAGCGTGAACGCCGACAGCCACAGCGCCCCGCGCACCAGCCCGCCACCCGCCCTGTGGGGCCGGCTCGCCCTTCCGGTCGGCCTGCTCGCGGCCGTCGGCGGCGCCTTCGCGTACGTCGGCACGGTCGACCCGAACGAACCCGGCCACTACCCGGTGTGCCCCCTGTACCGGCTCACCGGCCTGTACTGCCCCGGCTGCGGCGGACTGCGCAGCGCGCACGCCTTCATCCACGGCGACTTCCTCACCGCCCTGCACGACAACGCGGCGGGCGTGGCCGCCTACCTGGGCTTCGCGGTGCTGTGGACCGTCTGGGTGGTCCGCGCGGTGCGCGGCCGGCCACTGCGGATCGAACTCGGGCGGGTACAGATGTGGAGCATCGGCGCGTTGCTGCTGGTCTTCACCGTGGTCCGGAACCTGCCGGGCAGCGGCTGGCTGCACCCCTAGACCGGCTCCCGGACCGCTCTCGGACCCGTCCACGGAATGTCCAGGTGGTGGGACCGGTATAGCTCGGATGCAGGCCCATCGTGGACCTGCGGATACCATCAAAGTGACCAAGGGTTTCAGAACCCGAAGGAACAACCGTCTGAAAGGGGGCCGCTCGCGTGAGTGTGCTCGACGAGATCATCGACGGAGTCCGTGCCGACCTCGCGGAGCGGCAGGCACGCGTCAGCCTCGACGAGCTCAAGGAGCGTGCGGCGAAGGCCCCCGCCGCCAAGGACGGGGTGGCCGCGCTCAAGGGCGACGGTGTCAAGGTGATCTGCGAGGTCAAGCGCTCCAGCCCCTCCAAGGGCGCGCTGGCCGCGATCGCCGACCCGGCCGGGCTCGCGGCGGACTACGAGGCGGGCGGTGCCGCCGTCATCTCCGTCCTCACCGAACAGCGCCGCTTCGGCGGCTCGCTGGCCGACCTGGAGGCCGTCCGCGCGCGTGTGGACATCCCGGTCCTGCGCAAGGACTTCATCGTCACGTCGTACCAGCTGTGGGAGGCCCGCGCGTACGGCGCCGACCTCGCGCTGCTGATCGTGGCCGCCCTGGAACAGCCGGCTCTCGAGTCGCTGATCGAGCGTGCCGTCTCCATCGGTCTCACCCCGCTCGTCGAGGTGCACGACGAGGAGGAGGTCGAGCGGGCCGTGGCCGCGGGCGCCAAGATCATCGGCGTCAACGCGCGCAACCTGAAGACCCTGGAGGTCGACCGCGGCACCTTCGAGCGGGTGGCCCCGGAGATCCCCGAGGGCATCGTCAAGGTCGCCGAGTCCGGTGTGCGCGGGCCGCACGACCTGATCGCGTACGCCAACGCCGGCGCCGACGCGGTCCTGGTGGGCGAGTCCCTGGTCACCGGCAAGGACCCGAAGACGGCTGTCTCCGACCTGGTCGCGGCGGGCGAGCACCCCGCACTGCGGCACGGCCGAAGCTGATCAGCGGATAGGCTTGCCGCGATGACTGCGACCACACCCGCCACGGCCACGGACCGGTACGCCCGCCTCGCGCGCGGCTGCCGCCCGCGTGGCTGCCGCGCGCCCGCCCGCAGGGTGCACGGCCGACGGGTGCGGTACGTCATCGGTGACGAGCCGGGGCAAGTCAACGGCATGCGATGGCAGCAGCCGACCTATAGGGGCGCGGGGCAGTGCCCGAACATGCGGCTCCGCCGCGCGGCCGCGACCAGCCACAACGGGCCCGCAGCCGACTGACGATCCCCGCCCCCACGGCGATCAGTGCTGTTCACACACCACTCCACTCACCGTGAGGTATCCGCATGCCCAGCGAGTTCTTCATCCCTGACCCCACCGGCCAGGTGCCCAGCGTCGAAGGCTACTTCGGCGCGTTCGGCGGCAAGTTCATCCCGGAGGCCCTCGTCGCCGCCGTGGACGAGGTCGCCGTCGAGTACGAGAAGGCGAAGCACGACCCCGAGTTCGCCCGCGAGCTGGACGACCTGCTCGTCAACTACACCGGCCGCCCCAGCGCCCTCACCGAGGTGCCGAGGTTCGCCGAACACGCCGGTGGCGCCCGGGTGTTCCTCAAGCGGGAAGACCTGAACCACACCGGCTCCCACAAGATCAACAACGTTCTCGGCCAGGCCCTGCTCACCAAGCGCATGGGCAAGACCCGCGTCATCGCGGAGACCGGCGCCGGCCAGCACGGCGTCGCCACGGCCACCGCCTGCGCCCTGTTCGGCCTCGACTGCACCATCTACATGGGCGAGATCGACACCCAGCGCCAGGCCCTCAACGTGGCCCGTATGCGCATGCTCGGCGCCGAGGTCGTCGCCGTGAAGTCCGGCAGCCGCACGCTGAAGGACGCCATCAACGAGGCGTTCCGGGACTGGGTCGCCAACGTCGACCACACCCACTACCTGTTCGGTACGGTCGCCGGCCCGCACCCCTTCCCGGCCATGGTCCGCGACTTCCACCGGGTGATCGGCGTGGAGGCGCGGCGGCAGCTCCTGGAGCGCGCCGGCCGTCTCCCCGACGCCGCCGTCGCCTGCGTCGGCGGTGGCTCCAACGCCATCGGCCTCTTCCACGCCTTCATCCCCGACGAGGGCGTCCGCCTGATCGGCTGCGAGCCGGCCGGGCACGGCGTGGAGACCGGCGAGCACGCGGCCACCCTGACCGCGGGCGAGCCCGGTATCCTGCACGGCTCCCGCTCCTACGTCCTGCAGGACGACGAGGGTCAGATCACCGAGCCGTACTCGATCTCGGCCGGTCTGGACTACCCGGGCATCGGCCCCGAGCACTCCTACCTCAAGGACAGCGGCCGCGCCGAGTACCGCGCGGTCACCGACGACGCCGCCATGCAGGCCCTGCGCCTGCTGTCGCGCACCGAGGGCATCATCCCGGCCATCGAGAGCGCCCACGCCCTCGCCGGCGCCCTGGAGGTCGGCAAGGAGCTGGGCAAGGACGGGCTGATCGTCATCAACCTGTCCGGCCGCGGCGACAAGGACATGGACACGGCGGCGCGCTACTTCGGCCTCTACGACACCGACGCCGAGGTGGCCGCCAACGAAGCCGACACCGCCGAGATCGAGGGGGACGCCAAGTGAGCGGCAACATTCAGCTTCTGAACGACACCCTCGCCGCCGCCAAGGCGGAGGGGCGCTCCGCCCTCATCGCCTACCTCCCGGCCGGCTTCCCGACCGTGGACGGCGGCATCGAGGCGATCAAGGCCGTCTTCGACGGCGGCGCCGACGTCGTCGAGGTCGGTCTGCCGCACAGCGACCCGGTCCTCGACGGCCCGGTCATCCAGACCGCCGACGACATCGCCCTGCGCGGCGGAGTCAGGATCGCGGACGTCATGCGGACGGTCCGGGAGGCGCACGAGGCGACCGGGAAGCCGGTGCTCGTGATGACCTACTGGAACCCCATCGACCGCTACGGCGTGGAGCGCTTCACCGCCGAGCTGGCCGAGGCGGGCGGCGCGGGCTGCATCCTGCCGGACCTGCCGGTCCAGGAGTCGGGCCTGTGGAGGGAGCACGCGGAGAAGCACGGTCTCGCCACCGTCTTCGTCGTCGCCCCCAGCAGCAGGGACGAGCGGCTCGCCGAGATCACCGCGGCCGGCAGCGGCTTCGTCTACGCGGCTTCGCTGATGGGTGTCACCGGCACCCGTGAGTCGGTCGGCGTCCAGGCCCACGACCTGGTCGAGCGCACCCGGGCCACCGGCAGCCCGCTGCCGGTGTGCGTCGGGCTCGGCGTCTCCAACGCGGCCCAGGCCGCCGAGGTCGCCGGCTTCGCCGACGGCGTCATCGTCGGCTCGGCGTTCGTGAAGCGGATGCTGGACGCCCCGGACCACGCCTTGGGCATCGAGGCGGTGCGCGGGCTCGCCGGCGACCTGGCGAAGGGCGTACGCGGACAGGCGTAACCGTCCGTAACGGAAGATTCGGTCACTCGAACGAGTGGACCTCAAGCCGGGGAGGCGCGCTGCGCCTCCCCGGTTCGTTCTGGGGGTGTGAGCGAGAAGAACCGTGACGGAAAGCGCACCGCCCGGGAGCGGCTGGCGGTCGAGCGCGAGAAGCAGAAGTCCGCGGAGAAGCGACGGCGCGCGCTGATCGTGGGTGCGAGCGTCGTCTGCGTCCTGGGGCTCGCGGCGGTGATCGGGGTGATCGCCGCCAACTCGGGCAAGAAGACCACCAGCTCGGGCCCGGTCGTGGCGCCCTCCGGTGCGCAGGGCAAGGACAGTCTCGCGATCCCGGTGGGCAAGGACGGCGCCAAGGCGACGCTCACGGTCTGGGAGGACTTCCGCTGCCCGGCCTGCCAGTCCTTCGAGACGATGTACCGGCCCACGCTCCACGAGCTCACCGACGCGGGCAAGCTCAGAGTCGAGTACCACCTGGTCCGGCTGATCGACGGCAACCTCGGCGGCACCGGCTCGCTGCGCGCGGCCAACGCCGCGGCCTGCGCCCAGGACGCCGGAAAGTTCCGCGACTACCACGACGTGCTGTACGCGAACCAGCCGAAGGAGACCGACGACGCCTTCGGGGACAACGCCAAGCTGATCCAGCTGGCCGGCAAGGTGAACGGCCTCGACACCCCCGCGTTCCAGAAGTGCGTCAAGGACGGCACCCACGACAGCTGGGTGAACAAGTCCCACAAGGCCTTCCAGACCGGCGGCTTCAGCGGTACGCCCACCGTCCTGTTCGGCGGCAAGAACATCTACGCGGACCAGACGATGACCCCGGCGAAGCTCAAGCAGATGGTGGAGGACGCGAACCGCGGGTAAGCGTGTTTCTCACGTGCCCGTTATGGACCCGTAGCCGGGCTGCCTGCCGTCCCCGCGGCCCGGCACGGTAGCGTCGACCTTGCCATGGAACTTGCCTACATTCCCAGCCCGTCGCGCGGGGTCTGGAACCTCGGACCGATTCCGCTGCGCGCCTACGCGTTCTGCATCATCATCGGCGTCTTCGTCGCCGTCTGGCTCGGCAACAAGCGCTGGATCGCCCGGGGCGGGCGATCCGGCACGGTCGCCGACATCGCTGTCTGGGCCGTTCCCTTCGGCCTCGTCGGCGGTCGGCTCTACCACGTGATCACGGACTACGAGCTGTACTTCAGCCCGGGCCGTGACTGGGTGGACGCCTTCAAGGTGTGGGAGGGCGGCCTCGGCATCTGGGGCGCGATCGCGCTCGGCGCGGTGGGCGCGTGGATCGGCTGCCGGCGCCGGGGCATCCCGCTGCCCGCCTACGCCGACGCCATCGCCCCCGGCATCGCCTTCGCGCAGGCCATCGGCCGCTGGGGCAACTGGTTCAACCAGGAGCTGTACGGACGCGAGACCCATGTGCCGTGGGCGCTGCACATCACCTCCTCCGAGGGCGGCCGGGTACCGGGCTACTACCACCCGACCTTCCTCTACGAGTCCCTGTGGTGCATCGGCGTCGCCCTCCTGGTCATCTGGGCCGACCGCCGCTTCCAGCTGGGCCACGGCCGGGCCTTCGCCCTGTACGTCGCCGCGTACTGCGTGGGCCGCGGCTGGATCGAGTACATGCGCGTCGACGACGCCCACCACATCCTGGGCCTCCGCCTCAACGACTGGACCGCGATCATCGTGTTCCTGCTGGCGGTGACGTACATCGTGGTGTCGGCCAAGAAGCGGCCGGGCCGTGAAGCGGTGGTGGAACCGGGTGCCTCCGACGGTCCGACCGAGGGCGCCGCAGCCGCCGAAGCCGGCGGTGCGGAAGCCGGCGCCAAGGCCGACGCCGAGGTCGAGGATGAGGCTGGGGACAAGGCTGAGGACAAGGCAGAGGACAAGGCCGAGCCGGATGCCGTGGAGGCGAAGGACGAGGCGGAGTCGGCGAAGAAGAGCTGACGGCTGGTTGTACGACACCGAGGGCGCCCGGAATCTTCCGGGCGCCCTCGGTGCGTGCGGAGGGAGGTTCAGTGTCGCCGCCCCAATGACAGCGTCCGCTGTGCTGCCGCCACCACCGCCGCGTCGACGAAGCGGCCGTCGGGCAGGGCCTGGGCGCCCTCGTTCGTCGCCGCGGCCTTGATGATCGTTTCGGCTGACTCGATCTCCGCGGACGTCGGGAGATACGCCCGCTCGATCACCGGCAGCTGCCGTGGGTGGATCGCAGCCCGGCCCAGGAAGCCGAGGGTGCGGCCGCGGGCGCAGGAGGCGGCCAGGCCGTCCAGGTCGCGGATGTCGGGGTGGACGGACTGGGCCGGCGGTGCCAGGCCGGCCGCGCGGGCGGCGACGACCACCCGGGAGCGGGGCCAGTCGAGGCCCGCGTCGGCCCGTACACCCAGGTCGGCCCGGAGGTCGGCCTCGCCGAGGGAGACACCCCGCAGGGACGGATGGGCGGTGGCGATGGCGTACGCGTGCTCGATGCCGAGGGCCGACTCCAGCAGGGCGTACAGGGGGACCGGAGTGGCCACGGCGACCTGCCTGATCTGGCCCGGGGACGTCACCTTCGGGAGCCGCAGCCCGGACACGCCCGGCAGTGTGGCCAGCGCCGTCAGGTCGGCGGCCGCCCAGGGGCCGTCGAGGGCGTTGACGCGGACGTGGACCGGGACGGGCTGCGGCTCGCCGAGACGCTCGGTCGTGGCCGCGCGGGCGTAGTCCTTGCGGTCGGGGGCGACCGCGTCCTCCAGGTCGATCACCACCACGTCGGCGCCCGCGGCCAGCGCCTTGGCCACGACGTGCGGGCGGTCGCCGGGGACGTAGAGCCAGGTCAGCGGGAACGGCGTCACAGGGCGCCCTCCTCGCGCAGGGCGCGCAGCTCGGCCGGGGCCAGGCCCAGCTCGGTGAGCACCGCCTCCGTGTCGGCGCCGTGCGGGCGGCCGGCCCAGCGGATCGCGCCGGGCGTGGCGGACAGCCGGAAGAGCACGTTCTGCATGCGCAGCGGGCCCAGCTCCGGGTCGGCGACGGTGGTGATCGTGTCCAGGGCCTGGTACTGGGGGTCTTCCAGTACGTCCCGGGCGTCCTGGACCGGGGCCACCGCCGCGTCCGCCTTCTCGAAGGCCGCGAGGACCTCGGTGCGGGAGCGGGCCGCGATCCAGGAGCCCACCGCCTCGTCCAGGACGTCGGCGTGCGCCGCCCGGTCCGTGCCCGTGGCGAACCACGGCTCCTCGATCAGCTCCGGGCGGCCCACCAGCCGCAGCACCCGCTCCGCCACCGACTGCGCGGAGGTGGAGACGGCGACCCAGCGGCCGTCGGCGGTGCGGTAGGTGTTGCGCGGGGCGTTGTTAGCGGACCGGTTGCCGGTGCGTTCCTGGATGTAGCCGAGCTGGTCGTACCAGGTGGGCTGGGGGCCGAGGACGGCGAGGATCGGTTCGATGATCGCCATGTCCACGACCTGCCCCTCGCCGGTCCGGTCCCGTGCGGCCAGGGCCGTCAGCACGGAGTACGCCGTGGCCAGGCCCGTGACCGAGTCGGCGAGTCCGAACGGCGGGAGCGTCGGCGGTGCGTCCGGTTCGCCGGTGAGGGCCGCGAAGCCGCTCAGCGCCTCGGCGAGGGTGCCGAAGCCGGGCCGGTGCGCGTACGGGCCGAACTGGCCGAAGGCCGTGACCCGGGTGAGGATCAGCCGCGGGTTGACGGCTGACAGCTCCGCCCAGCCCAGATCCCACTTCTCCAGGGTGCCGGGGCGGAAGTTCTCGATCACCACGTCCGCGGTGGCGGCCAGCCGGAGCAGGGTCGCGCCGCCGCCGGGCTTGGACAGGTCGAGGGTGATGGTCCGTTTGTTGCGGCCGAGCACCTTCCACCACAGGCCGACGCCGTCCTTCGCCGGGCCGTGCCCCCGGGACGGGTCGGGGCGGCCGGGATGCTCCACCTTGATCACCTCGGCGCCGAAGTCACCGAGCAGGGTCGCGGCCATGGGGCCGGCGAAGAGGGTGGCCAGATCGAGGACCCGCAGGCCGTCGAGGGGCTGGATCCGTGGGGCCGTACCCGCAGCCGTAGTTGTACTCGCCGTCGCGTTCGTGGTCGTACTCATGCTCATGCCGTGCACTGCGCATCGATCTCCGGGCGGTACGGCATCGACGCCGACGCCCCCTCCCGCTGCACGGACAGGGCCGCGGCGGCGGCCGCCCAGGACAGGGCCTCGCGCACCGGTTTCTCCTCGGCGAGGGCCACCGCGAGCGCGCCGACGAAGGTGTCGCCCGCCCCTGTGGAGTCCACGGCCTTCACCTCGGGTGCGGGCACCACCAGGGGTTCGGCGCCCCGGGCCAGGTACAGGCTGCCGGTCGCGCCCAGGGTGACGACGACCTCCGGGACCAGGTCGAGCAGGGCGGCGGCCGCCTCCCGCGGGTCGGTGCGGCCGGTGAGGGTGACCGCCTCGTACTCGTTGGGGACCAACAGGTCGGTCGCGGCGAGGAGTTCGGGCGGGAGCGGCTGGGCGGGAGCCGGGGTGAGGATGGTGCGGACGCCGTGCCGGTGGGCCGTCTGCGCGCCCGCGACGACCGCGGCCAGCGGGATCTCCAACTGGAGCAGCAGGGCGTCGACGGAGGCGAGCACGCCCTCGTCGCCGGGTGCGAGGTGGTCGACGGTGCCGTTCGCGCCGGGGACGACGACGATGGAGTTGCCGCCCTCGGCGTCCACCACGATGTGCGCGGTGCCGGACGGGCCCTCGACCGTGCGCAGGAAGTCGGTGTCCACACCGGAGTGTTCGAGGGTGTCGCGCAGGCGCACCCCGAAGGCGTCGTTGCCGACCGCGCCGATCATCGAGACCGTGGCGCCGGCGCGGGCCGCGGCGATCGCCTGGTTGGCGCCCTTGCCGCCGGGGATCGTACGGAACTCCCGTCCCGTCACGGTCTCGCCGCGCTGCGGAGCCTTGGTGACGTAGGTGACGAGGTCCATGTTGGTGCTGCCGAGGACGGCGATGTGGGTCATGGTCGGGTCGCCTCCAGGTGCGTGAGGTGGGCGAGGGTGTCGAAGCCGGTGCCGTCGAAGTCGGCGACGGAGGTGGCGAGCCGGTTCTTCAGCGGGGCCCGCCAGCGCTCGGGGAGCGCGCTCGGGGTGCCGGCGAGGAGGCCGGCGACGCTGCCGGCGGTCGCTCCGCCCGAGTCGGTGTCCCAGCCGCCGGACACGACTCGGCAGACGGAGCCGGTGAAGTCGCCGTCCGCGTGGGTGAGGGCGGCGACGATCAGGGCGGTGTTGGGGATGGCGTGGACCCAGTGGTGGGTCGCGGAGTAGGCGGCGTGGAGTTCGTCCACGACGTCGTCGAAGTCCCGGTGTTTCCCGGCCGTGCGGAGGGCGTGGTCGATCGCGTGCGCCAGGCGGGAGCGGGGTGGGACCACCGTGCGGCCGGTGTGCAGGCAGGCGTGGATGTCGTGGGTGCCGGTGGCCGCCGCCGCGAGGGTGGCGGCCGTGAACATGGCCGCGTAGACGCCGTTGGCGGTGTGGGTGAGGCGCGCGTCGCGGTGGGCCTGTTCGGCGGCGGCCGCGGGGTCGCCCGGGTTGGTCCAGCCGTGCATGTCGGCGCGGATCAGGGCGCCGATCCATTCGCGGAACGGGTTGCGGTGGCGGGCGGTGTGCGGGGGTTCGATGCCGGTGAGGAGGTTGCGGAAGGCGATGCGCTCGGCGGTGAAGGTGCGGCCGGGCGGGAGTTCGTCGAGCCAGAGCCGTGCCACGTCGGTGGTGGTGAAGGTCCTTCCGTGGCGCCTGAGCAGGAGGAGGTTGAGGAGGGGGTAGTTGAGGTCGTCGTCCTCGGGCATGCCGTCGATGTTCTCGGCGAGGGAGGTCGCGGCGGAGCGGCGGTTCCAGGGGTACTGGGCGAGCAGGTCTTCGGGGACGCCGCGCGCGGTGAACCAGGTGGACAGGGGCCAGTTGCCGGCGGACCGGGCGAGGGCGCGGATGCCGTCCAGGGGCAGCTTCTCGACGGGTTTGCCGAGGAGACAGCCGATGGCCCGGCCCAGCCAGGATGCTTCGAGGGCGAGGGGGGTGAGGGTGGGTGGGGTGCGTCCGGAGGGTTCGGGCCAGTCCGGGCACAGTGCCTTGATACGGGCCAGGTCCGTCGGCTCGTCGTCGGTCAACCGGCCGGGCAGGTCGGCGAGTTCGTCCAGCAGGTCCTCCGCCAGCAGCCGAAGGTACCGCGATGCCGGCCGCGGTGAGGAGCCCGCGCGCTCCGGTGGCTCCAGGCCGCCCGCCGCCCGCCATCTCGCCTCGATCCTCGACGGTTCCCGGCCGTCCAGGCGGGCCTGGTGGAGTTCGTGGCCCAGGAGGTCCTCAGGCTGGATCCAGGTCAGGCGGAGCATGCCGTGCCTCCGAGCGCCGCGAAGGCCTGCTCGTGTGCACGCCGGCGGCGCACGTCCCGGGCGAAGACCTCGCGGGTGACCGCGGCCAGGGTCCGGGCCGGCTCCCACAGGTCCAGGCGGCTCGCCTCCGCCACCGTCTTCGCCCAGTCCTCCGGGACCGGGGAGCCCAGGGCGCCCACGAGTGCGCCGGCCATCGTGGCGATCGAGTCGCAGTCGCGGCCGTAGTTGACCGCGCCCAGGACTGCCTGGCGGTAGTCGCCGCCGGCGACCAGCAACATGCCCAGCGCGATGGGGAGTTCCTCGATGGAGTGCAGCCGGGAGGGGCGCCGGGCGCCGAGCGAGGGGGCGCGGTAGTCGGGGCCGACCGTGTCGTACGGGGCCACCGCCGCCCGGAGGGGGACCAGGGCCGACTCGAAGTCGCCGTGGTCGCACGCCACTTCGCAGACCTTCTCGATCGCCGTGCGCGTGCCGTCCTTCGCCAGGGACAGACAGGCGCTCACCACGGAGTCCGGGGTCGCGCCCGGTGCGGTGGCGGCGGCGACCGCCGCGGCGAAGACTCCGGCGGCCTCACGGCCGTACGACGACTGGTGCGCACCCGCGATGTCCAGCGCCTCGGCGTAGGCCCCGGCCGGGTCGGCCGCGTTGACCAGGCCGACGGGGGCCATGTACATCGCCGCACCGCAGTTGACGATGTTGCCGACGCCCGCTTCCCGGGGGTCCACGTGACCGTAGGCCAGCCGTGCCACGAGCCACTTCTCGGCGAGGAAGACACGGTGGAGCGGCAGCGCCTCGGCCTCCAGCTCCGGGATCCAGCGCGGGTTGGTCATCAGGTCCGGGACCAGGTGCTCGGCGACGGCGTATGCGTCGAGGTGGTCGCGAACGCGGGCGTAGACCCTGACCAGCGCGTGGGTCATCAAGGTGTCGTCGGTGACGTGGCCGTCGCCCTTGTGGTACGGGGCGATGGGGCGGGCCGTGCGCCAGTGGTCGCCGTGCCAGGGGCCGACGATGCCGTGGACCCGGCCCCCGTGGCGGTCGGTGATCTGGTCGGGGGAATAGCCCTCGACGGGGCCGCCGAGCGCGTCGCCGACGGCGGCTCCGACCAGGGCTCCGGTGATCCGCTCGTCCAGGCCGGGCCCGCGGTTTTCTTCTCCTATGGGCGTCATGCCCCGAATCATCCTCCTGGTCGGGCCCGTTGTGCGGCTTCCAGGAGTCCGGCGAGTTCCACCAGGTCGGTGCCGGTGAGGCGGGGGAGGGCGCAGCCGGAGAGGACTCGGCAGGCGTCGCGCCAGCCGGCCGGGACGGCCGCGCCGCCGCCCAGGGCGCCGGTGAGCGCACCCGCGAGGGCGGGGGCGGAGTCGGCGACCCGGGACAGACAGGCGGCGGCGGGGACGGCCTCGGCGAGGCGGCCCCGGGCGGCCGTGGCGAGGGCCAGGGCGACGGGGACGGTCTCGGCGGCGGCGATGCCGTAGCTGTAGACGTGGTCGACGATCTGGTGTTCGAGGAGGGGGACGAGGGCGAACGCCGACTCGCTGTCCTCGGCCAGGGCGAGGGCGTGGCGGGTGTTGCGGCCGATCTCCGTCGCCGCGGGGAGTTCGGCGAGCGCGGCCGTCACACAGGTGTCCGGGTCCGCTCCGGTGAGGGCGAGCGCGAGGGCCGCCGCCATCGCGCGGGCGCCGTGCACGCCGTCGCCGTCCTGGGTGTAGCGGGCGTCGAACTCGGCGAGGCCGGCGGCGCGTTGGGGGTCGCCGGGGTGGGCCACCGCGAGGACGCAGGCGCGGACGCAGGCGGCGTCGTCGAAGTAGTGCGGGTTGTCGTGGCCGGTGGCGGGCGGGCGCAGGCCGGCGGCGAGGTTGCCGAGGCCGGCGCGTACGGAGATGCGGGCGCGCAGGGGCAGTACGGCGGACTCGATCTCGGGCGCGCGGTCCGCCGCCGCGGCGACCTCGGCGGCGACGGCGGTCCAGGTGAGGTCGATGGCGGCGCGCATACGGCGTTCCCGGCTGAGGTCGCCGAGCACGTCGTCGCCGCCGGCCCGCAGGACCGCCTCCGCGGCGAACGCCGCCCACTCGGCATCGTCGGAGGGGCCGAGGCGGAGGGGTTCCGGCGGCTGGTTGAGCGCGATCGGCACGGGCAGGGTGGTGGTGGCGTTCTGCTCGGCGAAGGTGTCCAGTTCGCGGGTCAGGCGGCGGGTCCACTCGGGCATTCTGGCGGCGCGGTGCCGGGCGGCGGGCCAGCCGGCGGCGTCGCCTGCGGCTAGGCCCAGCAGGAGTCCCTCGATGCGGCGCGTCATGACACCGGCTCGCTGTCCTGGTGAGCGGAGTTACCCGCACCGACCAGGGGGCTCCGCCCCCTGGACCCCCGGACCTTTGCCCACCCACCACCCGACTCGTTTGGCTGAGAAGTGGCTGGGAGGGGTGTGGGGGGCTCGGTCGGCTGAGAAGTCGTCGGCCCAAGCCCCCGAACGTCCTCCGGCAGAAAGTCCGGCTGCACCACCCCCGCCCCCCACTTCCCTCCCTCCCCCGGCACCAGCAGCTCCGCCACGTCCAGGACGTGATGGCCGGCCATGGAGGGCAGACAGCGGCCCCGTACCGGGCCGATCGCCGATGCCCACTCCGGCGGGATCGCCGAGGCGCCCTGGGTCGCGCCGGACAGGGCGCCCGCCACCGCGGCCGTCGTGTCCGCGTCGCGGCCCATGTTGACCGCCGTGAGGACCGCCTCCCGGAAGTCGCCGTCCGCCGCCGCGTACGCGCCGAAGGCGAGGGCGACCGCCTCGGGGGCCAGGTCGGTCCAGGGGTAGCCGCCGATGACCACCGCGGAGCGGACCGCGCGTTCGCCGCGGTGGGCCACGGTCACCGCCCGCCGCAGCGAGCGGGCGGTCCAGGAGTCCTCGGGGACGACGGCGAGCGCCGAGGCGATCACCACCGCGGGCGAGGCGCCCGCCATCGCCGCCGCCACTCCCGCCGCGACCGCCTGGCCGCCGTAGATGCCCTCGCCCTCGTGGCTGACCAGGCCGTCGATCGCCACCAGACGGGCCGCTTCGGCGGGGCGGCCCGCCGCGAAGACGCCGAAGGGGGCCGCCCGCATCGCCAGGCCGTCGCTCCAGGCGTGCCGGTGCTGGGCGGAGATGGGCGCCGCGAGGCCGCGGCGGAGGTTCTCCAGCGTGCCCCGCTCGCTGAAGCCCGCGCCGCGGAAGGAGCCCTCGGCCCGGTCGGCGATCCACTCGTGCCATGCGGCCTCGACATGGGCGGGGGTGAGTGCCGAGCCGTGCCGGGCCAGCAGCAGGCCCGAGAAGATCGCGTACTCGGTGTCGTCCGTGCCGCACGGCTCCTCGGTGACGTACCCCGTGATGCGGCCCCAGCGGGCGCGGATCTCGGAGGGCTTCAGGTTCTCCGCGGGCGCCCCGAGCGCGTCCCCGACGGCCAGGCCGAGCAGGGCGCCGCGGGCCCGTTCGCGCAGTCCGGTGGCGTCCCCGGGCGCCGGGGCCGGGGGAGTGCAGGCGATCGATGCCATGGGCGGCCTCTCCTTCACGGGACCACGACGGGGCGACAGCGGGGCCGCGTCGGGACCTCAAGGGGGTCACGGGGACCTTTGCGGATGTCTCCCACGGGAGGGGCGCGCGTGAGCCTCGGCAGGCGCCGTGTCACCCAGTCGGCATCTGAGCAATGATCAGCACGGATGAGCGGATAGAGGTAAATCCGCAGGTTAGCCCAGCCTTTCCTTGCTGGCGGCGATGAAATTATCGGCGTACGTTCGCTGTTGTCGAAAAGTAGAACTCATCCAAAGTTAGCTTTGGCTAATCTTCCTGGGGGACCCGCATGGCCATCATCGAGACCGAGGCGGCGCTGCACGAGGCGCACCGCGACAACCACACGCACCGGGACGTGAACGGCGGCTGGCTGCGTCCCGCCGTCTTCGGTGCCATGGACGGCCTGGTCTCCAACCTCGCTCTGCTGACCGGTGTCGCCGGCGGTTCCGTCGGTCACCAGACGATCGTCATCACCGGGCTCGCGGGCCTCGCCGCCGGCGCCTTCTCCATGGCGGCCGGCGAGTACACCTCCGTCGCCTCGCAGCGCGAACTCGTCGAGGCCGAACTCGACGTCGAGCGGCGTGAGCTGCGCAAGCACCCGCAGGACGAGGAGGACGAGCTGGCGGCGCTCTACGTGGCCCGTGGGGTGGAGCCGCAGCTGGCCCGTGAGGTCGCCCGGCAGCTGTCCGAGGACCCCGAGCAGGCCCTGGAGATCCACGCCCGCGAGGAGCTGGGCATCGACCCCGGTGACCTGCCGTCGCCGCTGGTCGCCGCCGTGTCGTCCTTCGGGTCGTTCGCGCTCGGCGCCCTGCTGCCCGTGCTGCCGTTCCTGCTGGGTGCGACCGCCCTCTGGCCGGCCTTGCTGCTCGCGCTCGCCGGGCTCTTCGGCTGTGGTGCGGTGGTGGCCAGGGTGACCGCGCGGACCTGGTGGTACAGCGGCCTCAGGCAGCTCGCCCTGGGCGGTGCGGCGGCCGGTGTGACATACGCCCTGGGCAGCCTGTTCGGAACGGCCGTAGGATAGTGCGACCGCAACCTATGCGATGGGCCGCATAAGTAGCCGTTACTTGCTGGTTTCGAATGCTTAACCACCGGGCATGAGCCGTAAGCGCTGTGGGCAATGACGCCTGCGGCGCACTCGCGGGAGGAGCGACGACGCTCCACCCGCCCCCCTTCGGGCCGACGGACACCGATCTGATCGATCTTGTCCCGCTCGGTCCCCCCAAACTTTCCCGCCGCTCGTGTGCGGCGCTGCCGTGACCCCGCGGCACCTGCCGTAAACCCGGGCGGCGTCCGCATGCTGGAACGGAGTATCCGGTTCCCGAGAACCGCTCCATCATGTAACCTGCATGAAATTTAGCCACATCCGCAGAGGGCCAACGTCGTCCCTCGGCACTTGCCACATGACGACGACGGGAGAGCCGATGCGTACGCCGCGCCAGCCGTCCCAGCATTCCGCGAATGGCCAGAACTGGTCGTTCATGGATGCTCGCCCTGCTGCGCAGGGTATGTACGACCCCCGCAACGAGCGCGACGCCTGTGGCGTCGGCTTCGTGGCCACCCTCACCGGTGAGGCGAGCCATGCGCTGGTCGAGCAGGCGCTGACTGTCCTGCGCAACCTCGAGCACCGCGGCGCCACCGGCTCCGAGCCCGACTCCGGCGACGGCGCCGGCATCCTCTCCCAGGTGCCCGACGCCTTCTTCCGTGAGGTCGCCGGATTCGACCTTCCCGCGGCGGGCTCGTATGCCGTGGGCATCGCCTTCCTGCCGGGTGAGGGGACCCAGGACGCCGTCTCGCGGATCGAGACGATCGCGGCCGACGAGGGCCTGACCGTCCTCGGCTGGCGCGAGGTTCCCGTCGCACCGGAACTGCTGGGTGCCACCGCCCGGTCCACCATGCCGGTCTTCCGGCAGGTCTTCGTCGCCGACGGCGCCAGCGAGGGCATCGCGCTGGACCGCAAGGCCTTCGTGCTGCGCAAGCGCGCCGAGCGGGAGGTCGGTGTCTACTTCCCGTCGCTCTCCGCCCGCACGATCGTCTACAAGGGCATGCTGACCACCGGCCAGCTGGAGCCCTTCTTCCCGGACCTGTCCGACCGCCGCTTCGCCTCGGCCGTCGCGCTCGTCCACTCGCGCTTCTCCACGAACACCTTCCCGTCGTGGCCGCTCGCGCACCCCTACCGGTTCGTCGCCCACAACGGTGAGATCAACACCGTCAAGGGCAACCGCAACTGGATGCGCGCCCGTGAGTCCCAGCTGGTGTCCGACCTGTTCGGCCACCAGGAGAAGCTGGACCGCATCTTCCCGGTCTGCACCCCGGACGCCTCCGACTCCGCGTCCTTCGACGAGGTGCTCGAGCTGCTCCACCTCGGCGGCCGCTCGCTCCCGCACGCCGTGCTGATGATGATCCCGGAGGCGTGGGAGAACCACGACTCCATGGACCCGGCCCGGCGCGCCTTCTACCAGTTCCACTCCACGATGATGGAGCCCTGGGACGGCCCCGCCTGCGTCACCTTCACCGACGGCACCCAGGTCGGCGCCGTGCTCGACCGCAACGGTCTGCGCCCCGGCCGCTACTGGGTCACCGACGACGGCCTCGTCGTCCTCGGCTCCGAGGTCGGCGTCCTCGACATCGACCCGGCCAGGGTCGTCCGCAAGGGCCGCCTGCAGCCCGGCAAGATGTTCCTGGTCGACACCGTCGAGCACCGCATCATCGAGGACGACGAGATCAAGGCGTCCCTCGCCGCCGAGCAGCCGTACGCCGAGTGGCTGGAGGCCGGTGAGATCGAGCTGGGCGACCTGCCCGAGCGCGAGCACATCGTCCACACCCACGCCTCGGTCACCCGCCGCCAGCAGACCTTCGGCTACACCGAGGAGGAGCTGCGCGTCATCCTCGCGCCGATGGCCAAGGCCGGCGCCGAGCCGATCGGTTCGATGGGCACCGACTCGCCGATCGCCGCTCTCTCCGAGCGCCCGCGGCTGCTCTTCGACTACTTCACGCAGCTGTTCGCGCAGGTCACCAACCCGCCGCTGGACGCGATCCGCGAGGAGCTGGTCACCTCCCTGCGCAGCTCGCTGGGCCCGCAGGGCAACCTGCTCGACCCGACCGCCGCCTCCTGCCGCTCCGTCGTGCTGCCCTTCCCGGTCATCGACAACGACGAGCTGGCCAAGCTCATCCACGTCAACGCCGACGGCGACATGCCCGGCTTCAAGGCCGCGACCCTCTCCGGCCTGTTCCGGGTCTCCGGCGGCGGTGACGCCCTCGCCGCGCGGATCGACGAGATCTGCGCCGAGGCCGACGCGGCCATCGAGAACGGCGCCCGGCTGATCGTCCTGTCGGACCGGCACTCGGACGCCGAGCACGCGCCGATCCCGTCGCTGCTGCTCACCGCGGCCGTCCACCACCACCTCATCCGCACCAAGCAGCGCACCCACGTGGGCCTGCTGGTCGAGGCCGGCGACGTCCGCGAGGTCCACCACGTCGCGCTGCTGATCGGCTTCGGCGCCGCGGCCGTGAACCCGTACCTGGCGATGGAGTCCGTCGAGGACCTGGTCCGCGCGGGCACCTTCCTGTCGGACATAGAGCCCGAGAAGGCCATCCGCAACCTGATCTACGCCCTCGGCAAGGGCGTCCTGAAGGTCATGTCCAAGATGGGCATCTCGACCGTCGCCTCCTACCGCGGCGCCCAGGTCTTCGAGGCCGTCGGCCTGGAGGACACCTTCGTCGAGAAGTACTTCAACGGCACCGCCAGCAAGATCGGCGGCGTGGGCATCGACGTCATCGCCAAGGAGGTCGCCGCCCGCCACGCCAAGGCCTACCCGGCCTCCGGCATCGCCCCGGCGCACCGCGCCCTTGAGATCGGCGGCGAGTACCAGTGGCGCCGCGAGGGCGAGCCGCACCTGTTCGACCCGGAGACGATCTTCCGCCTGCAGCACTCCACGCGCTCCGGCCGGTACGACATCTTCAAGAAGTACACGGAGCGGGTGAACGAGCAGTCCGAGCGCCTGATGACGCTGCGCGGCCTGTTCGGCTTCAAGTCCGAGCGCCGGCCCATTTCCATCGACGAGGTCGAGCCGGCGAGCGAGATAGTCAAGCGGTTCTCGACCGGCGCCATGTCGTACGGCTCCATCTCCAAGGAGGCGCACGAGACCCTCGCCATCGCCATGAACCAGCTGGGCGGCAAGTCCAACACCGGTGAGGGCGGCGAGGACCCGGAGCGCCTGTACGACCCGGCGCGCCGGTCCAGCATCAAGCAGGTCGCCTCCGGCCGCTTCGGTGTGACCTCCGAGTACCTGGTCAACGCGGACGACATCCAGATCAAGATGGCCCAGGGCGCCAAGCCCGGCGAGGGCGGCCAGCTGCCCGGCCACAAGGTCTACCCGTGGGTCGCGAAGACGCGTCACTCGACGCCGGGCGTGGGTCTCATCTCCCCGCCGCCGCACCACGACATCTACTCCATCGAGGACCTGGCCCAGCTGATCCACGACCTCAAGAACGCCAACCCGGCCGCACGTATCCACGTGAAGCTGGTGTCGGAGGTCGGCGTCGGCACGGTCGCGGCCGGTGTGTCCAAGGCGCACGCGGACGTGGTCCTGATCTCGGGTCACGACGGCGGTACGGGTGCCTCCCCGCTGACCTCGCTCAAGCACGCGGGCGGTCCCTGGGAGCTGGGCCTGGCCGAGACGCAGCAGACGCTGCTGCTCAACGGCCTGCGCGACCGGATCGTGGTCCAGACGGACGGCCAGCTGAAGACCGGCCGTGACGTGGTCATCGCCGCGCTGCTCGGCGCCGAGGAGTTCGGTTTCGCGACCGCTCCGCTCGTCGTCTCCGGCTGCGTGATGATGCGCGTCTGCCACCTGGACACCTGCCCGGTCGGCATCGCCACCCAGAACCCGACCCTGCGCGACCGCTTCAACGGCAAGGCCGAGTACGTGGTGAACTTCTTCCAGTTCATCGCCGAGGAGGTCCGCGAGATCCTCGCCGAGCTGGGCTTCCGCTCCATCGAGGAGGCCGTCGGCCACGCCGAGGCGCTCGACGTCGCCCGTGCCGTCGACCACTGGAAGGCGCAGGGCCTGAACCTGGAGCCGCTGTTCCACGTGCCGGCGCTGCCCGAGGGCGCGGTGCGCCACCAGATCGTCGAGCAGGACCACGGCCTGGAGAAGGCCCTGGACAACGAGCTGATCAAGCTGGCCGCGGACGCGCTCGCCGCCTCGGACGCCACCGAGGCACAGCCGGTGCGCGCCCAGGTCGCCATCCGCAACATCAACCGCACGGTCGGCACCATGCTCGGCCACGAGGTGACGAAGAAGTTCGGTGGCGCGGGCCTGCCCGACGACACCATCGACATCACCTTCACCGGCTCCGCCGGCCAGTCCTTCGGCGCGTTCCTGCCGCGCGGCGTCACGCTGCGCCTGGAGGGCGACGCCAACGACTACGTCGGCAAGGGCCTCTCCGGCGGCCGCGTCGTCGTCCGCCCGGACCGCGCGGCCGACCACCTCGCCGAGTACTCGACCATCGCGGGCAACACCATCGCCTACGGCGCCACCGGCGGCGAGCTGTTCCTGCGCGGCCGTACCGGTGAGCGGTTCTGCGTCCGCAACTCCGGCGCGCTGGTCGTCTCCGAGGGCGTGGGCGACCACGGCTGCGAGTACATGACCGGCGGTCGCGCGGTGGTCCTCGGCCAGACCGGCCGCAACTTCGCGGCGGGCATGTCCGGCGGCATCGCGTACGTCATCGACCTCGACCGCGACAACGTCAACGTCGGCAATGTCGGCGCGGTCGAGACGCTGGACGACTCGGACAAGCAGTGGCTGCACGACGTGGTGCGCCGCCACGCCGAGGAGACCGGCTCGACGGTCGCCGAGAAGCTGCTGGCCGACTGGGACGCGGCCGTGGCGCGATTCAGCAAGATCATCCCCAGCACCTACAAGGCAGTGCTCGCCGCCAAGGACGCCGCCGAGCGAGCCGGTCTCTCCGAGACCGAGATCACCGAGAAGATGATGGAGGCGGCGATCAATGGCTGACCCGAAGGGCTTCCTGAACCACGGCCGTGAGGTCGCCAAGACCCGCCCCGTCACCGAGCGCGTCAAGGACTGGAACGAGGTCTACGTCCCCGGCTCCCTGCTGCCGATCATCAGCAAGCAGGCCAGCCGGTGCATGGACTGCGGCATCCCGTTCTGCCACAACGGCTGTCCGCTGGGGAACCTGATCCCCGAGTGGAACGACTACGCCTACCGCGAGGACTGGGCGGCCGCCCAGGAGCGCCTGCACGCGACCAACAACTTCCCGGAGTTCACCGGTCGCCTCTGCCCGGCCCCCTGCGAGTCGGCGTGCGTGCTCGGCATCAACCAGCAGCCGGTCACCATCAAGAACGTCGAGGTCTCGATCATCGACAAGGCGTGGGAGACCGGGGACGTCGCCCCGCAGATCCCCGAGCGCCTGTCCGGCAAGACCGTCGCCGTCATCGGCTCGGGCCCGGCGGGCCTCGCCGCCGCCCAGCAGCTGACCCGGGCCGGCCACACGGTCGCCGTCTACGAGCGCGCGGACCGCGTCGGAGGCCTCCTCCGGTACGGCATCCCCGAGTTCAAGATGGAGAAGCGGCACATCAACCGCCGTATCGAGCAGATGCGCGCGGAGGGCACCCGCTTCCGCACCGGCATCGAGATCGGCCGCGACCTCAAGGCGACCGACCTGAAGAAGCGGTACGACGCGATCGTGATCGCCGCCGGCGCCACGACCGCCCGTGACCTGCCGGTGCCGGGTCGCGAGCTCAAGGGCATCCACCAGGCGATGGAGTACCTGCCGCTGGCCAACAAGGTGCAGGAGGGCGACTACGTCACCGCGCCGATCTCGGCCGAGGGCAAGCACGTCGTCGTCATCGGCGGTGGCGACACCGGCGCCGACTGCGTGGGCACCGCCCACCGCCAGGGCGCGGCCTCCGTCACCCAGCTGGAGATCATGCCCCGCCCGAACGACGAGCGGCACCCGACCAGCCAGCCCTGGCCGACCTTCCCGATGCTCTACAAGGTCACCTCGGCGCACGAGGAGGGCGGCGAGCGGGTCTACTCCGTCTCGACGACCCACTTCGAGGGCGACGAGGACGGCAACGTGCAGTGGCTGCACCTGACCGAGGTCGAGTTCGTCGACGGCAGGCTGACCCCGAAGCCGGGCACCGAGCGCAAGATCCCGGCCCAGCTGGTCACCCTCGCCATGGGCTTCACCGGCACCGACCGGGAGAACGGCCTGGTGGAGCAGTTCGGCCTGGGCCTCGACGAGCGCGGTAACATCGCTCGCGACGCCGACTTCCAGACCAACGTGCCGGGTGTGTTCGTCGCCGGTGACGCCGGCCGCGGCCAGTCCCTCATCGTGTGGGCGATCGCGGAAGGCCGCTCGGCCGCCCGCGGTGTCGACCGGCACCTGACCGGAGCGAGCGACCTGCCGGCCCCGATCCGCCCGACGGACCGCTCGCTGATGGTCTGACGGTCCCGCAGTAGAACGTCCCGTACAAAGGCGTACGGAACACTGGTGGCGCCTGCCCCACAGTCCCCGACCGGACGTGGGCAGGCGTCGCCGCCTTTTCAGCGTGAACTCGCCTTCAGCCCCTGGAACTTCACGGTCGCGTCCTCGGTGTAGGCGCCCACCCTGCCCTCGGTGTACGGCCGTTCGTCGTCGACGAAGGTCACCAGGTGCCTGCCGCCCACCTCGACGGCGAGGTTCCCGCCGTTCTGCTCCACCCGGACCGTGTACCAGGCGCCCACCGGGTACACCGTCCGCCCGGTCGCCAGGAAGCGCTGGCCTCCCGGATAGGCCGGATCCCGCTTCCCCAGCTCCCAGCCGTTCGGCTTGAGGGTGATGTAGTAGAAGTGCTCGGGATCGGTGTACGCCCAGACCAGCCACGGCACTTCCCACGGGTTCGGGTCGGGATCGCGCAGCTGCCGCACCGTCCGCATCCGGGCCTCGTACCGTACGTCCGTGTACGAGGCGGTGCTCACCACGAGGCCCGCGTGGGTGGTGCCAGGGTCTTCCGCCGCCTTGGGGGAGAGCGACAGGGAGTCGTCGTCGCCCACGTTTGTGCCGTGGCCGTTGAACACCGAGAGCCAGCGGCCGTGGACCGTGCCGTCGATCCAGGGCTTGGGCGGCGGTGCGGCCTCGCCCCGGCACTGGGTCAGGGCGACCGCCAGGAGCGCGGTCAGCGTGAGCGCCAGTGCCAGGGTGGTGAGAAGACGGCCCCTGCGCCCCTGTGGGATCGGCGGGATCCGGCGGCGGGGGCGCAGGAGCGATGACGTCATGCCGCAGAGTATGGCCCGGAAGCGGTGAGGCCGACCGGAACTTCGGCGGCGAAGTCCTCGGCCAGTTGGGCGAGTACACGCCCGGCGGCCCGTCCGTCCCCGAACGGGTTGCCCGCGGTCGCCATCCGCCGGTACTCCAGCGGATCGTCCAGCAGCCGCTCGGCCCAGGTGACGATGGCGTCCGGGTCCGTGCCGATCAGCCGGGCCGCGCCGGCCTCGACCGCCTCCGGGCGCTCGGTGGTCGTACGCAGCACCAGCGCGGGCTTGCTCAGGCTCGGGGCCTCCTCCTGGATGCCGCCGGAGTCGGTGAGCACCAGGTCGCACTCGGCCAGCGTGGCCGCGAAGTCCAGGTAGTCGAGCGGTTCGACGAGCGAGATGCCGGCGTGGCCGTCGAGTTCGGGCAGCAGCGCGTCCCGTACGGCGGGGCTCTTGTGCAGCGGCAGCACGATCTCCACGTCCCCGCGCCCGGCGAGCCGGGTGAGCGCACGGCCCATGCCGCGCATCCGCTCGCCCTGGTTCTCCCGGCGGTGCAGGGTCACCAGGACCCGCCGGGCGCCGGTGCGGAACGCCGAGGTGCCGGTGCCCTCGGCCAGCACCCACAGCAGGTTGTCGATGACGGTGTTGCCGGTGGTGAACACCTGCTCCGCCGGGACGCCCTCGTCGGTCAGATGCCGTGCCGCGCGCGAGGTCGGGGCGAAGTGCCAGCGGGCCATGCGTCCGATGAGGCTGCGGTTCAGCTCCTCCGGGAACGGGTTGTCGATGACTCCGGTGCGCAGCCCTGCCTCGACGTGGGCGACCGGGATCTTCTCGTAGAACGCGGCCAGGGCGCCGGCCAGCGCGGTCGTGGTGTCCCCCTGCACCACGACCAGGTCCGGCCGTTGCTCCCGCATGGCCTCGCCCAGCTCGCCGACCAGTCGGGCGGTCAGCTCGGACAGCTGCTGCCGGCTGCGCATCACGTCGAGCGCGACCCGTACGTCGACGCAGAGCAGGCCGAGCATCTGGTGGAGCATCTCGCGGTGCTGGCCGGTGGTGACGACGATCGGCTCGAACTGCTCGCTGTCGGCCATGGCCCGCGCCACCGGCGCCAGCTTGATCGCTTCCGGCCGGGTGCCCAGCACCAGCATGGCGCGTACGGGCAGGGTTGACGGAGGTGTGGACATGTAAGGCCCCCCTAGGGCATGCGCGATCGTCGCAGGACCGCGCAAGGGTGTGAGCGGTGCGGAGATGAGAGAAGAGATGAGAGAAGCGCGGCGGGAAGGCCGCGGGAGAGGGACGGTGGCCCTCAGGTGCGCGCGGTCTTCAGCCAGGTCTGCTTGCCGGTGAGCATCCGCCAGAACCCCCACCAGCCGGCGAAGAACCAGATGTAGCCGTAGAAGACGAAGACATGGGCGAGGAGCACACAGCGCACCAGCCCGAGCTCCCGCTCACGCTTGAAGTACACGTAGCCGTACGTGTAGGCGGCCGTGAACGAGAGCACGTACGGCCCGAGCAGCCACATCGGTGACACGAGCGCGTGGCCCACCTGGACGGAGGCCATCACGGTGGCACCCAGGGCGACCAGGAAGGAGATCGGCAGCAGCGAGGTGAGCAGGATCAGGACCGGGCTCGACAGGTGGTAGAGCATGTCCAGCGCCGGCCGGGTCGGCACGTCCCTGAGGATGAGCGGGACGAGACCGGCGGACTGCAGATGACCCTGGAACCAGCGGGATCGCTGCCGGACCAGGCGGCGCAGGCTGAGCACGGCCTGCTGGGACACCGCGGCGGTGGTGCAGTGCATGTTGGTCCAGCCCTTGGCGATCAGCCGTACCCCGAGGTCGAGGTCCTCGGTGAGGCTGTCGCTCCACGGGCCGTTCCCGTCCAGCGTGTTGAGCGCCGACAGCCGCATGAACTGCCCGTTGCCGCCCATGCCCACGCTGCCGATGAAGCGCCGGGCGCTCTGGAACACGTCGCCGTACACGACGAACTCCATGTCCTGCATGCGGGCGAGCAGCCCCAGGTGCCGGTTGTACATACGGACGCAGACCTGGACCGCGCCCGTACGCGGGTCGTCGAAGTACGGGTCGACGGACTGCACGACGTGCGGGTCGAGCCGCCCGTCCGCGTCGACCACGCACAGCACGACGTCCGCCGGGTCGTGCCCGGCGAGCAGACCGGACTCCCTGAGGTGCCGCACCCCGTCGTTGAGGGCGGCGCCCTTGCCCCGGCGTGCGTTCGGCGGAGTGCGCCGGTGCAGCCGGACCAGGTTCGGGTCGGCGGCCAGCGCGATTTCACTGGTGCGATCGTCGGAGCCGTCGTCTATGACCAGGGCCATGAAATTCCTGGCGGGTAAAGAAGTGATGCGCGCAAGGCTTTCCGCGAGAACTTTCTCCTCGTTCAGACACGCCAGCAGGAATACGTAGAAACGTTCTCTCCGGTCTGTTCTGGAGCGCCGAATTCTGCGTCGGGAGAGAAGGAAAAGACTGGTGTTGTAGCAGCCGGCCATCACGATCAGAGTGATGCTCGACCAAAGGAGCAGCTCAATGATCACGGCTGCCCCCGGTATGGGCCCGCATCCGCTGTCCCTGACGTCGCAGATGTATCCGGGCCAGCAGTATCAGGCACGCCGTCAGGCAGTAGAACAGAAATCCGGCCCCGGCTACCGCTTGTAGCGCCTTGGCCAAAGGTAGTCCGGGTATTGCTTCCGGTGCGGCCATCGCGCCTGCCAGGGGCAGCAGTGCCCCCAGGGCGGGTCGTCCGTACATTGTCCCCCCATATTCGGTGCGCATCCCCAATGCGCGAGGCGAACTTAGCAGACCTTCCGGGACCGAGAAGGACATTTGACAGTCGTCGAGGTGACCAGAAGAATCTGGTCTTCCTAACGCCAAATGCTTCGTCAATCATTTGGCAAAGTGGGGGGAAGATCGTGAGACGAGTGATCCCGCCTCGGAGGCGGGCACGCAGCCGAATTTCCGTCGTTCTACTACTCGTCGCCGCTCTGCTGAGCGGCACATTCATGGCCACCAACGCCCAGGCCGCCGGGGGGCGGCACCACAGGGGCGAGGCCGCCGGCACCAGGTCCGGACTCAACCGGGTCGACCTCAAGGGCTGGGCGAAGGCCCAGCTCAAGGCCGACCAGACGCGGCGTACCCGGCCGCACCCCAAGACCAGCCCGACCACTACCCTGACCACCCGCGCAGCCGCGGCCACCGTCCCTGTCCGCACTGCGGCCAAGGCGACCACCGCGACCCGGCCTGCCCTGCTCGCCCCTGCCGACGCGGCCGCGGACGCCGCTCAGCCCGCACTCGTCCTCTACGACACGGCGGGCCCCTACGGGCAGCTGGGCGAGCTGTACGCGATGGCCACGGCCAACCTCGCCGGCCACTTCGGCACGGTGACGGCCAAGCCGGTCCAGCAGTACACCGCCGGGATGATCGACTCGTACTCGGCCGTGATCTACATCGGCTCGACGTACTACGGCGGCACCATCCCGGACGCCGTCCCGGCCGCGTTCTACGCCGACGCGTCGGCGAGCACCAAGCCGGTGATCTGGATGGGCGCCAACATCTGGAACATGGCGGGGGCGGTGGGCGTAGCCCAGTTCACGCAGAAGTACGGCTGGGACCCGACGACGTCGTACTACGAGGACGGCGGTTCGATCGGCAACGTCACACAGGTGACGTACCGCGGCCAGACGCTGACCCGCACCATCCCGGCCGGGCAGGACGGCGGCGTGCTGCGCCCCAACGTCCTGACGGGGCCCGGGTATCCGGCCGTCACCCGGCTCGCGGAGGGCCTGGACAGCTCGAACGGGCACACCTTCAGCTGGGCCATCCGCTCGTCCAACCTCACCTACATCGGTGAGATCCCGTTCGCCTACGTCTCCGAGGCCGACCGCGTCATCGCCTTCGAGGACCTGCTCTTCGACGCCCTCGCCCCGGCCACCACCGAGCGGCACCGGGCGATGGTGCGCCTGGAGGACATCAGCCCCGACGCCGACCCCACCGAGCTGCGCGCGATGGCCGACTACCTCTACTCGCAGCACATCCCCTACGGCATCAACGTGATCCCCGTCTACTCGGACCCGGGCGGCACCTACAACAACGGCGTCCCGCAGGCGATCACGCTCGCCCAGCGCCCGCAGGTGGTCAGCGCGCTGAAGTACATGCTGGCCAGGGGCGCGGTCCTGATGGACCACGGCTACACCCACCAGTACGGCAACGTCGCCAACCCCTACAACGGTGTCACCGGTGACGACTTCGAGTTCTACCGGGCGCACGTCGACTCCGCGAACAACGTCGTCTACGACGGCCCGGTCGCCGAGGACTCCAGTCTCTGGGCGCAGACCCGGGTCACCAGCGCGCTCGCCCAGTTCGCGCTGGCGGGCCTGCCCAAGCCGACGCTGTGGACGACCCCGCACTACGCGGGCTCCGCGGCCGACTACAAGGTCTTCAGCGGCAACTTCTCGGCGCGTCTTGAGCGTTCGCTCTACTTCGCCGGGACGCTGAGCGGGGCCCCGTCCGACCCGAACCGGTTCATCGGCCAGTTCTTCCCGTACGTCGTGAAGGACGTCTACGGCACCAAGGTGCTGCCCGAGAACATCGGCAACTACGAGCCGGAGGCGTACAACAACCACCCGGCGCGCCTGCCCGCCGACCTCATCGCCTCGGCGAAGGCCAACCTGGCGGTGCGCGACGGAGTGGCGAGCTTCTTCTACCACCCGTACTACCCGGTGCAGCCGTTGAAGGACACGATCGACGGCATCAGGGCACTCGGCTACACCTTCGTCAGCCCGGCGGCGCTGTGACGGCGCCCGCCCCCAGGAGGAGGACCGTCGCCGTCATGGCGGCGGTCCTCCTCGCCGCCGGCGGCTGCGAGTCCACCCGGCCGGGCCACGGGTCCGGCCACGGCAGCACGCACGCCTCCCGCCCGGAGACCGGGACCACCACCATGCGCGGCATCACCCTGCCCTCGTGGAACCGCACCGACTACGACAGCCCGGCCGCACCCCGCTATCTGCGCGGCATCAAGGCCACCGGGGCACGCTGGGTCACCTTCACCCCGACCTGGTACCAGAAGCGGGTCACCGACTCCGGCCCGCACACCACGGAGGAGACCGCGAGCGACGCGAGCCTGCGCAGGATCGTCGAGCGCGCCCACGCGGCCGGCCTCAACGTGATGATCAAACCGCATGTGGACCTGCCCGGCGACCAGGACCGCGCCGAGATCCGCCCCCGCGACCGGTCCGCCTGGTTCGCCGCCTACCGCCGCTTCATCACCCACTACGCGGACATCGCCGCCGACACCGGAGCCGAACAGCTCGCGGTCGGCACCGAACTCGCCGGGGTCTCCGGTGACACCGCCGCCTGGACAAAGGTGATCAAGGCGGTCCGCGCCCACTACGACGGCCCGCTGACCTACGCCGCCAACTACGACGAGTACCAGCACATCCACTTCTGGCAGGACCTCGACCTCATCGGCATCGACGCCTACTGGCCGCTCGCCGAGAAGCCCACCACCGATCCCGCCCTTCTGAACCGCGCCTGGGCCCCGATCCGGCAGAAGCTCGCCGCCTACTCGGCAGGCCAGCACCGCCGGATCCTGTTCACCGAGGCCGGCTACGTCAGCCAGCGCGGCTCCACCACCGCCCCGTACTCCTGGACCGTCAGCACGCACCCGGCCGACGCCGAACAGGCCGCCGCCTACCGGGCGCTCCTCGACTCCTTCGAGGGCCGCCCGTGGTGGGCCGGGGTCTGCTGGTGGATGTGGGACGACTGGCCGGACAGCGGCGAGACCCCGGCACACCTGGCGTACACCCCGCACGGCAAACCCGCGGAGGAGGTGCTGCGCCGCAAGTGGGCCGGCTGACGCCCGTGACGCGCTACGGAATCCGGTACGGCTCCTTGTACACCCGCCACTCCAGCGGAGTGTCCAGGTCGAGGTTGCCGTCGTAGAGGAACCGCCGCTGGGCCGTGTCGACGCGGGAGCTGTCGACGCCCGGCCTCTTCGCCTTCGCTCTCATGGCCCGGCGGCGGCCGCGAGCAGCAGGATTCCCGCTCGCCTCACACGGCCGCGCCGCCCGTGAGATCCGCGGCCTTGACCCAGGCGAGGACCAGCAGCAGCGCCAGCAGAGCCACGCACGCGCCCGCCTGGATCGGGACACGGCGGTTGCCCCGGGGCGCGTACGCGTACGCCAGCGTCACCGCCCCGCCCGCCAGCAGGCCCCCGAGGTGACCCTGCCAGGAGGTCACCCACGCGGAGATCACCAGCCACAGCAGCAGACCGCCCATGTACTGGTTGACCGCGCGCATGTCGTAGCCGAGGCGACGGCCCATGACGTAGTACGCGGCGCCCAGCCCGAAGATGGCGCCGGAGGCGCCGACCGTGGGGGTCTCGGGGGCGATCAGCAGCACCAGGACCGAGCCGCCGAGCGCCGACAGCAGGTACAGGGCGAGATAGCGCACCCGGCCCAGCTGGGCCTCGACCACCCGGCCGACGTTCCACAGTGCCAGCATGTTCATCAGGATGTGCGCGATGCCGAACGTGCCCTCGCCGGGCGTCAGGTGCAGGAACGCTCCGGTCAGCAGCCGGTACCACTCGCCGTGGGCGACGCCCTCCGGGTAGTAACCCGCCGGCACGGTGCCCAGCATGTCGAACCGGTCCTCGACCGAGGGCCGCGCCAACTCGGCCAGATAGGCGAGCACGTTGAGCCCGATCAGCACGTACGTCACCAGCGGCACCGCGCTGATCCGGCCGCCGAACGCGGTGCGCGCCTGCCGGATCGAGCGTGCGCCCTCCTTCACGCACTCCACGCACTGATGGCCGACCGCGGCCTCCCGCATGCAGGACGGGCAGATGTGGCGGTCGCAGCGCGTGCAGCGGACGTGGGACTCCACCTTGGGGTGACGAAAGCAGGTGGTGACGGCGGACTCGGCGGTCACGGCCGGCTCCTCTGAGGAAAGGTTCGGGACAGGGCGAGCCGGTGGGGACGGCGGCGAACAAAATAGCGAACTGAAGTGACAGGAGCGACAGCTGGGGCCTCTGATCCCTTAGGCTCGGCTTCCCGCACAGCCAAGGGGGGAACCATGGCCGCCATCAGCCTGCGCAAGGTGGAGGAGACCGCGCCCGCGCTCGTCGAGCCGTACCGCTCGGCCGGCGTCTGCCTGCGCAAACACGGCCTGGACGGGCTGCGGGCCGCCGTGTACCTGGTGGTCGACTACTCGGGCTCGATGAAGCCGTACTACAAGGACGGCAGCGTGCAGGCGCTCGCCGACCGGGTGCTGGGCCTGTCCGCGCACCTGGACGACGACGGCCGGGTGCCCGTGGTGTTCTTCTCCACGGACGTCGACGCGGTCACCGACATCGCCCTCGACGGCCACGAGGGCCGCATCGAACGGATCGCGGCCGGGCTCGGGCACATGGGCAAGACCAGCTACCACCTGGCGATGGACGCCGTCATCGACCACTACATGGACAGTGGCGCCACCGCCCCCGCGCTGGTCGTCTTCCAGACCGACGGCGGCCCGATCAACAAGCTCGCCGCGGAGCGCTACCTGTGCAAGGCGGCGAAGCTGCCGCTGTTCTGGCAGTTCGTCGGCTTCGGCGACCCGGGCAGCCGCCAGTTCGAGTTCCTGCGCAAACTGGACGAGCTGGCAGTCCCTGGCAAGCGTCCCGTGGACAACGCCGGCTTCTTCCACGCGGGCCAGGATCCCCGGAAGGTCTCCGACGCCGAGCTGTACGACCGTCTCGTCGCCGAGTTCCCCCAGTGGCTCGCGGCCGCACGCGCCGCGGGCATCGCGCGGCCTGCCTGAGCCGAGCGCCGGCCGGCCCCGGCCGCTCAGCCGGCGTCCTTCAGCACCACGTCCCTGCACTCGTCGGGCGTGCCCCACGCGGTGCGCAGGGCACGGGCCTTGGTCAGCCACAGGGACAGGTCGTACTCCGCCGTGTACCCGATCGCGCCGTGCAGCTGGAGTGCCGTGCGGGCGGTGGCGTAGGCCGCCTCGCAGGCCTTCAGCTTGGCGGCCGCGACGTCCGCGGGGCGCAGGGACACCGCCGCTCCGAAGAGCAGGGGCCGGGCGAACTCCAGGGCGATCTTCGCGTCGGCGAGGCGGTGCTTGACGGCCTGGAACGAGCCGATGGGGACACCGAACTGCGTGCGCTGCCGGACGTGGGCGACCGTCCGGTCGAGCAGGGCGAGTCCCAGCCCGAGGGCCTGCGCGGCCGTGGCCAGGCGCGCCCAGGTGAGGGCGTGGGTGTCCGGCGGCCCGGGGGACAGGAGTTCGCCGCCGGGGGCCAGCGGGGTCAGCCGGCGGGCGGGGTCGAGGGAGGGGCGGACCGGGCCGGGACCTGGCGACAGGTACAGTCCTTCCGGGGCCGGGACGAGGTGGAGGGCGGCCGCGTCACCGTCGAGGGCGTACCCGGTGGGCGCCGCCACGGTGGCGATGATCTCGCCCGCCGCGAGCCCGGGCAGGAACCGCTTGGCCGGCCCGTCCGCACCGAGCAGTACGGCCGCGGCGACCGTCTCCACCAGCGGCCCGGGCACCGCGTGCCTGCCCAACTCCACGAACGCGACGGTCAGTTCCACCGGGTGCGGCCCCAGCCCCCCGTACTCCTCGGGCACGGCAAGACCGAACACCCCCGCCTCCGCGATACGACGCCACAGCGCGCGGCCGCCCGCATGGTCGCCGCGGCTCCAGTCCCGGACCACCGCCGGGGTGTCCGCCGCCGTCAGCATGGCATGCAAGGAGCCGGCGAAGGCACGCTGCTCGGTGTCGAGGAGGAAGCGCATCAGCGGCGTCCCTTCGGCAGGCCGAGCAGGCGCTCGGCGACGATGTCGCGCTGGATCTCGTTGGTCCCCGCGTAGAGGGGACCGGCCAGCGAGAAGACGTACCCCTCCGCCCAGTCCGTGTCCGCCGACTCACCCTCCTCGCCGAGGAGATCGAGCGCCGTCTCGTGCAGCGCCAGGTCGTACTCGGACCAGAACACCTTGTTCATGCTGGACTCCGGGCCGAACACGGCGCCCTCCAGGAAGCGGGCGGCGGCCGCGTAGGTGAACAGCTGGTAGGCGCGGGCGCCGATCAGGGCGTCCGCCACCCGGGCACGTGCCTGCTCCGGGCGGCCCTGCGCCCTCCACAGCTCCAGCAGCCGGGCGGCGGAGGCGAGGAAGCGGCCGGGGGAGCGCAGAGTGAGGCCGCGTTCGTTGCCCGCCGTGGACATTGCGATCCGCCAGCCCTGGCCGGGCTCGCCGATCACGTCCTCGTCCGGCACGAACACCTCGTCAAGGAACAGCTCCGCGAAGGCCGGTTTCCCGTCCAGGCGGCCGATCGGGCGGACGGTGACGCCGGGGGCCCGCAGGTCGAACATCAGATACGTGAGCCCCTGGTGCGGCTTCGAGGCCTCGGGGTCACTGCGGAACAGGCCGAAGGCCCGGTCGGCGAAGGCCGCCCGCGAGGACCAGGTCTTCTGGCCGCTCAGCAGCCAGCCGCCGTCCGTCCGTACCGCCCTGGAGGTGAGCGAGGCCAGGTCGGAGCCCGCCTCCGGCTCGGACCAAGCCTGCGCCCAGACCACCTCGGCGGAGGCCATCGGCGGCAGCACGCGCGCGCGTTGCTCCTCCGTGCCGTGGTCGAACAGGGTCGGTGCGAGCAGGCTGATCCCGTTCTGGCCGACCCGGCCCGGCGCGCCCGCCGCCCAGTACTCCTCCTCGAACACCAGCCACCGGAAGAGGCCGGCCGCACGGCCACCGTACTGCTCGGGCCAGGACACCACCGACCAGCGGTCCGCGGACAGTTCGGCCTCCCAGGCGCGGTGCGCCGCGAAGCCCTCCGCGGTCTCCAGGGAGGGGAGCGGGGTGCGCGGCACGTGTGCCGCCAGCCAGGCGCGGGCCTCGGCGCGGAACTCCTCGTCGGCCGGAGCGTGGGTCAGGTCCACGGTCGCCGTCACCGTCCTTCCCTAACAAGTGTTTGGTAGGTTAGCGTGGCCCTATGACAGGCGTCGAGAGTCCGGCGTACGAGCCCGGGCACGGGCTGCTGAAGGGGCGCACCGCCGTCGTCACGGCGGCGGCCGGCGCGGGGATCGGCGGGGCCACCGCGCGCCGCTTCCTGGAGGAGGGTGCCCGGGTGCTGATCAGCGACGCGCACACGCGCCGCCTGAAGGAGCACGAGGCCCGCCTCGGCCGGGAGTTCCCGGGCGCGGTGGCCGCGGTGCCCTGCGACGTCACCGACGAGTCCCAGGTGGGCGCACTCTTCGAGGCGGCCGTACGGGAGCACGGAAAGCTCGACATCGTGGTCAACAACGCGGGCCTCGGCGGCACCTCGGACCTCGTCGACATGACCGACGAGCAGTGGTCCCGCGTCCTCGACGTCACGCTGAACGGCACCTTCCGCTGCACCCGGGCGGCCCTGCGCGCGATGCGGGACACCGGCGGCGGGGTGATCGTCAACAACGCCTCCGTCGTCGGCTGGCGCGCCCAGGCCGGCCAGGCCCACTACGCCGCCGCCAAGGCCGGCGTGATGGCGCTGACCCGGTGCGCGGCGATCGAGGCGGCCGCCTACGGGGTGCGGGTCAACGCGGTGGCACCCAGCCTCGCCATGCATCCGCACCTGGTGAAGGTCACCTCCGCCGAACTGCTCCGGGAACTGACCGCACGGGAGGCCTTCGGGCGGTACGCCGAGCCCTGGGAGGTGGCCAACGTGATCGTGTTCCTGGCCTCCGGCTACTCCTCGTACCTGACCGGCGAGGTCGTCGCCGTCAGCAGCCAGCATCCCTGACGACGGGCAGACCACAATGGGTTCGTGCCGACCAAGAAGAAGCCCCAGGTGACCGCCCCGAAGAAGCCCACCGCCGCCGCCCCGAAGAAGCCCGCGGCTGCCGCCGCCCAGGCGCGCCGCCACGAACTCCTCGGCACCGCCGCCGAGGTCTTCGCCGAGCAGGGCTACAACGCCACCACCGTCCGCACCATCGCCGACCACGCGGGAATGCTCGCGGGCAGCCTCTACTACCACTTCGACTCCAAGGAGTCGATGCTGGAGGAGATCCTGCGGACCTTCCTGGACGAGCTGTGGGACGGCTACGACACCGTCCTGGCCTCCGGGCTCGGGCCCCGCGAGACCCTGGAGGCCCTGGTCACCGAGTCCTTCCGGGAGATCGATCGGCACCGCGCCGCCGTCGCGATCTACCAGAAGGAGAGCAAGCAGCTCGTCGCGCAGGACCGCTTCGCCTTCCTCGCCGACTCGCAGCGCCGGTTCGAGAAGGCATGGCTGTCCACGCTCGAACGCGGAGTCGCCGAGCGCGTCTTCCGCGCTGACCTGGACGTCCGGCTCACCTACCGGTTCGTCCGGGACACGGTGTGGGTCGCCGCGTCCTGGTACCGGCCCGGCGGACAGCACAGCCCGGAGGAGATCGCCCGCCAGTACCTGTCGATGGTGCTGGACGGGATCGCCGTACGCGAATGACATCACGCTCAACACCCCTTTCCTGTGAGGGAGTCGCCATGGCCGAGGCCTACATAGTCGAAGCGGTCCGCACGCCTGTGGGGCGGCGCGGGGGAGGGCTCAGCGGGGTCCACCCGGCCGACCTGGGCGCCCATGTGCTCAAGGCGCTCGTGGAACGGTCCGGGATCGACCCGGTCGCCGTGGAGGACGTCGTCTTCGGCTGCCTGGACGCGGTCGGACCGCAGGCCGGGGACATCGCCCGCACCTGCTGGCTGGCCGCAGGGCTGCCCGAGGAGGTGCCCGGCGTCACCGTCGACCGGCAGTGCGGCTCCTCCCAGCAGGCCGTGCACTTCGCCGCGCAGGCCGTGCTCTCCGGCACCCAGGACCTGGTGGTCGCGGGCGGGGTGCAGAACATGTCCCAGATCCCCATCGCCTTCGCCTCCCGGCAGGCCGCCGACCCCCTCGGCCTGACCGACGGACCCTTCCTCGGCAGCACCGGCTGGCGCGCCCGCTACGGCGACCAGCCCGTCAACCAGTTCGCCGGCGCCGAGATGATCGCCGCCAAGTGGGGCATCAGCCGCGCGGACCAGGAGGAGTTCGCCCTGCGCTCGCACCGGCGGGCGGTCTGGGCCATCGACACCGGCCGCTTCGAGCGCGAGACCGTCCCCTACGGCCAGGTCACCGTCGACGAGGGCCCGCGCCGGGACACCTCCCTGGACAAGATGGCCACCCTCAAGCCCGTCCTCGACGGCGGCACCATCACGGCGGCCTGCTCCTCCCAGGTCTCCGACGGAGCCGCGGCCATGCTGCTCGCCTCCGAGCGGGCGGTACGGGAACACGGGCTGCGCCCGCGGGCCCGCGTCCACCACCTCTCCGTGCGCGGTGAGGACCCCATCCGCATGCTCTCCGCGCCGATCCCGGCCACCGCCCACGCCCTGAAGAAGACCGGCCTGACCATCGACGCCATCGACCTCGTGGAGATCAACGAGGCCTTCGCCCCGGTCGTGCTCGCCTGGCTCAAGGAGACCGGCGCCGACCCGGAGAAGGTCAACGCCAACGGCGGCGCCATCGCCCTCGGCCACCCGCTCGGCGCCACCGGCGTCCGGCTGATGACGACCCTGCTGCACGAACTGGAGCGCACCGGCGGCCGGTTCGGCCTCCAGACGATGTGTGAGGGCGGCGGTCAGGCGAACGTGACGATCATCGAACGCCTCTGAGTCTCTCCAGCCCTGCCAGCACCTCCTCCGCCTCCTTCACGATCCGCTCCACCAGCTCCGCGCACGACGGCAGGTCGTCGATCACCCCGGCGACCTGCCCGGAGGCCATCACCCCGAGGTCCGTACGGCCGTCCACCATCGCCGACTTGAGCAGCATCGGCGTGTTCGCGGCCAGCAGCACCTGACTCCAGGACAGCTCCTTGCCGTGTCTGAGGGCCAGGCCGTCCCGGACCAGCTGCCGCCAGGTGAGCCCCGACAGCCGCCGGAAGCCCGAGGCCCGCCGCACCGCGTGGGCGAGGGCCCGTATGCGGCCGGACCGCTCCAGTGCGTCGACCAGGTCGGTGCGCAGCATCCGGTGCGGCAGCCCGTCCACCGCCCGGGTGACCGTCACGTCCCGGACCGTCGCCGCCAGATACCGGGCCTTCACCGCGTCCGGCACCGTCGAGTCCGAGGTGAGCAGGAACCGCGTGCCCATGGCCACCCCGGCCGCCCCGTAGGCCAGCGCCGCGACCAGGCCCCGCCCGTCGAAGAAGCCGCCCGCCGCCACCACCGGTATCCGCACCGCGTCCACCACCTGCGGCAGCAGCACGGTCGACGCCACCTCGCCGGTGTGCCCGCCGCCCTCGCCGCCCTGCACGATCACCGCGTCCGCACCCCACGCGGCCACCTTCTCGGCGTGCCGCCGCGCCCCGACGGAGGGGACGACCACCACACCTGCCTCTTTGAGCCGGGTGATCAGCTCGGGGGAGGGCGCCAGGGCGAAGGAGGCCACCCGGACGTGCTCGTCCAGCATGATCTGCACCCGGTCGGCCGCATCGGCCGCGTCCGCCCGCAGGTTCACCCCGAACGGCGCCCGGGTCCGCGACCGGACCTCCCGTATCGCCGCCCGCAGCTGGTCGACGGTCATCGTCGCGGAGGCCAGGATGCCGAGCGCCCCCGCGTTCGCCGCCGCCGAGACCAGCCGGGGGCCGGCCACCCAGCCCATCCCGGTCTGCACGATCGGATGCCGGACCCCGACCAGCCGGGTCAGCGCGGTTTCCATCACCCCCTCGCCGCCTCGGGCACCTCACGCGCGCGGGCCCCCGCCGGATCCAGCACCTCGCGGATCAGCCGCAGCTCCTCCTCGCCGGGGTCCCGGGTGTACGGCACCTCGTCGGGCACGGCGAGCGCGAAGCCCGTCGCCTCCCGCACCTGCTCCACACTCACCCCCGGATGCAGCGAGGCCAGCCGCATCGAGCGGTCGGGGGTGGCGAAGTCGAAGACGCCGAGGTCGGAGACGACCCGGGGGATGCGGTGGAAGCGGGCCGTGCTCCCCAGCTCCGCCGCCCGGTCGTACCCCACCCCGCACACCATGTCCGCCCGCTCCACGAACACCCGCCCGGAGTGTCTCGGGATCCAGTAACTCGTCGGATTGTTCAGCGTGTTCAGCGGTGCTCCGCGCACCCCGAGCAGCTGCCGCCGGGGCCGGGTCCAGTCGCCGATGCAGGAGATGTTCTGGTTGCCGTACCGGTCGATCTGGCTCGCGCCCATCATCACGTGCCGGCGTCCGCCCGCCACCAGCGCCAGATGCTGCCGGTAGGGCAGCCAGCCCTCGGGTGTGCCGTCCGGGCGGACCAGCAGCGCCTCCCCGTCGGTGAGCAGCAGGTCCGGCGCGAAGGTGAGCCGGGCCAGCCGCGCGCCCAGCGACGGGATCAGGCCCATCGGACTGGCCAGGATCTCCCCGCCGCCCCGCCAGGCCTCGGCGCAGGCGATCACGCAGTACTCGGCGCGGGTGGGCGGGGGAAGAGGGGCGCGGGTGGGCGGGGGAAGGGGGGCTCGGGTGACCTTCATGCTTCCCGCTCCTTCCGCCACTCCCGCACCGCCGACCGGTACGCCTCCTCGTCCCCGGACAGGAACCGCTCGGCGAACTCCGGCCACGGCGTGGACGCGTACTCCCGCTGGTACTCCTCGTCCCGGCCGTAGTCCGGCGCGCAGGAGGTGAAATGCGCGCCGTTCGGTGCCTCGACCACACCCGTCACCGCGAGCCGCTTGAGAAGCAGCGACTGCGGGGCCGCCTCCTTCGTCAACTCGGTCGTGTCGACGATCCGTTCGCAGGAGACGTAGGCCTCGTCCGCCGCCTCGCAGAACAGGTCGTCGAAGTAGGGGTCCGGGCCCAGGTACTGCCCGTTGCCCAGCCGGTCGGCGCGGTTGACGTGCACCAGGGCCGCGTCCATCCGCAAGGCCGGCATGGCCACGAACGTCTCCCCGTCCTCGTACGGCGAAGTGACCGTCCTCAGGCCCGGGTTGACCCGCATGACGTCCGAGCCGACACCCGCCCGCACCGGCAGGAAGGGCAGCCGGTGGGCGGCCGCGTGCAGCCCCCACATGAACATCCCCTCGTCGACCTCCGTCAGCTCGAAGTCCCCGTGCTCCCGGGCCGCCCGGTAGTGCGGTTCGAGCGGGATGGAGTCGAGCGTGACGAAGGCGGTGACCAGGGTGCGGATCCGGCCGGCCGCGGCCAGCATGCCGATGTCCGGGCCGCCGTACGAGATGACCGTGAGGTCTCCGATCCCGGCTCTCAGCAGGGCCCTGACCAGCGCCATCGGCTTGCGCCGTGAACCCCAGCCGCCGATGCCCAGGGTCATCCCGCTGGACAGCCGGGAGACCACCTCGTCGGCGGTCATCGTCTTGTCGCCCACCTACGCGCCCTCCTTCCCGAACGTGTCGCGGACCCGGTCGGCCAGTCCGCTGAGGTTGGCCTCGAACGTGAAGCCCTGTTCGAAGCGGTAACTGCGGCGCACGTCGACGGGATCGATCCCGTTGATGGCGGCCTTGGCCATGCGCAGCAGCCGTCCGTCCTTGGCGGCGATCTCGCGGGCCAGCTCCAGCGCAGCTGCCTGCAACTGCGCCCGGGGCGCCACCCGCCACACCGAGCCGTGCGCGTGCAGCTCGGCGGCGCTCGCCGTGCGCGAGGTGTAGTAGAGCGCGCGCATCAGGTGCTGCGGGACCAGCCGGGCCAGATGCGTGGCGGCACCCAGCGCGCCCCGGTCCAGCTCCGGCAGCCCGAAGGAGGCGTCGTCGCTCGCCACGATCGCGTCCGCGTTCCCCACCAGGCCTATCCCGCCGCCCAGACAGAACCCGTGCACCGCCGCTATCACGGGTGTCTCGCACTCGTACACCGCCGCGAAGGCCTCCGCGCAGCCCTGGTTGGCGCCGATCAGCGCCTCCTGACCCGCCGCCTGTATCTCCTTGATGTCCACGCCCGCGTTGAAACCGCGCCCCTCGGCGGCCAGCACCACGCACCGCACCCCGGGGTCACGGCCCGCCGCGCGCACGGCCTCGGCCAGGGCGAACCAGCCGCTCACCGGCAGCGCGTTCACCGGCGGGAAGTCGACCGTGACTACGGAAATCCCCTTTTCCGGGACCGACATGGAGACACCCATGGACGCATCAGCTACCTTCGCACTCAACGCCTTTCCACCAAACATTTGTTAGGTGTGAGGCTTCGAAGCTAGCAGTCGGCGAAGACGAGCGGGAGAGCCTGTGGAAAACTCCGCGGCAGGGCCTGTGGACAACTCGCTGCGCGGCAGGACCGTCGTCGTCACCGGCGGCACCCGGGGCGTCGGGGCGGGCATCGCGCAGGCCTTCGCCCGGGCCGGTGCCCAGGTACTGGCCTGCGCCCGGCGTCCGCCCGAACAGCCCCTCGACGGAGTGGAGTTCGCCCCCCTCGACCTGCGCGATCCGCCCGCCGTCCGCGCCTTCTTCGCCGCGCTGCCCCGGCTCGACGTCCTCGTCAACAACGCGGGCGGCACCCCGTACCGGCGGCTGGCCGACGCGGACGCCGAGCGGCACGCCCGGGTCATCGAGCTGAACCTCGTCACCCCGCTGACCGCCTCCCTCGCCGCCTACGACCGGCTCCGGCGCGCCCGAGGCTCGGTCGTCATGGTCGGCAGCGTGAGCGGCGGCCGGCCCTCGCCCGGCTCGGCGGCCTACGGCGCGGCCAAGGCGGGCCTGGCGAACCTGGCCGCGTCGATGGCCGTGGAATGGGCGCCGGAGGTCCGCGTCAACACGCTGGTCGTCGGCATGGTCCGCACCGAGCAGTCCCATCTGCACTACGGCGGCCCGGACGGCCTCGCCGCGGTCTCCCGCACCGTCCCGCTCGGCCGGCTGGCCACCCCCTCGGACGTCGGCGCGGCCGCCGTCTTCCTCGCCTCCGACGCGGCCGCCTACATCAGCGGGGCGAGTCTGCAGGTGCACGGGGGCGGGGAGCGGCCCGCCTTCCTCGACGCCGCGACCGCCGACAAGGAAGAACAAGGAGGCCTGGCATGACCGGAATCTGCGCAGGGCGAGTCGTCGTCGTCACCGGAGCCGGACGGGGGCTGGGCCGCGCCCACGCCCTCGCGTTCGCCACCGAGGGCGCCCGGGTCGTCGTCAACGACCTGGGCGTCGGGCTGGACGGGGTGCCAGGACCCGACAGCCCGGCGGCGGCCGTCGTCGCGGAGATCCGGGAGGCGGGCGGCGAGGCGATCGCGCACGGCGGCGACATCGCGACCACCGAGGGCGCCGCCTCCCTGATCCGGACCGCCGTCGAGACGTACGGCCGCCTCGACACCCTCGTCAACAACGCCGGCTTCCTGCGCGACCGCATGCTCGTCAACCTCGACGAGGACGACTGGGACGCCGTGATCCGCGTCCACCTCAAGGGTCACTTCCTCCCCCTCAAACACGCCGCCGCGCACTGGCGGGCCGAGGCCAAGGCCGGCCGCATGCCGGTGGCCCGGATCGTCAACACCAGCAGCGGGGCGGGCCTGCTGGGCTCGGTCGGGCAGGGGAACTACAGCGCCGCCAAGGCCGGGATCATCGGCCTGACCCTCGTCGCGGCGGCCGAACTCGCCCGCTACGGCGTCCAGGTCAACGCCATCGCCCCGGCGGCCCGCACCCGTATGACGGAACGCACCTTCGCCGAGACCATGGCGGCTCCGGCCGCCGGCTTCGACGCGATGGCCCCCGAGAACGTCTCCCCGCTGGTCGTCTGGCTCGGCTCCACCGCGTGCGCCGGGGTGAGCGGCCGGGTGTTCGAGGCGGAGGGTGGCCGGATCACGGTGATGGAGGGCTGGCGCGCGGGACCCGGCATGGACAAGGGGGCGCGCTGGGCCCCGGCCGAGGCGGGGGAGGCGGCGCTGAAGCTGTTGGCGGAGGCGGAGGTGCCGGGGGTGGTGTACGGGGCCCAGGGTTAGGGGCCGCCGAGTACTCGGAGCCGCAGTGGGCCCACCAGGGGGCTCCGCCCCCTGGACCCCCGCCTATGCCCACCCACCACCCGACTCGGTGGGCCGAGAAGCGCAGGTACAAACGGGGGGACTGGGGCGGAACCCCAGCCAGCTGCCTTGAACCTAGGTGTTGCACTCCAGAACCGTCCTGCACAACCCGCACCGTGCCCGTACCCGCCCCCGGACCGGCACCCTGATGCGCTGGTGGCAGGTGGGGCAGGGGAAGGAGACGCGGAGGTGGCCGGCGGGGTCGGGGCTGAAGGTGTACGGCGCTCCGGGCGGGACGCCATGGCGCCGGTCGTGGGCGTAGCGGCGGCGGCCCGCCCAGCCGGCCGCGGTCAGCGGCGGCTGCTGCTCGTCCCGCCGGGCCCGCTCCATGCCCTTGACGTAGGCCGTGTACGCCTGCGGGCTGGTGAACCACACGGAGGGGTCCTCGCCGAAGAGCCGGGCCCGTTTGGCGAGGACGTAACCGAACTCCTCGGGGGTGAGATAGCCGAGCTTCTGGGAGGAGTCGCTGTCCTCGCGGTAGGCGTCCAGCAGCAGCCACCCCGCGCCCAGGTAGGTCGTCACCGTGTCCGTGAGGATCTCGTTCTCCGCCGTGGTGGGGAAGGCGAGGTCGAGGCGGTGCAGGTAGACATGGGTCACCTCGTGGGCGAGAGCCGCGCCGATGTCCCTGCGGTGGGTGCGGAAGCGGTCGTTCAGCTCGACGAAGTACTCGGGGCCCGCCGTGAGTTCGACGTTGGCCGCGTGGCTCATCTCCCGGAAGCCGACGATCAGCCGGGCGTCGGGCAGCCGGAAGTGCCGTACGATCTCGCGGGCCACGCGCTGTGCGCCCAGATGCAGGTCGTCCGTGTCGCTGAAGGCCACGTCGGCGGGGGCCACGCTGGCCGAGAAGGTCTGCACGGTGTCGTACGACAGCCGCTTGTACAGCGCGGTGATCGCGGCCCGCACTGTCTCCAGATGCGGGTAGCCGTGCTCGACCGGTCCGCCGTTCGCCACGTCCGACCCCCTAAGACGCCCAGAACTGCCATCCACTCTAGGCGGGTGTGAGCGTATTTCGCCGGTAGGCGGCCGGACCACCCTCGAACAAGCCGCGGCCGCCGGACCAGGCGCTCAGAACGGCAGCAGCCGCGGTGCGCACGGACCCGGCCCCGCCTCCTGCAGTTCCAGCACCCACACCTCGTTCTCGCCCTCCCGCAGCACCGGCCCGGGGACGTACAGGGACCGCTGCGGCCCCACGGACCAGTAGCGGCCCAGGCCGAAACCGTTGACCCAGACGAAGCCCCGCGTCCAGCCCGGCAGTTCGAGCCGGGCGTCCCCGGCTCCGCGGACCGTGACGGTGCCCCGGTACAGCCCCGGGGCGCCGTCCCCGGACAGCGCGCCGAAGGGCACCGCCTCCAGGCCGTCGTCGAAGGCGTCCAGATCGAGCCCGCGCGCACGTACCCCGTGCAGATACTGCCGCTCGTGCAGGACGCCCCCGGTGATGCCCTTCGCCTCGCCGGAGCGCGGCCCGTAGTTCACCCTCCCCAGGGACTCCACCCACAGCTCCACGCGCGCGGGGCCCGCGACGGGCTCCTTCAGCCGGGGCTCCTCCTCGGTGAGCACCCCGGCCCGCTCGCCGTCGACGTACACCACCGCGAGATCCCTGAGCCCGCGCGCCGTCAGCGGGTACGGCTGCCGCGGTCCCGGCACGCCCACCTCGTAGCGCACCAGGCCCCGGGCGACGCCCAGCTCCTCGAAGGACGGCGGTACGGGGGTGACGGTCTCCTCGCCGCCGAGCGCCTCCAGGACATCACCCATGGGTGCCCATCCGGTGAGCGCCACCTCCGTCGGAGAAACCAACCGAGCAGGCGGGGGCGGAAGTTCGGGCAGGGGAGCGGGGTGGTACCCGGCCAGCACCTCGCGGAAGCGCCAGAACTTCTCCGTGGGGCGCCCGTACTCGTCGACCGGTGCGTCGTAGTCGTACGAGGTCACGTCCGGCTCCAGCGGACCCTCGTGCAGCTCGCCGCCGCCCCGGTTGGCGCCCGCCCAGCCCGCGAAACTCGTGCCGCCGTGCGCCATGTACAGGTTCACCGAGGCGCCGCACTCCAGGATCTCCCGCAGAGCCTCGGTGGCCTCCCCGGGATCCCGTACGACGTGTTCGCCGCCCCAGTGGTCGAACCAGCCGCACCAGAACTCCATGCACATCAGCGGGCCCGCGGGGCGGTGGCGGCGCAGCGTCTCGAAGCTCGCGCGCGCGTGGGAACCGAAGTTCACCGTGGCGAGCACACCGGGCAGCGAGCCTCCGGTGAGCATGTGGTCCTCGGGGCCGTCCGAGGTGAACAGCGCCGCCGTGACGCCCTTGACCCGCAGCAGCTCGGCGAGCTGTTCCAGGTAGTCCGCGTCCGAGCCGTAGCTGCCGTACTCGTTCTCGACCTGCACCATGATCACCGGGCCGCCCCGGTCGATCTGCCGGGGCACGATCTCGTGCAGCAGCTGGTGGAACCAGTTCCGCACGTGGAACAGGAAGCGCTCGTCACGGGTACGCGCGCGCGTACCCGGCTCGCCGGTCACCCAGTGCGGCAGCCCGCCGTTCTCCCACTCGGCGCAGATGTACGGACCCGGCCGCACGATCGCCCACAGTCCGGCCTCGCGGACCGCGTCCAGGAACCGGCCGACCGCCCGCACGTCCCTGAAGCGCCCCGGGCCCGGCTGGTGCAGGTTCCACGGGACGTACGTCTCCACGCAGTTGAGGCCCATCGCCCGCAGCATCTCCAGCCGGTGCCGCCAGTGCGCCTCGTGCACCCGGAAGTAGTGCAGCGCCCCGGACAGCAGCCGTACCGGCCGCCCGTCCAGCAGGAAGTCGGATTCCCCCACCGTGAACTCGCTCATGCACCCAAGCCTCGGCCCTGGCGGTGATCGACGCCATGGACGAAGATCGGCGCTGCTTGGACAAAAGTCCGCCGTCGCCGACGCCGGGAGGAGCACCGATGTACCAGACCTGGATGCGGTTCTTCAGCCCCGGCCCCGCCCACCACCGTCTCGGCCTGGTCTGCCTCGGTGTCGGCCTCCAGTACGGCACGCTGCCCACGGTCGGCCCCCGCACCCTCGACCACCACGTGGCCGTCGTGGTCAGCACGGGCGGCGGCTGGTACCAGGGCGCCGACGGCCGCCGCATCACCGTCACCGCGCCCGCGCTGCTCTGGCTCACCCCCGGAGTGCCGCACCACTACGGGCCCGACCCGGACACCGGCTGGGACGAGGGCTTCGTCGACTTCGCCGGGCCCGCCACCGCGACCTACACCGAACTCGGCTACATCGAGCCCGAGCGGCCCGTCGTCCCGCTCTCGGACGCCACCGGCCCCCGCGCGGTCGTCGCCCGCATCGCCCGCGCCGCCCGCCGCGGCAACCCCCTGCTGGAGGTCGAGACCGGCGCCGCCGTCCACGAACTCCTCGTCGCCCTGCGCCGCGCCCGCGCCGACCTCGCCCCCGACGGCGACCAGGTGCTCCAGGCCCTGGCCCGGGACGCCTGCCGGCCGATGAGCGTCGCCGACCACGCCGCCCGGCACGGCATGACCCCCGCCGAGCTGCGCAATGCCGTCCGCCGCGGCGCCGGATGCAGCCCCAAGGACTACCTTCTCGGCATCCGCCTGGGCCGCGCCAAGGAACTCCTCGCCGCCACCGAGCTGCCCGTCGCCGCCGTCGCCCGCCGCGTCGGCTACGACGACCCCGCCTACTTCTCCCGCCTGTTCTCCCGCCGGGTCGGCCTCGCCCCCGTCCGCTTCCGCGCCCAGCAGGGCCGCAGCGTCCCCGGCGGCTGGAGCGACCGGATCCCGGATCCGGACGATCCTCCGACGATCGGCGGCTGATCGCATGCTGATCAGCCGGTGAACGGGAGGCGCCCCGCCCCTTAGACGAGTCTTTCCGAATACGTCAAGATCGACGATGAGTGGGCCGACCTCGCCCGCCTGCCCGGCAGGCCGCCGAAGCTCAGCCACTCGGAGTTGCTGTGCTTGGCGGTGATGCAGGCGATGCTCGGCTTCCACAGCGAGGCCCGCTGGCTGAGGTACGCCCGTCGGCACTGGCGGCACCTGTTCCCGTTCATCCCTCAGGATCCGGGCTGCAACAAATGGCTGCGGGCAGCGTTGTCCCAGATCAAGCGCATCATCCGGGTCCTGGCCAAGGACACCGACTTCTGGCACGACACCGTGTGGATCACCGACTCGACTCCCGTGCCGTGCGGGATGTCCCGCCCCACGGTGAAGCGGTCCGCGGTGGCCGGATGGGTGAACTACGGCTACTGCGCGTCACATTCACGGTTGTCGACGCCGACCTCGTGCGCGAGCGGCCGGGCCTCCTGCTGATCACCGACAAGGGCTTCGCGTCCAAGCCCTTCGAGCGGTCACTGTCCCAACGGGGCATCACCCTGCTGCGGCCCTCCCGCAAGAGAGAGGTCCTGCGGCCCGGTGAGCCGATGCTGAAGAAGGTCCGGCAAGTGATCGAGTCGGTCAACGACCCCCTCAAGGGGCAGCTCGACCTGGAACAACACGGCGGACGCACCATCGAGGGCGTCGCGGTCCGCGTCGCTCAGCGCGTGCTCGCACTGACAGCCGCCATATGGCACAACTTCCAGACCCGGCAGTCGGTCAGCCGCTCATTGACCGCCTACGGCCACTGACCGTATTGGGTGCGGCTCGCCCTCAGGGAGGTGTTGGGGCGTCGGCCGTCTGCAGGGATAGGAGCCTCAAGGCGGTTTCGGTGGCGGAGTCTTCGTCCGGGCTCAGGGTGACAATGCGTTGTCCGGGGTCTCCGGGCAGGTTGAGGTTTTCGTAGTGCAAGGCCAGCACTCCCGCCTCGGGATGACACAGGTTCTTACTTCCTGCGGACCGCAGTTGCACATCGCCTGCCGCCCAGTGGGTTCCAAAGGCGGTGCTTCCTTCGGTCAAGTCATCGATCAGTGCTGTCAGTTCAGTGTCCGCCGGATAGCGGGCATGGACGAGCCGGAGCTGGGCGGCGGTGGCTGCGGCTACGTCGTTCCAGTCGAGGTAGAAGTCGGCAGCGGCCGGGTCCAGGAACAGGTGGCGTGCCAGGTTGCAATCAGCGTCCTGTTTGGCCAGCACGGGCTCGAACAGTCGCGCGCCCAGCGCGTTGGAGGTGAGGACGTCGAAGCGGTCGTTGATGACGAGGGCGGCGATCCGGTGCATGTGCTCGAGCATGCGGCGCAGTTCCGGCCGGACCTGTGCGCGCCGGTGGTCGGCCGAGCGGCGGGGTGGGTGGGCGAGTGTGACGAGGTGGCCACGTTCCACCTCGTCCAGGCGAAGGACCTGGGCGATGGCGTCGAGTACTGCCGGGGAGGGGCTGGCCGACCGGCCCTGTTCCAGGCGCTGGTAGTACTCCACGCTGATCCCTGCCAGGTGGGCAACTTCCTCGCGGCGCAGTCCGGAGACCCGGCGGCGGGCGCTGGTCCGCAGTCCGACGGACTCGGGGGTCACCCGAGCCCGGCGAGAGTGCAGGAACGCTCCCAGATCTTCCATGACGTCCAGTATCCCCGAAGCTCAGGGTAGCCCTGGCAGTACCCGTACAAGGAGGGGCCTGGGTGGTTGCGCCGCCACGGTCCAGACTCAGACCTGCACGCATCGCATGGACACGGGAGGGCCGGACACATGCCGACACGGTACGAGCGGGGACTGACCCGGCAAGCCGAGCTGGGCGGGGCCGGCGAGACCCGCGAGCGGGCCTACGACGCGCTCGCCGACATCGCGCCGGATCTGCCGCGGTTGGCCGTCGAATTCGCCTACGGCGACATCCATACCCGGCCCGGCCTGGACGCGGGGAGGCGTGAACTGGTGATCCTCGGCATCCTCATCGGACTGGGCGGTCTTGAACCGCAGCTCGAAGCCCATATCGGCTCGGCACTGGGAGCCGGCGTCCAGCCGCGGGAGGTCGTCGAGGCGATCATCCAAGCCGTGCCGTACGCCGGGTTCCCCCGCACCCTGGCCGCCATGTCAGTCGCCCGCCGGGTCTTCGACGAGCGCGGGCTGCTACCTGTCCCGTCCTTCAGTAAGGAGTAAGCAAGTCATGGAACTTCAGGACTGTCACGACATCATCGAGACCTGTACCCGGATGATGTGGAGCGTTGACACTCGCGACTGGGCGGCACTGCCGGGACTTCTCGGTGACAAGGTGGTCCACGACTTCACCAGCATCTACGGCGGCGAGCCCCAGCTTTTGGCGGCGGCCGAGGTGACCGGGATGTGGTCGAAGCTGATCGGCGCCTTCGACGCCACCCAGCACCTGCTCGGCAACCACCTCGTTACGGTGGACGGCGATCGCGGAGTGCTCACCGCTTCCTTTCAGTCCACGCACCGGCTGGCCAACCCCTACGGTTCGCCGCAGTGGACCCTGTACGGCACGTACCGCTTCGGGCTGGCCAGGACCAGCACTGGATGGAAGATCGACGAGATCGTCATGACCGCGGGATGGGGCGAGGGCAACAAGGACATCCTGACCCTGGCAGCGAACCCGACCTGACAGACATCGCGTCGAGATGGGGACGGCCCCGCACCGGACAACCACGACCCGGCCCCCACCCGCCCTCGATGGGGGCGGGACCCGCCCCCATGCTGCTCACCACCGTCCCTGCAGGAGAGCCACACCCAACCGTATTCGGAAAGACTCGTTTAGGGTTGACGCCCATGACCATCAGGAACACCGGTAGCGATGACGTCGACCCCGCGGTCCGCCACGAACTGGAGCGGCTGCGTCAGAGCATCGACAACATCGACGCGGCCGTCGTCCACATGCTCGCCGAGCGCTTCAAGTGCACTCAGCAGGTCGGCCGGCTCAAGGCGGTGCACCAGCTGCCGCCCGCCGACCCGGCCCGCGAGGCCCGGCAGATCGAGCGGCTGCGCAGCCTCGCCGAGAACGCCAAGCTCGACCCGGCGTTCGCGGAGAAGTTCCTGAACTTCATCATCGCCGAGGTGATCCGGCACCACGAGTCCATCGCCGAGGACACCGCGAACGGGCAGCCCGCCTGATCCCCGCCGGAGGGTACACCGGGCAGGGGGTTCGGGGCCGGACATATGTCGTGTAAGGATCCACCCCTGTGCGCTGTCGGCGGCATCAGGCAGCATGGCGTGCATGTCCGTCATCACGCGCGACGAAGCGCAGCTCCGAGCACAGTTCCTCGACGTCCACCGCTACTCGATCGAGCTCGACCTCACCACGGGGGACGAGACCTTCGACTCCCGTACCGTGATCAGGTTCAGCGCGCGGGCCGACGGGGACACATTCGTCGAGCTGAAGCCCGTCGAGCTGCGCGCCGTCACGCTGGACGGACAGCCCCTCGACCCGGAGTCCTTCCAGGACGAACGGCTGCCGCTGAAGAACCTCACCGCCGGCGAGCACGAGCTGCGGGTCGACGCGGTCATGCGCTACTCCAGCACCGGCGAGGGCATGCACCGCTTCACCGACCCCACCGACGGCGAGACGTACGTCTACACCCAGCTGTTCCTGGACGACGTCCAGCGGGTCTTCGCCGCCTTCGACCAGCCCGACCTGAAGGCCGTCTTCGAGGTCACCGTCACCGCGCCCGACGGCTGGAACGTCCTCGCCAACGGCATCACCGAGCACCTCGGCGAGGGCCGCTGGCGGGCCGCCCCGACCCCGCTGATCTCCACCTACCTCGTCGCCGTCGCCGCCGGTCCCTGGCACTCCGTGCGCACCGAGCACCGCGGCCTGCCCTTCGGGATCCACTGCCGCCGCTCCCTCGCCCCCCACCTCGAGGCCGACGCCGAGGAGATCCTCGAGGTCACGCGCGCGTGCTTCGACCGCTACCACGAGAAGTTCGAGGAGCCCTACCCGTTCGACTCCTACGACCAGGCGTTCGTTCCCGAGTTCAACGCCGGCGCCATGGAGAACCCCGGACTGGTCACCTTCCGCGACGAGTTCGTCTTCCGCTCGGCCGTCACCGACACCGAGCGGCAGACCCGCGCCATGGTCATCGCCCACGAGATGGCCCACATGTGGTTCGGCGACCTCGTCACCCTCAAGTGGTGGGACGACATCTGGCTGAACGAGTCCTTCGCCGAGTACATGGGCTACCAGACCACCGCCGAGGCCACCCGCTTCACCGACACCTGGACCGACTTCGGGGTCGCCCGCAAGGCCTGGGGCTACGACGCCGACCAGCGCCCCTCCACCCACCCGGTCGCCCCCGAGGCGGTCGACGACACCGCCGCCGCCCTGCTCAACTTCGACGGCATCTCCTACGCCAAGGGCGCCTCCGCGCTGCGCCAGCTGGTGGCCTGGCTCGGTGAGAAGGACTTCCTCGCCGGCATCAACATCCACTTCAAGCGGCACCGGTTCGCCAACGCCACCCTCGCCGACTTCATCGACTCCCTCGCCGCGGCCACCGAGCGCGACGTGCACGCCTGGGCCGACGCCTGGCTGCGCACCACCGGTGTCGACACGCTCACCCCGGCGATCGGGTCCGTCGACGGCACCTGCGCCCTGACCGTCGACCGCGCGGGCAGCCGCCCGCACCGCGTCACCGTCGGCCTCTACGACCGCGACCTCGGCGACGAGGGCCGTCTCACCCTGCGCGAGCGCATCGGCCTCGACGTCCCGCAGACCGCCCCGCAGCCCATCGGCAAGCGCCCCGCGCTGCTCCTGCTCAACGACGGCGACCTGACCTACGCCAAGGTCCGCTTCGACGCAAATTCCTTCGAGGCGGTCCGTACGGGCCTGTCCGGGCTGCCCGACCCGCTCACCCGCGCGGTGGTGTGGAACGCCCTCAGGGACGCCGTCCGCGACGGCGAACTCCCGCCCCAGGCCTATCTGGAGACGGCCCGCGCCCACCTCCCGCTGGAGACCGACCTGGCCCTCGTCCAGGGTGTCCTCGCGTTCGCCTCCACCCATGTCGCCGACCGCTTCCTGCGCCCCGAGGACCGCCCGGCCGCCCTCGCCACCCTCAGCTCCCTCTGCCGCGACCTGCTGCGCCGCACCGAGGACGGCGACAACCCCGGCCTGCGCCTGGTCGCCGTACGGCACTTCATCGACGTCGCCGCCCACCCCGACACCATCGCCGCCTGGCTCGCCGAGGGCACGGTGCCCGGCGGTCCGGAACTCGACCCCGAGCTGCGCTGGCGCATCCTCGTCCGGCTCGCCGTGCTCGGCGCCACCGACGAGGCCGCCATCGCCGCCGAGCTGGAGCGCGACCCGTCCGCCACCGGCCGGGAGGGCGCCGCCACCTGCCGCGCCGCCCTGCCCGACCCCGAGGCCAAGCGTGCGGCCTGGGAGTCGATGTTCGTCACGGACGACCTCTCCAACTACCTGTTCACGGCCACCGCGAGGGGCTTCTGGCAGCCCGAACAGGCCGACCTGGTACGCGCGTACGTGCCGCGCTACTACGAGGACGCGGTCGCCCTCGCCGCCCGCCGCGGCCCGGCCATCGCCGTCGCCGCCGGCCGCTGGGCCTTCCCGTACCACGCCGTCGACGCGGAGACCCTCGCCCTCGGCGAGGCCTGCCTGAACGAGGCCGACCCGGTCGTCGCCCTCCGCCGCAAGCTGGTCGACGAACTGGACGACCTGGCCCGGGCGTTGCGGGTACGGGGGGAGTAGGGCCGGGGACGTAGGGCGCGGCCGGGGTGGCTGGTCCCTGACGACGATGCGGAGGGCCGATCGTCCTGCCTAGGCTCGCAAGGCCAAGGACGACCAGGACGATCAACCCGAGCCCAGGAGGCAACCCGTGATCGTAGTCACCGGTGCGACCGGCAACGTCGGCCGTGCCCTCGTCGAGCGTCTAGTCGCCGCCGGCCGGCCGGTACGGGCACTGACCCGCGACCCCGAGCGCGCGGGTCTGCCCCGGCAGGCCGAGGTGGTGACGTTCGCGCCTCAGGAGCCGGCGGCCCTGTTCGAGGGAGCGAGCAAGCTCTTCCTGTACGTCCAGGCGGGCGGCGAGCGGACAGCCGCCCTGCTGGAGGCCGCGCGCACGGCCGGGGTGCGCCACGTCGTCCTGCTCTCTTCCGGGATCATCCAGGAGGGCGCCGACGAGACCCATCCCATCCACGTCATGCACGCGACCGCCGAACGGCAGGTCCGCGACAGCGGCCTGGAGTGGACGTTCCTGCGCCCCAACGCCTTCGCCACCAACGCGTTGCAGTGGGCACCGCAGGTCCGTGCCGGCAACACCGTCCACGGTGTCTTCGCGGGCATGCTCACGGCGCCCATCCACGAGGACGACATCGCCGCCGTGGCCGAACGCGCCCTGCTGGACGACGGTCACGAAGGCGCCGTCCACCGCCTCACCGGGCCCGAGGCGACCACCAACACCGATCAGATCGCCGCGATCGGCCGGGCGGTGGGGCGCGATCTGACCTTCGTCGAGGTGTCCCCGGAAGAGGCGGGACCCAAGCTGTTCCCGCACGCCCCGCCGGAGTTCGTCCAGCCCTTGCTGAAGAGCTTCGCCGCCACCGTGGGCGTACCCCCCGAGACCACCGCCACGGTCGAGAAGGTCACGGGCACCCCGGCGCGCACCTTCGACCAGTGGGCACAGGATCACGCGGACGACTTCCGAGGCGTCTAGAACCTCAACTCCACCCGCCGTACGTCCCCTTCGCCTCGCCCCGCCCACCGGTTGCCCACCTCGGCCGGGGGCGGGAGCAGGGGCGGTCAGGGTGAAGCCGAGGCGCTCCAGGAAGCGCTCACCGGAGCGCCGGCCTGCCGGCCCCGTGGGCGCGGGGGCACCTGCCCGGCGCGGGTCAGCAGGGGCTCGACCGGCGCTCGGCCGATGCCACCGCCCCCGCGCCCACGGGGCCGGCAGGAACAGGCCCACGCACCAGTCCTCGCACTCCGCGAACAGCGTCGCCAGTGGTGCCTCGTCCGACGCACCGGGCGCACGCACCACCACCCGCTCACCGGGCACGTCGGTCATCCGCGCGTCAACCACCCGACCGACGTCAGCCGCAGGTCACCACACTCCAACGCGCTTTCCCCGTACGGCAGTACCCACTTTCGGGTTCCGATCGTTGGGCTTTACGGACGCGTGGGACTCTTCCCGTACAAACTGGAAGACGCCGTACACAGGCCCCTGCACCAGCCGGAAGCCCCCATGGCCGCCCCCATGTCCCCGCGCCCCGGAGGAGAGCCCATGAGCATGCCGCCCCTCGCCTCAGGACCCGATGGCCCCGGAGCCCTGCGGCCGCTCCTGGACACCGTCATGGACGCGCTCGCGAGCGGTGCCCGGGCCCGCGGCGGACCGCTGCCGGCCGGCGGGCCCGACGCCGTCGCCGCGCGGATCGCCGACGCCCTCGGGGACGTCCTGCCGGACGACGGCGACCCCGACGCGCTGCGCGCCCTCGTGCATGCCCTCGCCGAGGGCGCCGCCGACCCCGCCGACCCGCTGTGCGCGGCCCATCTGCACTGCCCGCCGCTCGCCGTCGCCACCGCCGCCGACCTCGCCGCGAGCGTCCTCAACCCGTCCCTGGACTCGTGGGACCAGGCCCCGGCCGCCTCCGCGCTGGAGGCCGAGGTCGCCCGTGCCCTGGCCCAGGAGATCGGCCTCGCCGACGCCCTGGTCACCACCGGCGGCACCGAGTCCAACCAGCTCGCCCTGCTGCTCGCCCGCGAGGCCCACGGCGGCAGCGTCCAGCTGGTCTGCGGGGCCAACGCCCACCACTCGCTGCCCCGCGCCGCCTGGCTGCTCGGCCTTCCCGAGCCGGTCGTCGTCCCCGCCCCGGGCGGCACCCTCGACCCGGCGGCCCTCGACGCGGCCCTCACCGCGCTCTCCGGCCCGCTGCTGGTCGCCGCCACCGCCGGTACCACCGACGCCGGGCTCATCGACCCGCTGCCCGAGATCGCCGGCCTGTGCACCGCCCACGGCGCCCGCCTGCACATCGACGCCGCCTACGGCGGCGGCCTCGCCTTCAGCGACCGGCACCGGGACAAACTCGCCGGACTCGAAGCCGCCCACAGCGTCACCCTCGACCTGCACAAGCTCGGCTGGCAGCCGGTCGCAGCCGGCCTGCTCGCCGTGGCCCGGCCCCGCGACCTCGCCGCCCTGCACCAGCGCGCCGACTACCTGAACGCCGACGACGACACCGAGGCCGGACTCCCCGACCTGCTCGGCCGCTCCCTGCGCACCACCCGCCGCCCGGACATCCTCAAGATCGCCGTCACCCTGAAGGCGCTGGGCCGCAGCGGCCTCGGCACCCTGGTCGACCAGGTCTGCGCCCGCGCGCGCGAGTTCGCCGCGCTCGTCCAGGGCCACACCGGCTTCGAGCTGTACGACCGGCCCGTCATCAGCACGGTCCTGTTCCGGCCCGCCGACGCGGACGACGACACGGTGGCCGCCGTACGCCGCAGGCTGCTGCACGAGGGCCGGGCCGTCCTCGGCCGCGCCCGGCTCGACGACCGCCTCTGGCTCAAGGCCACCTTCCTCAACCCCCACACCCGGCCGGACGAACTGGCCCAGCTCCTCAAACTCGTAGAAGGAACGACCCCCAGATGACCATCTCCCCAGGCCACGAGCCCGAGTCCCCGCGCGACCTGGTCGGCATCGGTATCGGCCCCTGCAACCTCTCCCTCGCCGCCCTCGCCCACCCGCTCGCCGAACTCGACGCCGTCTTCTACGAACAGCGCCACGCCTTCGCCTGGCACCCCGGCCTCCTCATCGAGGGCGCCACCATCCAGGTGCCGTTCCTCGCCGACCTGGTGACCCTCGCCGACCCCACCAGCCCCTGGAGCTTCCTCAACTACCTCAGGACCCGCGAGCGGCTCTTCCCCTTCTACTTCGCCGAGCGCTTCCAGATCCAGCGCGCCGAGTACGACGCCTACTGCCGCTGGGTCTCCGAGAACCTCCCCGGGCTGCACTTTTGCCACCAGGTCGACGCCGTCCGCTGGAACCCCGAACGCGACGTGTTCGAGGTCGACTTCACCCGGCTCGACGCCGAGGGCGAGGCCGAGGCGCTGGGCCGCACCTACACCCGCAACGTCGTCCTCGGCGTCGGCACCGCCCCCTACGTGCCCGACCCGCTGCAGCCCCTCGTCGAGGCGCCCGGCGTCCCGGTCATCCACGCCGCCGACTACCTCGACCACCGCGCCACCGTGCTCGCCGCCGAGCACGTCACCGTCGTCGGCTCCGGACAGTCCGGCGCCGAGGTCTTCCTCGACCTGCTGCGCCACCGTCCCGCCGGGCGCGAGAGGCTGCACTGGATCGGCCGGAGCGAGGCGTTCGCGCCGATGGAGTACTCCAAGCTCGGCCTGGAACACTTCACGCCCGACTACACCCGCTACTTCCACGCCCTCGCCGAACCCGTCCGCGACCGGCTGATCGCCGCCCAGTGGCAGCTGCACAAGGGCATCGACGCCGGCACCCTCGCCGACATCCACGACGAGCTGTACCGGCGCACCCTGGACGGAGGCTGGCCCGACGCGGTCCTGACTCCCGGGGTCCGGGTTCGCACCGCCGGCCGGGTCGCCACCACCAAGGTCGAACTCCACCTGGAGCACGTCCAGCAGGGCAGCCGCTCCCGGCTCACCACGGACGCCGTCGTCCTCGCCACCGGCTACCGCGAGCGCCCGCTGGGCCGCCTCCTCGCGGGACTCGACCCCTACATGCGCCGCGACAGCAGCGAACGCCCGCGTATCGAGGGGGAGTTCCGGCTGCTGCTCGACCCCTCGGTCACCGGGTCGGTGTACGTCCAGAACGCCGGACTCCACGCCCACGGTGTCGGCACCCCCGACCTCGGGCTCGCCGCCTGGCGCAGCGCCGGCATCCTCAACTCCCTCACGGGCAAGGAGCCGTACCCGCTGCCCACCCGGACGTCCTTCACCACGTACGGGCTGGAGGAGCCGCAGTCCCGGGTGCCGCAGCCCAGGCAGGCGACGCAGCTGACCCCGCTGGTGGGCGAAAGGTAGAAGGCCCCCGGGACGGTGACACGCATCCTGTGCATGTCACCGTCCCGGGAGGCCGGTCCGCTTCCTGCGCGGCCTAGAAGACGGGCGTGCCGTTCCGCGTGAGCTTCCAGTCCACGGACGCGAAGTCCTTCGGGTCCAGGACGCCCTTCGTGGTGACCCACTCCGCGATCCGGGTGCGGATCTCCGTCGACTCCGACCACAGTTCCTTGGCCGAGGCGACATGCGGGAAGGCGCCGCCGCCGTTGGCGCGGTAGTTGTTCACCGCGAACACGAACTGCTGGCTGTCGTCCAGCGCGGCACCATTGAAGGTGAGGTTCTTGATCCGCGAACCGACCGGCTGGGCGATGTCGATGTCGTACGACAGGCCCGAGACGTAGTCGTAGTTGTAGTCGGGGCGGCCGCCCTCGTTGGTCAGCTTCTCCACGTCGACGGCGGCGTCGGCGGCCGTCTGGACGTAGTACGCCGCCGAGTACTCCAGGTACGCCCGCACCTGCGCGCCCGTCAGCAGCTTGGCGACCAGCGTGTTGTCGTACACGTACAGGCTCGACAGGTCCCGGATGGTCACGTCGCCGGCCGGGATCTCGGAGGTGCGGGAGAACGGCGAGGCCTGCGCGATGACCGGCAGCGAGGCGTACTCGGTGCCCGCCAGCGCGGCCTTGACCACGTCCTCCTGGACCTTGGTGATCAGGTCGATGATCGGGGCGTCCTTGTAGCGGGCCTCGACCGTCGTGAGGGTCGCGGTCGCGGTGCCGACGACCTGGTTCACGTACGTGACGACCTTCGCGTGCTCGTCGCTGAGCAGCTTGGTGATCTTCGGGTCGTCGGCGACCGAGTTGGAGTTGAGCACCTTCGAGGAGACGGACTCGACGGTCCACCGGCCCTTCTCGAAGACCAGCTCGATGTCGAACACGGACAGCCGCTCCGCGTAGGCCAGCGGCTCCGACAGCACGACCGTCCTGCCGGTCTTGTCGTTGGTGACCTTCAGCTCCGGGATCTCCACGTGCGCGTGCCCGACGAGGATCGCGTCGATGTCCGGGACCTGCTTGGCCACGTTGGCGGCCGCGTTCTCCACGTACGGCAGCTGGTCACCGTAGGACGAGGTGCCGGAGGACCCGGAGTGCGCCGAGACCACGACGACGTCGGCGCCCAGCGCCTTCAGCTTCGGCACCCACTTCGCGGCCTGCTCCTCCAGGCCCGGGAACGCCAGCTTGCCCTGCACGTACGCCTTGTCCCAGATCGCGATGCCGGGGTTGGTCAGACCGAGCACGGCGACCTTGACCGGACGGGCGCCCGGCACGTGGAACGTCTTGACGAAGTAGGGCGGGAAGGCGGGCCGCAGCGTCTTCGCGTCGACCGCGTTGGCGGCGAGCAGCGGGAAGTCCAGCTGGTCCTCGAACTTGCGCAGGGTCTCGATGCCGTAGTTGAACTCGTGGTTGCCGAGCGCCGCGGCGTCGTACCCGATCGCGTTCATCGCCTGCGCCATCGGGTGCACCGGGCCGCCCTTGGCGGTGATCGGGTCGACCTTGGCGTAGTAGTACGTCAGCGGGGTTCCTTGGATCGTGTCGCCGGCGTCCAGCAGCAGCGTGTTGCAGTGGCCCTTCTCCGCGCGGATCTGGTCGACCAGGGTCGAGATCCGGGCCAGGCCCTGGGCGTTGCCCGCCTTGTCGGTGTAGTCCGCGTTCTTGAAGTAGTCCCAGTTGAAGACGTGGCCGTGCAGGTCGGTGGTGCCCATGACGGTGAGCGAGTGGCGCTTCACGTGCTTCCCGGGCGTCTGCTGCTCGGCCGCCTGGGCCGCCGGAGCCGCCGCCGCACCGGCGATCGCGACTCCCGCGCCCGTCGCGGCGGACTTCTTCAGGAACTTCCGGCGGTTCAACGGCATCTCTTGGTCTCCTCGGCGAATGGTCAACAACGCGCGTAGATTCTGACCTGGTCATGACTGACGGCAACAGGTCCAAGAGGTTGCGATCTGGTGACCGGATGCGTGAACTCCGGCCGCCGAAGCGGGAGGTGCGTGACAGAGTGGGACGTATGACCTCCCCCTCGACCGTCCCGTACGGCACCCCCGATGCCCCTCTCCTCGTGGTCCGCGGCGAGGCCGAACTCGACGTCGAGCCCGAGATCGCCCGCATCGGCGTGACCGTGACCGCCCGTGGCCGCGACCGGCGCTCCACCCTGGACGACCTCACCCGGCGCAACGCCGCCGTGCTCGACCTCGTGAAGTCCTACGGGGACGCGGTGGAGGAGCTGTCCACCGGCGCCTTCTCCATCACCCCGGAGCTGGCCGAGCGTGGCCGGGGGGAGCGGGTGCGCAGCTACCAGGGCAGGGTCCACCTCGGCGCCGAGTTCTCGGACTTCACCGTCCTCGGTGAACTGACCACGCGCCTGGCCGACTTGGAGCTGACCCGGGTCGACGGCCCCTGGTGGTCCCTGCGCCCCGGCTCGCCGGTGCACGCCGAGGCCCGGCGGCGGGCGGTCGGCGACGCGCTCCAGCGGGCCCGGGAGTACGCCGAGGCCCTCGGCACCTCGATCGCCGCCCTGGTCGAACTGGCCGACACCGGCGCCGAGCGACCGCGGGCCGGTGGGGCCGCCTTCGGGCGGGGTGTCCGGCGCATGAGCATGGCCGAGGCGGCCGAGCCCGCCGAACCCCTCGATCTGGAACCTTCGCGACTGCGTGTCACCGCCCAGGTCAGTGCCCAATTCACCCTGGTACCGCCGCGGCTGTGAATTCCGGACACGAAGAAGCTATGACCGCAAAGAATCGCTCATAGGAGCGGGCGGCTGCACAATTCAACACTTGTCAATAGCCCTTTACTCAAAGGTTGTTGAGTGGCCATGTGGGCCGGATTCTCTACCGGCGGGTAAGGCCTAGGCTCGAGTCATGCGCCGAGCGAAGATCGTCTGTACTCTGGGGCCCGCCACCGACTCGTACGACCAGATCAAGGCACTGGTCGAGGCCGGAATGGACGTCGCCCGCTTCAACCTCAGCCACGGCACTCACGCCGAGCACGAGGAGCGATACCGGCACGTACGAAAGGCGGTCGACGAAACCGGTCGCAGCGTCGGAATCCTCGCCGACCTTCAAGGTCCGAAGATCCGGCTCGGCCGCTTCAGCGAAGGCCCCGTACTCCTTGAACGCGGCGACTCCTTCACCATCACCGTGGAGGAGGGCGTCGAGGGCGACCGCCACACCTGCGGCACCACCTACGCCGGCCTCGCCGCCGATGTCACCGCGGGTGAGCGCGTCCTCGTGGACGACGGCAAGGTCTGCCTGGAGGTCACCGCCGTCGACGGCCCCCGGGTCCACACCCGGGTGGTCGAGGGCGGCGTCATCTCCGACCACAAGGGCCTGAACCTGCCCGGCGTCGCCGTCTCCGTGCCCGCCCTGTCCAAGAAGGACCAGGACGATCTGCGCTGGGCGCTGCGCACCGGCTTCGACGTCATCGCCCTCTCCTTCGTGCGCAGCGGCAAGGACGCCGTCGACGTCCACCGCATCATGGACGAGGAGGGCCGCCGCCTCCCGGTGATCGCCAAGGTGGAGAAGCCGCAGGCGGTCGACAGCATCGACGACATCGTCGCCGCCTTCGACGGCATCATGGTCGCGCGCGGCGACCTGGGCGTGGAGATGCCGCTGGAGCAGGTCCCGATCGTGCAGAAGCGCGCGATCAAGCTCGCCAAGCGCAACGCCAAGCCGGTCATCGTGGCCACCCAGATGCTGGACTCGATGATCGACAACTCCCGCCCGACCCGCGCCGAGGCCTCGGACGTGGCCAACGCGGTCATCGACGGCACGGACGCGGTGATGCTGTCCGGCGAGACCAGCGTCGGGAAGTACCCGATCGAGACCGTGCGGACGATGGCGAAGATCGTCGAGGCCGCCGAGGAGGACCTGCTCGCCAAGGGTCTGCCACCGCTGACCGAGCGGAACAAGCCCCGCACGCAGGGCGGCGCCGTCGCCCGGGCCGCGGCCGAGATGGGCGACTTCCTCGGGGCGAAGTTCCTGGTGGCCTTCACCCAGTCGGGAGACACGGCCCGCCGGCTGTCCCGCTACCGCTCGCCCATCCCGCTGCTGGCCTTCACCCCGGAGCAGGCCACCCGCTCCCAGCTCAGCCTCACCTGGGGTGCGGAGACCTTCCTCGGCCCGCACGTCGACTCCACGGACGCCATGGTCGACCAGGTGGACGAGCTGCTCCTGAAGTACGGCCGCTGCCAGAAGGGCGACGTCGTGGTCATCACGGCGGGTTCCCCGCCCGGTGTCTCCGGCTCGACCAACATGGTCCGGGTGCACCACATCGGCGAGGACGACAGTCCCAAATAGCGGACCAGGATTGGAACAGGGCGCGGAAAAGGGCCCCTCACCCAGAGAGGCCCGACCAATTCAGTGACCTTGGAATCCAAGGAAAGTGCCCCGGGTCGGACTCGAACCGACACTGTACGGGTTTTGAATCCGTTGCCTGCTGCCAATTGGGCTACCGGGGCTCGCAGAATCCAAGGTTTCCCCCGACCCTCCGCGCGTCCACCATACCGTAGCTAGGTAGGCTCTTGTCAGCAGTACCCCTGCCCTGAACGAGGAGCCCCCGTGACCGCCGAGTCGCCCCAGCCCGTAGACGTGCCCGACGAGGACAAGTCGCACGTGCCTCCGCTGACGACCCGTGTCGTCATCGCCGAGGACGAGGCGCTGATCCGGCTCGACCTGAAAGAGATGCTGGAGGAGGAGGGGTACACCGTCGTCGGCGAGGCCGGGGACGGGGAGCAGGCCGTGGAGCTGGCCCGTGAGCACCGGCCGGACCTGGTGATCCTCGATGTGAAGATGCCCAAGCTGGACGGCATCTCCGCGGCCGAGAAGATCGCCGAGGAGTCCATCGCCCCGGTCCTCATGCTCACCGCGTTCTCCCAGCGCGACCTCGTCGAGCGCGCCCGGGACGCCGGTGCCATGGCCTACCTGGTGAAGCCGTTCAGCAAGAGCGACGTCGTACCGGCCATCGAGATGGCCGTCTCCCGCTTCACCGAACTGAAGCAGCTGGAGCAGGAGGTCGCCGACCTCACCCTGCGCCTGGAGACCCGCAAGCTGGTCGACCGCGCCAAGTCCATCCTGCAGACGGAGTACGGGCTGACCGAGCCCGCCGCCTTCCGCTGGATCCAGAAGACCTCCATGGACCGCCGGATGTCGATGCAGCAGGTCGCCGAGGCGGTCATCGCGGACAACGAGGAGAAGAAAGCCGCGAAGAAGGCCTGATCTCGCAGCCGTTCGATCGCAGCCGAACGAAGAGGCCCGCGCCCCGGAGAAGGGGGCGCGGGCCTCTTCGTGTGCCCCGGCGGTCAGTCCTCGCCGAGGTACGCCTTGCGGACCGACTCGTCGTGCAGCAGGTCCTGGCCCGTGCCGGACAGGACGATGTTGCCGACCTCCATGACATGACCCTGATCGGCGAGCGAGAGCGCCGCCTGGGCGTTCTGCTCGACCAGCAGGATCGTCGTGCCCTGGGACTTCAGCTCGGCGATCGTCGCCATGATCTTCTGCATCATGATCGGCGACAGACCCATGGACGGCTCGTCCAGCATCAGCAGCTTCGGCTGGGACATCAGGGCGCGGCCCATCGCCAGCATCTGCTGCTCACCGCCGGAGAGGGTGCCGGCGGCCTGCTTCCTGCGCTCCCCGAGGATGGGGAAGAGGTCGTAGGCGCGCTGGATGTCCTTCTCGATGCCCGGCTTGTCGTTCCGCAGGAACGCACCGAGGCGCAGGTTGTCCTCGATGGTCATGCGCGGGAAGATGTGCCGCCCCTCGGGGGAGTGGGCGAGCCCCAGCGAGACCACCTGGTGGGCCGGGATCTTCTTCAGCGACTTGCCGTTGAACCTGATCTGCCCGCCGACCGGCTTGAGCAGGCCGGAGAGCGTGCGCAGGGTGGTGGTCTTGCCGGCGCCGTTGGTGCCGATGAGGGTGACCACCTGGCCGGCCTCGACCTTGAAGGAGATGCCCTTGACGGCCTCGATCTTGCCGTAGGCGACCCGCAGGTCCTCTACTTCGAGCAGTGCGGTCATCGGTCGTTCTCCTTGCCGGGCGCGGCGTCCGTCGTGGCCTCGGCGTGCGCCTCGGCCGCCTCGACCTCGGCGACCTCCTCGTCACCGGGGGCGTTCTCGAAGGGTTCGCCGAGGTACGCGGCGACGACCCGCTCGTCGCCCTGCACGGTCGCGCTGTCGCCCTCGACGAGCTTCTGGCCCTGCACGAGGACGGCGACGCGGTCGCAGAGGTTGAAGATGAAGCGCATGTCGTGCTCGATGACGAGCACGGCGATGCCCTTGTCCCGAATGGCGAAGACCAGTTCCTCGGTGGCCCGGGTCTCCTGCGGGTTCATACCGGCGGTCGGCTCGTCCAGGAGCAGCAGGCCGGGCTCGCTGGCCAGCGCCCGGGCGATCTCCAGCTTGCGCTGCTCGCCGTAGGGGAGGTTGCGGGCGAGGTGCTCGGCCTTCGCCTCCAGGCCCACGAACTCCAGGAGTTCCATGGCGCGGGCGCGGGAGGCCGCCTCGGCCTTGTGGAAGCCGGGGCCGCGCAGCAGCGCGGACCACAGGCCCTCCTTGGTGCGGGTGTGGCGGCCGACCAGCACGTTCTCCAAAACCGTCATGTTGGCGAACAGACGGATGTTCTGGAAGGTACGGGCGATGCCCGCCGCCGTGACCTCGAAGGACTTCGGCGGCAGGACCTGGCCCTTGTAGCGGACCTCGCCCTCGGTGGGCACGTACAGACCGGTGAGGCAGTTGAAGAACGTGGTCTTGCCGGCGCCGTTGGGGCCGATCAGACCGACGATCTCGCCGCTGTTGACGGTGAAGTCGACATTGCGTACGGCCGTCAGACCGCCGAAGCGCATCGTGACGCCGCGGGCGTCGAGCACGACCTCGCCGGGTGCGGACGCGCCGGGGGCGGCGTCCTGGGTGGTGGTGTCGGTGGTCATGATGGTCACGCCCCTGCCTTGCTGAGGACGGCGGGCGCTTCTGCCTCTTCGTGGAATTCGAGCTGGCGGCGCCGGTTGGGGATGAGGCCCTCGGGGCGGAAGCGCATCAGGATTACGAGCGCGACGCCGAAGGCGAAGAGCTGGTAGTCGCCCAGGAACTGGAGCTTGGCCGGGATCAGGTACAGCAGCGCGGCACCGACCAGCGGACCGGAGATGGTGCCCATGCCGCCGAGGACCACCGCGGCCAGCAGGAAGGCCGAGTTGGGCGGCACGACGTGCGCGAACTGGTACTGCTCCGGGGTCACCGTGTACGTGACGTGGGCCTGGACGGAACCGGCGAGGCCGGCCATGCAGGCGCCCAGGGCGAACGCGATCAGCTTGACCCGGAAGCCGTTGATGCCCATGGCGAGCGCGGCGGTCTCGTCCTCGCGGATGGCGATCCAGGCGCGGCCGATGCGGGAGTCGCTGCTGCGCCGGAACACCACGACCACGATGAGCGTGATGAGCAGCATCAGCAGGAAGTAGTTCGCGAACCGGCCGACGGTGGCGCCGAGGAACTGGTGCTCCTGGCCGAAGTCGAAGCCGAGGATGTTCAGGTTCGGGATCGAGGAGATGCCGTTGGAGCCGTTGGTGACGTCCGGGCCCGAGGTGCCGTCCATGTTGAGGACGGTGATGCGGAAGATCTCACCGAAGCCGAGCGTCACGATGGCGAGGTAGTCGCCGCGCAGGCGCAGGGTCGGGGCACCGATGAGGACACCGAACACCATCGCGACGGCCGCGCCGGTCAGGGCCGAGGCCCAGAACGGCCAGCTGACGTGCAGCGGCGAGGACGGCGAGCCGGAGACCAGGGCCGCGGTGTAGGCGCCGACACCGAGGAAGGCGACGTAACCGAGGTCGAGGAGGCCGGCGAGGCCGACGACGATGTTCAGGCCGAGCGCGACGGTGGCGAAGATCAGGATGTAGACGCCGATCGTCGCGTACTGGTCGTCGGACTGGGTGAACGGGAAGGCGGCCGCGGCGGCGAAGGCACCGGTCATGGTGATGTTGCGGTGGCGCGCCGTGATCGCCGAGACCCGGGCCACGAGCCCGGCCTTGGAGAGGGCGCCGAAGCCGAAGCCGGCGGTGATGAGGAAGCCGATGAACAGCTGGTCGTACTCGGTGCCGATGCCGTAGGTGAAGACGATCAGACCGACGGCCATCGCCGCGATGATGACGAGGATCTCGGCGTAGGCGGGCAGCTTGGGGGCCGGCCCCAGGGGCTTGGAGGCGAAGGCCGCCTTGAAGTTGTTCCAGTTCTGCCGGGACTGGTGGCGGAACTTCTCCATGCCGGTGTCGTCCGGGTCGGCGAGGTCCGGGGCCGGCCGCTCGAACGGCAGGGCCAGCGCGCCGACCAGGGCCGCCAGCGTGGCGATGGCCACGACGAAGCCGCCGGCCTCCAGGTTCACCAGGCCGCCCAGCTTGGCGCTGATGGCGATGACCGTGTACCAGGCGGTGGCGAAGGTGCCGAGCGCGGCCGTCTTCAGCGCGCTGTCGGCGCTGCCCGGGGTCAGCCACTTCAGGCCCTTGACGCCGTAGGAGGCGAGGCCGAAGAGGGTGGTGAGGATGCCGCCGATCAGGACGAGGACCTGAAGTCCGCCCGGGTAGCCGTAGACGGTGAGGTCGCCGGGGAACGCGGCGGTCCAGGTCCAGGCGAGGAAGGTGGAGAGGATCGTCAGGATGCCGCCGCCGGTGGCGAGGGCCCGGCCGAGCGGGGCGGGCAGGCCGATCAGGCCGGACGGGGCGGCCGCGGGAGCGCTCGGGGTCTCGGATGTGGTGGTCTGTGTGGTCATCGGTGTCACGCCCTGTCCGCGACGCGTTCGCCGAGCAGACCCTGGGGCCTGAACAGCAGAACGAGGATGAGGAGTACGAACGCCCAGACGTCTGCCCAGGACTGGCTGCCGAACTTGTCCATGCCGGGGATGTCGGCGATGTAGGCGGTGGACAGGGCCTCGGCGACGCCGAGGACGAGGCCGCCGAGCATGGCGCCGTAGATGTTGCCGATACCGCCGAGGACGGCCGCGGTGAACGCCTTCAGACCGAGGATGAAGCCCATGCGGAAGTCGATCTGGCCGTACTTGAGGCCGTAGGCCACGGATCCGACGGCGGCGAAGGTGGCACCGAGGGCGAACGCGACCACGATGATGCGGTCGGTGTTGACGCCCATCAGCTTCGCGGTGTCCGGGTCCTGGGCGGTGGCCTGCATGCCGCGCCCGGTACGGGTGCGCATCACGAAGTAGGCGAGGAACGCCATGCTGAGCGGCGCCGCACAGACCAGGAAGATGTCACCGGTCTGGATCGTGACGTTGCCGATCTCGAAGGGGCCGCCCGGGATGCTCGGGAAGGTGCGGGCGGACTTGGCGCCCGGGTACCAGGCCCACACCGCCTGCTGGAGGGCGAGGGAGAGACCGATGGCGGTGATGAGGGGAGCGAGGCGGGGTGCGCTGCGCAGAGGGCGGTAGGCGAACCGTTCCGCTCCGACGGCGACCGTGGTGGCGACGAGGATGGCGCCGACGAGCATCAGCGGCAGGGCCACCCACATCGAGGTGCCGTCGGGAAGGATGTAGGCGTAGACCGTGAGCGCGCCGAACGCGCCGGTCATGAATATCTCGCCGTGGGCGAAGTTGATGAGCTGGACAATGCCATAGACCATCGTGTAGCCAATGGCGACCAGCCCGTACATGGATCCAAGTAGCAGGCCGTTGACCAGCTGCTGCGGCAGTTCGTTCACCGCATGTCCTCCGAGCGTTCGGAAAGTTCGACGGATGTGGCCGGATGCGAGTCCGCGCGGGGCGCCAGTGGAACAGCGCCCCGCGCGGCTCGCTTGGTGCGGGTGTGGGTCAGCTGCCGTTGTAGGTGCCGGACTCCACGGCCTTCCAGGCTCCGCCCGTGACGGAGTAGACGGTGAGCTGCTTGTTGGTCGCGTCACCGTACTCGTCGAAGGAGACCTTGCCGGTCACACCGTCGAAGGAGACGTTCTGCATCGCGGCGGTGATCTTCGCGCGGGCGTCGGACGGCAGCTTGCCGCCGTTGTCGTCGACGACCTTCTTCACGGCCTCGATGATCGACCAGGCCGAGTCGTAGGAGTAACCGCCGTACGCCGCGTACGCCTCCTTGTAGCCCGCCGCCTTGTAGTTGGCGACGAACTCCTTGGCGGAGTCGAGCGTCTCGACCGGCGCACCGACCGAGGTGGCCAGGTCACCGGTGCCGGAGGCGCCGGCCAGCTTGATGAAGTCGTCGGCGTAGATGCCGTCACCGCCGACCAGCGGGATCTTGGCGCCGGCGGCCTTGATCTGCTTGCTCAGCGGACCGGCCTGCGGGTACTCACCGCCGTAGTAGACCACCTGGGCACCGGAGTTCTTCACCTTGGTGGCGACCGCGGAGAAGTCCTTGGTGTCGGGGTTGATGTGCTCGGTGCCGACGATCTTGCCGCCGAGCTTCTTGAACTCGTCGGTGAACGTCCCGGCGAGGCCGGCGCCGTACGTCTTCTTGTCGTCGATGACGAAGGCCTTGGTCTTCTTGGCCTTGTTGTAGACGTACTGGGCGGCGAACGGGCCCTGGATGGCGTCCGTGGTCGCGGTGCGGAAGTACGACTTGTACTGGCGCGACTTCGACTTCCGCCAGTCGGGGCCCTGGGTCAGGTCCGGGCTGGTGTTGGCCGGGGAGACCTCGACCAGTTTGGCGTCGTCGAAGACCTTCTGCATCGACTGGGCGACGGAGGAGTTCAGCGGACCGACCACGCCGAGGACACCCGACTCACCGACGAACTTGGTGGCGTTCGTCTGGCCCGAGGAGGGCTGCGCCTGGTCGTCGAGGGCCTCGACCTTGAAGGTGATGCCCTTGACGTAGTTCTTCTTGTTGGCCTGCTTGGCCGCAAGGTCCACGGAGTTCCGGATACCCAGGCCGAGCGCGGACAGGTCGCCGGTCAGCGGGGCGTCGACGCCGATGGTGACGGTGGTGCCGCCACCGTTGCCGGAGTCCGAACCCTTGTCGCCGTCGCGCGAGCCGCAGGCGGTGAGGGTGAGTGCACCCGCCGCCAGGGCGGCGGTGATGGCGATGAGCGAACGTTGACGCACGATCAGTCCTTTCCGATCGACGACCGCATCCCCGTGGAAACGGTCGAGCCGCTCGCGCCTGGCCGAAGTGAGAATCCGACTGCGCGGTGACTGGCCGTGACTCTAGGCGTGTGTGGGGAACGTGGAGGAGGGTCTGACCAATGCTGTGACGCTCTTGTTATGACACGAGGTAATGCAGAGCGGTACGCCGTGGGGGGAACGCCGGAATTCAGGCCGATTCGCCCTGTCCGCATTGTGAGAACCCGCAGGACTCACCGTGATCCGTTCAGGTGTCTCAAGGGTTTTGGTGATTACGCACCACTGTTGCTGCAGGCGACTTTCAGGCCGTGCGAGAGGTGCTGTGCGTAGTGGGGGCCGAGGATGAAACTCTGAATCTGCATTGCGCGCGTATTACGTAGAGTTACTTCCAGGAAAGGCATCCCGGCGTCCTTCGGAACCTTTCCGCATTCCGTCACTTGCATGGTTATGGTGATCTTGCGAGGAGCGCCTGCCTTTGTCCGGAAGGGGACATGCGGCGCCGCGGCCACCGAGAGACCGGCGTACGGCTGGGTCACTCGGGTCACGGTGACCGGCGGTCCCGACTCCACGCTCAACAGCACCTCGAAGCGGAAGCTGCGGGCCGGCCCGCCGGGCGGGGTGGCCCGCTCGCGCAGGTACGACATCGTCACCACCTGGGCGGGGTACGGCACTTGGGGCGGTGCCGGTTGCCGCGGGCGGGTCGCGTAGAGATAGCCGCCGCCCGCGAGCAGGAGCGCGACGGCGGCGAGGGCCAGGGCGGCCCGGCGGTGGCGGGCGTACAGGGACGAGAGCAGTGCGCGCCTTCGGCCGCGGGGCGCCTGCGGTGCGGTGTCCCACGCCTGCGTGCCCTCGCCGGGCTCCAGGGGGCCGATGCCGCTCATTGCCACGGACCTCCGCTCGGGGTTCCGTGCCGGTACCGCTCGGCGCAGGCACTGCGGGCCTGGCGGTCGATCAACTCGTCGGAGGCAGTGGCCCCTTGGCGCCGCTCGGCCGCCCGCGCCGCGTCCACGACGTCGCGCAGGATCTCGTACTGCGCGTTGGACAGCCCCATGGACTGGTAGTCGCCGTAGGTGCCGCTGTCGAGCACCTTCCGCGACCAGTGGGCGACGATCCTCGCGCACAGCTCCGCGTCGGAGGCCGGCGCCGCGGAGGCGGCGGCCGAGCTGCTGGCCGAGTGCCCGGGGCCGCCGGCGCCGTCCGCCCCGCCGCAGCTCGTCGTCCACAGCAGGGCCGGCAGCGCCAGCCAGACCGTCAGGAACCTCACCCCCGGGCAGGGGCCCCCATACCGTCCCATGTGCCGAAGCTAAGGGGAGGGACGGCGGGGGGCAACGGGGCGGCGGGGACGCGCTCAGTCGCCGGCGGGCCGGACGTGCGCCTCGTCGCCGGCCCGCACGTCCCGGAGCAGGCAGGTCAGCCGGGCGCTGCACACCCGGCGGCCCTCCTCGTCACTGATCACGATGTCGTACGTCGCCGTCGACCGCCCCCGGTGCACCGGCGTCGCCACGCCGGTCACCAGGCCCGAGCGGGCCCCACGGTGGTGCGTGCAGTTCAGGTCCACGCCGACCGCGATCTTCGAGCTGCCGCCGTGCAGCATGGAGCCGACCGAGCCCAGGGTCTCCGCCAGCACCGCGGACGCGCCTCCGTGCAGCAGCCCGTACGGCTGGGTGTTGCCCTCCACCGGCATCGTGCCGACGACCCGCTCCGCCGACGCCTCCAGGATCTGCACGCCCATCCGCGTCCCGAGGTGGCCCGCCGAGAACAGTGCGGGCAGGTCGACACCGAGCGCGGCGTACTCGTCTATGACCTCCTGCGGGAATTTCACCTGCTGCTGCTCGCCCATGGGCCGGCTCCGTTCGTCGTACACCTGTCTCTTGGCTGAGCAAACGCTCAGTCGGTCGCCGATTGTTCCAGACGGGCTTCCGGCCGGGCCTCCGGGCGACCCTCCAGCCCGCTCTCCAGGCGGACCACGACGGACTTGCTGGCCGGGGTGTTGCTGGTGTCGGCGGTGGCGTCCAGCGGCACGAGCACATTGGTCTCCGGGTAGTACGCCGCCGCGCAGCCCCGCGCCGTCGGATAGTGCACGACACGGAAACCGGGCGCCCGCCGCTCCACGCCGTCCTGCCACTCGCTCACCAGGTCCACGTACGCCCCGTCGGTGACCCCCAGGGCCCGCGCGTCCTGCGGGTTCACCAGCACCACCCGGCGGCCGTTGGTGATGCCCCGGTAGCGGTCGTCCAAGCCGTAGATCGTGGTGTTGTACTGGTCGTGCGAGCGCAGGGTCTGCAGCAGCAGCCGGCCCTCGGGCAGCTCCGGGTACTCCACCGGCGCCGCCGTGAAGTTCGCCTTGCCGGTCGCCGTCGGGAAGCGGCGCTCGTCGCGCGGCGCGTGCGGCAGCGTGAAGCCGCCCGGGCGGGCCACGCGCGCGTTGAAGTCCTCGAAGCCGGGGATCACGCGCGCGATGCGGTCGCGGATCGTCGCGTAGTCCCTCTCGAACTCCTCCCACGGGACCTTGCTGTCCGCGCCGAGCACCCGGCGCGCCAGCCGGCACACGATCGCCGGCTCGGACAGCAGCTGCGGGCTCGCCGGCGCGAGCCGCCCGCGCGAGGCGTGCACCATGCCCATGGAGTCCTCGACCGTGACGAACTGCTCCGTGCTCTTCCCGTTCGGGCCGACCTGCAGATCGCGCTCGGTACGGCCGAGCGTCGGCAGGATCAGGGCACGCGCGCCCGTGACGACGTGCGAGCGGTTGAGCTTGGTCGACACGTGCACGGTCAGCCGCGCGCGCCGCATGGCCGCCTCGGTGACGTCCGTGTCGGGGGAGGCGGAGACGAAGTTGCCGCCCATGGCGAAGAACACCTTCGCCTCGCCGTCCCGCAGCGCGCGGATGGCCCGTACGACGTCGAATCCGTGTTCGCGCGGGGGTGCGAACCCGAACTCCTTCTCCAACGCGTCCAGGAACGCCGGGGCGGGCCGCTCGAAGATGCCCATCGTGCGATCGCCCTGCACGTTGGAGTGGCCCCGCACCGGGCACACGCCCGCGCCCGGGCGGCCGATGTTGCCGCGCAGGAGCAGGAAGTTGACCACTTCGCGGATGGTCGGAACGGCGTGCTTGTGCTGGGTGAGGCCCATCGCCCAGCAGACGATGGTCCGCTCGGAGGCGAGGACCATGCCGAGGGCCTGCTCGATCTCCGCCCGGGACAGGCCGGTCGCCCTGAGCGTCTCGTCCCAGTCGGCGGCACGCGCGGCCTCGGCGAACTCCTCGTACCCGTGCGTGTGCTCGCGGACGAACTCCTCGTCGACCGCGCCTTCCGTCTCCAGGACCAGCTTGTTGAGGAGACGGAACAGGGCCTGGTCGCCGCCGATGCGGATCTGAAGGAACAGATCGGTGAGGGTTGCGCCCTTGAGCATGCCCTGCGGGGTCTGCGGGTTCTTGAACCGCTCCAGGCCGGCCTCGGGCAGCGGGTTGATGCTGATGATCCGCGCGCCGTTCGCCTTGGCCTTCTCCAGCGCGGAGAGCATGCGCGGGTGGTTCGTCCCGGGGTTCTGCCCCGCGACGACGATCAGGTCGGCCTTGTACAGGTCGTCCAGCAGGACGCTGCCCTTGCCGATGCCGATCGTCTCGGAGAGCGCCGAGCCGGACGACTCGTGGCACATGTTCGAGCAGTCGGGCAGGTTGTTCGTGCCCAGCTCGCGCGCGAAGAGCTGGTACAGGAACGCGGCCTCGTTGCTGGTCCGCCCCGAGGTGTAGAAGACGGACTCGTCGGGGGAGCCGAGGGCGGAGATCTCCTCGGCGATGATGTCGAAGGCGCGCTCCCAGCTCACCGGCTCGTAGTGATCTCCGCCTTCGGGGAGATGCATGGGATGCGTGAGCCGCCCCTGCTGTCCCAGCCAGTACCCGCTCCTGGTGGCCAGGTCGGCCACGGAGTGCGCGGCGAAGAACTCCGGGGTGACCCGGCGCAGGGTGGCCTCCTCGGCGACCGCCTTGGCGCCGTTCTCGCAGAACTCCGCCTTGTGCCGGTGGTCCGGCTCCGGCCAGGCACAGCCCGGGCAGTCGAAGCCGTCCTTCTGGTTCACCCGCAGCAGGGTCAGCGCGGTGCGCTTCACACCCATCTGCTGCTGGGCGATGCGCAGCGTGTGCCCGATGGCGGGCAGCCCCGCCGCCGCGTGCTTCGGCTCCGCGACCTGCGGCGCGTCCTGAACCGGATCACCCTTGGGCGGCTTGGTCGCCATCGCACGGTCCCCTTCGACTGCGTGTGAGAAGTACGCCTCCGATCCTCCCACGGGGCACCGACAGCGGTGAGCCCCGGTCCTGCCGGGCGCGGGTGCCGTGCATGCGCCGAACCCGCCGCGGCCCGGAGTGTCAGTGGGGCGTGGCAGGATCGGGGGCGTGGCAGAGACAGCATCGAAGAAGACCGACAAGAACCCCGGCGGCACCCGTCCCCGGCTGATGCTCATGGACGGGCACTCGCTGGCCTACCGCGCGTTCTTCGCGCTGCCCGCGGAGAACTTCACGACCGCGACGGGCCAGCCGACGAACGCGATCTACGGCTTCGCGTCGATGCTGGCCAACACCCTGCGTGACGAGGCCCCCACGCACTTCGCGGTGGCCTTCGACGTCTCCCGCAAGACCTGGCGCTCCGAGCAGTTCACCGAGTACAAGGCGAACCGCTCCAAGACCCCGGACGAGTTCAAGGGCCAGGTCGAGCTGATCGGCGAGCTGCTCGACGCCATGCACGCGCCGCGCTTCGCCGTCGAGGGCTTCGAGGCCGACGACATCATCGCCACCCTCGCCACCCAGGCCGAGGCCGAGGGCTTCGAGGTGCTGATCGTCACCGGCGACCGCGACTCCTTCCAGCTGGTCACCGAGAACACGACCGTGTTGTACCCGACGAAGGGTGTCTCGGAGCTGACCCGCTTCACCCCGGAGAAGGTCTTCGAGAAGTACGGGTTGACGCCCGCCCAGTACCCCGACTTCGCGGCCCTGCGCGGCGACCCGTCGGACAACCTCCCCGGCATCCCCGGGGTCGGCGAGAAGACCGCCGCGAAGTGGATCAACCAGTTCGGCTCGTTCGCGGAGCTGGTCGAGCGCGTCGAAGAGGTCAAGGGCAAGGCCGGGCAGAACCTCCGCGACCACCTGGAGGCGGTCAAGCTCAACCGCCGCCTCACCGAGCTGGAGCGCCAGGTCGAGCTGCCGAAGACGGTCACCGACCTGGAGCGGGGCCCGTACGACCGCAAGACCGTCGCGATGGTCCTGGACACCCTGGAGATCCGCAACCCCTCCCTGCGCGAGCGTCTCTTCGCCGTCGACCCGGGCACCGAGGAGGCCGAGACCACCCCGGTCGCGGCGGACGGCGTGGAACTGGACGGCAAGATCCTCGGCGTCGGCGAGCTGGCCCCCTGGCTGGCCGAGCACGGTACAGGGACCCTCGGCGTCGCCATGGTCGGCACCTGGGCCCTGGGCACCGGCTCGGTCGCCGAGATCGCCCTGGCAGCGGCCGGGGGAGCGGCCGCCTGGTTCGACCCCGCCGAGCTGGACGAGACCGACGAGAACGCGTTCGCGGCCTGGCTGGCCGACGCCGGCCGCGCCAAGGTGTTCCACAACGCCAAGGGCGCGATGCGCGTCTTCGCCGAGCACGGCTGGAGCGTCGAGGGCGTCGCCATGGACACCGCCCTCGCCGCCTACCTGGTCAAGCCGGGCCGCCGCTCCTTCGACCTGGACGCGCTGTCCCTGGAGTACCTGCACCGCGAGCTGGCCCCCGCCGCCGCGGCCGACGGCCAGCTGGCCTTCGGTGCGGACGACGGCGCCGAGGCCGAGGCGCTGATGATCCAGGCCCGCGCCGTCCTCGACCTGGGTGAGGCCTTCGAGGCCCGCCTCCAGGAGGTCGGTGCCGCCGACCTCCTGAGGGACATGGAGCTGCCTACCTCCGCCCTGCTCGCCCGTATGGAGCGTCACGGCATCGCCGCCGACCGCGCGCACCTGGAGGCGATGGAGCAGATGTTCGCGGGTGCCGTGCAGCAGGCCGTGAAGGAGGCGCACGCGGCCGCCGGCCACGAGTTCAACCTGGGCTCCCCCAAGCAGCTTCAGGAAGTCCTCTTCGGCGAGCTGGCCCTGCCCAGGACGAAGAAGACCAAGACCGGCTACACCACCGACGCCGACGCCCTCGCCTGGCTCGCCGGCCAGACCGACAACGAACTGCCGGTGATCATGCTCCGGCACCGCGAGCAGGCGAAGCTGCGCGTCACGGTCGAGGGCCTGATCAAGACCGTCGCCGGCGACGGCCGTATCCACACCACCTTCAACCAGACGGTGGCCGCGACCGGCCGGCTGTCCTCCACGGACCCGAACCTGCAGAACATCCCGGTCCGCACCGACGAGGGCCGGGCGATCCGCCGCGGCTTCGTGGTGGGCGAGGGCTTCGAGTCCCTGATGACCGCCGACTACAGCCAGATCGAGCTGCGCGTGATGGCCCACCTGTCCGAGGACGAGGGCCTGATCGAGGCGTTCACCTCCGGCGAGGACCTGCACACCACGGTCGCCTCCCAGGTCTTCTCGGTCGAGCGGGACGCGGTGGACGCGGAGATGCGCCGCAAGATCAAGGCCATGTCGTACGGCCTGGCGTACGGTCTCTCCGCCTTCGGCCTCTCCCAGCAGCTGAACATCGAGGCGGGCGAGGCGCGCGCCCTGATGGACACCTACTTCGAGCGCTTCGGCGGCGTCCGGGACTATCTGCGCCGGGCGGTCGACGAGGCGCGGGCGACGGGCTACACGGCGACGCTCTTCGGGCGCCGCCGCTACCTCCCCGACCTCAACAGCGACAACCGCCAGCGCCGCGAGGCGGCCGAGCGCATGGCCCTGAACGCGCCGATCCAGGGCACGGCGGCCGACATCGTCAAGATCGCCATGCTCAACGTCGACCGGGCCCTGCGCGAGGCGGACCTCAAGTCCCGCATGCTCCTCCAGGTCCACGACGAAATCGTCCTGGAGATCGCCCCCGGCGAGCGCAGGGCCACCGAGGAGATCGTCCGCCACGAGATGGCGAACGCGGTCCACCTGAGGGCCCCGCTCGACGTCTCGGTGGGCGTGGGCCCGGACTGGGAGTCGGCGGCGCACTAGTCTTCGGCGATTCAGCGGAGGGGCGTTTTCAGCCAAGGGCTGGACAACGCCCCTCCGTCGCCCGACGGTCGCTTCTTCCACGCCGGACGCCAAAATCTTCTCCGCCGCAACGGCGATCAGCCTCCACGGCGCACCCCGGCGGTGCCGAACCCACCGCACCCCCCACGGCCATCCCACCCACCCGCACCAGTCCCGGCCGAGCCCCCGGAGGGCGTTTCACTCACGTGGCCCCCGCCAAAACGCCCCCCGAGCCCCGCAGCCGCAACACTGCGAGCATGGGTATACGCATGCTCCACCGCCGGACGCCCGAGGTGCAGGGCGCCACCCCGGCCCCGGCGGACACCGCCTCGGACCGGGCCACGCCCGCCTCGCCGGTCCCTGCCCTCGCGGCCGACGCAAGCACCGCCCGCATCCCCGCCGACCTGGCCACGACCGTACGCAGCGCCGCGGCGGACCTCCGGCGCCGACTGGCCGCCCGCACCCGCCACGCCCCCGACCGGCACGCCTGGCCCGATCTCGCCCGCGGCTACCTCGCGCTGCTGCTCACCCTGATCCCGAGAGCGCGGCCCCGGCGCACCCTCACCGTGTTCGTGGCCCCCGTCATCGAGCGGCCGACCGGTCCCGGTGGACACCGGCCGCCGCTGCGGGACCGCCCGGAACCGGGGCCGGGCGCCACACCCTGACCCCGGCCGCGTACACCAGCACCCCGAGGACCAGCCCGGAGCCCACACCGAAGCACAGGGTGGGCACCAGGTCCCAGGGCTGCGCGTTCGCACCCCAGTACTCCCACCACCGCGTCGCCCGCTGCACCGCTCCCACCAGGGCACAGCCGCCGAGCACGGCGGCCGCCCACCAGCGGTCCCGTACGGACAGGGCGGGCACCCCCACCGGCTCGCCGGCCGGCGTCCGCCGCAGCGCGCGTACCAGGAACCCGGCGATCACCACGGCGGCCACCGCGGACGTGCCGTACTGCAGCCACGAGTAGAGCGGCATGCCCGCCAGGCCCCGCCCGAGGGCCGGAACCAGCCGGGACCCCCACCGGTCGTGATGCGTGAACGCGTCCCACACGACATGCGTCAGCGCGCCGAGCACCGCGGAGACGTACCACCACAGCACCGATACGGCCCGCACGCGCCCGCGCGCCGCACCGCAGCGCAGCAGAGCGGCCGGCCGCCCCTGTCGGGCCCGGGGCAGCAGGGCCACCAGCGGTTCCCGGACGAGCAGCCACAGCCCCACCAGCGCCCAGGAGATGGGCACGTCGACGCCGGCCACACCGGCGAAGGAGTGCGTGACCGCACCGAACTCCATTCCGCCCGGCAGGACGCTCGCGGCGTAGTAGGTCATGTCGGGCGCGAAGGAGCCCGCGACGAGCACCGAGGGCACCAGCCGGCCCCGGCCGCCGCCGTCCCGGCGGATGGCGGGCAGCACGGCCGCCGCATGGCTGAGCGTGAACGGCAACAGAGCCCCCTGGAGCGGTCGTCGGCCGTGGCACCGGAACCGGTGATCATGCCCGTCCAGTATGCGTGAGTGCCGTTCGACACCCGCCACACCAACGGAAGTTGGCCAACCGGTGAAAAACGGGCGCGAACCCGTGCCCGCTTCAAGGAAGCTGTCGTAGGGTCACCTGGGTCGCAGTGCCGGGCGCACGTTCGAACGTACGTCACGCGGATGGAAAGACGGAACAGGGGCAACCAGAGCACCGGGTCAACCGTCAGACCAGAGCGAGGCACACGGACGGAGACGGACGCATGGGCGTCCATAGGAGGGGTTCACTCTATGGCGGCGCACATCGGCAGGCGGCTGCGCAAGGGAGCGGCGACCACCGCCGTGGCCGCGGCAGCGGTCGCGGCTCTGTCCGCGTCCCAGGCTCCGGGAGCCCCCGGCGAGGACCACGGCAGACAGGCCGCGGCCGGCGCCAGCGCCCCGGTACCGGACGTGGCCGCCGACGGCAACGCCACCGGCAACTCGCCGTACTACACGGACCTGCCGCCGCTCAACAGCCCCAACCCCAGCCCGTCGTCCACCATCGGCACGCCCGTCTCCCGGGGCCCGGCCGAGGCCGGTATCCCCGCGACGGTCCTCGACGCCTACAAGAAGGCCGAGGCCGAGCTGCGCACCTCCAAGCCGGGCTGCAACCTGCCCTGGCAACTCCTGGCCGCCATCGGCAAGGTCGAGTCGGGCCACGCCCGCGGCGGCCGCGTCGACGCCGACGGCACCACGCTGAGCCCGATCCTCGGCCCGCAGCTCGACGGCAACGGCTTCGCGCTCATCAAGGACACCGACCACGGCGAGTACGACGGCAACAGCGCCTACGACCAGGCCGTCGGCCCGATGCAGTTCATCCCGTCCACCTGGGCCTGGGCCGGCCGCGACGGCAACGGCGACGGCAAGGCGGACCCCAACAACGTCTACGACGCCGCACTCGCCGCGGGCCACTACCTGTGCCGCAACGACTGGGACCTGTCCGGCGACGCCGGCCTGCACAGCGCGATCCTCAGCTACAACAACTCGCAGGACTACCTGAACCTGGTCCTGAGCTGGCTGGAGTACTACCGCAAGGGCAGCCACTCCGTGCCCGACGGCTCCGGCGGCGTGCCCTCCCACCGCAGCGACGACGGCTCGAAGCACACCACGAAGCCCTCCGACCCGCCGAAGACCAAGCCGGGCAAGCCCGGCGGCGACAAGGGGAACCACGACCCGAAGCCGCCGACACCGCCGAAGCCGCCCACCCCCTCCGACACCGTGGACCACCTGGAGGACGCGAGCACCGGCACCGCGAAGCTCACCGCGATGGCCGGCGACACGTTCGCCCAGCGGATCAGCACCCGTGCCGAGACCAAGGCCGGGTCGGCCGTCGGCAAGGTCCGGATCCGGTTCACCATCACCGGCGACACCGACGCCACCTTCGCCGGCGGCGAGACCGTGGCCACGATCGCCACCGACGCCAAGGGCGTGGCCCTGGCACCGGTGCTGGAGGCGGGCGAGAAGACGGGCACCTTCAAGATCACCACCGCTGTCGTCGGCCACCAGGCCAAGGGCGTCGACTACACGGCCACCGTCACCGCACGCGCCGCCGACACCCTCGCCCGCACCAGCGACACCCCGCTGACCTGCACCCCGGGCGGCGAGTTCGCCGACCAGGTCCAGGTGAAGGCGACGTACAAGGGCACCGTCGCCGACAAGGTCGTGGCCACCGCCACCCTGATCAAGTCGGCCGACGACGCCACCGAGAACGACAAGGGCCCCTACTTCAAGGACGCCGACGGCAAGGCCGTACGCACCCTCACCGGCCTCCAGACGGACGGCAAGGGCCTGCTCACGCTGCCGAAGCTGTACGCGGACGACGTCACCGGCACCTTCCTGCTCCGCATCACCACCACCGGCGGCGCGACCCTCACCGTCGAGCTGAACGTCGCCGCGGCCGACGCCTCGACCAGCCCCTCGCCGAGCCCGTCCGCCACCTCCTGACGGTACGGACTCAACTCAGGGCAACAGGGCGCCTCTTCCGCCACGGCGGAGGGGGCGCCCTTGTCCGTGTGCGCGACGTGTTCTCATCTCGCGCGCGCGTTGCTACGGTGCCGCACCTGACGAACCATCAGGAACCGTCCGCCGGGAGGCCCCGCATGCGCGCCCTGATCGCCGCCGCGACCGGTCTCGCCCTCGCGCTCGCCCTGGTCCTCGCGATCACCGCCGTGGGCGCGCCGACGGGCCGGACGTCCCCCAAACCGCTGCTGACGACGGTGCCTTCGCACCCTTAGCAGCGCCCGTCCGGGAGGGAGGCCGGAATGCGCCGCAAGGCAAGCCTGGTCCTGCTCGCCTGTGCCGTGTTCTTCGCGGCGCTGTCCCCACTGCTGCGCTGGTACGCCTTCCCGCGCCTGGCCAGGATCCCCGCGAACCAGTACCAGGACATGGTCCTGGAGGCCAAGGACGCGACCCTCCTCGACTACGGCTCCATGCGCGCGAAGAAGGTCTCCAAGGTGACCATCGTGCAGACCCTCAAGGGCAACGTGGAGGCCGCCGAGCGCATCGAGAAGACCGCCGGGCGGCCCGTCGTCGTCTGGGACGGGCTGTCCTACCTCGAGGGCCCCGACGGCAAGATGATCTCCAGGATCCCGGAGCGCTACATCTTCGACGCCCACAGCCAGGATCCCGTCCACGCCACCGGCGAGTCGGTCGACGGCGACCCGGTCAAGCGGGACGGCATCGAGTTCAAGTGGCCCTTCCTGACCCAGAAGCGCGACTACGAGTACTTCGACGCGCAGACCCGCACCACCAGCCCCATCCACTACAAGGGCACCCTGACCTTCCGCGGCCTGAAGGTCTACTACTTCGAACAGACCATCCCCTGGACCAAGGTCGCCATGCCCAAGACCATGCCGGTCCAGGGCATCACCCCCGAGTCGGTGGCCAAGACCGGCACCACCCGCTGGTACAGCACGGTCCGGAAGTTCTGGGTCGAGCCCGTCACCGGAGCGCCCGTCTACGGCGAGGAGCTCCACAAGGAGGAGCTGCGCGGCGGCACCCTGCTCGGCGGTCGCGCCAAGGTGACGGCGTTCGCCGGGGACGTGAAGATGCGCGAGGACTACATCGAGCACACCGTCGCCCTGGTCGAGCACAACCGCACCCTGGTCCTGCTGATGACCTCCTACCTGCCCTGGGGCTTCCTGAGCCTCGGCCTGCTGCTCCTCGCGCTCTCCCTCTACCTGGAGGCACGCGGCCGCCGCCCCGAGGACCCGGCACCCGCACAGGCGACGGAACCCGAACCGGTCAGCGCCTGAGCCGCGCGTTGGTGTGCCGGGTGGGCTCGGCGGTCGCCGGGTCCTCGGGCCACGGATGCTTCGGATAGCGCCCGCGCAGCTCAGCGCGCACGCCCTTGTAGCCGTCCTTCCAGAAGGAGGCGAGGTCGGCCGTGACGGCGGCGGGCCGTCCGGCGGGGGAGAGGAGATGGACGAGCACCGGCACCCCGGCCACCGCCGGGGTCTCCTGCAACCCGAACATCTCCTGCAGCTTCACCGCGAGGACGGGCCGCTCCGGGTCCCCGTAGTCGATCCGGATTCTGGACCCACTGGGTACGGCGATCCGCTCGGGCGCCAGCTCGTCCAGCCGGGCGGCCTCCCCGCTCGCCCAGGGCAGCAGCCGCGCGAGCGCCTGTCCGGCGTCGATCCGCCCGAGATCGGGCCGCCTCCGGGCCCGGCCCAGCTCCGGCTCCAACCACTCGTCCACGCGCGCGTGCAGCGCTTCGTCCGACACGTCCGGCCACGGCTCCCCGAGGTGCGCACGCAGAAACGTCAGCCGCTGCCTCAGCACCTCCGCCTCCGGGGACCACCGCAACAGCCCGAACCCCTCCTGCCGGAGCCCTTCGAGGAGAGCACCGCGCACAAGCCCGGGATCGACGTCCTTCAGGGGCCGTACGGCCAACTCGATGGCCCCGAGCCGTTCGACACGCCGGGCCACGACATCCCCGTCGGCCCAGTGCACCTCGTCCCGCTCCTCCAGCAGCGCCCCGGCCGCCGCCCGCGCCACGTCCTCGTGCACGCCGGCTCCGAGCCGCACGCGCGCGTGCCCCTTTCCACCGGGCCGGTCGGCGACGGCGACGACGATCCAGGGTGCGCCGCGCAGCGCCGACCCTTCGGACAGCTCGGCCCGGGTCCCGGAGGCCATCAGATACGAACCGCCGTCGAGCTTGGCGACCCGCTCGGGGAAGGCCAGGGCGGCGACGAGGCCGGCGATCCTGTCGTCACCGGTGCCGGGTCCGGCCTGGACGTCCACGTGTGACGGACGGTCATGGGCGACCGGGTGGGAAAACTCCTCCGACACGGTCTGCAGCCGCCGTACTTCACGAGTCCACCGCCCCCCATAGGCGTCACCCCCACGCCGAGCACGCCGCAACGCACCCGCAAGATCATCTCCGTAGTCCCGAGGCACCTCTTCGGAAAGCAGAGCGACAACCGAGGCACCCCCACCGGACGTGTCCAGCAAAGCCCGCCCCAGCCGAGGGTGAACCCCCAGCCGCCCCAGCCGCACACCGACCTCGGTGGCCCGACCGACGGAGTCCACCGCCCCCACTGCCGTCAGCGTGGAGCGCGCCGCAGCCATGGCCCCACCCGGCGGCGGATCCAGCAACACCAGTCCGGTGGCGTCCGGATCGCCCCAACAGGCCGCCTGGAGGGCGAACGCGGTCAGGTCGGCCACCTTGATCTCCGGCGCCGGAAAAGCCGGCAGACGGACGTCCTCCGCCTCCGTCCAGCACCGGTACACCACACCCGCCGCCTCACGTCCGGCCCGCCCCGCCCGCTGCCGCCCGGCCGCCCGCGACGCCCGTACCGTCGCCAGCCCGCTCAACCCGCGCGCGTGGTCCACGCGCGGCTCCCGCGCCAGCCCCGAGTCGACCACCACCCGCACCCCGGGCACCGTCAGCGACGACTCCGCCACGGACGTGGCCAGCACCACCCGGCGCCGCTCCCCGGGGGCCAGCACCGCGTCCTGCACGGCCGCCGGCGCCCGCCCGTGCACCTGCAGCACCTCGACCTCACCCGGATGGCCCAGCTGCCCGGCCACACGCGCGATCTCGCCCACGCCCGGCAGGAAACACAGCACGTCCCCCTCCCGCTCGGCCAGCGCCCGCCGCACCACCGACGCCACATGCCCCAGCAGCGCCGGATCGACCCACATGCCGTGCGGCGGCCGTACCGCACGCGCGGGCGGCGCCCAGACGACGTCCACGGGATGCGAGACCCCCTCGGCCTGCACCACCGGGGCATCGCCGAGCAGCCGCGCCCAGCCCTGTGCGTCCGTGGTCGCCGACGCGGCCACCAGCCGCAGCTCCGGCCGCAGCGTCTGCCGTACGTCCCACAGGAAGGCGGCCACCGTGTCGGCGTCCAGATGCCGCTCGTGGCACTCGTCGAGCACCACCACGTCGACGCCGGCCAGCTCCGGATCCCGTTGCAGCCGCTGCAACAGCACACCGGTCGTCACGACCTCCACACGCGCGCGGCGCCCCACGACCCGCTCGCCGCGCACCGTGAAGCCGACGCTCTCGCCGGGCTTCTCGCCCAGCAGCCACGCCATCCGCCGGGCCGCCGCCCGCGCCGCGATCCGCCGCGGCTCGGCCACCACGACCCGCCGCGCCGGACCGCCGCCGACCAGCCCCGCCAGCACGAGCGGCACCAGCGTCGTCTTGCCGGTGCCGGGCGGCGCCACGAGCACGGCGGTGCCCTGCCCCTCCAGGGCGTCGTTCAGGGCGGGCAGGGCGGCATGGACGGGCAGCGCGTCCAGGGCGTCGTAACGGATCACGCCCCTAGTGTCGTACGGCGCCGAAAACGCCCCGCACGCGTGCGTGCGGGGCGTCGGTGAGCGAGGTTGCTCAGTCCCGTTCGCAGACGAAGATCGCCGTACCCGGGATCAGGTTCCCGCGCAGGGGAGACCAGCCGCCCCACTCCGCGGTGTTCCAGGCCGGCCACTCCGGCTCCACCAGGTCCACGAGCCGGAAGCCCGAGGCCGCGATGTCCCGGACCCGGTCGCCGAGCGTCCTGTGGTGCTCGACGTACACCGCGCGGCCCTCCTCGTCCTGCTCCACGTAGGGCGTGCGGTCGAAGTAGGACGCGGACACCGACAGGCCCTCGGGACCGGGCTCGTCCGGGAAGGCCCAGCGGATCGGATGGGTCACCGAGAAGACGAACCGGCCACCCGGGCGCAGTACCCGCCGCACCTCGCGCAGCACGAGGCGCGGGTCGGCCACGAACGGCAGCGCCCCGTACGCGGAGCACGCCAGGTCGAAGGAGCCGTCCGCGAAGGGCAGCGCGCCGGCGTCGGCGCAGATCAGGGGAAACGATCCGCCGATGCGCAGGGCGTGCTGGAGCTGACGGTGCGAGAGGTCCAGGGCCACCGGGTGGGCGCCCTGGGCGGCCAGCCAGCGCGCGCACTGCGCCGCGCCCGCGCCTATCTCCAGAACCTTCTTGCCCTTCAGGTCCTCCGGGGCGCCGAGCAGCTCGGCCTCCACCTCGTCCAGGCCCTCCGGGCCCCAGACGAAGCGGTCGTCGCCGAGGAACGTGCCGTGCTCGCCCTGGTACTCGTCGGCGTTGCGGTCCCACCAGCCGCGGTTGGCCCGGGTGCTCTCCGCGACCCCCGCGTCACGTCGGGTGGCTTCCGGCTCGAACCCCTCAGGGTCGAGCGCTTCGGACTCTTGGATGATCGGCTCCCTCGTCGTACTCTTCCGTGCAACCCGCCCGGGCGAGTGCGTCACAGAAGGGGTCCCACGGCCCTGCGTGGCCTCCTGGGACCTTTCTTGTGCCGGGTATGCGGTGAACCGCCCCGGGTGTGCGCCTTCGCGCATTGACCATGTCCGGCTGCCCCCGTATGCTACAAGTTGCGCTGCGGGCCTGCGCACCTCAGACGTAGCAGGCTGCGCTCGCATCTGTTGTATGTCCCCTCGGTTGTCGAGGCGCCATCACCAGTTACTGGTGAGGCGCTTCCTTGGCTGTCCGGCTTCTTCAGAGCGATACGGGCTCCCGGCGTAGCAGTACCTACGACTTCAATGTCCGTACCGGAGCCCTTTCCCACATGACGAGCAGCACCGAGACCACCGCCACCACCCCGCAGGTTGCGGTCAACGACATCGGTAACGAGGAAGCCTTCCTCGCCGCGATCGACGAGACGATCAAGTACTTCAACGACGGCGACATCGTCGACGGCGTCATCGTGAAGGTCGACCGGGACGAGGTCCTGCTCGACATCGGTTACAAGACCGAAGGTGTCATCCCGAGCCGCGAGCTCTCGATCAAGCACGACGTCGACCCGAACGAGGTCGTGGCCGTCGGCGACGAGATCGAGGCCCTGGTCCTCCAGAAGGAGGACAAGGAAGGCCGCCTGATCCTCTCGAAGAAGCGCGCCCAGTACGAGCGTGCCTGGGGCACCATCGAGAAGATCAAGGAAGAGGACGGCATCGTCACCGGTACCGTCATCGAGGTCGTCAAGGGTGGTCTCATCCTCGACATCGGCCTCCGTGGCTTCCTCCCGGCCTCCCTGGTCGAGATGCGCCGCGTTCGCGACCTCCAGCCGTACGTCGGCAAGGAGCTCGAGGCCAAGATCATCGAGCTGGACAAGAACCGCAACAACGTGGTCCTGTCCCGCCGTGCCTGGCTCGAGCAGACCCAGTCCGAGGTCCGCCAGACGTTCCTCACGACCCTCCAGAAGGGTCAGGTCCGCTCCGGCGTCGTCTCCTCGATCGTCAACTTCGGTGCCTTCGTGGACCTGGGTGGCGTCGACGGTCTGGTCCACGTCTCCGAGCTGTCCTGGAAGCACATCGACCACCCGTCCGAGGTTGTCGAGGTCGGCCAGGAGGTCACCGTCGAGGTTCTCGACGTCGACATGGACCGCGAGCGCGTCTCCCTGTCGCTGAAGGCGACCCAGGAAGACCCGTGGCAGCAGTTCGCCCGGACCCACCAGATCGGTCAGGTCGTCCCGGGTAAGGTCACCAAGCTGGTTCCGTTCGGTGCGTTCGTCCGCGTGGACGAGGGCATCGAGGGTCTGGTCCACATCTCCGAGCTGGCCGAGCGCCACGTGGAGATCCCGGAGCAGGTCGTCCAGGTCAACGACGAGATCTTCGTCAAGGTCATCGACATCGACCTCGAGCGTCGTCGCATCAGCCTCTCGCTGAAGCAGGCCAACGAGTCCTTCGGTGCCGACCCGGCCTCGGTCGAGTTCGACCCGACCCTGTACGGCATGGCCGCGTCCTACGACGACCAGGGCAACTACATCTACCCCGAGGGCTTCGACCCCGAGACCAACGACTGGCTCGAGGGTTACGAGAAGCAGCGCGAGGAGTGGGAGCGCCAGTACGCCGAGGCGCAGTCCCGCTTCGAGCAGCACCAGCAGCAGGTCATCAAGTCCCGCGAGGCCGACGCCGCTGCTGCGGCCGAGGGTGGCGAGGCTGCGGCTCCGGCCGCGACCGGCGGTTCGTACTCCTCCGAGGGCGCGGACACCTCTGGTGCCCTGGCCTCGGACGAGGCGCTGGCCGCGCTTCGCGAGAAGCTGGCCGGTGGCCAGAGCTGAACGCTGCCGCTGAGGCTTAGCCGATAGTTTTGAGGGCCCGTACCTTTCGAGGTGCGGGCCCTCAGACCTTTTTTGGGGGACCGCGGGTTATCGGTTGAGCGCCGGCCGTCTGTGGCTGGTCGCGCAGTTCCCCGCGCCCCTTAGGGCGTCACCTGGACGTTGGTCAGCCCCTTGCCGCCCGTCACCGCGTTCGTGCCGTAGACCGTTGTCCTGCAGCTCGTGCTGTAGTTCGTCACGTTGATCGCCAGCTGGGTCGAGCCGGTGGCGCCGGTCAAAGTCGACTTGTTGTTCTTGAAGACCGTGCCACAGCCCCAGCCGGACTGCTGGGTGTGGGTCTGGTAGCCGTCATTGCTGGTGTTCCGGCCGGTGTTGTCCTGGACGAGGACGTTGTCACCCTTCACGTCGACCCAGGAGTCGTCGTAGTTGGCGCCGGTCAGCCCGCTGCCGTCGAACGTGTTGCCGACGATCTGCGCGCCCGTCGTGCCCTCCTTGATGTCGACGTTCTCGCCGCCGACGTCGGGGCCGATCGTGTTGTTGAGGATCTGGATGCGGTCGCTCTTGTCGGAGAGCGTGTTCGCGGTCCCCACGTAGACGCCCTCGCCCATGCCCCGGCCGTCGTTCCCGGTGTCGTAGATCCTCGAGTTCCTGATCACGCCGTCGGTGCTGGACTTGCGGAAGTGCACGCCCTCCATGTCGAGCCCGTGCACGGTGACGCCGTCCACCACCACACCCTTGGCCGAGTCGATCACGATGCCCTTCTGGCCGCCGGTCACGGTCAGCCCGCTGACCGTCCAGTAGGACGCGCCGTTCAGGTGCAGGCCGTAGCCGCCGCTCGCGGTGAGTACGGCCCTGGGGGAGCCGGTGAGGGTGATGCGGGCCGTGGCGCCGGCCGGTGAGGTCGCCTTGAAGTTGCCGGTGTACGTGCCGTCCGCGAGATGGATCGTGTCGCCCGGCTTCGCACTGCTGAGCGCGGTCTTGAGCTGGGCCGCGGTGCCGACCTCGATGGTCGGGGCGGCCGGGGCCGGGCTCGCGGAGAGGAGCAGGCCACCGGTGGCGGTGGTCGCGGCGAGCAGGGAGGTGAGCAGCGTGCGCGTGCGCATGGGGGGTGCCTTCCTGTCGTACGGACACGGATCTCATACAGGTCACAGATCTCATACATGAACGCTGTGTGTGAATGTGAACTCCGGTCTTCGTGAAGGTACGGACCAGTTGACGGGGCGTCAAGGTGTGTGGAGCGGGGCGCCTGATCAGCGGCCCGACGCGGGAATGCCCACGCCCCAGGGGACGTTGTCGAAGAGGAACACGAGGAGGAGCGGTCACAGTGCTTGATCCGCAGGGTTTGTACGCATGGGAGCCGAAGGGCCTGGCCGTCGTCGACATGGCGCTCGCCCAGGAGTCGGCCGGACTTGTCATGCTCTACCACTTCGACGGATACATCGACGCGGGTGAGACCGGCGACCAGATCGTCGACCGGCTCCTCGACTCACTGCCCCACCAGGTCGTGGCTCGCTTCGACCACGACCGGCTCGTGGACTACCGGGCCCGCCGCCCGCTGCTGACCTTCAAGCGGGACAGCTGGACCGACTACGAGGTGCCCGCCATCGAGGTCCACCTCGTCCAGGACGCCACCGGCGCCCCCTTCCTGCTGCTGTCCGGGCCCGAACCGGACGTGGAGTGGGAGCGGTTCGCGGCCGCCGTACGGCAGATCGCGGAGCGGCTCGGCGTCCGCCTGTCCGTGAACTTCCACGGCATCCCCATGGGCGTCCCGCACACCCGCCCCGTGGGCCTCACCCCACATGGCAACCGCACCGACCTGGTCCCGGGCCACCGCAGCCCCTTCGAGGAGGCCCAGGTACCCGGCAGCGCCGAGTCGCTGCTGGAGTACCGCCTCATGGAGGCCGGACACGACGTCCTCGGTGTCGCCGCGCACGTCCCGCACTACATCGCCCGCTCGCCGTACCCGGACGCCGCGCTGACCGTCCTGGAGGCCGTCACCGCAGCCACAGGGCTGGTGCTGTCGGGCATTGCGCACTCCCTGCGCACGGAGGCGCACCGCACGCAGACCGAGATCGACCGGCAGATCCAGGAGGGCGACGAGGAGCTGACCTCGCTCGTCCAGGGCCTGGAGCACCAGTACGACGCGGCCGCGGGCGCCGAGACCCGGGGCAACATGCTTGCCGAGCCGGTCGAGATTCCGTCCGCCGACGAGATCGGGCGGGAGTTCGAGCGGTTCCTGGCGGAGCGCGAGGGCGAGAGCTAGGCACGGTCGGGCCCGGCCCGGCCGCGGGGTCGACGCCGGGGGTCGCCCTGTCAGCGGCAGGGCCTAAGCTTCCGCTCATGCTGAAAGTGGGCCTGACCGGCGGCATCGGTGCCGGCAAGAGCGAGGTGTCGCGGCTGCTCGTGGAGCACGGGGCCGTGCTGATCGACGCCGACCGCATCGCGCGCGAGGTCGTGGCGCCCGGGACGCCCGGGCTCGCGGCCGTGGTGGAGGCCTTCGGCGAGGGGATCCTCGCCTCGGACGGCAGCCTGGACCGGCCCGGACTCGGCTCCATCGTCTTCGCCGATCCCGAGAAGCTGGCAGTCCTCAACTCGATCGTGCATCCCCTGGTGGGCGCCCGCTCCCTCGAACTGGAGAGCGCTGCGGCCGAGGACGCCGTCGTGATCCACGACGTGCCGCTCCTCACCGAGAACGGCCTGGCGCCGCTGTACGACCTGGTGGTCGTCGTCGACGCGAGCCCCGAGACCCAGCTCGACCGGCTCGTCCGGCTGCGCGGGATGGCCGAGGACGACGCACGCGCGCGTATGGCCGCGCAGGCCACTCGTGAGCAGCGCCGGGAGATCGCGGACATCGTGATCGACAACGACGTACCCCTGGACGCGCTGCGCAAGCGCGTGGCGGAGGTCTGGGACGACCTCGTGCGCCGGGCGCGCGAGCCGCGTGCGGCATCCGGGGGCGGGGGGCCGCGCGGCGGTGGTGCGGAATAGCCGTTCGCGTCGGGGCGTTGAACCGCCGCAGTGAGGGAAGGACTTTGCCGTGCCCGAGACCAGCGGTTCGACCGGACGTACTCCGGAGACGCATGTCATAGACTTCCGCGCCGCCGAGCACCTGCTCAATGCGCGGGATCCGCGGGGTGCGGTGAAGCTGCTGGACGGAGTCATCGCCGCACATCCCGAGAACACCGCGGCCCGGCTGCTGCGTGCGCGTGCCTTCTTCGCGGCCGCGCAACTTCGACCCGCCGAACTCGAGTTCACCATCGTGCTGGAGCGGGAGCCGGACAACGCGTTCGCGCACTTCGCGCTCGCCCGCACCTACGAACGCCAGGGCCGCGCCGACCAGGCCAAGCGTCACTTCCGGCTGGCCGCGGCGCTCGACCCCAACCCGGAGTACGTGAAGGCGGCCGGCTTCGAGTCCTGACCACCGGCGGGGCCGCGGCGGGAATTCCGTGCTGACGGGTCCGTGCCGGGGCGCGTCGGGGACTCCGTGCTGACGCGTTCGTGCTGGGTCCGCGCCGGGCGCGCGCTGAGGAGTCCGCGCTGACGGATCCGCGCCGAGAAGGCCGTGCCCGACGGGTCCGTGCTGGGGCGCGCCGATGAGTCCGCAGGCCGCCGTCACGGGTGCCGGGGCCGATGCGGGCGCGTGTAGGGCCGGCTGCTCGGCCGCGGGTAGGGCGGGTCCACCGGCTGGTACGGCGGTACGTCCCGGCCCGGCTGGTAGTGCGGGCCCTGCCGGATGTGCCTGAGGATCATGGTCATGTCGACGGTGGCCACCAGCCACAGCACCCCGCAGGCGGCCGCCCAGCCGGGGCGTCCGACGAGCGCGAACACCGCGGTGCCGAAGATCGCCCAGACCAGCCCCCACACGCTCAGCCAGAAGCGCGCTCGCAGCGCACTGCGCGCGGTCACCGGCTCACTGCCCGTACGCATCGGATCACCACTCCTCCTTGCAACGTACTCTTCGTCGGGGACGTTCATCAACGACGTTCGCCGAAGGGGGATGCGCCGTGCTGCCGGACGCCGACGACCTGCCCGAAGTGCTCCTCGACCTGGCCGTCCCGCACGAGGAGATCAACGAACTGGTCGCGCTGCGCCGCACGGTGACGGGCGACCCGGGCACGCGGCGCCTCCTCGAACAGGGCGTCGAGGAGCTGCTCCGGGACCCCGGCGAGACGGGCCGCGCACCCGACCTGGCCGAGCTGCTCGCATCCGCTCCGCCCGCGCTGCACGGCACCCTCGCCGTGTACGTCTTCGTCGCCGCGCTCCCGTACACCCTCGCCCACCACCGGGAACGCGGCATCCCGGCCGAGATCTCCCGGCGCACCCTGGCCGACCTGGGCCGTCACCTGGCCGTGCACCGCAGACGGCACGGCAGGGCCGGGGTGCAGTCGCCGCGCTGGCTCGCCCATCACTTCCGCGGGGAGCTGTACCAGCTGGGGCGGCTGCAGTTCGAGCGGGCGCGACTCGGGCAGCACACCGTGCCGGTGATCGCGGCGGCCGGTCTGGACGCGGCTCCCGGCACACCCTGCCTGAACCTGCACATACCCGACTTCCACGGCCCGCTGACGCCGTCCGCCTGCGGCCGTTCCCTGGCGCAGGCCCGGGAGTTCTTCGCCCTGCACTTCCCCGAGGAGCACCCCGAGGCCGTGCTGTGCCATTCCTGGCTGCTCGACCCCCAGCTGAAGCGGTACCTGCCCGCACAGTCCAACATCGTCCGCTTCCAGGAACGCTTCCGCATCGCCCGTGGGGACACGGAACCGGCCGACACCGAGCCCGTCCAGTTCGTCTTCGGGGACCCGGACCTGCCGGTCGCCCAGCTGCCGCGGCGCACGTCCGTGGAGCGGGCGGTCGGCGACCATCTGCGGGCCGGAGGGCACTGGTACATCGGGCACGGCTGGTTTCCGCTCCAGGAGTTCCCGCTGCGCGGTGAATGACTCGAAGGAGTGAACCGGGGCTGGGCGGGAACGGGCGTGCGGAGGCTGCCCGTTGTTCGGGCATGACAGTCGAAATGCGTGAGGGATACGACGGAACCGGACCCGGTGCGATCACTCCGGACGGCTGCGCGGTCGAGTTGTACACGCGGCTGCCGGTGGGGGACGAGCCGGACGTCATCGCCGCGGCGGTGCCCGCAGGGGCGCACATCCTGGAATTGGGCAGCGGAGTGGGCCGGATGACCCACCCCTTGCTGGAGCGCGGCTTCACGGTCACGGCGGTGGACGAGTCCGCCGAGATGCTCGCCCACGTCCGCGGGGCGCGCACGATATGCGCCCCGATCGAGAAGCTGGACGTGGACGAGAGATTCGACGTGGTGATGCTCGCGTCGTTCCTCGTGCACAGCGGTGACGTCGAGGTGAGGCGGGGCATGCTGCGCGCCTGCGCCCGGCATGTGGCGGAGGGCGGCTGCGTGCTCATCCAGCGGGAGGGCGCGGACTACCACACGAACGTGCCGAGGGAGCGGGACGATCCGAGCGGTCTCACCGTGCGGATCGCGTCGTCGGAGCCGGTCGGCGACGGGGTGAACTCGGTGCGCGCCGAGTACGTGTTCCCGGACGCGGTCTGGACCCAGACGTTCCTGGCCCGGCCCCTGACGAAAGAGCAGTTCGAGGAGGCGCTGGCCGAGGCGGGACTGGAGGTGGACGCCTATCTGACTCCCGACGGGATGTGGGTCAGGGCCGTACCGGCCGCGTAGGAGCGATGAGTTTTCGGACTGCGGGCGGTCTACCTCGGTGACAGCAATCGGGACCGCCTCACCCGGGAGACCCCCATGTCCGAGACCACCGCCCCCGCCACTTCCGCCACTTCCGCTCCTTCCGCCGCTGCCGTGACCACGCGCGGTCGCCTCGCCCGGATCGCCCTGCGCACGGTGCAGGTGCTGCTCGCCCTCTTCTACGGCATCGCGAGCGCCCTGCCCAAGCTGATCGCGCACCCGTCGGCCGTCGAGTCCTTCGACAAGATGGGCTGGGGCGGTGTGGGCATGTACACCATCGGCGCGCTCGAACTGGCCGGCGCGATCGCGCTGTTGGTGCCGGTGCTGCAGTCGGTGGCGGCGATCGCGCTGAGCGCGCTGATGGTGGGTGCGTTCGTCGTCCAGCTCACGGTCTTCGACGGTCAGTACGCGGCGACCCCGCTGATCCTGATCGTGCCGCTCGTCCTGATCGCCTGGTCCCGGCGCGGGCACAACGCGGACCTGCTGCGGCTGCTGCAGCGGACGGGCCGACGGGCGTGACCCGTGCCGGACAGCGCAGGTGACGTCGGCCGGGGCACGGGGGCCTGGCCAGCGTCACCGTGTGCGGACACAGTCACTGGTGTGCCGGGAAGGTGCGCTGGGACATGGGGATGATGCACACGCGGGCGGTGACTCACCGACCTCGGGGCCGCCCGCCCCTCCCGTCCCGCCCGCCGGGCCCTTGCGCCCTGTCCGACCCGCCTGACCCGCCCGGGCCACCCATCCCGCTCGGTCCGCTCTGTCCGCCTGGCCCACTCGGCCCGCCGAGTCCAGCCATGCCGCCCAGCCCGCGCAGTCGTTCCATCTCGCGGCGGTCCCGCTTGGTGGGGCGGCCGGCACCGCGGTCGCGGAGGCCGGCGGGGGCCACGACCTCGCGGGGCGGGGGAGGAGGGGAGTTGTCGATGTAGCACTGGGCGGCCACCGGGGCGCCGACGCGCTTGCGGATCAGCCGCTTGACGATCACGACCCGCTCCCGGCCCTCGTTCCGCAGGCGCACCTCGTCGCCGACGCGCACGGAGTAGGCGGGCTTCACCCGCTCGCCGTTGACGTGGACGTGCCCGCCACGGCAGGCGGTGGCGCCCAGCGAGCGGGTCTTGATCAGGCGGACGGCCCAGATCCAGCTGTCGATCCGTACGGTCTCGCCGCTCGCCGGCCCGGCGGCCTCGGCGGCAGCCACCGCGGCGGCGGTCTTCGGGTCGACCGGCTGGGCACCGGCGGCTCCAGAACCCTCGGCGCCCTGGGCGGGGGCCGCGTCGCCCGTTCCGCCGGAGTCACGCTGCACGTTCTCGTCCGCATCCTCGGAAGCCATGTCCTGACCTTAACCCGGTGGGCTGGGCGACCCGGAGGCGTTTTCCGGGGAGCGCCCGTCTCCAGGGGAGTGCCGAAGCGCGCCACCTGAACCCGGCGGGCCGGGCGAGTCGGGGCGCTCTGCGAGCCGGGCCCAGTGGGTGCCGAAGGACGCCGGCCCCCGAGACCTCGTGGGCCGGGAAGCTCCCGTCACCTGATGGCCTGCCCCCCGGCTGGCGGCCCCACCCGGGATGCTCGGCCTTCACGTGCCGGGCGAGCTGCAGGCGCTGTCCGCACCAGGCATACGGTGGCCGTATGGACGACAGCTGTGCCCTCGCTCGGCTCGACCGGCGCGTCGCGGAGTGCCGGGCCTGTCCGCGGCTGGTCGAGTGGCGGGAAGAGGTGGCTCGGACCAAGCGGGCCGCGTTCGCCGACTGGACCTACTGGGGGCGGCCGGTGCCCGGCTTCGGGCCGGCCGACGCCCGCCTCGTGATCATCGGGCTGGCCCCCGCCGCGCACGGGGGCAACCGCACGGGGCGCATGTTCACCGGGGACCGCTCGGGAGATGTGCTGTACCAGGCGCTGTATGACGTGGGGCTCGCCTCGCAGCCCACCTCCGTGCGTGCCGACGACGGCCTGGATCTGTACGGCGTGCGCGTCACCGCGCCCGTGCACTGCGCCCCGCCCGCCAACAAGCCCACCCCCGAGGAACGCGACACCTGCCGCCCCTGGCTGGTTCAGGAGCTGAAGCTGCTGCGCCCGACGCTCAGGGCCGCCGTGGTGCTCGGCGCCTTCGGCTGGCAGGCGGCGCTGCCCGCGTTCGACGAGGCGGGCTGGCCCGTGCCCCGGCCCCGCCCGGTCTTCGGCCACGGCACCCGGGTCGCCCTCGGCGGACTGGACGTCTTCGGCTGTTTCCATGTCAGCCAGCGCAACACCTTCACCGGCCGGCTCACCCCCGAGATGCTGCGCGAGGTGCTGCGCACGGCGGCCGACGCGGCCGGGCTGCCGTAGTGAAGTCTCAGCCGGCTTCGTCGGGCTCGGTTCCGAACAGGTGCCGTACCGTCGAGCGGTAGTTGGCGCGGACGTGGCCGAGTGCGTGGGCACGGGCCCGGTCCGGGTCACCGGAGGCGATGGCCTCGTACAACTCGCGGTGTTCGTCGAGGAGTTGGGGCCACTCCTCGTTCTGCCGGGTGAGCCAGCGCAGCCGGCCGTCGACCGGCTCCATGACGGAGATCAGCAGGCTGTTGCCGGCCATGGCCAGGATGCGGTCGTGGAAGCGGGTGTTGATGTCCGTGATCGCCTCGCCGTCCCCCTCCTTCGTCGCCGTCGCGGCCTCGGTCAGCAGCCCCCGCAGCTCCGCCAGCGCCTCGGGCGTCACCCGTGCCGCGGCCAGTCCCGCCGCGTACACCTCCAACGCCTCGCGCAGCTCGAAGAGTTCCTTCACGTCGGTCGGGGTCAGCCTGCGTACGACCGTACGGCGTGCCGACTCGAACAGGACGAAACCCTCGGCGACCAGGGCGCGGATCGCCTCCCGCACCGGCACCCGCGAGACGCCGAACCGTTCGGCCAGCTCCCGCTCGACGAGCCGTTCGCCGGGCCCGAGACGCCCCGCGATGATGTCCTGCCGCAGGGTCGCGAGGACCCGTTCGCGCACCGCGCCCAGGGGTTCGGTCTTCGTCGTGGTGGGGCTCATGGGGCCATCTTCGCCGACCCGGCGGTGCTTTTACGGAGAAGTAACAGCGATGACATCGGTCCGAACGCTTGACGGCGGGACCATGAGGCAGTTTGGTATACCAAACGAATCGCTCGGCACCCCCCACGGTCCGGTACTCCGGACAAACAGCCGTCCTCCTCCGTCCCCTCGCCCATGGAGGCCCCGTGTCCCTCGCCGACCGCGCCGAAGCCACCGGCGCCCCAGCGTTCGTCCCCGCTCCCCGCCTCACCAACGAGGACCTCGCCCCCGCCGAGCAGCGGAACTGGAAGGTCTTCGACCTGTTCGCCATGTGGATGTCCGACGTCCACAACCTCGGCAACTACACCTTCGCCGCGGGCCTGCTGGTCCTCGGCATGAACGTCTGGCAGGTCTTCACCTCCCTGCTCGTCGGCTTCGTGCTCATCTACGTCGGCATGAACTGGATGGGGAGGATCGGCCAGCGCCACGGCGTCCCCTTCCCCGTCGTCAGCCGCATCAGCTTCGGCGTCTGGGGTGCGAACATCCCGGCCCTGATCAGGGCCGTGATCGCCATCATGTGGTACGGCATCCAGACGTATCTGGCCTCCGTCGCCGTCAACGTGATGCTGCTGGCGGCCTGGCCGGGCCTGGAGTCCCTCACCCACAGCTCCTTCCTCGGCCTGGACGCCCTCGGCTGGATCTCCTTCGTCTCCCTCTGGCTGATCCAGGCGCTGATCATCAGTCAGGGCATGGAATCGGTGCGGAAGTTCCAGGACTTCTGCGGTCCGGCGATCTGGCTGGTGATGATCGCGCTGGCGGTCTGGGTCCTGGCCAAGGCCCACTGGAGCATCTCGCTCACCTCCACCCCGCACCCGGTCTCCGTCGGTGAGCAGTGGCGGCAGTGGTTCGGCGCGATCGGCCTGATCCTCGCCACCTACGGCACGCTCATGCTCAACTTCTGCGACTTCTCCCGCTTCGCACCCGACTACAGGACGGTCCGGCGCGGCAACTTCTGGGGCCTGCCCATCAACTCCACCGCCTTCGTCGTCGTCTCCGTCATCGTCACCGCGGGCTCGCTGGAGGTCTGGGGCGAGGCCATCACGGACCCGGCGGAGCTGGTCGCCAAGGTCGGCAACACCTGGGTGCTGGTGCTGGCCGCGCTGACGTTCGCCATCGCCACCATGGGCGTCAACATCGTCGCCAACTTCGTCTCACCGGCGTACGACCTGGCCAACGTCTGGCCGCAGAAGATCACCTTCAAGGTCGGCGGCATGATCAGCACGGTGGCCGCCCTGGTCGTCACCCCCTGGAACCTCTTCTCCAACCCGACGGTGGTCAACTACTTCCTCGGCGGCCTCGGTGCCTTCCTGGGACCGCTGTTCGGCGTGATCATGGTCGACTACTACGCGGTCAAGTGCGGCCGGGTCGATGTGAACCAGCTCTTCGACGCCACACCCGGCTCCCGCTACTACTACCGCAAGGGCGTCAACCCGAAGGCCCTGTGGGCGTTCCTGCCCTCGGCCGCGGTCGCCGCGGTATTGGCGCTGGTCAAGGCGTTCAGTGACGTGGCGCCGTACTCCTGGTTCATCGGCACGGCGCTGGCCGCCGGGCTGTACGCGGTGCTGTGCCGCGGCGAACGGGCCCGGACGGCCGGGGCGGAGGTCTGACGGACGTGCGGATCGTCGTCACCAACTGCAACACCACGCAGGCGATGACCGAGGAGATCGTCCGAGGTGCCCGGGCCGCCGCAGGCCCGGGCACCACCGTGACCGGGCTGACCCCCGCGTGGGGGCCGGCATCGGCCGAGGGCTGGCTCGACAGCTACCTCTCGGCCGCGGCCGTCCTCGACGCACTGCGCACCTATGACGGCCCGTCGTACGACGCCGTCGTGCTGGCCGGGTTCGGGGAGCACGGCCGGGAGGGCGTACGGGAGCTGGCGGACGTGCCCGTCGTGGACATCACCGAGGCCGCGGCCCACCTCGCCTGCCTCCTCGGGCGGCGGTACGGCGTCGTCACCACCCTCGACCGGTCCCGCGGCCAGATCGAGGACAGCCTGGAGACCGCCGGCGTGGCCCGCAACTGCGCCGCCGTGATCGGCACGGGCCTCGGCGTACTCGACCTCGCCGACGACCCGGCCCGCACCGAGGCCGCCTTCCTCGCCGCGGCCGAACGGGCCCACGAGGCCGGCGCCGAGGTCCTGGTCCTGGGCTGCGCCGGGATGACGGGACTGCAGCGGGCGGTGGGGGAGAAGCTAGGGCTCCCGGTGGTCGACGGGGTCGGAGCGGCCGTGAAGCTGGCGGAGTCGCTGGTGTCGCTGGGGCTGACGACCAGCCGGGCGGGCACCTATGCGAAGCCACTGCCGAAGGGGAGGACATGGGGAGCACGCCCGAGGAGGTGAGGGCCGCCCACTACGGGGAAGTCCTTCACATGGACGCCCTCCACGTGAACGCCCTTCACGTGGACGTCCTTCAGGGCCGCCACACGTACCGCACGTCCGGCTCCCGCTCCTCGTTGCCGCTGCCGTCCGTGTACTCGACGGCGACGAATCCGTGCCGCTCGTAGAAGCGGTGGGCGGGCTTGTTGACCTGGAAGGTCCACAGGCCGAGCCCGCCCGGACTACGCTCCTTGGCCAGCGCGACGAACCGGTCGCCGATGCCCCGGCCGCGCCAGTCGGGGTCGAGGTACAGCTGGGACAGCTCGTCCCCGGCGAGCACCATCATGCCCACGATCTCGCCGCCCCCCGTCGCGGCGACCCAGGTCTCCCGCGACGGCACCACGACCGCCCGGATGTAGTCGCGCACCTCGTCGTCGGAGCGCGGCCGCACGACTGAGGGCAACGCGGCGGTGTAGGACCGCAGCCACACGTCGGCGACGGCACGGGCGTCCGGCGCCACCGCCCGGCGAAGGACGGTCTCGGCCGTCACCGGCCCTCCTCCCGCTCCGGCACCACGGCCGTCGCCGTGATCTCCACCAGCTGCCCGGTGTACCCGAGGCAGGCGACACCGAGCAGCGTGGACGAGTGCGGCCCCCGGCTCAGCCCCGAGGCCTCGACGACCTCCCACACCGCGGACAGCACCGACGGCTCGCCGCTCACGACGTACACGTCGGTCGAGACGACATGCTCCAAGTCGCTGCCCACCGCACGCAGTTGCTCCCGAAGATTGGCGACCACCTGCTCCGCCTGCCGCACGGGATCCCCGGCTCCCACCACCTCCCCCTTCGCGTCGAGCGGCACGGCTCCCGCGAGAAACGCCAGCTTCGTCCCGGCCTCGACGACGGAGGCGTGCGCATAGGCGGGCGGCGGGAAGAGCCCCGGTACGGTCACTCGGCGAATCATGGCGGCCCCTGGGATGGTGGGTGGACAACCTCCTGATCATCCGGCGCTCGCCCGGGCCTCCGCACCCGAATTTCCGGCTCGGCAACGGCCCCGCAGGGCCGGTCCGACGTGCCGTCGCCCGCCTCCCGTCGTGCCACCGCGACCCTCGCCGACACCTCCCGCCGCCTGCGCCGTACGGCGGCCCTCGCCGCGATGGACCGCCGTACCGCGGCCGCCGCCACGGCCCTGAACTCGGCGCTCTGCTCCGCCGCTTCGACCCGTTCGACGTGGTAGAGCCGGGTCCGCGGGGCCGACGCCGAGTACGGATTGACGCGCAGCAGATCGGGCTCGCCCAGCAACCGGCGCACCAGCTCGGCCGTCCACCCGCGAGCCCGCAGCCCGGCGACCGACACATGACCGCGCCGCACCCTCGCACCGCTCTCCCCAGCCGTCACCATGACCTCCCCCGCCGTGACAATGAGTGACGACTTCCTTGATAACGCGCCCCACTGACAATCGGGTCGCCGCGCGCCCGGCCCCCGCCCTACGCTCCCCGCACCGAACCCTCACCCCAGCTGGAGCCCCCACCCATGCCCACGCTCCCCGACCCCGACTTCCTCTCCACCACGGCCGACCGCCTGGCTGCCCTCCCCACCGTCCGAGCCGTGGCCCTCGGCGGCTCCCGAGCCCAGGGAACGCACACCCCCGACAGCGACTGGGACCTCGCCATCTACTACCGCGGGTCCTTCGACCCCGCCGACCTGCGTGCCCTCGGCTGGGAGGGCGAGGTGTCCGAGATCGGCGGCTGGGGCGGCGGTGTCTTCAACGGCGGGGCCTGGCTGACCATCGACGGACGCCGCGTCGACGTGCACTACCGGGACCTGGACGTGGTCGAGCACGAGCTGGCGGAGGCGGAGGCGGGACGGTTCCGGGTGGAGCCGCTGCTGTTCCATCTGGCGGGGATCCCCAGCTACTTGATCGTGGCCGAACTGGCCGTCAACCGGGTACTGCGCGGCGAACTGCCGCGCCCTGCCGGCTACCCGGAGAAACTGCGCCGGACCGCGGCGGAGCGCTGGTCCGGCACCGCCCGCGCGACCCTGGACTACGCCAGGGCTCACCATGCCCCGCACGCCCGCCTCACTGAGGTCGCCGGTGCACTGGCCACCGCCGCCGTACAGGCCGGCCACGCGGTGCTGGCGGCACGCGGGGAGTGGGTGACGAACGAGAAGCGGCTGCTGGAGCGGGCCGGGCTGCGGCGGATCGACGAGGTGGTGGGCGCGTCGCGGGCGGAGCCGGAGACGCTGACGGGTGTGATCGGACAGGCCGAGGTGATCCTCGGACTCGGCCCCGAAAGGTGAGGGGCAACCGTGGCGCCAGGTCCCCCGGCGCATTGCGTTCATAAAGAAACCCCCCGCCCCGCCACCTTTCACCTCCCCGAAACGTGATCGTCCCGTTTGCCCAGCGAACGCGATCTACCGTGGGACACACACCCAGCAGCCCGGCCGCCGTCGTCCGAAGGCCCACCCCCGCCCTCGAACGAACAGGAGCCCCGTGCCGCGCCCCGCCGTACTGTCCCTGCCCCCTTGGCTGGCCCATGCGTTCCGTACCCAACGCGGGCCCGTCCCCTGGAGCGCGGTGACCCGGGGTGCGCTCGCCGCCGGGCCGCTGTTGCTCGCCGGTGTCGTCGCGGGGCGTGTCTCCGACGGGGTCGTCGCCGCCATCGCCGCGATGCTCGCCGGCATCAACGACCGGCCCGGCAGCAGGCGGGCCTCCGTCCGGCGGCTCGGGGTGCCCGCGCTGGCCGGCGCCCTCGGGCTACTCGTGGGGACGTACACCGGGCAGCTGTTGTCCGCCGTACCGCTGACCCTCTTCCTCACCCTCCTCGGGCTGGCCGCCGGAGGCATGAGTGCCGTCGGGCCCGTCGCCTCCGCCGCCGGTACCCAGCTGCTCGTCGCCGCCGCCATCGGCGCGGGGATGCCGGCGGCCGAGAGCGGCTGGCAGCGGGCCCTCGCCTTCCTCGCCGGCGCGGGCTGGCTGCTCCTGCTGCGGCTGGCGCTGCCCACGCCCGGTTCGCTCGCCGGGGACTTCCGGTTCGACGGCGAACGGGAGGCGGTCGCCGACGTGTACGACGCCGTCGCCGCGCTGCTCGACGCCGTGGGCGGCGACACCGCCACCACCCGCCGGGCCGCGCTCACCGCCGCCCTCGACCACGCCCAGGACGCCCTCGCCGGACCCCGGCTGCGCCGGTACGCCGGCTCCGCGGCCGAGCGCAGGCTGCACGCCCAGTACGCCGCAGCGCTGCCCCTGGCCGAGGCTGCCACCGCCCTCGCCTGGGCGGGCGAGCCCCTCTCCGCGCGCGCGGCGGAAGGGCTCCGGCGGCTCGCCGCCGCCGTCCGCGGCAACACCGGCACCGGCCCGCTGCCCGCCCCCAGCAGGTCCGCGCCCGCCCTGCGCGCCCTCGACGACGCCCTGCTGCACGCCGCGGAGACCTTCGACCGGACCGCGGGCGGCGCACACCGGCCGCTCGCCCGGCGACGCGGCGCCGGGGACGCCGTCCGGGCCGCGCTCGGCACCGGCGGGCGGGAGTACGGGCTGCGCGTCGCCCTCTGTTTCGGGGCCAGCGCCGCCGTCGCCCAGGCCCTGCACCACACCCGCTGGTACGGGCAGCACCAGCACTGGTACTGGCTGCCCGCCACCGCCGTCTTCCTCGTCAAGCCCGACCTCGGGCCGCTCGCCTCCCGCGTGCTGAGCCGGGCCGCCGGGACCGTGCTCGGTGCCCTGGTGTTCGCCGGGCTGGCCGCGCTGCTGCCGCGCCCGGAGGGGCTGATCGTGCTGGTGGCGGTGTGCGGGGCGCTCGTCCCCGTCGCCACCCGGAACTTCGGCGCCCTCACCGCTGTCGTCACCGTCCTGGTCCTGGCCCTGGTGATGGTCGGCGGCGAGCCGCAGGCCTCCGTCAGCCGGATCGGCGAGACCCTGCTGGCCTGTGTGATCGTGCTGATCGTCGGGCATCTGCCGATGCCGGGGGAGCGGGGCGGCGGGGTACGGGCCCGGCTCGCCGCCGCCGCGAGCGCCGCGCACGCCTATCTCGTGCACGTCCTGAGCGAGTCCGGCGACCGCACCGAACGGTGGGTGCTGCGCCGCGAGGCCTACCGCACCCTCGCCGAGGCCCGTACCGCCATCGCGCTCGCCGCCGCCGAACTGCCCGCCCTCGCCCGGCACACCGAGGGCACGGACGCCGTCGCCGCCGTCCTGGAACGCCTCGTCGACACCACCACGGCCTGCGCCGTGCACCTCGACGACACCGGCCGCCTCACCTCACGGCACACCCGTCAACTACAGGAACTGCTCGACGAGTTGGAGCACGGCCAGGAGTGGGTCCGGCCGCCCGTCGCCGCATAGCGCCGGATGGGCGGTTCGGCCCACCTCGCGGTACGGGACCGTCGTACGTTGGGCCCATGAGCGCCTCTCCCGCCGACCTGGTCGTCACCGGCTGCACCGTCCTCGTGCACGACGAGGAGGAGCGGATCGCCTTCCGCGAGGACGCCGCGATCGTCGTACGCGATGGCGTGATCGAGGCGGTGACCACCGCGGCCGCCGCGGCGGACCTGGCGGCCGCGATGAGGGTCCCCCCGCGCGAGCGAAGCCGAGCGTGGGGGAGGATCGAGGCGCGCGGGCAGGTCGCGATGCCCGGACTCGTCAACTGCCACACGCACGCGCCGATGGTCGCCCTGCGCGGGCTCGCCGAGGACCTGCCGACCGAGGAGTGGTTCAACGACGTCGTCTGGCCGGTCGAGTCCAACCTCACCGAGAAGGACGTAGAGCTGGGCGCCCGGCTCGCCTGCGCCGAGATGATCCGCGGCGGCGTCACCTGCTTCGCCGACCACTACTTCCACATGGACGTGGTCGCCGACGTCGTCACCGAGTGCGGGATGCGGGCCCACCTCGGCGAGGCCTACTTCTCCTCGCAGGGCCCGCAAGGACGGGACCGGTCACTGGAGTTCGCGCTGAGCCACCGGGGCGCAGCCGACGGGCGCATCACCACCGCCCTCGCACCGCACGCCCCCTACACCGTCACGGACGCCGACCTCACCGCCACCGCCGAACTCGCCCGCGCCCACGGCCTGCCCGTCCACCTCCACGCCGCCGAGAACCGCGACCAGACCGACACCAGCCTCGCCCGGCACGGCGTCACCCCCATCGAGGTCCTCGACCGCACCGGACTCCTCGACACCGACCTGCTCGTCGCCCACGGCACCGGCATCATCGAGCGCGATCTGCCGCTCCTCGCCCGCACGGGCGGCCGTACGGCGGTGGCGACCGCACCCCGCGGCTACCTCAAGTTCGCCTGGCCCGACACCACCCCGGTACGGGCCCTGCGCGCGATCGGCGTCCCCGTCGGTCTCGCCACGGACGGCGCCGCCTCCAACAACTCCCTCGACGTGTGGGAGTCGATGGCGCTGACCTCCCTGATCCAGAAGTCCACCGAGGGCGACCCGCGCTGGCTGACCTCCCGTCAGGCCCTGCACCACGCCACCCTGCAGAGCGCCCGCGCGGTCGGCCTCGGCGGCAGCATCGGGACGCTCGCCCCCGGCCGGCGCGCCGACATCATCCTGGTCGACCTCACCGGCCCGCACACCCAGCCGGTCCACGACCTCGCCGCCACCCTCGTGCACAGCGCCCGCGCCGCCGACGTCCGCACCACCATCGTGGACGGCCGCGTCCTGATGCGGGACCGCGAGCTGCTCACCCTCGACGTGCCCGCCGTCGTACGGGAGTTGGGCCGGCGACTGCCCGCCCTGATCGACCGGAGCCACGGACGGCGCGTCCAGGAGTACGACACCTGAGTCCGCCCCGGCACGCGCGAGTCGGCTCTGGGATGCGTGAGTCCGTTCCGGGACGCCTGGGGGTGCTGGAAAAAGAATCTTGGAATCCGGTGGCGTACTCCGATGAGTTCCGCTCCCGCCGGCGGTCACCACCCCGAACCGACCGACCGGTGGACAGGAGGGCTCATGTCGCTTCCGGAGATCGTCTCGCGTGAGCAGTGGCGCGCCGCGCGCGAGGAGTTGCTGCGCAAGGAGGAGGCGGTCAGCAGAGCGCGGGACGTACTGAGCGCCGAGCGGCGGCGGCTGCCCATGGTCGAGGTCGACCCGGAGTACGTCTTCGAGGGCGGCGACGGCAAGGCCACCCTCCTCGACCTCTTCGAGGGCCGGGCCCAACTCGTCGTCCACCACTTCATGTTCGCGCCGGAGTGGGAGGCGGGCTGCCCCTGCTGCGCGGCCTTCCTCGACCAGGTCGGCCACCTCGCCCATCTGTGCGCCCGCAACACCTCGTTCGTGGCCGTCTCCCGGGCGCCGTTCACCCGGCTTCTGCCGTTCAAGGCGCGGATGGGCTGGGCGGTGCCGTGGTACTCGTCCTGCCACGGCGACTTCAACCGCGACTTCGAGGCGACCGTGGAGCGGGGCGGGGAGCTGGTCGAGCGCCCCGGCCTCAGCTGCTTCCTGCGGGAGCGCGACCAGGTCTTCCACACCTACTCGGTGCACGACGAGGGCCTGGACGGCCTCGGCGCCACCACCGGTCTGCTCGACCTCACCGCGCTCGGCCGCAACCCGGCGGGCAGCGACCGGCTCCGGTACCACGACGAGTACGAGGAGTGACGTAGAACGTGGTGAGACCGTCGCCGAATGTGCCGCTCCTGTCGGAAAGTGAACGGATCCTCACGGTCCGCTCTGACCAGGTGTCAACAATGTCTCAGTCCCGTCACCAAGCGAGCCGTCAACCTTCTCCAGGGCGTTAACTCCAAGAAGTACGACGCTTTCTGGAGGTGCGAGATGGTGAACGGGCGAACCGTGCTCGAGTGCTTTCCCGCAGGCGGCCCGCGCGGATCGTGGCCGGCGGAGGAGTTCGCGCACGCCCGGCGGCTCGAAGGCCTGCCCGCCGAGGTCGTCATGGACCTCGCGACGGACACCTTCCTGGTCATCGTGCGCGGCGACACCACGGAGTGAGACGGCTCAGGCCGGCTTCGGCGCCGGCACCTTCGCCGTGAACTGCTCCGCCTGCAGCGCGTACAGCTCCGCGTAGACCCCACCCCTGGCCAGGAGTTCCTCCGGAGTGCCGGACTCCACCAGTCGCCCGTGCTCCAGTACGTGCACCAGATCGGCGTGGCGGACCGAGGCCAGCCGGTGGGTGATCAGAACGACCGTCTGGCCACTGCCCGCCAACGCCCGGATCTTGTCGAACACCTCCAGCTCGGCCCGCGCGTCCAGCGCAGCCGTCGGCTCGTCCACGATCAGGATGCGCCCACGTCGGTAGGCCGCCCGGGCGATGCCGAGGCGCTGCCACTGGCCGCCCGACAGCTCGTGGCCGCCGCTGAAGTTCCGCGCCAGCAACGTGTCCAGGCCGCGCGGCAGATCCGCCACCACCTCCTCGGCCCCCGCCTCGGCGATCGACGTGGCCAGGCGTTCCTCGGTCAGGGGCGCGGAGGAGCGGCCGACCGCCACGTTCACCCGCGCGGTGAACGGCCAGCGCTTGAAGTCCTGGGCCACCATCGCGACGCGCTCGGCGAGCAGCCGCCGGTCGGCGCTCGCGGCGTCGACACCGTCCCACAGGATCCGGCCCCGGTCCGGTGTGTACAGCCCCGCGAGCAGCTTGACCAGGGTGGTCTTGCCCGAGCCGTTCTCACCGACGAGCGCGATGATCCGGCCGAGCGGGAGCGTGAGGCTCACGTCGTCGAGAGCGGGGTGGGCCGCCTCACCCGGATAGCTGAACGTGACGTTCTCGAACCGGATCTCCCGTGGCTCCTCGGGCAGCGGCAGGCCCCCGACCGGGATCGCCCGCTCGGCCGCCTCGCTGTACAGCCGCTGCAGATCGCCCACGAACAGGGCCTCCTCGTGCAGCTCGTTGATCTCCAGCACCAGCGTGTCCAGGCTCGCCGACCCGGTACGGATCGCGATCACCGCCGTACCGGCCACGGACAGGGCCATCGCGCCGCCCAGCAGCAGCGCACCCAGCGTGGCGTACGTCCCGACGGTCGCGAGCCCTGTCCAGGCCGCCGCGATCAGGCCGGTGCGGGCGGCCAGCCGGGACAGCCGGGCCTGCTCCGCCTCGGCGGTCTCCGACATGGAGCGGAAGTGCCGCAGCAGGAACGGGCCGACGCCGTGCACCCGGATCTCCGGGGCCGCCGCGGGCTCGGTGAGCAGGTTGCCGATCAGATGGCCGGCACGGGCGTGCTGCACCCAGGTGTGGAAGGACTCGTAGCGGCGGCGGGCGTTGATCAGTGCGCCCCAGGCGCTGGGCAGGGTCATGGTGACCAGCAGCGGCAGCAGCGCCGGATGCAGCACGGTGAGCACACCGGCCGCAGCGATCAGGGAGATCACCGCGGTGACGACCCGGGCGCCGATGGAGATCATGCCGCGGGCGGACCGGGCGCCGTACTGGGCGGTGTCCAGCAGTTTGTGGAAGGCGTGGTCCTCGATCGCGGCCAGCTCCACGTTGGCCGCCCGCTCCAGATACAGCTCGGTCGCCACCCGCTCCACCTTGGGCTCCAGCCGTCCGGTGGCATAGGTCGACGCGGCCCGCAGCAGCGCCGCGACCAGCATCACGGCGGCTACGACGACCAGGGCGGGGGCGGCCGCGCGCAGCCGCTGCGCGATGTCGGGCCCGGCGAGCAGCTTCCCGAGCGCGCTGTTCACGGCCAGCAGGCTCACCGCCTGGGCCACGCCCCGGCCCACCTCGGTGGCCAGCACGATCCGGGCCGCCCGTGGGTCCGCCTGCCGGGCCAGCCGCAGGCTGGACGCCAGCATGCCGGGCAACCGGACCACCATCGCCCGGAAGCTCAGCTCCAGAAAGGCGTCCGCATGCTCGTTCCACCCCATGTCGTACCGCAGCGGCCCCCCGAACAGCAGCTGCTCCGACCCCGAAACCTCGGAGCCACCTGCCTCGCGCTTCTTTCCCACCGCGCCCCTCCACCCCGGCCCATGACCGAACGGCCACTATCGCGGGCGGACCGGCGGTGGGGCAGGGCGCGAGAGGTGGTACCGGGGGCGTGAAGGGGGTGCGGCGGTGGGGGCGTGGCGGGCGTGGGCCGTCGGGCTGTGGCGCCGGTTGAGCGAGGGGCCTGGGCGCGTGGTGGCCGTCGGGCCGGGGCCGGGAGGCGGGGCTGTTGCTATGGGTGACTGACGGGGACTCGAGGCTGCGGCGTGCGACGAGTGAGGAGGACCCACGGCTGCGGCGTGCGACGAGTGAGGAGGTGCCGGTACGAGGAGGCGCCGGTCACGAGGAGGCGCCGGTCAAGAGTCTCGCAGCTCACCCCACCCCCATCGGCCGAAGCCGGCGCAGCCTCACGCCGAGACGGCTCGGGACCAGTCCGGGGTGGTCCCCGTCACCCGGCACAGGGCCAGGTACAGGGGGATCGGCGGGGTGTAGGGGACCGTGCCCTCGGGGCGGTGGATCAGGCGGGCGGTGGCGGGGACCAGGGCGCCGGGGGCGTAGTGGGCGGGGGCCGGCCAGGGGAGCGCGTAGTCGGAGTCCGACGGGACGATCCACCACCAGTGCGTGCCGTCGGCGTACACGCAGCCCACCCGCGGCAGCCGCGGGACGATCAGTGGTCCGAGGCGGTCGGGTACGGCCACGGCGTCACAGCCCAGCGGTGACGTCATGCCCTCCGGTACCTGTAGGCGACGGACCGTGGCCGGTGTGTGCTGCCGGCGTCCGAGGCGGACCAGGGTGTCCAGGCCGAGGGGACGGCCGGACTCGTCGGCGCCGCTCACGGCCGCTCCCACGCGCGCCGCTGCTCGGGGGCCCGGTGCCGGGCCTGTGCCTCTTCCTCCTCGCCCGGACCGGGCGGCGGGTCGTCCGGCTTGGGGCGGGCACCCCAGCCCAGGTCGTTGCGCGGCTCCAGGGTGCCGCGGGCCGCATCGGTCTGGCGGGCCAGCTCGGCCCAGACCAGCAGCCCAGGCCCGTGTTCCTGCGCACCCCAGGCCTGGCACAGTGCGTCGACGAGGAGCAACCCCCTCCCGTGCTCCTCATCGGGGCGCCGCGGGGACGGGTGGGGCTCGCCGGGCGCACAACCCTCGTCACGCACGGCTATGCGCACCATGTCGTCATGGTCGTGCAGCTCGCACACCACGCGACTGCTCGCGGTGTGCACGATGGCGTTGGTGACCAGCTCGGATATGACGAGCGCCGCGTTGTCACAGGTGTCCGCGCACACCGACCAGCCGGTCAGCCGGGCACGCGTCAGGTTTCTCGCCTGGGCGGGGGAACCCGGATGTGCGGCCAGCTCGAAGCGGAACCGGCGCTCGGCAGCGCCCCCACCAGGGGCTGCTCCCGTTGCCGCACCTGGACCAAGGCGGTCTGCGGCGGCGTCTGTTCCTAAGGGCGCGGACGGAATCACGCTTGCCACTATCTCCCCGGTGTGGACACTTGGCAAGTGTCACTCTGAAAATTGCAGAGTGCTGTGTGACTCGGTCAATGGCCGTGGCACACTGCTCGCAACAGCACCTCGAGCGGCGCCAATTGGGACCGTCGTCGATCCGGCCGGATCTTCGAATGAGTCTTCGAACGGCGCCGCAGGGCTGTCGGGATTCTTTTGCCGGAGCGGACTCTTGTGTCGGAGGTGGGAGCGTGAGCGAGCCGCGGTCCGCGCCGACCGTGGGCCAGGTGGTCCTCGGCCGACGCCTGCTGGACCTGCGGGAGCGCGCCGGGTTGAAGCGCGAGGAGGCCGCCCAGGTGCTCCGCGTCGCCCCCGCCACCATCCGCCGCATGGAGATGGCCGAGGTCTCCCTCAAGATCCCGTATCTGCAACTGCTCCTGAAGGCCTACGGAGTTCCCGAAGCCGAGGCCGACGTCTTCGTCCAACTGGCCGAGGAGGCCAACAAGCCCGGCTGGTGGCAGCGGTTCCACGACATCCTGCCGGGCTGGTTCTCCATGTACGTCAGCCTGGAGGGCGCGGCCGGCCTCATCCGCTCCTACGAGCCGCACTTCGTCCCCGGCCTGCTGCAGACCGAGGACTACGCGCGCGGCGTGCTGAAGTCGGGTGCCATCGGCCAGACCAGCCCGGATGACATCGAGCGCCATGTCGCGCTGCGCATGCAGCGCCAGGAACTGCTCACTCGTACCGACGCCCCCCGTTTCTGGGCGGTGATGGACGAGACGGCCCTGCGCCGCCCGGTCGGCGGCCCGGAGGTGATGCGTACGCAGATCGAGAAGTTGCTCGAGGCCACGACGCTGCCGAATGTGACGCTCCAGGTCGCCCCGTTCGCCAACGGGCCGCACCCGGGGACGTACGGACCCTTCGTCCTGTTCCGATTCGCCATGCCGGAACTCCCGGACATGGTCTACAGCGAGTACCTGACCGGCGCGGTCTACCTGGACGCGCGCTCCGAGGTGGCGACCCACCTGGAGGTCATGGACCGCATGGCGGCGCAGGCCGCCACGGCACAACGCACGAAGGAGATCCTCCAGGATCTCCGCAAGGAGCTGTGAATGGATCACATAGAGCCGCGCACTCGCGTCTACAACGGCATGCCCGCACGGGAGTTGGGCAGCGAGGGGTGGCACAAGCCCTGGAGCGGCGGCAACGGCGGAAACTGCCTGGAGGCGATGAAGCTCGCCGACGGCCGGATCGCCGTACGGCAGTCGACCGACCCGGACGGACCGGCGCTGATCTACACCACGGACGAGATGACCGCGTTCATCGAGGGCGCCAAGGCGGGGGAGGCCGACTTCCTGCTCTCCTGAACCACCTGATGGTTATTGCTCCTTGCTCGACTTGCCCATGGCTCGACTTGCCCATGACTCTCACCCTGGTGGCAGCACCCCGCACAACGCCTCCGGCGCGCCGCGCCGTAGGCGGCGCGTCACCGTGACGGCGGGAACCAGCGGTGCCGGACGATCCGCAACTCCCGCTGCCTCACACGGCCATCGGCCGGTCATGCGCGGATATCGGCGCCGGCAGCCGTGAACTCCCCGTCAGGTAACGGTCCACGGCTGCCGCCACCGCCCGCCCCTCCGCGATCGCCCACACGATGAGCGACTGCCCACGCGCAGCGTCCCCGGCGGCGAACACGCCGGCGACGTTGGTCGCGAAGCCGCCGTCGCGGGCGATCGTGCCTCGCGGCTCCATCAACAGCCCCAGCTGGTCGACCAGCCCGTCCTTCCGGTCGGGCCCGGAGAAACCGAGGGCGAGCAGCACCAGGTCGGCGGGCAGCGTCCGCCCGGTGCCCTGCACCGGCTGCCGCCGCTCGTCCACCTCGACCAGGTGCAGCGACCGAACGTGCCCGCTGTCGTCCCCGACGAAGCGGAGCGTGGACGCCGCGAACAGCCGCGCGTCCGCGTCCGCCGCCGGAGCCGTCCGCAGGTCCCGCGCCTCCTCGTGCGCGGCGGACAGCCGGTAGAGCTTCGGGTACGTCGGCCAGGGCTCGGCCTCCTCGTCGCGCTCGGTACCCGGCTGCGCGTAGATGTCCAGCTGAGTCACCGACACGGCCCCCTCGCGCACCGCGGTCCCCAGACAGTCCGCCCCGGTGTCGCCACCGCCCACGATCACCACATGCTTTCCGGCCGCGGACAGCGGCGAGGCCTCCAGATCCCCCTCGCACACCTGGTTGGCCAGCGGCAGGTACTCCATCGCCTGGTGTATCCCGGTCAACTCCCGGCCCGGCACCGGAAGTTCCCGCCACGCCGTCGCACCCGTGGCCACCACCACCGCGTCGTAGCGGGTCCGCAGATCGTCCGCCGGGACATCCCGCCCGACCACCGTCGACGTACGGAACCTCGTCCCCTCGGCCCGCATCTGCGCGAGCCGCCGGTCCAGATGCCGCTTCTCCATCTTGAACTCGGGGATGCCGTACCGCATGAGCCCCCCGATCCGGTCGTCCCGCTCGTACACGGCGACGGTGTGCCCGGCCCGGGTCAGCTGCTGCGCCGCGGCGAGCCCGGTCGGCCCGGAGCCGATCACCGCGACGGTCTTCCCCGACAGCCGGTCCGGAGGCCGCGGCGGGGTGAAGCCCTCCTGCCACGCCCGGTCGGCGATCGCGCACTCGACGTTCTTGATCGTGACGGCCGGCTGGTTGATCGCCAGCACACACCCGGCCTCGCAGGGCGCCGGACACAGCCTCCCGGTGAACTCGGGGAAGTTGTTCGTCGCGTGCAGCCGGTCGCTCGCCGCGCGCCAGTCCTCGCGGGAGACCAGGTCGTTCCACTCGGGGATCAGATTGCCCAGCGGGCAGGCGTCGTGGCAGAACGGGATGCCGCAGTCCATACAGCGGTCCGCCTGCTTGCTGACGATCGGCAGCAGCGCTCCCGGGACGTAGACCTCGTCCCAGTCCCGGACCCGTTCCTCGACGGGCCGCCGCGGCCACTCCTGGCGCGGCGTGGTCATGAACCCCTTGGGATCGGCCATGGTCGACTTCCTCGCGTACGTGTACCGGAGGTACTCGATGTACGACGGGCCGTGCGTCATCGGGCGGCACTCTTTCGGCCACGATACGTCCACCCCGACATTCACGCAGAGTGGCGGACAGCGCTTTCTGAAGGGATTCCCTCAGCGCCCGGCCCACCGGCTCCCCGATCCCGCACAGAGGAGGCTCAGGCGAGGGCCAGCACGTACACGACGGCGGCCGCGGCGGAGGCAACCGTGCGGACGTGGTTCCAGAACGTCCACTCGCGCACGTACTGCGGCCAGTACGCCGTGGCCTCGGGGCTGCCCGGGGCCATCCGGGCCAGCCTGTCGTTGCGGGGCACGTTCGCGACCATGGCCAGCCCGAAGGAGCCGAACAGGTACAGCGCGCTGCCCAGCAGCAGCTCCGCCTTCCCCTCGTCCGGCCACACCACGAACGTCACCACCGCGGTTATCGCGCACAGCACCGCCGAGCCGATGAACACCAGCATGAAGGCGGGCCGCACGGCGGCCACGTTGATCGCCTTCATCGCGGCGACCCCCTGAGCCGGAGGCAGTGCGGCCAGCCCGCGCATCACGAAGGTCGAGAACCCGCAGAACACCCCGGCCACCAGCCCGGTCCCCAGCGCACCCAGCACGGCCAGCACGAAGAACGGCCCATCGATCACGGTCACACCCCACTTCCAGCTCGTCCCGGGCCGAGACCCGGCTTCAGCGCTCCCTTCCAGTCAAGGCGCAGGACGCCGAGGCGACCATGGCTGAGGGACGCGGGCGCATACGCGAGCGTCCAGACCCCCCTGCCCTGTGCCGGCGCCCTCAGTCGCCCTCAGCCGATGTCGGCCTCCTCTGCCCACCCCCGCAGCAGGCTCTCCACGGCCGCCGCGATCCGCCGCCGCGCCTCGAACCTCGACACCCCGCTCATCAGCAGCTGGTCGTACGGCGTGTCCACGTGCCGTACGGCCGCCACGACCGCCGAGATCACCGCCCCCTCCGACAGCGCCCGCCCGGCCGCACTGCGCCCGACCCGCCCGCTGCCCCGCACCGACGCGTGCGCCGCGATCGCCCGGGCCCGCTCGGCCGGACACCCCGGAAACAGCCGCAGGATCTCCGCCGCGAACGCCGCCACGAACCGCTCGTCCTCCGTCGCCCTGCGCCGGGCGTCCCGGGCCCGCCGCCGACGCCGCGCCTCGGCGTCCGCCAGGCACCGCGCCTCGGCCCGGGCCAGCGCCGCCTCCTCCACCAGAACGCCCTGCCGTTCGTACCGGCTCCGGCGCCGGTTGAACCGCACGACCACCACCGACAGCGCGCTCTCCTCCCGCGCCCGGCGGGTCAACGCGGTGTCGCCCCGCGGCAGGAACACCAGGTGCCCCAGGTCGGCGCAGTGGAGGCAGCGCGGCGCCCCGTCCTCCAGCACGAGCAGCGAGAGCGGCCCACGCCGGCACCCGGCGCAGCGCTTGCTCCGCAGCGGCTGAACGGCGACAAGTCCACTGGGGACCCGGGGAGTTGAAGAAGGTGCCATACGCGCTTCTTTCCCCGTCTCCGCCCACCGCTCCCACACCCGCACCTCCTCCCAGAAGCTGAACACCGAGACCCGCGCACGGTGCCGTACCGGCGTGGCGACCTCTTCCACCCCGGCCACCGCGAGGTCCGCGTACGACGGCCGGCACTCACCGCCCGGGACCCGCTCTCCACCCACCCGCGTTACCGGCCGGTCCGCGCCCCGCCGTGCTCCACGTGCCCGGCGGGCGTGAGCATCGCCCGGCGGACGGTCCCGCCAGCGCGTTCCGGCAACCGGCCGAGATCGGTGGTGTGCGCCGGTGGCCCTGGGTGTGGGGCTGGCCGACTGTCCTGGTGGCCGTCGCCCGCTTTGCCGGTCTCGCCTCCGCGTTCCGCCGCCGGCGACCGGTGGTGTGCGCCAGCGACCTGGTGCTGGGGTCGGACGGCAGTCCCACCGGCCGTCGCCCACCCTGCCGACCTCGTCCGCCGACCCCTCCCGGCATCATGGGGGCTGTGCGACTCGAAGCGATCACCTGGGACCGGCTCGCCGAGCAGCTCGCCGACCGGCTGCTCAAGCTGGAGCCGGCCGACGGGGGAGCCTGGCCGCGCGTCGGCTTCGACGGGGCGCCGGCCGCCCGTCCGGTGGACCTTGCCGAGCGCGTCGCCGAGGCGCTGCGCGTACGCGGTCGGCCGTCACTCGTCATCGGCGCCGAGGGCTTTCTGCGCCCTGCGTCTCTCCGTCTGGAACACGGGCGACGGGACGCGGAGTCGTACTACGGCGGCTGGTTCGACACGGGCGCGCTGTGGCGCGAGGTCTTCGGCCCACTCGACCCCGGTGGCACCGGCCGTGTCCTGCCCGACCTGTGGGACCCGGTCACCGACCGTGCCACTCGCAGTCCGTACGTCCAACTCCCGCCCGGCGGGATCCTGTTGCTCCATGGCCCCCTTCTCCTGCGGCACTGGTTCCCCTTCGACCTGACCGTCCGCGTCCTCCTTTCCCAGGGCGCCCTGCGCCGTCGTACCCCGGAGGCCGACCACTGGACGCTGCCCGCCTTCGAGCGCTACGAGGGCGAGGCCGATCCCGCCGGCACCGCCGACGTCCTCGTGCGCGCCGACGATCCTCGCCACCCCGCCTGGAGCGGCTGATCAAGCGGTTTGGCCAACCCCCCGCTTTCTATGCATGTGCATGTAACTAGAGTGGTGCCATGACGATCTCCTCCGGTGCTCCCGTCGCCTTCGATGACTCCGTCCGCGCCCTCCTCGACGGCAAGAACTTCGCCAGCGTCGCCACCCTCGGCCCCGACGGCGCCCCGCAGAACTCGGTGGTCTGGATCAAGCGCGAGGGCGACACCGTGCTCTTCTCGTCCACCGGCGGCCGTCAGAAGGTGCGCAACCTCCGCCGTGACCCGCGCATCAGCCTGACCATCTTCGACCTGGCCAACCCCTACCACTCCGCTGAGATCCGAGGTGTCGCCGAGATCCTGCCGGACGAGGGCAAGCGGCTCCCGCACGAGCTGTCGCACAAGTACCTCGGCGTCGACCCGCCGGCCGAGAAGGACGACGAGGTCCGCGTGATCATCAGGGTCGTCCCGCGGAAGGTTGTGGCCTTCTCGGCGTGAGGGTCACAGCCAGCCGTTGCGCCTGAAGCCCCGGTACAGAACGAGACAGGCCGCCGCCATCACGCCCATCACGAGCGGATAGCCGAACCGCCAGTGCAGCTCCGGCATGTGGTCGAAGTTCATGCCGTAGACCCCGCACACCATCGTCGGTACGGCGATCACCGCCGCCCAAGCGGTGATCTTCCGCATGTCCTCGTTCTGCGCGACCGTCACCTGCGCGAGATGCGCTTGCAGGATGGAGTTGAGCAGTTCGTCGAACGCGGCTATCTGCTCCTTGACCCGCATCAGGTGGTCGAACACGTCCCTGAAGTACGCCTGTATCTCCGGGTCGATCACCCGGATCGGCCGGGTCGCCAGATCCTCCACCGGGCGGCCCAGCGGCACCACCGCCCGCTTCAGCTCCAGAAGTTCACGCTTCAGCTGGTAGATGCGCCCCGGGTCGGCCCGCGCGCCGTTCTCCGAGAACACGTCCGTCTCGACCTGGTCGATGTCGGCCTGCACCGCGTCCGTGACGGTCAGATAGTCGTCCACGACGTGGTCCGCGATCGCATGCAGCACCGCCGCCGGCCCTTTGGCGAGCTGCTGCGGATCCGCCTCCAATTCCTCGCGCAGCGGGCCGAGCGAGCCGTGCCGCCCGTGCCGCACCGTGACGACGAAGTCCTCGCCGACGAACACCATGATCTCGCCGGTGTCGACCACCTCGCTCGTCGCCGTCAGCTGCTCGTGCTCCACGTAGCAGACGGTCTTGAACACGGCGAAGAGCGTTTCCCCATACCGCTCCAGCTTCGGGCGCTGATGGGCCTCCACCGCGTCCTCCACCGCCAGCGGGTGCAGGTCGAACAGCTCGGCGATACCGGCGAACTCGCTGTCCGTCGGCTCGTGCAGCCCCAGCCAGACGAACCCCTCACCGCTCTTGCGCACCATCTCCACGGCATTCACCAGGTCGGTGCATCCCGGCACCCGGGCGCCGTCCTGGTACGTCACGCAGTTCACCACGGAGGAACCCAGCGGCGACCGGGCGGGGTGACTGAGGTCCACGCGCGGCCGCCGCCGGGCCAGCCGCGCCACCTTGCGCAGGCTGCCGACCCGGCCCAGCCCCGTGACCTTCCGCAGATTCCCTGCCATGGACATCTGGATCTCCTCGCGTGGATCTCCTCGCACAACGCTCTCGCGCCTTGCCCGGCAAGTGTGCCAGCCCGGCGCAATGCGCGGGTAAGCCTGTGGGAACAGTCCGTTCCGCTTTGTTCCCGCCTGTGGACGGAGCGTCGGCCGGTTCATCCGGTCCGGGCGGTCCGGGCGATCCGGGCGACTGGGATGATCGCGGTATGACGCCATCCGACGGGTATCTCCTGAACAACCGGCAGAACGAGGCGGGCGAGCGCTTCGACGCCTTCGCCTCCCTCTTCGATCCGGTGACGTTCCGGCATCTCGAAGGACTCGGCCTCGGGCCCGGCCGCCGTTGCTGGGAAGTAGGGGCCGGCGGCACCTCCGTGGTGTCCTGGCTCGCCCGGCAGGTCGGACCCACCGGCCAGGTCGTGGCGACCGACATCGACACCTCGCGGCTCGCCACCGTGGCCCGCCCTCCGGTCGAGGTGCGCGTCCACGACGTGGGCACGCAGGAACCACCGGGGGACGGCTTCGACCTGGTGCACGCCCGGCTGGTCCTCGTCCATGTCCCGGACCGGGAAAGGGCGTTGCACTCCATGATCAGCGCACTGCGGCCCGGCGGAATGCTGCTGATCGAGGACGCAGACCCGGCCCTTCAGCCCCTCATCTGCCCCGACGAGCACGGCCCCGAGCAGCGGCTCGCCAACCGCCTGCGGCAGGGCTTCCGCAAGCTGCTCGCCGACCGCGGCGCCGACCTGTCGTACGGCCGCAAGCTCCCGCGTCTGCTCCGCGAGGCCGGGCTGCACGACGTGGCTGCCGACGCCTACTTCCCCGTCACCTCGCCCGCCTGCACAGCCCTGGAGTCCGCCACGGTCCGCCAGATCCGCGGCCGGCTCGTCGCCGCGGGCCTCGCCACCGACGAGGACGTCGACCGCCACCTGGCCAACGTGGAGGCGGGCGGCATGGACCTGGCCACCGCGCCGATGATCTCCGCGTGGGGACGTAAGGGCTGAGCACTGACGTCTGGCTCAGGAACCGATATCTGGGCCAGAAGACACCTTCCCCTAGCCGTCGGTGCCCCGGTGCGGTGGTCTGCCGCCCACGCGTTCCACCGCTTGTGCTCCCGCCCGGCAGCCCTGTGCCGCCGCCTCCTCCGGAACCGCGCCCGTGAGCAGGGCGGCCAGGAACGCGCCGGTGAAGGCGTCGCCGGCGCCCGTGGTGTCCAGAGGGTTCGCCGGCACGGCCGGAACCCGGGCCACCACGGCCCCGGAACGGGCCACCAGCGCCCCGGCCACACCCGACTTGGCCACCACCAGCGGGACGAGCCGGCTCAACTTGGCCGCCGCGTCCGCCGGTTCGGGCAGCCCGGTCAGCAGGCACGCCTCGTCCCGGCTGGGCAGCAGCACGTCCAGCCCCTCCACGAGCGCCAGGAAACGGTCCACGCCGAACTCCAGCAGGAAGCCGGCCGACGCCGGGTCCAGACTGACCGGCACCCCACGGTCGCGTGCCGCGGCGAGGGCCACCTCGGCGAGTGCCCGGCTCGGCTCGGAGAACAACAGATAGCCGGACAGGTGCAGCCGGGCGACCCCGTCGAGCAACGCGTCAGACCAGTCGGCGGGTTCGAGCCGCAGGGACGCCCCGCTGTCCGTAAGAAACGTGCGCTCGGCCGAGGCGCCGGTGTCGACGAGGCAGATCACCGTCCCGGTCGTCGCCTCCCGGTCGACCACCAGCTGGGGCCGCACCCCGGCCGCGAGCAACTCCCGCTCGTGCCACTCCGCCGCGTCCGCGCCCACCCGCCCCAGCAGCCGCACGTCCGTACCGCCCGCATGGGCCGCCCAGCAGGCCACGTTGGCGCCCGCGCCGCCCGGCAGGGTCCGGATCGCGGCGGCCGTGTCGGTGCCGGTCGCGAGCGGCCCCCGGTGCCGGGCGACGACATCGGTGACGACGTCCCCGACGACCAGCAGCGCCCCGCCCCGGGGTGCGGGCACTACCTGCTCCACGCCGTTGCGATCCGCGCCGCCAGCCGTACATTGCCGCGCACCGCCGCCAGGTTGGCGTCCAGCGAGGCCCCGTCCGTGTGCCGGACCAGGAAGTCGAGCAGGAACGGCGTGACCGCCTGGCCAGTGACTCCCTCCTCGTCACAGGCGCGCAGCGCGTCGGCGAGCACGCGCGCGTGCAGCCCCGGATCGAGCTGCTGCTCCTCCGGGACAGGGTTGGCGACGATCAGTGCCGACTCCGGCGCGTCCAGCGCGTCCTGCGCCCGCATGACCTCGGCGACCTCTTCCGGACTCTGCAGCGTCCAGTCGACCGGATGGCCGGAGTCGGACAGATAGAACCCGGGGAACCGGTCGGTGCGGAACCCGGCCACGGCCACACCCAGTGTCTCCAGTCGCTGCAGGGTCGCCGGCACATCCAGAATCGACTTCACGCCGGCGCACACCACCGTGATCCGGGTCCGCGCCAGCAGGCCCAGGTCGGCCGACTCGTCCTGGGTCACCGTCCACTCCCGGTGCACACCGCCGAGCCCGCCCGTGGCGAACACCCGGACGCCCGCCAGCGCCGCCAGTTGCGCCGTCGCCGACACGGTCGTCGCCCCGCTCGCCCCCGCCGCCACGGCCAGCGGCAGGTCACGGTGGCCCAGCTTGCGGATGCCGTCCTCGTTCGCGACCCGCTCCAGCTGCTCCTTGTCCAGGCCCACGTGCGGGCGCCCGTCCAGGACGGCGATGGTCGCGGGGACGGCGCCCTCCTGTCGCACCACATGCTCCAGCTCCAGCGCCACCTGGAGATTGCGCGGACGCGGCAGCCCGTGCGCGATGATCGTGGACTCCAGGGCCACCACCGGCCGCCGCGCGTCGATCGCTTCCCGGACTTCTTCCGACACCACCAGCACCACGTGCCCGCCTCCTGTCCGTCGGTCCTTCCTCATCTCTGGCGGGCGCCACCTCCTGCTAAACGCTTGCCGTCTGTGGGGGACACCACCAGCCTGGACCGCATGACTGACCACACCACGCGCCTCGACCACGTCGTCCTGTGGGTGGCCGACCCGGCCGCAGCCGCAGGTTTCTACGAGAACGCCGTCGGCCTGGAGCCGCTGAAGGTCGCCGAGTACACCGAGGGGAAGGTGTCGTTCGTCTCCGTACGCGTCAACGAGGAGACGATCCTGGACCTTGCGCCGCACAGCCTCGTGGAGCGCATGAACATGCTTCCCGGCTCCGTCGAGAGCGCGGGCCATTCCGTCAACCACGTCTGTCTGGCTCTGTCGTCCGCCGGCTTCGACGCCCTGCGCGCCCGTCTGGCCGAACACGACGTCCCCATGTCCGACATCGGTCACGACTCCTCCGGTGCCCGCGGGAACGCCACGCGGAACTTCTACTTCCGGGACCCGGACGGCAACGTCTTCGAGGCCCGGCACTACGCGTGACCGCAGTCGGGGCGTGCGGATCCGCCGCCGTCAGAACAGCGGCTCGGGCAGCACCCCCTCCAGGGCGAGCAGCTTCCGCTTGGTCTCCAGACCGCCACCGAAGCCGCCGATGCCGCCGTCGCTCTCCACCACCCGGTGGCACGGCACGACGACCGGCAGTGGATTGGCGCCCATCGCCGCACCGACCGCCTGCGCCCCGCCCGGCTGCCCGACCCGTCCGGCCAGATCGCCGTACCCCACCACCGTGCCGTACGGGACCCCGGAGGCCAGCTCGCGCAGCACCTGCCGGTTGAAGCCCGAGATGAGCGACCAGTCCAGGGGCAGGTCGAAGTCGTGACGCTCGCCCGCGAAGTACGCCTGGAGCTGCCGTATCGCCTCGGCCAGCAGCGGCGAGTCCGGGTCCTCCACAGGTGCGGTGCCCAGCCGGGCCGCCAGCCGCTCCAGGGACCGCTCGCGCACCACGTCCGTGGCGTGGAAGACGACGTTGACCAGTCCCTCACGGGTCGCCGCCAGCATCAGCGGGCCGATGCCTGTGCCCACGACGGCCCACACGACCTGCTGCTCGTCCTGCCCATGGCTGTCCATGCGCCCACCGTACGACCCGCCACTGACAACGCCCGCCGCACCGCGGTCCCGGCTCAGCCCGTGCTCAGCGCCGTCCGGACCACGTCGGGCCTGTTGGTGATGAGCCCGTCGACGCCGTAGCCAGCGGCCTTCCAGGCGGTGGCCGCGTCGTCCACCGTCCAGGCGAACACCCCGAGCCGCCTGCCGTGCGGTCCGGTGACGGCATGCACTGCGGAGACGTAACGGGCGGAGATCGAGCCGTACGAGGGATTGATCAGGTCGCTGAAACGCGCGTACTGGCGCAGCTGCGCCACGGACGGCGTGCCGAGGTAGGCGGTGGTGAGAGCCGGCTTCAGCTTGTGCACGGTACGCACGCTGTCCGCGTCGAAACTCTGCACGATCAGCCGCCCGAGGTGCCGCCGGTCCAGCCAGCCCTCGTTGCCGAGCAGCCGCACGGTCTCCTGTTCGATGCCGGGGTACAGCGTCGGGTTCTTGACCTCCAGGAGCAGCTTCTCGTGGTTGTGCTCGACCCGGCGCATGTACTGCCTCAGGGTGGGCACGCGCGTGCCCGCGTACGCGGGGGAGAACCAGCTGCCCGCGTCCAGCCGGGCGATCTCGGCGGCGGTGAAGTCCTTCACCTTCCAGGGCGCCCGGCCCGGGAAGACGTCCTCGACGTCCGTGGTGCGCCGCAGGCTGTCGTCGTGGATGACGACCAGTTGACCGTCCCTGGTGCGCTGGACGTCGTTCTCGACCCAAGAAAAGCCCAGCTGCGCCGCCTTGTCGATGGAGGCCAGCGTGTTCTCGGGAGCGTAGGCGGAGGCACCGCGGTGGGCGACCACCGTGGGCTCGCCGACCTCGCCCGCCAGGGCGTCGGAGGTGGGGCTCAGCAGGGCTGCCGTCCCCAGGATCGCGGTTGCCGTGGCGGCGACTGCGCGCGCGTACATGCGGACTCCTCGCGTCGAGCGATTACCGACAGCATCAGCTTGACAGCAGAGAGTCAACGACATGCGGGCGCAGAACGGCCACACGATGAATGGTGTCGCCCAAGTCCGCTCACGGGTGCCGCACAAGTGGGGCAAGGGCGTGTTTCTTTGCCGGAAAATCGTTCGACCATTCCGGTGCGGGTCATACTCTCTGCGTCAACCCTGACCGCCGGCGCGGTCCTGGGACGGGGGCGCATTCCAGAAATTCCGGGACGTAACAGGGCGGAAGGGCAGCCGCGCATGCAGGGCACGGTCGACGGATTCAGCTACGGGGTCGTCACCCCGTTGGTGGCCTTTCTGATGGCCTGCCTCGGTGGCGCCCTCGGCCTGCGCTGCACCACCCGGTCCCTGCTGGTCACGCACTCCTGGCGGCCCGCCTGGCTGGCCCTCGGCTCGGCCGCGATCGGCTCCGGCATATGGACGATGCACTTCGTCGCCATGATGGGCTTCACCATCAAAGAGACGCCGATCCACTACGACAAGTCGATCACCTACGCGAGCCTCGGCCTCGCCATCGTCATGGTGGGCGTCGGGATCTTCATCGTCGGCTACCGGGGCGCCACCGGCGCCGCTCTGTTCACCGGCGGCACGATCACCGGTCTGGGCGTCGCCTCGATGCACTACCTCGGCATGGCGGGCGTGCACTTCGACGGGCGGTTCTCGTACAACACGCTCACCGTCGCCGCCTCCGTCGCCATAGCGGTCGTGGCCGCCACGGCCGCCCTGTGGGCGGCGGGACGCGTGCGGGGTTTCCTGTGGAGCGTCGGGGCCAGCATGGTGATGGGCCTCGCCGTCACCGGCATGCACTACACCGGTATGGCCGCCCTCGACGTCCACGTCCACAGCACCTCCGACTCCGCCACCAGCGGCTCACCGGCCGCGGTGCTCGCGCCGATGCTGATCGGCCCGCTCGCCTTCCTGCTCCTCGCCGGCGTCGTCGTGATGTTCGACCCGCTGATGGTCATGGGCAGGCCCACCCGGCGGGACGTCGAGGACAAGCCGGGCGTCCCGGCTGCCGCCGTGCCCTCCCACCAGCACCGCCCCCCGGCGCTCCACGCCGGCCACCGGCCGGTCCACGACTCCCGGCACCACGGCTCCCGCACCCCGCAGAACCGCTGACCGGGCCCCGTTGTCAGTGCGGGGTCGTACGGTGGATCCCATGCGGCCCGTTTCCCACATCGAACGCACGGTGGCGCCCTTCGAGGTCGTCAGCTCCTACCAGCCCAGCGGAGACCAGCCGGCGGCCATCGCCGAGCTGGCCAAGCGCATCGAGGCCGGTGAGAAGGACGTCGTCCTGCTCGGCGCGACCGGCACCGGCAAGTCCGCCACCACCGCGTGGATGATCGAGAAGCTCCAGCGCCCCACCCTCGTGATGGCGCCGAACAAGACGCTGGCCGCCCAGCTGGCCAACGAGTTCCGCGAGCTCCTCCCGAACAACGCGGTCGAGTACTTCGTCTCGTACTACGACTACTACCAGCCCGAGGCCTACGTCCCGCAGTCGGACACCTACATCGAGAAGGACTCCTCGATCAACGAGGAGGTCGAGCGCCTGCGCCACTCGGCGACGAACTCGCTGCTCACCCGCCGCGACGTCGTCGTGGTCGCCTCGGTGTCCTGCATCTACGGCCTCGGCACTCCGCAGGAGTACGTGGACCGGATGGTCCCCCTCCGGGTCGGCGACGAGATGGACCGCGACGAACTGCTGCGCCGCTTCGTCGACATCCAGTACACGCGCAACGACATGGCCTTCACCCGCGGCACCTTCCGGGTCCGCGGCGACACCATCGAGATCTTCCCGGTCTACGAGGAGCTGGCCGTCCGCATCGAGATGTTCGGCGACGAGATCGAGGCGCTGTCCACGCTCCACCCGCTCACCGGCGAGATCATCAGCGACGACCAGCAGCTGTACGTCTTCCCCGCCTCCCACTACGTCGCCGGCCCCGAGCGCATGGAGCGGGCCGTCAACGACATCGAGAAGGAGTTGGGGGAGCGCCTGTCCGAGCTGGAGAAGCAGGGCAAGCTGCTGGAGGCCCAGCGTCTGCGGATGCGCACCACGTACGACATCGAGATGCTCCGCCAGATCGGCAGCTGCTCAGGCGTGGAGAACTACTCGATGCACTTCGACGGCCGCTTGCCCGGCTCCCCGCCCAACACCCTGCTCGACTACTTCCCGGACGATTTCCTGCTCGTCATCGACGAGTCGCACGTCACCGTCCCGCAGATCGGCGCCATGTACGAGGGCGACGCCTCCCGCAAGCGGACCCTGGTCGAGCACGGCTTCCGGCTGCCCTCCGCCCTGGACAACCGCCCCCTGAAGTGGGAGGAGTTCCAGGAGCGCATCGGCCAGACGGTCTACCTGTCGGCGACCCCGGGCACCTACGAACTGTCCCGCGGCGACGGGGTTGTCGAGCAGATCATCCGCCCCACTGGCCTCGTCGACCCGGAGGTCGTGGTCAAGCCCACCGAGGGCCAGATCGACGACCTGGTGCACGAGATCCGCAAGCGCACCGAGAAGGACGAGCGCGTCCTGGTCACCACGCTCACCAAGAAGATGGCCGAGGACCTCACGGACTACTTCCTGGAACTCGGCATCCAGGTGCGCTATCTGCACAGCGACGTCGACACCCTGCGCCGCGTCGAGCTGCTGCGTGAGCTGCGCTCCGGCGAGTTCGACGTCCTGGTCGGCATCAACCTGCTCCGTGAGGGTCTCGACCTGCCCGAGGTGTCCCTGGTGGCGATCCTCGACGCCGACAAGGAGGGCTTCCTGCGCTCCGGCACCTCGCTGATCCAGACCATCGGCCGCGCGGCGCGCAACGTCTCCGGCCAGGTCCACATGTACGCCGACAAGATCACCCCGGCGATGGAGAAGGCCATCGAGGAGACCAACCGCCGCCGGGAGAAGCAGGTCGCCTACAACAAGGCCAACGGCATCGACCCGCAGCCGCTGCGCAAGAAGATCAACGACATCGTCGCGCAGATCGCCCGCGAGGAGGTCGACACCGAACAGCTGCTCGGCTCCGGCTACCGCAAGCAGAAGGACGGCAAGGGCGCCAAGGCCCCCGTCCCGTCGCTCGGCGACAAGGCGGCCAAGGGTGCGAAGGGCGGCAAGGCCGCCAAGAGCAAGGCGGGGGCCGCGGTGCCCACGGACCGCCCGGCGGCCGAACTCGCCGAGCAGATCGAGGAGATGACGGAGCGTATGCGCGCCGCCGCCGCCGAGCTGCAGTTCGAGATCGCCGCCCGGCTGCGCGACGAGGTCTCCGAGATGAAGAAGGAACTGCGCCAGATGCGGGAGGCGGGCCTCGCCTGACCCCTCGTGACCCTGCCGGACCTCGGCATACACGCCTCGTGTTGCAACACCGACACAAAGCGCGAGCCGGGGTTCGGCACTGTCAGTGCCCCTGCGTAGGGTTCTGGACAACCGCCCACTGTGCGGCAACAGGGGACCATCGAGAGGGGAATCAGCCGTGACCGTCAACATGACCAAGGGTCAGGCCATCAGCCTGGAGAAGAAGGACGGGGCCACCCTGACCGCGGTCCGCATGGGTCTCGGCTGGCAGGCGGCGAAGCGGCGCGGCCTGTTCGGCTCGCGCACCCGCGAGATCGACCTGGACGCCTCCGCGGTTCTCTTCGCCGAGAAGGAGCCGGTCGACGTCGTCTTCTTCCGCCACCTGGTGAGCGACGACGGCTCTGTGCGCCACACCGGCGACAACCTCGTCGGCGGCGTCGGCCAGGGCGGTGACGACGAGGCCATCCTCGTGGACCTGCAGCGCGTCCCGGTCCACGTCGATCAGATCGTCTTCACCGTGAACTCCTTCACGGGCCAGACCTTCCACGAGGTGGAGAACGCGTTCTGCCGCCTCGTGGACGAGACCAACGGCCAAGAGCTGGCCCGTTACACGCTGGCGGGCGGCGGCGAGTACACCGCCCAGATCATGGCCAAGGTGCACCGCGTGGGCTCGGGCTGGACGATGACCGCCCTGGGCGAGCCGGCCAGGGGCCGCACCTTCCAGGACCTGATGCCGGCGATCCGGTCGTACCTGTAGGACAGTCCGACGCGGCGCGCACGACAACACGACACAGGGGGGCGTCGGCGATGACGGCCGAGCTGGTGCGGGGACAGAACCACCCGCTGTCGCAGGTCCGGCTGGAGGTCCGGATCTCTGCCGAGGTGCCGGTCCTGGCGGGAGCCACGCTCGGCGACGAGCACGGCACAGTGCACGGCGCCGAGTGGGTGGCCCACCCCGGCGCCCCCACGCTGCCCGGGATCGAGGTTTCCGGGCAGGCCGCCGCCGACCACCGGCTCGCCGTCGACCTGGCCGCCCTGCCCGAGGCGGTCCACCGCGTCACCGTGCTGCTGGCCCTGCCCACGCAGGCGGGAGGCGCGTTGCGGTTCGGTGCGGTCGCCGCCCCGCGCACGGCGGTCACCGGCCTCGACGGCACCGAGATCGTCCGCTTCACCCTCACCGGCCTGGACGCCGAGTCGGCCGTCGTCGCCCTGGAGCTGTACCGCCGACAGGACGCCTGGAAGGTCCGCGCGGTCGGCCAGGGCTATGCCGGCGGTCTCGCCGCACTCTTCACCGACCAGGGCCTGCCCCAGCCCGAAGCACTCGCGGCGGGCATCCAGGAAGCGGTGTCGCGAAGCCTCGCCCGCGCGATACCGGTGCCACAGCCCCAGGACACCGCCGGCTCGTCGGCGCCACGGCCGACACAGCCGCACGGCGCGCAAGGTGCGCACGACGCTCGGACATCGGGTGGCCCGGTCTACGCTCGGACGGAAGGCGGCCCGATCGACTACACCCACCCCGGCCGCCGTACCCCAACGGCCCCGCCGCCCCCGGTCCCGGACGGGCAGCCTGCCCAGCCCGTAGCCGGTGACGCGGTGGGCTGGTCGATGGAGGAGCGGCTGTACAACCAGGTCTGGGGCATGTTCGAGGATCTGGCCCGCACCACGGCCGCATACCGCAGCGCCGTCGACTTCGCCGGTGCCCGCCTGGAGAAGGAACTCGACCAGGTCCTCGCCGATCCGTCCAGTCGGCTCGGCACGGCCGGCCAGTCCACGCGCGAGGCGGCCCACGCCCGGCACTCCCAGCTGGTCGACCAGGCGCGGGCCGTCTTCGACCGGGACCTCGCCCAGCTCACCGCCGAGTCCGAGGTCGTCGAGCCCGCGCTGCCGCCGGCGTACGCCCGCTGGGACAACCCCGTCTGGCACGGCTACCGCGTGCCGGACGAGCCGCCGATGGCCGTGCGGCTCGGTGATCTCCATCTGCCCGAGAGCATGCCGCTGCGCATTCCCATGCTGGTCAGGCTGCCGCTGCAGCGGGGGCTCTGGATCGACAGCGGCCCGGTGGAAGGTCTCGACGGCACCTTCCTGGACTCCGCCGAGGCGCGTCGGCTCGCCATGGACGCCGCGGTGGCGCTCGCGGTCCGGCTGCTCGCCGTGCACCCGGTCGGGGAGTTCGCCGTGCAGGTCGTCGACCCGGCCGGTGCCGGGGCCCAGGCGCTCCTGCCGTTGACGCGGACTGGGGCTGCGGCGGTGCCTACCGCGAGCGGCGCGGCGGGCGTGGCGGACATGCTGGGACGGCTCACCCGCCGTGTCGACCTGACACAGATGGCGGTGCGCGGCGGTGCGGCCGAGGCACTGCCACCCGACGTCGACACCGCCCAGCAGCTGCTGATCGTCAACGACTTCCCGCACGGCTTCGATGACCGGGCGGTGACCCAGCTGCGCTATCTCGCCGACGAGGGCCCGGCCGTCGGCGTGCATCTGCTGATGGTCGCGGACCGTGCGGACGCCGAAGCCTACGGCCCGTTGCTCGACCCGCTGTGGCGTTCGCTCATGCGGCTCACCCCCGTACCCGACGATCACCTCGCGGACCCCTGGGTCGGCCACACCTGGACGTACGAGCCCTCGCTCGTGCCGCCCGGCAGCGAGGTCCTCCAGCAGGTGCTCACCGAGGTGACGGCAGCCCGCACCAAGCATCGGTAAAGCGCCTATGAGCAGCGAGTTTTGTCTTTCTTTTGCTAATTACTTTACCTTTCCTTGGTGATTGGGGTACTGTCCTCCCAGCGGAGGGGAGTACTCCCTGACTGCGACGCACCCGTCAGTACGGATCGATGTGGATCCCGGGGCGTCGGCCCATCGCGGGTGGAAGAGACCTCCGGCAGCGACAGCGCTGACAGTGTTTGCCGTTACGTAATGCCGGAGGTGCAGTGGAAATCTCTGTGGCCCTGTGGGCCCTGACCATCGTGGGTCTCGCCGCCCTGATCGCGGTCGATTTCTTCATCGGGCGCAAGCCTCATGACGTGTCGATCAAGGAAGCCGGTGTCTGGACCGTCGTCTGGATCGCCCTGGCCGGGCTCTTCGGCCTCGGTCTGCTCGTCTTCGGCGGTGGCCAGCCGGCCGGCGAGTTCTTCGCGGGATTCATCACCGAGAAGTCGCTGAGCGTCGACAACCTCTTCGTCTTCGTCCTGATCATGGCGAAGTTCGCCGTGCCCTCGCAGTATCAGCAGCGGGTCCTGCTCGTCGGTGTCCTCATGGCCCTGGTCCTGCGGGCCGTCTTCATCGCGGCCGGAGCCGCGATCATCGCCAGCTTCTCCTGGGTCTTCTACCTCTTCGGCGCTTTCCTGATCTGGACCGCCTGGAAGCTCATCCAGGAGGCCCGCGCCGAGGAGGAAGACGAGGCCTACGAGGAGAACAGGCTGCTGAAGGCCGCGGAGCGCCGGTTCGGCGTGGCCGACCGGTACCACAGCACCAAGCTCTGGATCCAGGAGAACGGCAAGCGGGTCATGACCCCGATGCTGGTCGTGGTGCTCGCCATCGGCACGACCGACGTGCTGTTCGCGATGGACTCCATCCCCGCGATCTTCGGCCTGACCCAGGACCCGTACATCGTCCTCACCGCCAACGCCTTCGCCCTGATGGGTCTGCGCCAGCTGTACTTCCTCATCGGTGGCCTGCTCAAGAAGCTGGTCCACCTGTCGTACGGCCTGTCGGTCATCCTCGGCTTCATCGGCGTCAAGCTGGTGCTGCACGCGCTGCACGAGTCCGGGGTCCATGTCCCCGAGATCAGCATCCCGGTCTCGCTCGGCGTGATCTGTGCGGTCCTCGTCGTCACCACCGTCACCAGCCTCATGGCCACCAGGAAGCAGGCGGCCGCCGAGGCGGTGCACGACGAGAGCGAGGCAGCCGCGAAGGCCGGTGCCGACGCCTGACGACGGAGGCCGACGCCGGACGGCGTACGTGTCTGCCACGATCACTTCATGATCACTCGGCTCAGGCCGCTCACCACCCAGTGCGCTCCTCGTGCCGGTGCTCGCGGTCGTCGCGCTGGTGACCCTGGTCCTCGCGGGGTCCGTCCTCGCGGCGGTGCACCACGCGGAGGTGGTCGCCCACCGCGTCGGTGAACCTTTCGGCTCGCTGGTGCTCGCCATCGCCGTCACCGTCATCGAGGTGGCCCTGATCGTCACCCTCATGGCCGACGGCGGTGACAAGAGTTCCACCCTGGCCCGGGACACCGTCTTCGCCGCCGTGATGATCACCTGCAACGGCATCGTCGGACTCTGCCTCCTCGTCGCCTCCCTGCGCCACGGGACCGCGGTGTTCAACCCCTAGGGCACCGGTGCCGCCCTGGCGAGCGTCGCGACGCTGGCCACACTCAGCCTGGTGCTGCCGACCTTCACCACCAGCAGCCGGGCCCCGAGTTCTCCAACGTGCAGCTGACGTTTGCCGCGCTGTCCTCACTGATCCTCTACGGCCTGTTCGTGGCCACCCAGACCGTGCGGCACCGCGACTACTTCCTGCCGATCACCCGGCAGGGCGAGGTCATCACCGGCGACGACCACGCCAAGCCCCCCTCCGCGCGCGCCGTCCGGACCAGCCTCGGCCTGCTCGGCCTCGCCCTGATCGGTGTGGTGGGCCTTGCCAAGGGAGTGTCGCCCACCATCGAGTCCGGTGTGGAGGCGGCCGGCCTCAACCAAGCGGTCGTCGGCGTGATCATCGCCCTGCTCGTCCTGCTGCCCGAGACGATCGCCGCGCTGCGCTCCGCCCGGCGCGACCGGGTGCAGACCAGCCTCAACCTCGCGCTCGGCTCGGCCATGGCCAGCATCGGCCTGACCATCCCCGCCGTCGCGCTGGCCTCCATCTGGCTGTCCGGACCGCTCGTCCTCGGTCTCGGACCGACGCACATGCTGCTGCTCGCACCGACCGTGATCGTCAGTTCCCTGACGGTGGTGCCGGGCCGGGCCACACCCCTGCAGGGTGGCGTGCACCTGGTGGTGTTCGCTGCCTACCTGGAGCTGGCGATCAACCCTTGGCGCCGCCGTCCCGGTCAGCCCGTGACCGGCTCCACCGCCGGCACGGGCACGGGCCGCGTTTCCGGCAGCAGGGCGAAGCAGGCCAGGCTCAGCAGGGCGATGCCCGTCAGATACACGCCCACACCCCACGGCACGCGCCCGCTGTGCTCCGCCAGGGCCGTGGCGACGATCGGGGTGAGCGCGCCGCCCAGGACCCCGCCGAGGTTGTAACCGACCGCGGCCCCCGTGCAGCGCACCCGCGCCTCGTACAGCTCCGGCAGATACGCGGCGATCACCGAGAACATGATGACGAAGGCGATCAGCGCGCCCAGGATGCCGAGGAACATCAGCAGCGGCTCGCCCGTCGCCAGCAGGGCGACCATCGGCAGCATCCACAGGGCGCATGCCGTGCACCCCACCAGGCACATCGGCCGGCGCCCGTAGCGGTCGCCGAGCATTGCCATGAGGGGCGTGAGCGCGCCCTTCACCACCACGGCGGCCATGACGCACGTCAGCATGACGGTGCGGCTCACCCCGAGCCGCTCGGTCGCGTACGCCAATGACCACGTCGTCACCGCGTAGAACACGGCGTACCCGACGGCCAGCGCCCCGGCCGTCAGCAGCACCAGCCGCCCGTGGTGCCGTACGACCTCGACGAGCGGCACGCGCGCGTGGTCGTCGATCTCCAGGAACCCGGGAGTCTCGGCGAGCGACGAGCGCAGCCACAGCCCGGCCAGAGCCAGCACACCGGCCGCCCAGAACGGAATCCGCCAGCCCCACTGCGCGAACTGCGCGTCGGACAGCACTGCCGACAGCGCGAGCATCACCCCGTTGGCGAGCACGAAGCCGAACGCGGGCCCCACCTGAGGGAAACTCGACCACAGGGCGCGCCGTCCGGCGGGCGCGTGCTCGGCGGTCAGCAGCACCGCCCCACCCCACTCGCCGCCGAGCCCGAGCCCCTGGAGGAAGCGCAGGACGAGCAGCAGCACGGGGGCGGCCACGCCGAGGGTTCCGTACGTCGGCACGCACCCGACCGCGACCGTCGAAGCGCCGGTCAGCAGCAGGGAGATGACGAGCACCGGCCGCCGTCCGCGCCGGTCGCCGAGGTGCCCGAACAGCACCGAGCCCAGCGGCCGGGCCACGAACCCCACCCCGAACGTCACGAACGCCGCCAGCGTCCCCGCCACGGGCGAGAACGTCGGGAAGAACAGAGGCCCGAGGACCAGGGCCGCCGCTGTCCCGTAGACGAAGAAGTCGTAGAACTCGATCGCGGTCCCGGCGAGCGAGGCGGCCGCGAGCCGCGCCATGGAAGGGGCCCTTACAGCCCGTACATCGTGCACACTGCGTCAACTACCCACCGTGATCAAGGGTTACGGGGGCGCGCGGAGGTGATCAACAAGCCGCGGCGCACGCCGCGGCGGCCGGAACAGGCGCCCCTCGCCCGCGCCGCGCGCCGTGATAGACCGGTTTCGAGCGAGCGGCCGCAGAAGCCGCCCCGAACGGACCGGAGGAACCGTGCCCCGCACCCTGGCCAACGCCCCGATCATGATCCTCAACGGGCCCAACCTGAACCTCCTCGGCCAGCGCCAGCCCGAGATCTACGGCAAGGACACGCTCGCCGACGTCGAGGCGATGTGCGCCAAGGCAGCGGCGGCACACGGCGGCACGGTGGACTTCCGGCAGTCCAACCACGAGGGCGAGCTGGTCGACTGGATCCACGAGGCGCGGCTCACCCACTGCGGGATCGTCATCAACCCCGCTGCCTACTCCCACACCTCGGTCGCGATCCTGGACGCGCTCAACACCTGCGACGGCATGCCCGTGCTGGAGGTGCACATCTCCAACATCCACCAGCGCGAGTCGTTCCGGCACCACTCGTACGTCTCGCTGCGCGCCGACGGCGTGATCGCGGGCTGCGGCGTGCAGGGCTACGTGTTCGGCGTGGAGCGGGTCGCCGCCCTGGTGGGGGCGGCCCAGGCCGACGCGTAGCCTCCACCGGCCCTACAGCCGGCCGGACTCCACGATCCGCCGCAGGAAGCGCCGCGTGCGCTCCTGCTGCGGATCGCCGAAGATCTGCTCGGCGGTGCCGCGCTCCAGCACGACCCCTCCGTCCAGAAAACAAACCTGGTCGGCGACGTCTCGGGCGAAGCCCATCTCGTGCGTCGCCAGCACCATGGTCATGCCCTCGTCCTTCAGGCCGCGGACCACTTCCAGGACCTCGCCGACGAGTTCGGGGTCCAGCGCGGCGGTGATCTCGTCGAGCAGCAGCAGCCGGGGTCGTGCGGCGAGGGCCCGTACGATCGCCACACGCTGCTGCTGGCCACCGCTCAGCCGGTCCGGGTAGGCGGCCGCCTTGTCGCCCAGTCCGAGGCGCTCCAGCAGCTCCCTGGCCCGCTCCTCGGCCTCCGTGCGAGAGACGCCGTGCACCCGGCGTGGGGCGAGCGTGATGTTGTCCAGCACGGTCATGTGCGGGAAGAGGTTGTACGCCTGGAAGACGACGCCGATACGGCGGCGTACAGCGTCCTGGTCGACGCGCGGGTCGGTGATCTCGTCGCCGTCCAGCCAGATCGCTCCGTCGTCGATCTCCTCCAGGAGGTTGGCGCAGCGCAGCAGCGTGGACTTGCCCGAGCCGGAGGCGCCGATCAGCGCGGTCACCGTGTGCGGGGCGACCTCCAGGTCGACGTCCCGCAGTACGACGGAACCCCCGAAGGTCTTGCGGACGGACTCCATCCGCAGTACCGGGGAGCCGTCCTGGGGTGCCGTACTCATATCGATCCTCCCTGGGCCCGCTGCCGGTCCATCCTGGCCGTCACCCAGTCCGTGAAGCGCGTCATCGGGATGGTCAGCGCAACGAAGACCAGGCCCGCGACGATGTACGGCGTGTAGTTGAGGCTCCGGCCCACGATGATGTCGGCGGCCCGTACGGCGTCCACCGCGCCGCCGATCGACACCAGGCCGGTGTCCTTCTGCAGCGACACCAGGTCGTTGAGCAGCGGCGGCACCTGACGGCGCACCGCCTGCGGCAGCACGACGTAGCGCAGGGCCTGCCGGTTGGTGAGGCCCAGCGAGCGGGCCGCGGCGCGCTGCGAGGGGTGGATGGACTCGATGCCGGCCCGGAACACCTCGGCCACGTACGCCGAGTACGTCAGCGTCAGCGCCGTACCACCGAGCAGCACCGGATCCACCGTCACGCCCTGCAGTCGCAGCGCGGGCACGCCCAGCACCACGATCATCAAATTGATGATGAGCGGCAGACCGCGGAAGAAGTCCGTGTACGCCGCCGCCAGGACGCGCAGCGGGAAGAACACCGGGCCGCGCAGGGTGCGGGCCACGGCGATGAGCATGCCGAGGACCAGCACGGCGGCACCGCAGACGATCAGGAGGCGGACGTTCAGCCACAGTCCTTCGAGGACCTTGGGGAACGCCTCGCGCGCGTACTGCGCGCTGAAGAACGTCTCCTTGGTGCGCGGCCAGCCCGGCGCGTTGACGACGACCAGGTAGAGCACGGCGGCCGTGACCAGGGTGGAGAGCGCCGCGACGGCCGTGGCGCGGCGGGCCCGCGCCCGCTTGTGGCGCTCGCGCTCCAGCCGCCGCTCGGAGGGCACGTAGCCGTCACCGGCGCCGGGCACCGCGTCCCCGGCGCCGCCGGTCATGTCACCGTTGTCGTTCGCCCCCTCCGCCGCGGACTCGCCCTTGGTGACCGTCACTTGAGCACCGGAGCGTCGACGGCGTCGGAGAGCCACTGCTTCTCGATCCGCGCCAGCGTGCCGTCCTTGCGCAGCGCGTCGACGGCGCCGGTCACGCACGAGGTCAGCGCGCTGCCCTTGTCGAGCACGAGCCCGAACTGCTCGGGCGTGCCGCCCAAGTTCTCGAACTGGCCGACGATCTTCGCGCTCGTCACCTCGGCCGCGGTGATGTAGAACGCGGTCGGCAGGTCCGTGACGACGGCGTCGACCTGACCGTTCTTCAGCGCGGACTTGGCCTGGTCGTTCTTCGCGTACACGGCGGCCTCCTGCTTCGGCTTCACCACGTCGGTGATGTAGTCGAGGCTCGTGGTGCCCACCTGGGCGCCCAGCTTGAGGTTCTTCAGGTCCGCGATGCTCGTCGCCTTGGCGGCCTTGCCGCCCTTGAGCGCGATGACGGCCTGACGCACGTCGTAGTAACCGGAGGAGAAGTCCACGGCCTTCTTGCGCTCCGTGCTGATCGACACCTGGTTGATGTCGAAGTCGAAGGTCTTCACACCGGGCGCGAACGCCTTGTTGAAGGGCACGCTCTGCCAGACCACGGCGCTCTTGTCGTAGCCCAGCCGCTGCGCCACGGCGTAGGCCACCGCGGACTCGAAGCCCTTGCCGTTGGCGGGCTTGTCGTCCTTGAACCACGGCTCGTACGCGGGCTCGTCCGTCGCGATCGTCAGCTTCCCGGACGTCTTGGTGGCCAACTTGCCCTTGGCACAGCTCTTCTCGACGGACCCGGACGGGGCGGCCGACGCCTTGTCCTCGGGCTGCGGAGCACAGCCGACGGCGGTGGCGAGCAGGGCTATGGTGGCGGCGGCTACCGCGCGGCGCAGTGCGCGAGGGGCAAGGTGCATGGCGGGAGATTGGCAGCGAACCCCATGTTTGTCCAGGTCACGGCGTTCATTGTCCGCATACTGGGAACGGGTGTTGCGGTCGTGTGAACGCTGCCGCCCGAGGTCGCCCTGGCCTGGGCCGCCGGCCGAGGGCGGGGTTGGAAGACCGGCGGCCCATACCGCGCAGGAGCCGTCATCCTGTGCGGGGCTGGCACCAGTTGACTGCGTGACACGGCGCGAGGGGAGCGCGCATGCGCCGTCGGCGCGTGCGAACAGTTCACACGGGGCGCGCGCCCGGCGCGGAATCGCCGACTTCTTGAGCTACGTCCGCTTCACCAGGGGCGCGAGGCCACGAACCAGGCGCCCCGAGCCATCAGGCGCCCGGAACATCACCACCCGCGCGCGTGCCACTCCGGCAGATGCGGCCGCTCCGCCCCCAGCGTGGTGTCGTTGCCGTGCCCCGGGTACACCCAGGTCTCGTCCGGCAGCACATCGAAGATCTTCGTCTCCACGTCGCGGATCAGACTCGCGAACGCCGCCGGGTCCTTGCGCGTGTTGCCGACGCCGCCCGGGAAGAGGCAGTCCCCGGTGAAGACGTGCGGGTGGCCGTGCGGGTCGTCGTAGACCAGCGCGATGGAGCCCGGAGTGTGCCCCACGAGGTGACGCGCGGTGAGTTCCACGCGCCCCACCCTGATGACGTCACCGTCGTCGACCAGGACGTCCGTGGGCACCGGGATGCCCGGGGCGTCCTCCCGGCCGGCGTACGTACGGGCACCCGTGGCGGCGGCGACCTCGGCGAGCGCCTGCCAGTGGTCGCCGTGCTGATGGGTGGTGACGACGGACGCGATGCCGTCGTCGCCGATCATGGTGAGCAGGGTCGGTGCCTCGTTGGCGGCGTCGATCAGGAGTTGCTCGTCGGTGGCCCGGCAGCGCAGCAGATAGGCGTTGTTGTCCATCGGGCCGACCGCGATCTTCGTGATCATCAGGTCCTTCAGCTCGTGCACGTCCGCCGGGCCGCCGACCTTGACCTCTCCGCTGTACGTCATGGTGATCAGCCTATAGCGGGGGAGTGCCCGGCGGGCCGTCGTCGCGCTACAGCGGAGGCAGCTTCGGGAGCGCGCCGCCCGTGGCCTCCAGCGCGGCGCCCTCGCGGCGTCCGGCGAGCCAGCCCAGCAGGTCCGCCGGAGACCCGGTGACCGTGATCTCGGGCTCGGCGGCCTCGCGTCCCGTGCTCCACGCGCGCGTGCCGTCCGTGACGCGGGTCGCCGGGACGTCGGGGTGCCCGGAGAACCGCTGTGCCAGGAACTCGATCTCCCGCTCGGTGAACTCAGCCGGCAGGTCCTCCAGCTCGTACCCGGTCCCGAGGTCCACATGGTGCAGGTCGACCTCGGCCCAGCGCCGGAACGGCACCCGGGACGCGGAGTCGGTGACCCCGTTGCGCAGCTCCACCGTGCGCGTCCAGTCCGCAGGCGTGGCCCCCGTCTCCTGGAAGCGGGCCCCGCTCTCGCGCACGTCGGCGAGCTGGACGTCCAGGGGGCGCGGGGCGTCCCGCTCGATGTCGGCGTCCCGGGCCTCGGCACTCGCGTACATGGGGCGGCCGTCGAGGACGTTCACGAGCGCGTCCGCGTTGCGGGCGAGGTGAGCGAGGACGTGTCCGCGGGTCCAGCCGGGCAGGCGTGACGGCTCGGCGAGAGATGCGTTGTCCAGCTTGGCGACAGCGGTGAGGAGCCGCTCGGTCGCTTCGCGTACACAGGCCAGGTCATGAGCGTGATCAATCATGGGCCTGACCTTAGCCCCGCCACACGTTTGGGTGAAGGTGGTGAACCTCCACCGAAAATCGAAAGCACGTGCTATATCGTCGGGGGTGGCGTCGGGCATGCTGGATGACCGGGGGTTGTTATGCAACCGGGAAATCCGACCGGCGTTGTCAGTGGCTCCCCCTAGTCTCGAAGAAGCACGGGGGCCCCGCCCCTGTCACTTCTCTCAAGAAAGGTGCGGACCGGCGTGGCCGACCGTCTCATCGTCCGTGGCGCGCGCGAGCACAACCTGAAGAATGTCTCGCTCGACCTGCCGCGTGACTCGCTCATCGTCTTCACGGGCCTGTCGGGGTCGGGCAAGTCCTCGCTGGCCTTCGACACGATCTTCGCCGAGGGCCAGCGCCGTTACGTGGAGTCGCTCTCCTCGTACGCCCGCCAGTTCCTCGGTCAGATGGACAAGCCGGACGTCGACTTCATCGAGGGTCTGTCCCCGGCGGTCTCCATCGACCAGAAGTCGACCTCGCGCAACCCGCGCTCGACGGTCGGCACCATCACCGAGGTCTACGACTACCTGCGTCTGCTCTTCGCGCGCATCGGCAAGCCGCACTGTCCCGAGTGCGGCCGCCCGATCTCGCGCCAGTCGCCGCAGGCCATCGTCGACAAGGTCCTGGAGCTGCCGGAGGGGAGCCGCTTCCAGGTGCTGTCGCCGCTGGTGCGCGAGCGCAAGGGCGAGTTCGTCGACCTCTTCGCCGACCTGCAGACCAAGGGCTACTCACGCGCGCGCGTGGACGGCGAGACCATCCAGCTGTCCGACCCGCCGACCCTGAAGAAGCAGGAGAAGCACACCATCGAGGTGGTCATCGACCGCCTCACGGTGAAGGACTCCGCCAAGCGCCGCCTCACCGACTCCGTGGAGACCGCCCTCGGCCTGTCCGGCGGCATGGTCGTGCTCGACTTCGTGGACCTCCCCGAGGACGACCCCGAGCGCGAGCGCATGTACTCGGAGCACCTGTACTGCCCGTACGACGACCTGTCCTTCGAGGAGCTGGAGCCCCGCTCCTTCTCCTTCAACTCGCCCTTCGGCGCCTGCCCCGAGTGCACCGGCATCGGCACGCGCATGGAGGTCGACCCGGAGCTGATCGTCCCGGACGAGGACAAGTCCCTGGACGAGGGCGCCATCCACCCCTGGTCGCACGGACACACCAAGGACTACTTCGGCCGCCTGATCGGCGCCCTCGCGGACGCGCTCGGCTTCCGTACCGACATCCCCTTCGCGGGCCTGCCGCAGCGGGCCAAGAAGGCCCTGCTCCACGGCCACAAGACCCAGATCGAGGTCCGGTACCGCAACCGGTACGGCCGCGAGCGCGTGTACACCACGCCCTTCGAGGGTGCGGTGCCCTTCGTGAAGCGCCGGCACAGCGAGGCCGAGAGCGACGCCAGCCGCGAGCGCTTCGAGGGCTACATGCGCGAGGTGCCCTGCCCCTCCTGCGAGGGCACGCGCCTGAAGCCGATCGTCCTCGCCGTCACGATCATGGAGAAGTCGATCGCAGAGGTCTCCGCGATGTCGATCAGCGACTGCGCGGACTTCCTGGGCGAGCTGACGCTGAGCGCCCGCGACAAGAAGATCGCCGAGCGCGTCCTGAAGGAGGTCAACGAGCGGCTGCGCTTCCTGGTCGACGTCGGCCTCGACTACCTCTCCCTCAACCGCGCGGCCGGCACCCTGTCCGGCGGCGAGGCCCAGCGCATCCGCCTGGCCACCCAGATCGGCTCCGGCCTCGTCGGCGTCCTGTACGTCCTGGACGAGCCGTCCATCGGCCTGCACCAGCGCGACAACCACCGGCTGATCGAGACCCTCGTCCGACTGCGCGACATGGGCAACACGCTCATCGTCGTGGAGCACGACGAGGACACGATCAAGGTCGCCGACTGGATCGTCGACATCGGTCCGGGCGCCGGCGAGCACGGCGGCAAGGTCGTGCACAGCGGCTCCCTGAAGGAACTGCTCGCCAACGCCGAGTCGCAGACCGGCCAGTACCTCTCGGGCCGCAAGTCCATCCCGCTGCCGGACGTACGGCGCCCGCAGGACCCGACCCGTCGGCTGACGGTGCACGGCGCCAGGGAGAACAACCTGCAGGACATCGACGTGTCCTTCCCGCTCGGCTTGTTCACGGCCGTCACGGGCGTGTCCGGATCCGGCAAGTCGACGCTGGTCAACGACATCCTCTACACGCACCTGGCCCGCGAGCTGAACGGCGCGCGCAGCGTCCCCGGACGGCACACGCGCGTGGACGGCGACGACCTCGTCGACAAGGTCGTGCACGTCGACCAGTCGCCCATCGGCCGCACCCCGCGGTCCAACCCGGCGACGTACACCGGCGTCTTCGACCACGTCCGCAAGCTGTTCGCCGAGACCACCGAGGCGAAGGTCCGCGGCTACCTGCCCGGGCGGTTCTCCTTCAACGTCAAGGGCGGCCGCTGCGAGAACTGCGCGGGCGACGGCACGATCAAGATCGAGATGAACTTCCTCCCGGACGTCTACGTCCCGTGCGAGGTCTGCCACGGCGCCCGGTACAACCGGGAGACCCTGGAGGTCCACTACAAGGGCAAGTCCATCGCCGACGTGCTGAACATGCCGATCGAGGAGGCGACCGAGTTCTTCGAGGCGGTTCCGGCCATCTCCCGGCACCTGAGGACGCTGAAGGACGTCGGCCTCGGGTACGTGCGGCTCGGCCAGTCCGCGACCACCCTGTCCGGCGGTGAGGCCCAGCGTGTGAAGCTCGCCAGCGAGCTGCAGAAGCGCTCCACCGGACGCACGGTCTACGTCCTGGACGAGCCCACCACCGGTCTGCACTTCGAGGACATCAGCAAGCTGCTGAAGGTCCTCGCCGGCCTGGTCGACAAGGGCAACACGGTCATCGTCATCGAGCACAACCTCGACGTGATCAAGACCGCCGACTGGGTCGTCGACATGGGTCCGGAAGGCGGCGCCGGCGGTGGCCTCGTGGTCGCCGAGGGTACGCCCGAGGAGATCGCAGGCGTTCCGGCCAGCCACACCGGCAAGTTCCTGCGCGAGATCCTCGACGCCGACCGCATCAGCGACGCGGCAACGGTGAAGGCACCGCGTGGCGCGGCGGCCAAGAAGACGGCCGCGGCCAGGTCGACGGCGAAGAAGACGGTGACGGCCAAGGCCAACAACACGGCGACCAAGAAGGCCGCCGGGGCCACGAAGAAGACGACACCGGCGAAGAAGACGACGACGCGGGCCCGCAAGGCCTGAGGCCGGTTCGGGTCATGCCCTGACACGTCATCAAAAAAGCGGCGCCCCGCGGGAACTCCCCGCGGGGCGCCGCTCGTTCCACCATCAGCCACCCCGGCTCCGCGGTCCGGCCGTTCCACGAACCGCGGGTTCGGCCGAACCTTGACACGAGCACAGAGGAAAGAGACCGCTCACAACTCGCCCAGCTCGGCCGCGTACGGCGGCTCCGCACCCGCGCGTGAGCAGGTGATCGCCGCCGCGCGTGCCGCGAACCGCAGCAGTCGCCGCCAGCCGTCCCGTCCCAGGGCGGCGAGTCCCTCCGGCGACAGCGCGTCCTGAGCGGACAGGCCGTGCAGCAGGGCCGCGTTCACCGTGTCACCGGCGCCGATGGTGTCCACGACCTCGACCTTCTCGCCCGGTACGGAGTACTCCGCGCCGTCCCGGGTGTGGACGGTGAGACCGTCGCCGCCCCGGGTCACCACGACGGCCGCCGGTCCCGCGGCCAGCCACTCGCGCGGGGTGCCGCCCAGCCACTCCGCGTCCTCCGCGGACAGCTTCAGCAGCGTCACCGAGGGCAGCCAGCTCTTGAAACGCGCCCGGTAGGCGTCCGCGTCCGGGATGAGGCCCGTCCGGATGTTGGGGTCGAGGGCGGTGAACAGGCCCTGCGCGGCCGCGGTCCGCATCAGCTCCTCGTAGGCGCCCGCCCCCGGTTCCAGGACGAGCGAGCAGGTGCCGAAGGACACCGCGCGCGTGCCGGCGGGGAGACCGGCGGGGGCGCTGAAGAGACGGTCGGCGGTGCCGTCGACATAGAAGGAGTAGGCGGCCGAGCCGCCGCCGTCGATCGTGGCGACCGCGAGCGTGGTCGGCTCGGTGCCGCGCTGCACGCCGGACACGTCCACCCCGGCCCGGCGCAGCCCGTCCAGCAGGGCCTCGCCGAAGGCGTCGTGCGAGGTGCGGGAGCAGAACGCGGTCGGGGAGCCGAGGCGGCCGAGGGCCACGGCGGTGTTGTACGGGCCGCCGCCGAGCGCCGGCTTCAGGTCCGCCAGCGCACCCGGGCCGTGCGGTACCAGGTCGATCAGTGCCTCACCGGCGACGACGATCACGAGGCGTTCCCTTCTCGGACAGCGCGGGCAGCGCGGAATGTGCGGAGGCGGAATGTGCGCAGAGCGCGGACGGTTCGGTCTTCCCACCGGTCCCGGCCGGCCTTGCGTCTCTTGCACCTGCGATCTCGTCCCGGTCCTCCGGGCATCCGCAGGAGGTGCGGTGGACGAGGGTGCAGGGCAGCCGGACGGTCCGGGCGGGCCGGCTGGGGTCGTCCAGCCGGTCCAGGAGCACCCGGACGGCCTGGGCGCCGATCTCCCTGCTGGGCTGGGCGACGGCGGTGAGCCGGGGCGAGAACAGATCGGCCCAGGCGAAGTCGTCGAAGCAGCACAGGGCGATGTCGTCCGGGACGGTCAGGCCCTCCCGGCGCAGGGCGCGCAGGGCGCCGATGGTCATGGCGTTGTTGGCGGTGACCAGCGCCGTGGGCGGCGTCGGCAGGGAGAGCAGCACGGCCGTGGCCCGCTCGGCACCCGCCGACTCGGAGTTGCCGGACACCACGAGGCCCTCGTCGTGGGCCAGCCCGGCGGCGGCGAGTCCCTGCTGGTAGCCGGTGATCCGCTCACCGGTGGTGCTGAGCCCGGGCAGGCCCGCGACCAGGCCGATCCGGCGGTGCCCGAGCCCGGCGAGATGGGTGACGAGGCGGGCCGTCGGACCCTCGTTCTCGGCGCAGACCTGATCGAAACGGGCCTGCTCGGGGAGCACCCGGTCCAGGAACACCGTCGGAACCTCGTGGCGGCCGAGGTAGGCGACGAGGTCGTGCGGGTGTGCGGAGGGGGCGACGATCATGCCGTCCACCCGGCGCTCGTGAAGAAGTTGGACGACCTTCCGCTCGTGCGCGGGGTCGTCGTGCGGGTCGGCGATGAGCAGGCTGTAGCCCGCCTCCAGGGCGGCAGCCTCGACGCCCTGCAGGATCTCCGTGAAGTACGGGTTGCTGATCGCCGACACCGCGAGGCCGATGGAGCGGGTGCGGGAGGTCACCAGGGAGCGGGCGAGGGTGTTGGGCGTGTAGCCGAGGGCGTCGACTGCGTCCAGCACAGCCTGGCGGGTGTGGGGCAGCACCGGACGCGTGCCGTTGAGCACGTGGGAGACGGTCGCCACGGAGACTCCGGCACTCCGGGCGACGTCCGCCATGGTGGCCATCGCGTTTTCCTCTCCCTGAACCGCTGAACCGCTGAACCGCTGAACCGCCGAGCCGCCGAGAGGCGGGACTGTCGAGCCGGCAGGACTGTCGGACGCCGGGAAGGTATCCCATCCACCACCTCCGCGTAAACGCTTACGCAAACGTTTACGCGCCCGCGCCGCCCGTGGATCCGCCCTCCTCCCCGTTCCCACCCCCGCCCCGGAGTCGGCCGTTCCGTCCGGGTACCGTCGGCCTGCACATCCCCTGACCAGTGGAGACCTGATGTCCGCCCGATCGGCCCGCCCGTCCACGAGTCGTCGTACCGTCCTTCGAGGAGCCGCCGTGGTTCCGGTGGCAGGGCTCGGACTGGCCGCCTGCTCGGCGCCGGGCGGCACCACCGCCGACGCGACCCCGACCGCGCCGGTCGACCTCGGTGCCGAGAGCGAGGTCGCGAAGGGCGGCGCGAAGCTCTACCGGGACCACAACGTGGTGGTCAGCCGGGACGGGAGCGGGGCCCTCAAGGCGTACAGCACCATCTGCACGCACGCGGGGTGCCCCATCAACAAGCTGCAGGGGACGACTCTGATCTGCCCCTGCCACGGCAGCCAGTTCGACGCCGTGACGGGCAAGGTGGTCCAGACGCCGGCCACCGTGCCGTTGAACGAGCTGCCGGTGAAGGCGTCGAACGGCAGGATCATCGCCGGTCCGGGCGCCTGACGGACCGCACCGTCGAGCGGCGCCCAGGTACTTGCACCTGGCCCCCGCCCCACCGGCTCCGGGCGTTCCGGCCCGCGTCACTCCCAGTCCCAGGCGATGCCGACCAGGCCCGGACGGATCCGGGGTTCGACCACGTGGACGCTGTGGTGCGGCCCGCTGACCGTCAGCTCGTGGCAGCCGCTGCGCGGCGCCGCGGGGGAGTGCTGGGAGAAGCGGTGGCAGCGGGTCGGCAGCGCGGCCCGGTCGAAGCGCACCTGGAGCGCGTACTGACCGCCCGGGAAGCCGAACCCGTGGGCGAACTCGCGCGAGACCCCCGCCGTGCCGTCCTCGATGCCGTACCGGAAGAGGAAGGTGTCGCCGGCGCGCAGCCGGGTGCCGAAGAGGAGCTCGGCCACCAGTACACCCGTGTCCTGGTCCAGGCGGACGCGCCCGGTCCGGCAGTTCTCCAGGGCGTGCACCGCCATGGCGCGGGGGCTGCAGCCGGGGTCGCCGTGGTGGACGGCGAGGAAGCGGTCGACGCCGTCGCGGTGGGCCCGCACGATGTGGTGGGACTCGAGGCCGGCCAGTTCGCGGCGGGCGCCGATCCGGACCCGCTCGTGGTGGCCGAGGGTGTGCAGGCCGCCGTCGAGGGACCAGCCCAGGTCGCCCTGGAGCCGGTTCAGCGCGTCGGAGGCCTCGATCAGGGAGCGGTAGGAACGGGCCGAGGGGCGCCGGACGGAGGAGGGTTCGCTGGACTCGGTGAGCAGCCGGATCAGGGACTCGTCCGGCAGCTGGAGAATCTCCTCCAGGGCCCGTACGGCGCGCAGTGACTCGGGGCGCTGCGGGCGGCGGGCGCCCTGCTGCCAGTAACTCAGGCTGGTGACACCGACCTTGACCCCATGGCGCGACAGATGATGCTGCACACGCTGGAGCGGCAGTCCGCGGGCGGCGATCGCGGCGCGCAGCGCCACGTGGAAGGGGCCGCCCCGCAGGGCCGTGTCCAGTTCCGCGGTGGGGACGTCCGCGTGCTCTGTGGCGTGCCGCATGCACAGGGGCCTTTCTGTGAGGTGTCGCGACGGCTGGTCAGACCGCTGGCGCAGGTGCGCGGGGCCACCCCCGTGGGCGTCGGGAGACGCCCCTGTGCACGCACGCCGCGTCCGTACGCCGGCGTGCACGGCCCCGAGTTCCCCCGCATTGAAGCGTGTTGACCAGACCCCGACAACACCTCGGACCCGGTCACGGCGTTCTCCTGGCCGAGCCGCACCTCCTACGCATGCGGGCCGAGGCCGCCACGGGCCGCAGGAGGGCAGCCCGGGTGCCCTGCCGGCAGGTTCGCAGGGGTCGGCATGGCCGGAAATGCAGCCCTCGGGGGCAGTGCGGCGAGGGACCGCACCGATCGGGGCTGACCGGGGGATCCGCGCCGGTGGGCGTTGTCCACAGGCGCGACGCGGTGTCGGTGCTCGCCAGTAGGGTGTGAGACATGGCCGACCCCTCCAGCTACCGCCCCAGGCCGGGTGAGATCCCGGACTCCCCGGGGGTGTACAGGTTCCGTGACGAGCACCGCCGGGTGATCTACGTCGGAAAGGCGAAGAGCCTGCGTCAGCGCCTGGCGAACTACTTCCAGGACCTGGCGAACCTGCACCCGCGCACCCGGACGATGGTGACCACCGCCGCGTCCGTGGAGTGGACCGTGGTGTCCACGGAGGTCGAGGCGCTGCAGCTGGAGTACTCCTGGATCAAGGAGTACGACCCCCGGTTCAACGTCAAGTACCGCGACGACAAGAGCTACCCGTACCTCGCGGTGACGATGAACGAGGAGTTCCCGCGCGTCCAGGTGATGCGCGGTCACAAGAAGAAGGGCGTCAGGTACTTCGGTCCGTACGGCCACGCCTGGGCCATCCGGGACACCGTCGACCTGCTGCTGCGGGTCTTCCCGGTGCGCACCTGCTCGGCCGGCGTCTTCAAGAACGCCTCCCGCACCGGCCGCCCCTGCCTGCTCGGCTACATCGGCAAGTGCTCCGCCCCCTGCGTCGGCCGGATCGCCCCCGAGGACCACCGGGATCTGGCCGAGGAGTTCTGCGACTTCATGGCGGGCCGCACCGGCACCTACCTCCGCCGTCTGGAGAAGCAGATGATGGAGGCGGCCGAGGAGATGGAGTACGAGCGGGCCGCCCGCCTGCGCGACGACATCGAGGCCCTGAAGAAGGCCATGGAGAAGAACGCGGTCGTGCTCGCCGACGCGACCGACGCGGACCTCATGGCCGTCGCCGAGGACGAGCTGGAGGCGGCCGTACAGATCTTCCACGTGCGCGGCGGCCGGGTGCGCGGCCAGCGCGGCTGGGTGACCGACAAGGTCGAGGAGGTCACCACCAGTGCCCTCGTCGAGCACGCCCTGCAGCAGCTGTACGGCGAGGAGACCGGGGACGCCGTTCCCAAGGAGGTCCTGGTCCCGGCCCTGCCCGAGCCGGTCGAGCCGGTCCAGGAGTGGCTGACCGGCCGTCGCGGGTCGAACGTCTCGCTGCGCATCCCGCAGCGCGGCGACAAGAAGGCGCTCATGGAGACCGTGGAGCGCAACGCCCAGCAGGCCCTCGCCCTGCACAAGACCAAGCGCGCCTCCGACCTGACGACGCGCTCCCGGGCGCTGGAGGAGATCGCCGACGCCCTCGACCTGGACAGCGCCCCGCTGCGGATCGAGTGCTATGACATCTCCCACCTGCAGGGAGACGACGTGGTCGCCTCCATGGTCGTGTTCGAGGACGGCCTGCAGCGCAAGAGCGAGTACCGCCGCTTCCAGATCAAGGGCTTCGCCGGCCAGGACGACGTTCGCTCGATGCACGAGGTCATCACCCGCCGCTTCCGGCGTTATCTCGCCGAGAAGGAGAAGACGGGGGAGTGGGCCGAAGGCGAGGAAGCACTCACCGACGGTGAGCCGGTCCTCGGCGAGGGCGATCCCCTCACCAGCTCCCTCAAGGACGACGACGGCCGCCCCAGGAAGTTCGCCTATCCGCCGCAGCTCGTCGTGGTCGACGGCGGGCAGCCGCAGGTCGCGGCGGCCCGGCGGGCGCTGGACGAGCTGGGCATCGACGACATCGCCGTGTGCGGCCTCGCCAAGCGCCTGGAGGAGGTCTGGGTGCCCGGTGACGACGACCCGGTGGTCCTGCCCCGTTCCAGCGAGGGCCTCTATCTGCTCCAGCGTGTCCGCGACGAGGCGCACCGCTTCGCGATCACCTACCAGCGCGCCAAACGCGCCAAACGCTTCCGCGCCGGTCCCCTGGACGACGTGCCCGGCCTCGGCGAGACCCGTAAACAGGCGCTCATCAAGCATTTCGGTTCGGTGAAGAAGCTGCGGTCCGCCACAATCGAGCAGATCCAGGAGGTGCCCGGGATAGGCCGGAAGACGGCCGAGACCATCGCAGTGGCCCTCGCCCAGGCGGCTCCGGCCGCACCCGCCGTGAACACGGCGACCGGAGAGATCATTGATGACGAGGAACCCGATACGACGGCGGTTTCCTCGGGGGAGCCCGTGTCCGCGGGTCTCCCGGACGAACGACGGGGGCAGGAGAGATGACCGAGCACGACGCACAGCCCGCAGCGGACCGAGATCAGGCGGCCGCGGGGGAGCCGCAGCAGGCGGCTCAGGAAAACGGAGCACAGGTGAGTACGGATGCCACGCCGGCCGGGGCGCCCGAAGCGGCCATCCCCGAGCTGGTGATCATCTCCGGCATGTCCGGAGCGGGCCGGTCGACGGCCGCGAAGTGTCTGGAGGACCTCGGCTGGTTCGTCGTGGACAACCTCCCGCCCGCCCTGATCCCCACCATGGTGGAGCTGGGTGCCCGCTCGCAGGGCAACGTGGCGCGGATCGCGGTCGTCGTCGACGTCCGCGGGCGGAGGTTCTTCGACAACCTGCGCGAGTCCCTCGCCGACCTCGACAGCAGGGGCGTCACGCGCCGGATCGTCTTCCTGGAGTCCTCGGACGACGCCCTGGTGCGCCGCTTCGAGTCGGTGCGCCGCCCGCACCCCCTCCAGGGCGACGGCCGGATCGTCGACGGCATCGCCGCCGAGCGCGAGCTGCTGCGCGAGCTGCGCGGCGACGCGGACCTGGTGATCGACACCTCCAGCCTCAACGTGCACGAGCTGCGCGCCAAGATGGACGCCCAGTTCGCGGGCGAGGAGGAGCCCGAGCTGCGGGCGACCGTGATGTCCTTCGGCTTCAAGTACGGCCTGCCGGTCGACGCCGACCTGGTCGCGGACATGCGGTTCCTGCCCAACCCGCACTGGGTCCCGGAGCTGCGCCCGTACACCGGCCTCAACGAGGAGGTCGCCGCCTATGTCTTCAACCAGCCCGGCGCCAAGGAGTTCCTCGACCGCTACGCCGAGCTGCTGCGGCTCGTCGCGGCCGGGTACCGGCGCGAGGGCAAGCGGTATGTGACCATCGCGATCGGCTGCACCGGCGGCAAGCACCGCTCGGTCGCGATGTCGGAGAAGCTCGCCGCACGTCTCGCGGCCGAGGGCGTGGAGACGGTGCTCGTACACCGGGACATGGGACGGGAATGACGGAACGTACACCGCGGCTGAGCAGGCTGCGCCGGGTGGTGCCGGAGGGCCGTTCGAGCCGTGCCGCGACCGACGCGCGGGCGGCTCGCCCCGTCGAGGTCCGCGGCGGCCGGGTCCGCCGGCGCGGCGCCCAGCCCAAGGTCGTCGCCCTCGGTGGCGGCATGGGCCTGTCCGCCTCGCTCGCCGCGCTGCGCCGGATCACCGGCGACCTCACCGCCGTCGTCACGGTGGCCGACGACGGCGGCTCCAGCGGCCGCTTGCGCGACGAGCTGGGGGTGCTTCCCCCGGGTGATCTGCGCAAGGCCCTGGCCGCGCTGTGCGGGGACGACGACTGGGGCCAGACCTGGGCCCGGGTCATCCAGCACCGCTTCCAGTCCCAGGGCGAGATGCACGGCCACGCGGTCGGCAACCTGCTGATCGTGGCCCTGTGGGAGCAGCTCGGCGACCATGTCCAGGCCCTGGACCTGGTCGGGAAGCTGCTCGGCGCGCACGGCCGCGTGCTGCCCATGTCCGCCGTGCCGCTGGAGCTGCAGGCCCTGGTCAAGGGGCACGACCCGGAGCGCCCGGACGAGGTCGACACCGTGCGCGGGCAGGCGACCGTCGCCCTCACCCCCGGTGAGGTGCAGTCCGTGCACCTCGTGCCGCACGACCCGCCCGCCGTCCCCGAGGCCGTCGCGGCCGTTCTGGACGCGGACTGGGTGGTGCTCGGCCCCGGTTCCTGGTTCTCCTCGGTCATCCCGCACCTGCTCGTCCCGGAGCTGCTGGACGCCCTCACCGAGACCAAGGCGCGCAGGGTCCTGTCCCTGAACCTCGCCCCGCAGCCCGGAGAAACCGAGGGCTTCTCCCCGCAGCGTCATTTGGAGGTTTTGGGGCGACACGCCCCTAAACTCGCCCTGGACGTGGTGCTGGCCGACGAGGCCGCGGTGCCCGACCGCGACTCGCTCACCGAGGCCGCCAAGCGGCTGGGAGCCGCGGTCGAGCTGGCGCCGGTGGCCCGGACCGACGGCAGCCCCCGGCACGACCCGGAGCTGCTGGCCGCCGCGTACGACCGTATTTTTCGGATGCATGGAAGGATCGGCCCATGGCGATGACGGCAGCGGTGAAGGACGAGATCTCCCGGCTCCCCGTCACCCGGACCTGCTGCAGGAAGGCGGAGGTCTCCGCCATTCTGCGGTTCGCCGGCGGCCTCCACCTGGTGAGCGGGCGCATCGTGATCGAGGCGGAGCTGGACACCGCGATGGCGGCCCGCCGGCTCAAGCGGGACATCCTGGAGATCTTCGGCCACAGTTCGGAACTGATCGTGATGGCGCCCGGCGGCCTGCGCCGCGGCTCGCGCTACGTGGTGCGCGTGGTCGCGGGCGGCGACCAGCTGGCCCGCCAGACCGGCCTGGTCGACGGCCGGGGCCGCCCGATCCGCGGCCTGCCCCCGCAGGTGGTCTCCGGGGCCACCTGTGACGCGGAGGCGGCCTGGCGCGGGGCCTTCCTGGCGCACGGCTCGCTGACCGAGCCCGGCCGCTCCTCCTCCTTGGAGGTGACCTGCCCGGGCCCGGAGGCCGCGCTCGCGCTGGTGGGCGCCGCACGCCGGCTGTCCATCGCGGCGAAGGCCCGCGAGGTGCGCGGGGTGGACCGGGTCGTCGTACGCGACGGTGACGCGATCGGTGCCCTGCTGACCCGGCTCGGTGCGCACGAGTCCGTGCTGGCCTGGGAGGAGCGCCGGATGCGGCGCGAGGTGCGGGCCACCGCCAACCGGCTCGCCAACTTCGACGACGCCAACCTGCGCCGCTCGGCCCGCGCCGCTGTGGCCGCTGGTGCCCGTGTCCAGCGCGCCCTGGAGATCCTCGGCGACGAGGTGCCCGAGCATCTCGCGGCCGCCGGCCGGCTGCGCATGGAGCACAAGCAGGCCTCCCTGGAGGAGCTGGGTGCTCTCGCCGACCCGCCGCTGACCAAGGACGCGGTCGCCGGCCGGATCCGCCGTCTGCTGGCGATGGCCGACAAGCGCGCCGCCGACCTGGGCATCCCGAGCACGGAGGCCAACCTCAGCGAGGAGCTGGCGGACAACCTGGCGGGCTGACCCGAAACACCGTCAACTCGCCGGTGCCGACGTCCATTCGGGTGGTCGGCACCGGCGTTTGTGTGTCCGTGAGGCGCCCTTGACTCGATCATGATGTGACATGAGCCTGGCAACCTGTTCGCCGCTGTGGCGGACCACCGGTAGGGGGGTTCATGAGACCCAGAGCGAGATCGATCCTCGCTGTCGGCGCGCTCCTGATCGGGGGAGCGAGCCTTGCACCCATCGCCCAGGCGCAGAGCGGAAGTCCAGGCCCGTCCGACCCCGACGCGGTCAAGGTCTTCCGAGCGGACGTCACCCAGAAGCAGATTCCCCTGCTCCTCAAGGCCGGGCAGGACGGCCAGGAACTCGGCGAGCAGGTGGCCGGGCACGGGAAGACCACCGTCGAGGTCTACCTCACCGACAAGCAGGCCAGGAAGCTCGAGGAGCAGGGCGTCCGGCTCACCGAGCACGCCCTCACGGCCAGGGCCGAGGCACGCGTCGAGGGCGCCGCCCAAGGCGTGTTCCGGCCCTACGGCGGGAGCGGAGGCCTGGAGCAGGAGATCGTCCGGACCGGGCAGGACCACCCCGGTCTCACCAAGGTCGAGTCCATCGGCAAGACGATCGACGGCCAGGACATCCTCGCGCTCAAGCTGACCAGGAACGCGCAGAAGTCGAAGGACGGCTCCAAGCCGGCCGTGCTGTACATGTCCAACCAGCACGCGCGCGAGTGGATCACGCCGGAGATGACCCGGCGTCTGATGCACTACTACCTGGACAACTACAGGACGGACCGGCGCATCAAGAAGATCGTCGACGCCACCGAGCTGTGGTTCGTCCTGTCGGCCAACCCCGACGGCTACGACTACACGTTCAAGGACTCCACCACCCGCCTGTGGCGCAAGAACCTGCGGGACGTCAACGGCGACGGCGCCATCAGCACGGGTGACGGCGTGGACCTCAACCGCAACTTCCCCTACAAGTGGGGCTACGACGACGAGGGTTCGTCCCCGAACCCCACCAGCCAGACCTACCGCGGCGCGAGCCCCGAGTCCGAGCCGGAGACCAAGGCCCTCGACGCCTTCGAGAAGCGCATCGGATTCACGTACGGCATCAACTACCACTCCGCCGCCGAACTCCTCCTCTACGGCGTCGGCTGGCAGGTCGCCACGCCCACCCCGGACGACGTGCTCTACAAGGCGCTCGCCGGCACGCCCGACAACCCGGCGATCCCGGGCTACCGCTCGCAGGTCTCCTCGGAGCTGTACACCACCAACGGCGAAGCGGACGGCCACGCCTCGAACGTCAACGGCATGGCGATGTTCACCCCCGAGATGTCGACCTGTCAGACCGCGTCGAACCTCGACCCGAACGACGCCTGGAAGGCGTCCGACTGCCAGTCGGTCTTCAACTTCCCCGACGACGAGAAGCTGATCCGGCAGGAGTTCGAGAAGAACGTCCCGTTCGCGCTCTCCGTCGCCGAGACCGCAGCCCACCCCGACCGGCCGGTCTCCTCGGTCGGCCTGAGCGCCGCCGACTTCACCCCGGCCGCGTTCTCCACGTCGTATGCGCGGGGCGCGGACCAGGAGGTCTCGGTCGTCGTCCGCAAGGCCGTGCGCGACAAGGAGCTCAAGTACCGCGTCAACGGCGGCCGTACGTGGGACCGGACGCTCAGGCACTGGAAGGGCGGCGAGACCTACGGCGGCGAGGACGACCTCTACTTCGACGAGTACCGGGCCAAGGTCCGAGGCGGCGAACCGGGCGACAAGGTCGAGGTGTGGTTCACCGGTGAGACGAGGAGCGGCAAGAAGGTCTCCAGCTCCCACTTCACCTACACCGTCGCCGAGCGGCCCAGGGCCGACACCCTCGTCGTCGCCGAGGAGGGCGCGGCCGCCACGCAGGCGCAGGCGTACGTGGACGCGCTGAAGGCGGCCGGGCACCGGGCGATCGTCTGGGACGTCGCCACCCGGGGCGCGCCCGACGCGCTCGGCGTGCTCGGGCACTTCAGGACCGTCGTGCACTACTCGGGTGCCAACGGCCCGGGCAACGCCACCCAGCTCCAGCTGCGCGCCTACCTCAACGAGGGCGGCCGGCTGATCGAGGCCGGCGAGCTGGCCGGCGGCAGCGTCGACCTCGGCGGCGGCACCCTCTCGGACGACTTCAGCCAGTACTACCTGGGCGCCTACAGTCGTACGTCGACCAAGGGAGCCACCGCCTTCACCGGCTCCGGCGGCCTCGACGGCTACACCGGCGCCCTCGGTGACGTGCCCGGCAACCCGCTCGACAAGGCCGGCACCTACGGCGTCACCTCGGACGAACTGCCCGCCGCCACGTACCCGCAGTTCAAGAGCGCGGGTGCGGGCCGGTTCGCCGGGACCGTCAGCCCGTACGGCCCGTACTCCGGCTCCTACATGGCCGCGGCCCTGCACACCGACGACGCCTACAAGCGCCTCACCCGCACCATCGACCTCACCGGGGTCACCGCCGCCGACCAGCCGGCCCTGCGCACCCGGCTGTTGTGGGACACCGAGCCCGGCTACGACCACGCGGTCGTCGAGGCCCACACCGTGGGCGCCGACGACTGGACGGCCCTCCCGGAGGCCGGCGGCGCCACGAAGACGGCCGTACCGGCCGAGTGCGGGGCCGGGTTCCTGATCGGGGAGCACCCCTGGCTCAGGCACTACCTCACGCTCGCGGACAACGCCTGCACCGCGACCGGCACCACCGGCTCGTGGCACAGCCTCACCGGCAGCTCCGGCGGCTGGCAGCAGGTGAGCTTCGACCTGAGCGCGTACGCCGGCAAGTCCGTCGAGATCTCGGTCAGCTACATCACCGACCCGGGCAGCGGCGGACACGGCGTCCTCGTCGACGACGCCTCGCTCGTGGCCGGCGGCGCGGCGAAGGAGACCGAGGGCTTCGAGTCGTCCCTGGGTGCCTGGAAGGCGGCCGGACCGCCTGCGGGCAGCCCGGCGGTCCTGAAGGACTGGACGCGCACCGGAACGCTCTTCCAGACGTACGGAGCGGTCACCACCGCGGACACCGTTCTGCTCGGCTTCGGTCTGGAACAGGTGCCGTCGGCGGCCGACCGGGCGGCCCTGCTGAGGAAGGCGTTCGGTTCGCTCGACAGATGAGACAGCCGTATTCAACATGTGAGCGGGACCCCCACTCAACGGTGCGCGAAAACGGCACCCATCAGGTGAGCCGACCCGCTCACGAACGAGTGAAAAGGGCGCCAACAGGCGGCGGCATTACGTAACAAAGAGCGGCAAAACGACCGCCGATCCGAGGTGGTCCGTACCCTACTGGCCGGTACGGACCGCCTGCCCTTTTATGCGGCATCTCGATGTCACCGCGGGGCCCCCAGAGGGGTAGGGTCGGGGGTGGTCGGGGACATCCCAAATACAGCTCGCCGGCACCGCATGGCCGGCGTACCAACGAGGAGATCGGTTCGTGACGATCCGCGTAGGCATCAACGGCTTCGGCCGTATCGGGCGTAACTACTTCCGCGCACTGCTGGAGCAGGGTGCCGACATCGAGGTTGTGGCTGTCAACGACCTGGGTGACACCGCGACCACCGCTCACCTGCTGAAGTACGACACCATCCTGGGCCGTCTGAAGCAGGAGGTGTCCCACACCGCCGACACCATCACCGTCGACGGTCACACCATCAAGGTGCTCTCCGAGCGCAACCCGGCCGACATCCCCTGGGGCGAGCTGGGCGTCGACATCGTCATCGAGTCGACCGGCATCTTCACCAAGAAGGACGACGCCGCGAAGCACATCACCGGCGGCGCCAAGAAGGTCCTCATCTCGGCTCCGGCCTCCGGCGAGGACATCACCATCGTGATGGGCGTCAACCAGGACAAGTACGACCCGGCGAACCACCACGTCATCTCCAACGCCTCCTGCACCACCAACTGTGTGGCGCCGATGGCGAAGGTCCTCGACGAGAACTTCGGCATCGTCAAGGGTCTGATGACCACGGTGCACGCGTACACGAACGACCAGCGCATCCTCGACTTCCCGCACAAGGACCTGCGCCGCGCCCGTGCCGCCGCCGAGAACATCATCCCGACCACCACCGGTGCCGCCAAGGCCACCGCCCTGGTCCTCCCGCAGCTCAAGGGCAAGCTGGACGGCATCGCCATGCGCGTCCCGGTCCCCACCGGCTCGGTCACCGACCTCGTCCTGGAGCTCGGCCGCGAGGTCACCAAGGAAGAGATCAACGCCGCCTTCCAGAAGGCCGCCGAGGGCGAGCTCAAGGGCATCCTGGAGTACACCGAGGACCCGATCGTCTCCTCCGACATCGTCAACGCCCCGGCGTCCTGCACGTTCGACTCGTCCCTGACCATGGTCCAGGACGGCAAGAACGTGAAGGTCATCGGTTGGTACGACAACGAGTGGGGCTACTCCAACCGCCTCGTGGACCTGACGGTCTTCGTCGGCAACCAGCTCTGATCGGCCGCAGCAGGCCGCTGATGCGTCACGCAGGGCTCGGGCAGCGCACCGTCGCGCTGCCCGAGCCCTGACGCGCGTGCAGGCCGCCCCGGCCGACCTGCGAAGATCGGCCCTCGTAGGAACAAGAGCCCTCAGGAGTCCCCTCTCATGAAGACCATCGACGAACTTCTCTCCGCGGGCGTGGACGGCAAGCGGGTCTTCGTCCGTGCCGACCTCAACGTCCCGCTCGCCGACGGCGTCATCACCGACGACGGCCGCATCCGCGCCGTCCTGCCCACCGTCAAGGCCCTCGCCGAGGCGGGCGCCAAGGTGGTCGTCGCCTCGCACCTGGGCCGTCCCAAGGGCGCCCCCGATCCCGCCTTCTCGCTGCTGCCCGCCGCCGAGCGGCTCGGTGAACTCCTCGGCGCGCCGGTCGCGTTCGCCCAGGACACCGTCGGCCCCGCCGCCCACGACGCCGTGAACGGCCTGCAGCCCGGCCAGGTCGCGGTCATCGAGAACCTGCGCTTCAACGCCGGCGAGACCTCCAAGGACGACACCGAGCGCGGCGAGTTCGCCGACCGGCTCGCGGCCCTCGCCGACGTCTACGTCGGTGACGGTTTCGGTGCGGTGCATCGCAAGCACGCCTCGGTCTACGACCTCCCGGCCCGCCTGCCGCACTACGCCGGCTACCTGATCGCCACCGAGGTCGGCGTGCTGAAGAAGCTCACCGAGGACGTCGAGCGCCCCTACGTCGTGGCGCTCGGCGGCGCCAAGGTCTCCGACAAGCTCGCCGTCATCGACGAGCTGCTCGGCAAGGCCGACCGCCTCCTCATCGGCGGCGGCATGGCCTACACCTTCCTCAAGGCCAAGGGCTACGAGGTCGGCATCTCCCTCCTCCAGGAGGACCAGGTCCCGGCCGTCACCGAGTACATGGAGCGTGCTCAGAAGCAGGGCGTCGAGCTGCTGCTCCCCGTGGACGTCGTGGTCTCCCGGGAGTTCCCGGACCTGAAGGCCAAGGCTCCCACCGAGAACACCGTGGTCGACGCGGACAAGATCCCCGCCGACCAGGAGGGGCTGGACATCGGCCCCAAGACCCGAGAGCTGTACGCCTCGAAGCTCGCCGACGCCCGGACCGTGTTCTGGAACGGTCCCATGGGTGTCTTCGAGCACCCCGACTACGCCGAGGGCACCAAGGCGGTCGCCCAGGCCCTCGTGGAATCCGACGGCTTCAGCGTCGTCGGTGGCGGCGACTCCGCCGCGGCCGTGCGTACGCTCGGCTTCGACGAGAACGCATTCGGCCACATCTCGACCGGTGGCGGCGCCTCCCTCGAATACCTCGAGGGCAAGACGCTCCCCGGCCTCGCCGCACTGGAGGACTGACCCCTTATGAGCACGCGCACGCCGATCATGGCGGGCAACTGGAAGATGAACCTCAACCACCTCGAGGCCATCGCGCACGTCCAGAAGCTCGCCTTCGCCCTGGCCGACAAGGACTACGAGGCCGTCGAGGTCGCCGTCCTGGCGCCCTTCACCGACCTGCGCTCCGTGCAGACCCTGGTCGACGGCGACAAGCTCAAGATCAAGTACGGCGCCCAGGACCTCTCGGCGCACGACTCCGGCGCCTACACGGGCGAGATCTCGGGCCCGATGCTGGCCAAGCTGAAGTGCACCTACGTGGCCATCGGGCACTCCGAGCGCCGCCAGTACCACAACGAGACCGACGAGGTCGTGAACGCCAAGGTCAAGGCCGCCTACAAGCACGGCCTGACCCCGATCATGTGCGTCGGCGAGGAGCTGGACGTCCGCGAGGCGGGCAACCATGTCACCCACACCCTCGCCCAGGTCGAGGGCGGTCTGAAGGACCTCCCGGCCGAGCAGGCCGAGACCATCGTGATCGCCTACGAGCCCGTCTGGGCCATCGGTACCGGCAAGGTCTGCGGCGCCGAGGACGCCCAGGAGGTCTGCGCCGCCATCCGCGCCAAGATCGCCGAGCTGTACTCCCAGGAGCTGGCCGACCAGGTCCGCATCCAGTACGGCGGCTCCGTGAAGTCCGGCAACGTCGCCGAGATCATGGCGCAGGCCGACATCGACGGCGCCCTGGTGGGCGGTGCCTCGCTGGACGCCGACGAGTTCGTCAAGATCGTGCGCTTCCGCGACCAGTGAGTATGCGCTAGACGCGATCCGTCGTACCCTGGCGGGGGCACAGCCGTGGTGCTGTGTCCCCGTCGTTCATCCGAATCCGAGGAAGTTGGTCCAGCCGTGGTTTTGGGGTTCTCGATCGCCCTGATCGTCTTCAGCCTGCTGCTGATGCTGCTGGTGCTGATGCACAAGGGGAAGGGCGGCGGCCTCTCCGACATGTTCGGTGGCGGCATGCAGTCGTCCGTCGGCGGCTCCTCGGTCGCCGAGCGCAACCTCGACCGCATCACCATCGTGATCGGTCTGCTCTGGTTCGCGTGCATCGTCGTCCTCGGCATCCTGATGAAGACGACCAGCTGATCAGCGTCTCGCAAGCACATACATTCCGTACGTAAGGCCCCATGTTCGGTACGCGCTCCTGAGCGCGGCCTATCATGGGGCTTGCGTCTAGGTGTGGGGGCTGTAACTCCAATCACTGGACGCGCGTTGGGCCTTACGTAGACTGAGGCGCTCGCGGCGAAGCGGAACGCCGACTCGCTTCGCGGCACCATCACGCAGGGAGTTACACCGTGGCAAGTGGCAACGCGATCCGAGGAAGTCGGGTCGGGGCGGGGCCGATGGGCGAGGCCGAGCGCGGCGAGTCCGCGCCGCGTCTGCGCATCTCCTTCTGGTGCTCCAACGGGCACGAGACGCAGCCGAGCTTCGCCAGCGACGCACAGGTGCCCGAGACCTGGGACTGCCCGCGCTGCGGCTTCCCGGCCGGCCAGGACCGGGACAACCCGCCGGACCCGCCGCGCACCGAGCCGTACAAGACGCACCTCGCGTACGTACGGGAGCGGCGCAGCGATGCGGACGGCGAGGCGATCCTCGCGGAGGCGCTCGCGAAACTGCGCGGCGAGATCTAGGACTTGTCATCGGCCGGGTGCCCCACGGTGCCTGGCCGAAGCCGTTCCTCCCCGCACGTCCGGCCGACTGTCAGTGGCACCCCCTACGGTTTGTGTGAAGGCGTGAACCGCGAGGGGGAGTTGTGACGGGGGTCGGGGGAGCGGAGCCAGGTGCGCTCGCGTGGCGCGGGGGATTCGGGCGGCTGTGGAGTGCCGCGGTGCTCTCCAGCTTCGGTGACGCGCTGCGTACGGCCGCGCTGCCACTGCTGGCCGCCGCACTGACCGACAAGCCCCTGCTCATCACCTCGGTCACCGCCTGCGGCTATCTGCCCTGGATCGTCTTCGGGCTGCTCGGCGGCGCCGTCGCCGACCGGGTGGACCAGCGGCGGGCCATGTGGACGGTGGACGCGCTGCGCGGCCTGCTGGTCGCGGGATTCGCGGTGGCCGTCGCGCTGGGGCAGGCCTCGATCGGCCTGCTGATCCTGCTGGCCTTCACCCTGACCACGCTCCAGACGCTGTTCGACAACGCGTCCACGGCCCTGCTGCCCGCCCTGGTGGAGACCGAGGCCCTCGGCAGCGCGAACGCCCGGCTGATGACCGGACAGCGGATCGCCGGCGGACTGCTCGGCGCGTCGGCCGTGCCGCTGCTGATCGCCGCCGGGGCAGCCCTCCCCTTCGCCGTCGACGCGGCCACGTTCCTGGTGGCCGCCGCCCTGGTCGGCACCCTCCCGGTCACCCGGCGGGCGGCCGGCCCCGGGGGCGGCACCCTGCGCCGGGACATCGCGGACGGATGGCGCACACTGTGGCGCGACGGCGCCCTGCGCGGACTCTGTGCCGCCACCGCCCTGTGCAACATCGGCATGGGCGCACTGCTCGCCACCCTGGTCGTCCTGGTCACCGGCTGGCTGGACGCGGGACCTGCCGGATTCGCGGCAGCGGGCACCGCCGTCACCCTGGGCAACCTGGCCGGAGGGCTGGTGAACGGCCGGCTGGTGGACCGCCTCGGCCGGACGGGCTCCGTCCTGCTCGCCGGCGCGGTGCAGACCGGGTCGCTCGTCGTCATGGGCACCGTGCGCAGCCTGGCCGTGCTGGTGGGGGCGCTCGCCGTCTTCGGGGTCATGGGCATGGTGTGGAACGTCAACACGACGACCCTGATGCAGGAGCGCAGCCCCGCCGAACTGCTCGGCCGGGTCGCCGCGGCCTTCCGGACCCTGGCCTGCGCCGGAGTGCCCCTGGGCGCCCTGCTGGGCGGCGCCGTCGCGACCGCCTGGGGCCGCAACACCCCGCCGCTGCTCACGGCCGGTTTCTTCGTCCTCGCCGTCATCGCGCTGATACCCGCGCGTAAGCCGGACGTACCTGTTGTTGCCCCGCAGGACGGCGCCGCAGCAGCTCAGGGCACCCACTGATCAACTAGGTTGGAACCGGCAGCGGGGCACGGTACGCAACAGGACAGGTTGCAGGAAAGAAGGCTGAAGTCGGATATGAACGCAGACGGACGTACCAGGCTCAACCAGACGCCCGAGTGGACCGCTCTCACCAAGCACCGGGAGGAGCTGGCCGACACCCATCTGCGCGAGCTGTTCGCCGCCGATCCGGGGCGTGGCGCCGGATACACCCTGCAGGTCGGCGACCTGTACATCGACTACTCGAAGCACCTGGTCACCGACGAGACGCTGCGGCTGCTGCGTGAGCTGGCCGCCGCGACGGACGTCTTCGGCCTCAGGGACGCCATGTTCCGCGGCGAGAAGATCAACGTCACCGAGAACCGGGCGGTGCTGCACACCGCGCTGCGCGCTCCGCGGGACGCGGTGATCGAGGTCGACGGGGAGAACGTCGTCCCGGCCGTGCACGCCGTGCTGGACAGGATGAGCGACTTCGCCGCGCGCGTGCGTTCGGGCGCGTGGACGGGGCACACCGGCAAGCGCATCAAGAACGTGATCAACGTCGGCATCGGCGGCTCCGACCTGGGTCCCGCGATGGCCTACGAGGTGCTGCGCAGCTTCACCGACCGCGACCTCACCGTCCGCTTCGTCTCCAACGTGGACGGCGCCGACCTGCACGAGGCCACCCGCGACCTGGACCCGGCCGAGACGCTGTTCATCATCGCCTCCAAGACCTTCACCACCATCGAGACGATCACCAACGCGACCTCGGCCCGGAAGTGGCTGCTGGACGCGCTCGGTGCCGAGTCCGCGGTGGCCAAGCACTTCGTGGCCCTGTCGACCAACGCCGAGAAGGTCGCCGAGTTCGGCATCGACACGGCCAACATGTTCGAGTTCTGGGACTGGGTCGGCGGGCGCTACTCGTACGACTCCGCGATCGGCCTGTCCCTGATGATCGCCATCGGGCCCGACCGATTCCGGGAGATGCTCGGCGGCTTCCGCCTGGTCGACGACCACTTCCGCACCGCGCCCGCCGAGTCCAACGTGCCGCTGCTCCTGGGCCTGTTGGGCATCTGGTACGACAACTTCCACGACGCCCAGTCGCACGCGGTGCTGCCGTACAGCCACTACCTGTCCAAGTTCACGGCGTACCTGCAGCAGCTGGACATGGAGTCCAACGGCAAGTACGTGGCGCGGGACGGCAAGAGGGTCGAGTGGCAGACCGGCCCGGTGGTCTGGGGTACGCCCGGCACCAACGGACAGCACGCCTATTACCAGTTGATCCACCAGGGCACCAAGCTGATCCCGGCGGACTTCGTCGGCTTCGCCGAGCCGGTCGCCGAGCTGAGCGGTGAACTCAAGGCCCAGCACGACCTGTTGATGGCCAACTTCTTCGCCCAGACCCAGGCCCTCGCCTTCGGCAAGACGGCCGAGGAGGTCCGTGCGGAGGGCGTGCCCGAGGAGCTGGTCCCGCACAAGACGTTCCCGGGCAACCGGCCGACGACCACGATCCTCGCGCGCGAACTGACCCCGTCGGTGCTCGGCCAGCTCGTCGCGCTCTACGAGCACAAGGTGTTCGTCCAGGGCGCCGTCTGGAACATCGACTCCTTCGACCAGTGGGGCGTGGAACTGGGCAAGGTCCTCGCCAAGCGCGTCGAGCCGGCCCTGACCGAGGGCGCTGAGGTCCCCGGCCTGGACGCCTCCACGAAGGCCCTGGTCGCCAAGTACCGGGAGCTGCGCGGCCGGAGCTGACCCATCGCCCGAGTGCTGCCGCGGACGATTCTCCTGTGCGTTTTCTGTGCGCGTCCCCTAGGGTTCCCCTGGATTCAGGGGAGGACATGCGTGAGACGCAGGGGGTTCGCCGCGGCAGTCGCGGTGGCCGTGCTGGGAGTGTCGGCGGTGGGCTGCGGCAGCAGACACCAGCAGCCGGAGGCGGAGAGCAGTGGGCCCGCGGTCATGGCGGAGACCAAGCCGGCCTATTCCGGACTGGAAGCCGTGCCGGAGCGGCTGGAGGCGGACGGGACGACCATCACCGTCGGTGACCCGCACGCCAGGGTGACCGTGCACCTCTACGAGGATCCGCGGTGCCCGGTGTGCGAGGAGTTCGAAAGAACCGGGGGAGCCCCGAAACTGCGCGAGGCCATGATCCGGCGGGGGGCGAAGACCGAGTACACCCTCGCCTCCTTCCTGGACGACCGGCTCGGCGGCAACGGCTCCAAGAAGGCGGTCAACGCCCTGCGGGCCGCGCTGGACGCGGGCAAGTTCGCCGAGTACCACGACCTGCTGTATGCCAACCAGCCCGCCGAGAGCGTCGACGGATTCACCGACGCCTATCTGCTCAAGTTGGCAGGGCGGATCCCCGGGCTGCGCGGCAAGGCGTTCGACTCGGCCGTCACAACCATGAAGTACCGCTCGTTCGTGACCGCCGCCCAGAAGGCGTACGTACGCGCGGGCGGGACCCAGGATCCGCAGGGACCGGGCACCCCCACCGCCGAGATCAACGACGTACGCGTCCCGCCGGAGAGCAACGGTGTGCTGTTCGATCCGGACGTGTTCGGCCTGCTGCTGTTGAAGTTCGGGGCGGGGCCGGGGAAGTAGCAGGACGCCGGTTCCGGGCCTGCGGAACCGGGCTCAGGCCACCGCGCTCAGCGTGTCCGCCAGGCGGCGGCGGGCCGCCCGGGCCGCGGGGAGGGCGGCCAGGGCCGCGGCTCCCAGTACGGCGCCCGCGTCCAGCAGGAGCAGCAGGCCGGGCGAGGGCGACTGGGCGATGCCGGCGCCGATGCCGTTGGAGCTGCCCTGGGCGTCGATCAGCCGGTGCGCCAGCGGCAGCCCCAGGGCCGTACCGGCGAGGACCGCGGCCAGGGCCGTGCAGGTCGTCGCCGTGACGGTGATCGCGGTGATCTGCCTGGGGGACATGCCGATCGCCCGGAGGGCGAGCATGTCGCGCTCGCCCTCCCGGACGCTTCCGCCGATCGCGGTGAGCAACTCGACGAGCCCGATGAGGGCGAGCACGGCGATCAGCCCGGCGACGACCGCGCGCAGCGGGGACAGCCCGTCGGCCGGGTTGGTCACGGCGTGCACGTCCAGGTGCCCGTTTCCGGCTGTGGCCAGGGCGGAGGCGACCTGATGCGGGTCGGCGCCCGGGCGCAGCCGCAGCTGGTAGAAGGCCGGGGACAGCCGCGGGTCGTTCTCGCGCAGGGTGTCCAGGGAGGTCGTCACGACCCGGCCGGCGTTCTGCGGTTCGATGCTGCGGCCCACGATGTGCAGGATCTGCGGCTGCTCGCCCAGCGTCATCCGCACCCAGTCGCCGACCCGTACATGCAGCAGATCCAGCAGGCCCTGGCCGGCCACGGCCTCGTCCGGTCCGTGCGCGGCCCGGCCCTCGGCGAGGGTGTAGGGGTAGGGCTGCGAGCGCGTGCCGAGGCCGCGCAGGGCGATCGTCCCGGTCTGACCGGGGACCAGCGCGGCGAGTTCGACGCCCGGGTAGGCGGCGGTGACCTGGTGGTTCGCCGCCAGCAGGGCCCGTACGTCCGGGTCGCTCAGGTCGCCGTCCGAGCGGAGGGTGAGCGCCGTCGGCAGGCCCACCCGTTCCGGGCTGCTGTGGAAGCGGTCGATGGTGGTCCATGCGCTGAGCGCCACCACGATCAGCAGCAGCGGCAGCGTCAGCCGGGCCACGCCGGCCAGCGACCGGCCGCGGCCGGCGAACGCCTTGTGGCAGCCCAGGACCAGCGCGGCCGGCAGCCGCAGCCCCAGGGCACGGCGGGCCAGGCCGGTCAGCCGGCCGCCCGCCGGAGCCGACGGGCGGGGCACCGGCACCGGAGGCACCCGGCCCGCCCGCCAGGCCGCGAGCCCCGTGGTCAGGCCGATGAACAGCACCGCCGCCACGGGCACCGCGGACAGCGCCACGGTGTGCCCCGGCAACCCCTGCCACACGCCCACCGCGTCGCCGAGCCGCCCCGGGACCCGGGTGCCGAGACTCTCGGTCACCGCGGCCGCGGCCACCGCACCCAGCGCGGCGTACGCCAGATGCTGGAGCAGGAAGATCCGTACGACCTGGCCCGGCGTGAAGCCGATCGCCTTCAGCACCGAGATGTCCCGCAGATGGCCCCGGATGCGGGTGCCGATCGCCCCGTGCACCGCGAATCCCGCGGCGACCAGGGCGCCGAGTCCGAACAGGCCGAGCACCTGGCCGAGGAGCCGGTTCTCGCCCTGTGCGTCGGCCCGCGCCTGCTGCCAGGTGGAGACCTCGCCGACCGCGCCCGCGCCCAGCACGGTGACGGCGCGCTGCACCGCGTAGTCCGTGTCGGAAGGGTCCTTCAGGCGCAGCCCGGTCACCTGGCCGCCGGGGGCGCGCACGGCGGACGGCAGCGCCCAGACGAGCCCCGGCTGGGCGCCCGGGCTGTAGCCGGGCTCCGCGCTGTCGGCGATGCCCTCGACGGTGAGCGTGCGGGCGGTGCCGGGGAGCGTGAGGGTGTCGCCGGGCTCGGCCAGCAGGGCCCGGGCCAGCCGGGTCTCCAGGACCACGCCGTCCGGCTGCGCCGGGTCCAGCCACTGGCCGGCGGTGAGCAGCGGGCGCCCGACGGAGGGCAGCTGCGGGGTGCCGCGCAGCTCCACGGCGGCGCGGGTGCCGCGGGAGGCGACGGTGGCGGCCTCGGTCCGGTAGGGGCCGGCGACGGACTCGACGCCGTCCAGCCGGGCGAGCCGCCAGGCGTCGGCGGAGGCGGCCGTGTGGATCCAGACGTGAGCCCCGCGCGCCTGGGTGAAGGTCCGCTGCCACGGGTTGGTGGCGTAGCCGAAGAGGGCGGCGGCCAGCAGCAGCGAGGCGACGATGCCGGCGGTGGCGAGCGTGATGAACAGCGCCTCGCCGCGGTGCGTGCGCAGATCGGAGTGGGCCCAGCGCAGGGTGGCTCGCACGGCTCAGTCCCCGGCCCCGGGCAGTCGGCGCGCCATCAGTCCCTCAGCTCCAGCACACCCGAGGTCCCGGGCTTGCGGGACGGGGCGGCGTCCAGTGCGGCGTCGTCGGCTATGCGGCCGTCGAAGAAGCTGATCACCCGGTCGGCGGCGCTGGCCAGCCGGGCGTCGTGGGTGACCAGCACGATGGTCTGGCCGCGCCCGTGGAAGCGGGACAGCAGCCGCATCACCTCACGGGTGCCCTTGCTGTCGAGGCTGCCGGCGGGCTCGTCCGCGAGCAGCAGCGGCGGGTGGTTGACCAGGGCGCGGGCGAGCGCGACCCGCTGCTGCTCGCCGCCGGACAGCTCGCCCGGCATGCTGCGCTCCTTGCCCTGCAGACCCAGCTCGGAAAGGAGCGTCTCGCGCTCCGCCCGGGCCCGCTTCGGCGGGACGCCGGCGAGCAGGGCGGGCAGCTCGACGTTGTCGGCGACCGACAGGTTCGACACCAGGTTGAAGAACTGGAAGACGATCCCGATGGCCTTCCTGCGCTCCACCGCCCAGCGCGCCTCGCTGAAGGAGTCCGTGCACCGGCCGTCGAGCCAGATGCTGCCCTCGTCCGGCCGCTGCAGGCCGCCGAGCAGGTGCAGCAGCGTGGACTTGCCGGCGCCGGACGGTCCGGTGATCGCCACGAACTCGCCCCGTTCGACGCTCAGGTCGACCCCGCGGACGGCACGCGCGGGCGCGCCCTCGCCGTGGTGGGTCTTCACCAGACCTTCGGCGCGCAGCACAGGAGCGTGGGCGTCGCTCACTCCAGCTCCTCCAGTTCCTCCTGGCACCGCTCCAGCCAGTCGAGGTCGGCCTGCAGGTGCAGCATCGCGCCCTCTATGAGCAGATGGGCGATTCGGTTGTCCCGGTTCTCGGCCGCGGCCAGCTTCGACAGGTTGCGCATGGTGTTGAGGTACTGGCGCCGCTGCTTGTTGATGAGGGCGATCTGCTCGACGAGACCGGTCTGCGGGGCGAGCGCGAGCTTCATGAAGAACTCGTCCCGGACCCGCGGCTCGTCCTCGGTCTCCTCGAACCAGGCGTGCAGCGCCTCCCGCCCGGCGTCGGTGAGGTGGTAGACCTTCTTGTTGGGCCGGCTGGCCTGCTCGACGTCCTCGCCCTCGATCAGTCCCGACTTCTCGAGGCGGCCGAGGGTCACGTAGATCTGGCCGACGTTCGGCTGAGGGTACGCGGAGCCCAGCAGTTGCTCAAGGTCCTGCTTCAGCTCGTAGCCGTGGGCCGGGCCACGTGCCAGGAGTGCCAGGAGGGCAAGGCGCACTCGTGCTCTCCTCCTGTCTGCTCAATGTGCTCCAGGCCCTAGTATCGCCCATACCTAACAGGTATACATGGCCTCTGACCGTCGGGCGAGGGTGCCCGTGGCCGGGTGTACGTGTTCAGGGAGGAACCTATGCGGTGGATGCGCGCCGCCGGTAGGGGGCTCCTTGTTCTGGCCGTGGTCCTGTCCGGGTACACGGCCTCCGGCGCGCAGGCCGACGAGGGTGACCGGACCGGTCCGCTCACCCTGGCCACCGCCGGTGACCTCACCGGCTACCTCGGTCCGCTCCTTGCGGGCTGGAACCGTACGCATCCCGCGGAGAAGGTCACCCTCGTCGAGCTGCCGGACTCCGCCGACGAGACCCACGCGCAGATGACCACCGACCTGCGCGGCGGCGACCGGGGCCGGTTCGACGTGCTCAACATCGACGTCAACTGGACCTCGGAGTTCGCGGCCGCCGGCTGGATCCGCCCGCTGCCGCGCGACCGCTTCCCGCTGAAGAGCTTCCTGCGGCCGGTCGTGGACACGGCCACGTACGACGGGCGGCTGTACGCCGTGCCGTACGTCACCAACGCCGGGCTGCTGCTGTACCGCAAGGACGTCCTCGCCAAGGAAGGCGTGCCGCCGCCGCGCACCTGGGCCGAGCTGGAGCACGACGCGAAGACCATCGCGCCGAAGTACGGCCTGGACGGCTACGCGGGCCAGCTCCTGCCCTACGAGGGCCTGACCGTCAACGCGGCCGAGGCCGTGTACTCGGCGGGCGGCTCCATCCTCGGCGACGAGGGCACCCGCGTGACCGTCGACTCGGACGCGGCCCGCGAGGGCATCGGCTTCCTCGCCCGCGGTCTGCGCGAGGGCTGGATCCCGAAGGCGGCGCTGACGTACAAGGAAGAGGAGTCCAAGCAGGCCTTCCAGGACGGCCGGCTGCTCTTCCTGCGCAACTGGCCCTACGCCTACGCCGTGGCCTCGGCCAGGGGCTCCAAGGTCGCCGGCCGGATCGGCGCCGTACCGCTGCCCGGGCCCGACGGGCCGGGCAAGAGCGTCCTCGGCGGCTCCAATCTGGCGGTCAACACCCATGCCCGGCACCCCGACTCGGCCGCGCGCCTGATCGCGTACCTCACCAGCGAGGGCGTCCAGCGCCAGGTGCTCACCCGGGGCTCACTGCCTCCCGTGCGCGCCGCGCTCTACGAAGACCCCGCGCTGGTACGGAAGTTCCCCTATCTGCCGACCCTGCGCACGGCCGTCCTCACGGCCGCTCCGCGCCCCAAGAGCCCGCACTACGACCAGGTCAGCCTGGTGGTGCAGGCGGTCGTGCAGGACGCGCTGACCGGGCACGAGACGCCTGCGGCCGCGGTGCGCCGACTCGCGCGCGAGCTGGCCGCCGTCTCCAGCCGCTAGTTACTTGTTAGGTAACGCGGACATCTCATCTGGCTTCAGAGTGCCCCGGTAAGTCCGTATTTGTTACCCCAACTCCCCAGTAGCCTTCGTTCTTTTCATTGACACCCTCGCGACACGTCTACCTAACATGAATGCATAACTGCTGCCCTTCACAGAGACAGGCCACAGGGTTGAACAGGCATCATTGGTGGCGTGACGCGGTGATCTACCAGGTCTACGTCCGCAGCTTCCTCGACAGCACCGGCGACGGCATCGGCGATCTGGCCGGAGTCCGCGCGGGACTGCCGTACCTGAAGAAGCTCGGCGTCGACGGGATCTGGCTGAGCCCCTTCTACCCCTCGCCCCAGCACGACCACGGCTACGACGTCGCCGACTACTGCGGCGTCGACCCGCTCTTCGGCGACCTCGCCGAGTTCGACCTGCTCATGGCGGCCGCCCGGCGGCTCGGCGTCAGGGTGCTCCTGGACATCGTCCCCAACCACTGCTCCAGCGAGCACCCGTGGTTCCGCGAGGCCCTCGCCGCCGAGCCCGGCAGCCCGGCCCGCGCCCGCTTCCACTTCGCCGACGGCCGCGGTCCGGACGGCAGCGAGCCGCCCAACAACTGGCACGCCATGTTCGGCGGCCCGGCCTGGACCCGGGTCACGGACGCGGACGGCCGCCCGGGCCAGTGGTACCTGCACATGTTCACGCCCGAACAGCCCGACTGGAACTGGCGCAACCCCGAGATCCCCGCCGAGTTCGACCGCGTCCTGCGCTTCTGGCTGGACCGCGGCGTGGACGGCTTCCGCATCGACGTCGCCGCCGGCCTCTACAAGCACCCCGAACTGCCCGACTCCGACGACCCGGAGGCCGACGCCCGCACCCGCGACTCGGTCAACCCGCTCGCCTGGAACCAGCCCGAGGTGCACGACGTGTGGCGGCACTGGCGCGCGGTGTGCGAGGAGTACACGGCACACGACGGACGCGAGCGGCTGCTGGTCGGCGAGGTCTCGGTCCCCACCGCCCGCGAACACGCCCAGTACGTCCGCCCGGACGAACTCCACCAGGCCTTCTTCTTCGACCTGCTCGGCGCGGCCTGGGACGCCGACGCCTTCCGCAAGGTCGTCTCCGAGGCCATGCAGGACATAGCCGGCACGGGCTCGACGGTCACCTGGGTCCTCAACAACCACGACCAGGTACGCACCGTCACCCGCTACGGCGAACCCGCCACCGAAGGCAGCGGACTCGGGGCCGCCCGCGCCCGCGCCGCCGCGCTGCTGATGCTGGCGCTGCCCGGAGCCGCGTACATCTACCAGGGCGAGGAACTGGGTCTGCCCGAGGTCGTCGACCTGCCCGACGACGTGCTCACCGACCCGATCTTCCGCCGCACCGGAAGCCGCGCCCGCATCCGCGACGGCTGCCGGGTGCCCCTGCCCTGGTCCGGGCAGGCCTCCCCGTTCGGCTTCACCTCCGGCGCCGAGAGCGCCAAGCCCTGGCTGCCGCAGCCGTCGTACTTCGCCGAGTACGCCACCGACCGCGCTCTCGCCGACACCCGCTCCTTCTGGCACCTGTACCGCGACGGCCTTCAACTCCGCGCCTCGCTGCCCCAGTTGGGCGAGGGTGCGCTGCGCTGGCTGGACACCCCGCCGGGCGTCCTCGCCTTCGTCCGCGGCGACGGCCTCGTCTGCGCCGTCAACTTCGGTACGTCCCCCACGCCCGCGCCGGTCTCCGGCACCCCCCTGTTGTCCAGCGGTCCCTGTCCGGCCGGGGTACTGCCCGGCTCGACGGCCGCCTGGTGGCTGAGCGACTCCGACCTCTGATCCTCCGTCAACTCACACCCCTCGAAGGGACATCAACGATGATGCGACGCCGTACCACCCTGCTCACCAGCTGCACCGCCCTCGCCCTGGCCCTCGGCGCGACCGCCTGCGGCGGCGGCCCGGTCACCGCGGGAGGTGGCGACAAGGCGCTCAGCGGCCAGACGGTCACCGTGGCCGGCGTCTGGTCCGGCAGCGAGCAGAAGAACTTCCAGAAGGTGCTCGACGCGTTCACCGCGAAGACCGGCGCCAAGACGCAGTTCGTCTCCACCGGCGACAACGTCTCCACGGTCGTCGGCAGCAAGATCGAGGGCGGCAACGCGCCCGACGTCGTGATGGTCCCGCAGGTGGGCGTGCTCCAGCAGTTCGCGAAGCAGGGCTGGCTCAAGCCCCTGTCCCCGACCGCCGAGCAGACGGTCGACGCCGACTTCGCCCCCGTGTGGAAGAAGTACGGCAGCGTCGGCGGCAGCCTCTACGGCCTCTACTTCAAGGCCGCCCACAAGTCGACGGTCTGGTACAGCCCCGACGCCCTCGCCCAGGCCGGCGTCAAGCCGCCCAAGACCTACGACCAGATGCTCAAGGCCGGGCACACCGTCTCCGACTCCGGGCTCTCGGCCTTCGCCGTCGCAGGTCAGGACGGCTGGACGCTCACCGACTGGTTCGAGAACATCTACCTCTCCCAGGCCGGACCCGAGAAGTACGACGCCCTCGCCGCCCACAAGCTGAAGTGGACGGACGCCTCGGTCGTCAAGGCGCTCACCACGCTCGGCAAGCTCTTCAAGGACAAGCAGCTGATCGCGGGCGGCCAGAAGGGGGCGCTGAACACCGACTTCCCCAGCTCGGTCGAGAAGGTCTTCGGGCCCAAGCCCGAGGCCGGCCTGGTCTACGAGGGCGACTTCGTCGCCGGGGTCGCCCACGACCAGTTCCAGAAGACCATCGGCAAGGACGCGAACTTCTTCCCGTTCCCGGCGGTCGGCGGCGGCACGGCACCGGTGGTCAGCGGCGGCGACGCGGCCGTCGTCCTCAAGGACGGCAAGAACGCCAAGGCCGGCATGAAGCTCCTGGAGTACCTGGCCACCCCGGAGGCGGCGGCCGTGTGGGCGAAGGCGGGCGGCTTCCTGTCCCCGAACAAGAAGCTCGACCTCGCCTCCTACAGCGACGACGTCACCCGGGCCACCGCCAGGTCCCTCGTCTCGGCCGGGGACTCGGTCCGCTTCGACATGTCCGACCAGGCACCGGCCGCCTTCGGCGGCACCAAGGGCGCCGGCGAGTGGAAGCTGCTCCAGGACTTCCTGCGCGACCCCTCCGACCCGAAGGGCACCGCGGCGAAGCTCGAGTCCGCGGCGGCCAAGGCCTACCAGGGCTGAGCGGACAGATGACCGTCACCACACTCGCCGAGCGACAGGCGAACCCGCGGGCCGCAGGCGCGGCCCGCGGGCGCCGCGGCCGGCGGCGCGCCCGCACCGTCGCCCTGCTCTTCGTCTTCCCCGCCCTGCTCCTGCTCGGCGCCCTCGTCGTCTACCCGGTGCTGTTCTCCGTCGGCCGCAGCTTCTTCGACGCCTCCGGCACCCGGTTCGTCGGCGGCGACAACTACGCCGAGATGTTCCGCGACCCGGCCACCCTGAAGGCCATCCGCAACACCACCATCTGGGTCGTCGTGGCCCCGGCCCTGCTCACCGGCCTCGGCCTGATCCTGGCCGTCCTGGTGGAGAAGGTGCGCTGGGCCACCGCCTTCAAGCTCCTGCTGTTCATGCCGATGGCCGTGTCCTTCCTCGCGGCCGGCATCATCTTCCGGCTCGCCTACGACGAGGACCCGGACAAGGGCGTCCTCAACGCCGCCGTGGTCTCCGTCCACGACGCCTTCACGGGGACCTCGTCGTATCCGACGGCCCGGGCGCGTGACGGGCAGGGCCTCAGCCCGGGCCGGGACGGTTCGTATCTGACGGACGCGGACCTGTCCCCGGGGCACTCGGTGGCCCTCGGCCTGGTGGGCGTCCTGCCCAAGGACCTGCCGAAGGGCACCTCGCCCGCCTACCCGGCCGCGGCCCGCTCGGCAGCGGCCGACGAACTGCGCGGCGTGGTCTACCTGGACTTCACGCCCGGCGGGGGAGGGAAGCAGGGCAGGGTCGACCCGTTGGAGAGCGGCCTGCCCGGCATGAAGGTCGAGGCGCTGCGCGACGGAAAGACGGTCGCGAGCACCACGTCCGCGTCCGACGGCTCCTTCCGCTTCTCCGGGCTCGACCAGGGCTCGTACACCGTGAAGCTGCCCGCGTCGAACTTCGCGCCGCCCTACCAGGGAGTCTCCTGGCTCGGCCCGACGCTCGTCACACCGGCGATCATCGGCGCGTACCTGTGGATCTGGACCGGCTTCGCGATGGTGCTGATCGGCGCGGGTCTGTCGACCCTCCCACGGGACGCCCTGGAAGCCGCCCGGATGGACGGCGCGAACGAGTGGCAGATCTTCCGCAGGATCACGGTCCCGCTGCTCGCCCCCGTGCTGACCGTCGTGTTCGTGACCCTCGTGATCAACGTGATGAAGGTCTTCGACCTCGTCTACATCATCGCGCCGGGACCGGTGCAGGAGGACGCCACCGTCCTCGCGACCCAGATGTGGCTGGTGTCCTTCGGCGGTGGCAACAACCAGGGCCTGGGCAGTGCCCTCGGTGTGTTGCTCCTGCTCCTGGTGATCCCCGCGATGGTCTTCAACGTCCGCCGCTTCCGAAGGAGTCAGCGATGAACTCGGCCATGAACACGGTCAGGCGCGGCCTGGGCAACGGTCTGGTGCAGGCGTTCCTCGTGGTGATCGGCCTGGTCTGGCTGACTCCGCTGGCGGGACTGTTCGTGTCGTCCCTCCGGTCGGCCCAGGACACGGCGAAGGGCGGCTGGTGGACCGCTCTGGCGAGCCCCGGCCAGCTGTCCTTCGACAACTACTCGGCGCTGCTGAAGAACTCCGGCATGACCCAGGCGTTCTGGAACACCGTGCTGATCTCGGTGCCGACGACCGCCCTGGTCGTCGTCATCGCGGCGCTCGCCGGATACGCCTTCGCCTGGCTGGACTTCCCCGGCCGCGAGCCGCTGTTCCTGCTGGTGGTGGCCCTGTTGGTGGTGCCGGTGCAGATCGGCCTGCTGCCGGTGGCCAAACTCTTCGGCCAGCTGGGCCTGTTCGGCACTATCCCCGGCGTGGTCCTCTTCCACGTCGCCTACGGCCTGCCCTTCGCGGTGTTCCTACTGCGGAACTACTTCGCGGAGATGCCGAAGGAGATGCTGGAGGCCGCGCGCATGGACGGTGGCAGCGAGTGGCGCATCTTCACCCGTCTGGTCCTGCCGGTGGGCCGCCCGGCCATCGCCAGCCTCGCCATCTTCCAGTTCCTGTGGGTCTGGAACGACATGCTGGTCGCCCTGCTCTTCGCCGACAGCTCGTCCCAGCCGCTGACGGTTGAACTCCAGTCCCAGATCCGCCAGTTCGGCAGCAACATCGACGTCCTGGCGCCGGGTGCGTTTCTGTCCCTGATCGTGCCGGTGGTGGTGTTCTTCGCGTTCCAGCGGCACTTTGTGCAGGGGGTGATGGCTGGGTCGGTCAAGTAGTTACCCCGACCCAGCCAGGGGGCTCCGCCCCCTGGACCCCCGGCCTATGCCCACCCACCACCCGACTCGGTAGGCAGAAAAGCGGAGGTGCCATCCGAGACCTCGCTTCTCAGCCGACCGAGTCGGGTGGGCGGGTGGGAAACGGGGGTCCAGGGGGCGGAGCCCCCCTGGGACGGTCACCGCGACTTACGGGGACGCCGGCGGGTACAGCGACCGAGGCAGCTGCGAGGCCGCAGCCGCGTCCAGCAGCCACAGGGTGCGTTGCCTGCCGTACGCGCCCGCCGCCGGTGCCTGGACCTCGCCCGCGCCCGACAGGGCGATGGCCACGGCCTGGGCCTTGTCCTCGCCGGCCGCGAGCAGCCAGACCTCACGGGCCGAGCGGATCGCCGGAAGGGTCAGCGAGACCCGGGTCGGCGGCGGCTTGGGGGCGCCGTGGACGCCGACCACCGTCCGCTCCGTCTCGCGCACCGCGGGCAGCTCCGGGAAGAGTGAGGCCACGTGGGTGTCCGGGCCGACGCCCAGCATCAGCACGTCGAAGGAGGGAACGGCCCCGTGGTTCTCCGGGCCGGCCGCCTTCGCCAGTTCCGCCGCGTATGCCTCCGCGGCAGCCTCCACGTCGGCACCGTACGGCCCGTCGGAGGCGGGCATGGCGTGCACGCGCTCCGGGTCCACCGGCACGGCGTCCAGCAGGGCCTCGCGGGCCTGCGTGACATTGCGCTCCGGGTCGCCCTCGGGGAGGTAGCGCTCGTCGCCCCACCAGAGGTCGAGCCGGCTCCAGTCGACGGCGTCCCGGGCGGGGGCCGCCGCCAGCGCGGCCAGCAGGCCATTGCCGTTGCGGCCACCCGTGAGGACCACGGACGCGTGGCCCCGGGAGGCCTGCGCGTCCACGATCTTCGTGATCAGACGGGCCGCGGCCGCCTGCGCCATCAGTTCCTTGTCGCGGTGCACGACCAGCTGCGGAGTGCTCACTTCGCCGCCTTCTTCGCCGGGGCCTTCTTTGCGGCCGCCTTCTTCGCGGGCGCCGCGGCGACCTCCGCCTCGGCCCCCGTCCCGGACCCCGTCCCGGCCTGTGCCACCGGCTCCGCCGCGGCGGGCCAGGTGCCCGGGTTCAGCCGCTCCACGCCGTAGCGCAGCGCCGACGCGTAGGTGTCGTCCGGGTCGAGGCGGCGCAGCTCCTCCGCGATCAGCTCGGCGGTGTCCCGCCGCTTGAGCGCGACCGCGCGGGCCGGCTGGCCCTCGATGGCCAGGGTGGCCAGCGAGCCGTCGGCCCGGTCCAGGACGATCGGACCGCAGCTGGTGTCGATGCGGACGGCGGTCAGACCCGGGCCCGAGGACAGCGAGCGCCTCACGGGGACGTCCAGCCGGTCCGCGAGCCACATCGCCAGCAGCTCACAGCTCGGGTTGAACTCCTCGCCCTCCACCTCGACGGCCTTCACCTCGCAGACCACCTGGTCCAGGGCCGCCGCCAGCATCGAGCGCCACGGCGTGATCCGGGTCCAGGACAGGTCGGTGTCGCCGGGCGTGTAGGTCTCGGCACGGGCGGACAGCTCCCGTACCGGCTGCTCGGCGGCGTAGGTGTCGGTGACCCGGCGCTGGGCCAGCGCGCCCAGCGGGTCCTTGGCCGGGTCCAGCGGGGCGTTCGCCGGCCACCAGACGACGACCGGGGCGTCCGGCAGCAGCAGCGGCAGGACGACCGAGTCGGCGTGGTCGGACACCTCGCCGTACAGCCGCAGCACCACCGTCTCGCCGGTGCCCGCGTCCGCGCCCACCCGCACCTCGGCGTCCAGCCGGGACGACGTACGGTTGCGCGGGGACCGGGAGACGCGCTTGATGACCACCAGCGTGCGCGAGGGGTGCTCGCGCGAGGCGTCGTTGGCGGCCTTGAGGGCGTCGTAGGCGTTCTCCTCGTCGGTGACGATGACGAGGGTCAGGACCATGCCGACGGCCGGGGTGCCGATGGCCCGGCGGCCCTGCACGAGCGCCTTGTTGATCTCGCCGGCGGTGGTGCCGGTCAGGTCTATCTTCATGGCCGGCGCCAGCTCCGTCCGTCTCGTGCGAGCATCTCGTCCGCCTCGGCGGGGCCCCAGGTGCCCGACGGGTACTGCGCGGGCCTGCCGTGCTTGTCCCAGTACTCCTCGATCGGGTCGAGGATCTTCCAGGACAGCTCGACCTCCTCCGTGCGCGGGAAGAGGTTGGCGTCGCCCAGCAGCACGTCCAGGATCAGCCGCTCGTAGGCCTCCGGGCTGGACTCCGTGAAGGACTCGCCATAGGCGAAGTCCATGGACACGTCCCGGATCTCCATCGAGGTGCCCGGCACCTTGGAGCCGAAGCGGACCGTGATGCCCTCGTCCGGCTGGACGCGGATGACGACCGCGTTGGAGCCCAGCTCCTCCGTCGCCGTGTGGTCGAAGGGGGAGTGCGGGGCCCGCTGGAAGACGACGGCGATCTCGGTGACGCGGCGGCCGAGACGCTTGCCGGTGCGCAGATAGAAGGGGACACCCGCCCAGCGGCGGTTGTCGATGCCCAGCTTGATCGCGGCGAAGGTGTCGGTCTTCGACTTCGGGTCGATGCCGTCCTCTTCGAGGTAGCCGATGACCTTCTCGCCGCCCTGCCAGCCCGCGGCGTACTGCCCGCGGACGGTGGAGCGGCCCAGGTCCTTCGGCAGCCGGACGGCGCCGAGCACCTTGGTCTTCTCGGCGGCCAGCGCGTCCGCGTCGAAGGAGGCGGGCTCCTCCATCGCGGTCAGCGCGAGCAGCTGGAGCAGGTGGTTCTGGATGACGTCACGGGCGGCGCCGATGCCGTCGTAGTAGCCGGCGCGGCCGCCGATGCCGATGTCCTCGGCCATGGTGATCTGCACATGGTCCACGAAGGACCTGTTCCAGATCGGCTCGAACATCGTGTTGGCGAAGCGCAGCGCCAGGATGTTCTGGACGGTCTCCTTGCCGAGGTAGTGGTCGATCCGGAACACCTGGTCCGGCTCGAACACCTCGTGCACGACCTTGTTCAGCTCCTCGGCCGACTCCAGGTCGTGGCCGAAGGGCTTCTCGATGACCGCGCGGCGCCAGGAGCCGCCGGTCTGGTCGGCCAGCCCGTGCTTCTTCAGCTGCTGGATGACCACGGGGAAGGAGCGCGGCGGCACCGACAGGTAGAAGGCGAAGTTGCCGCCCGTGCCCTGTGCCTTGTCCAGCTCCTCGATGGTGGCGCGCAGCCGCTCGAACGCGTCGTCGTCGTCGAAGGTGCCCTGGACGAAGCGCATCCCCTGGATGAGCTGCTGCCAGACCTCCTCACGGAACGGCGTACGCGCGTGCGCCTTGACGGCGTCGTGGACCTCGGCCGCGAAGTCCTCGTTCTCCCACTCGCGGCGGGCGAAGCCCACCAGGGAGAAGCCCGGCGGAAGCAGACCGCGGTTCGCGAGGTCGTACACCGCGGGCATCAGCTTCTTGCGGGACAGGTCGCCCGTGACGCCGAAGATCACCAGGCCCGACGGCCCCGCGATACGCGGGAGCCGTCGGTCGGCGGGGTCACGAAGCGGGTTCGCTCCGGAACCAGCAAGGGGTGACAACTCAGCCCTCCGAGGGGGCGAGGCGCTTCAGCTCCGCCTCGGTCGACTTCAGCAGGTCGTTCCAGGACGCCTCGAACTTCTCGACGCCCTCGTCCTCCAGAACCTGGACCACGTCGTCGTACGAGATCCCGAGCTTCTCGAGCGCGTCGAGGTCGGCGCGGGCCTGCTCGTAGGTACCGGCGACGGTGTTGCCGGTGATCTCGCCGTGGTCCTCGGTGGCCTCCAGCGTGGCCTCCGGCATGGTGTTGACCGTGTTCGGCGCGACCAGGTCCGTCACGTACATGGTGTCCTGGTACGCCGGGTCCTTCACGCCGGTCGACGCCCACAGCGGACGCTGCTTGTTGGCGCCCGCGTTCTCCAGCGCCTTCCAGCGGTCGGAGGAGAAGACCTCCTCGTACGCCTGGTAGGCGAGACGGGCGTTGGCGACGGCGGCCTTGCCGCGCAGCGCCTTGGCCTCGTCGGTGCCGAGCCCCTCCAGGCGCTTGTCGATCTCGGTGTCCACGCGGGACACGAAGAAGGACGCCACGGAGTGGATCAGGGAGAGGTCCAGGCCCTTTTCGCGCGCCTTCTCCAGGCCCGTGATGAAGGCGTCCATGACCGCGCGGTAGCGCTCCAGGGAGAAGATCAGCGTGACGTTGACGCTGATCCCGTTGCCGATCGTCTCCGCGATCGCCGGCAGACCCGCCTTGGTGGCCGGGATCTTGATCAGGGTGTTCGGGCGGTCGACCAGCCAGGCCAGCTGCTTGGCCTCGGCGACGGTCGCCCGGGTGTTGTGGGCCAGGCGCGGGTCGACCTCGATGGAGACCCGGCCGTCCTGGCCGTCGGTGGCGTCGAAGACCGGGCGCAGGATGTCGGCGGCGTCCCGGACGTCCGCCGTGGTGATCATGCGGATGGCCTCGTCGACGGTGACCTTGCGGGCGGCGAGGTCCGACAGCTGCTGCTCGTAGCCGTCGCCGCCGCTGATCGCCTTCTGGAAGATCGTCGGGTTGGTGGTGACGCCCACGACGTGCTGCTGGTCGATCAGCTCGGCGAGGTTGCCGGACGTGATCCGCTTGCGCGACAGGTCGTCCAGCCAGATCGCGACGCCTTCCTCGGAGAGGCGCTTGAGTGCGTCTGTCATGGAATTACATCTCCTACGTGTCGTGTATGGGCGTCAGCGCTGGGCGTCGGCGAGGGATTCCCGGGCCTTCGCGGCCACGTTCTCGGCAGTGAAGCCGAATTCGCGGAAGAGGACCTTGCCGTCCGCGGACGCACCGAAGTGCTCCAGGGAAACGATGCGGCCGGCGTTCCCGACGTACTTGTGCCAGGTGAGGCCGATGCCCGCCTCGACCGCGACACGGGCCTTCACGGACGGCGGCAGCACGGAGTCCCGGTACGCCTGGTCCTGCTCCTCGAACCACTCCACCGACGGCATCGACACGACCCGCGTCGGCACCCCGTCGGCCTGCAGCTGCTCGCGCGCCTCGACGGCCACGTGCACCTCGGAACCGGTGGCGATCAGGATCACCTGCGGCTCGCCGCCGTCAGCGTCGAACAGGACGTAACCGCCGCGCGCGGCCTCGTCGTTGGGCTCGTACACCGGCACACCCTGGCGGGTCAGCGCGAGGCCGTGGGGCTGGCCCTTGCCGAACTCCTTGGTGTAGCGCTTGAGAATCTCGCGCCAGGCGATCGCGGTCTCGTTGGCGTCCGCCGGGCGGACGACGTTCAGGCCCGGGATCGCGCGCAGCGAGGCCAGGTGCTCGACCGGCTGGTGGGTGGGCCCGTCCTCGCCCAGGCCGATGGAGTCGTGCGTCCACACGTACGTCACCGGCAGGTGCATCAGGGCCGACAGGCGCACCGCGTTGCGCATGTAGTCGGAGAAGACGAGGAACGTACCGCCGTAGACACGGGTGTTTCCGTGCAGCGTGATGCCGTTCATCTCCGCGGCCATGGAGTGCTCGCGGATGCCGAAGTGGATGGTGCGGCCGTACGGGTCCGCCTCCGGCAGCGGGTTGTCCGCCGGCAGGAACGAGCTGTCCTTGTCGATGGTCGTGTTGTTCGACCCGGCGAGGTCGGCGGAGCCGCCCCACAGCTCGGGGACGACCGCGCCCAGCGCCTGCAGCACCTTGCCGGAGGCGGCACGCGTCGCGACGCCCTTGCCCGGCTCGAAGACCGGGAGCTTCTCCTCCCAGCCGGTGGGCAGCTCGCCCGCGCTGATCCGGTCGAACTCGGCCGCGCGCTCGGCGTTGTTGTCGCGCCAGAGCTGGAAGGACTTCTCCCACTCCGCCTTGGCGTCGCGGCCACGCTCCAGGGCCTGGCGGGTGTGACCCAGCACCTCGTCGGAGACCTCGAAGGACTGCTCCGGGTCGAAGCCGAGGACGCGCTTGGTGGCCGCGACCTCCTCGTCGCCGAGCGCCGAGCCGTGCGCGGCCTCGGTGTTCTGCGCGTTCGGGGCCGGCCAGGCGATGATCGAGCGCATCGCGATGAAGGACGGCCTGTCCGTGACCTTCTTCGCGGCCTCGATCGCGTTGTAGATGGCGTGCGGGTCGAGGTCGCCGTCCGGCTTCGGGGCGATCCGCTGCACGTGCCAGCCGTAGGCCTCGTACCGCTTGACCGTGTCCTCGGAGACGGCCGTCTCGGTGTCGCCCTCGATCGAGATGTGGTTGTCGTCCCACAGCAGGATCAGGTTGCCGAGCTGCTGGTGGCCGGCGAGCGAGGACGCCTCGGCGGAGATGCCCTCCTGCAGGCAGCCGTCACCGGCGATGCAGTAGATGAAGTGGTCGAACGGGGACTCGCCCTGGGGGGCGTCCGGGTCGAACAGACCGCGCTCGTAGCGGGCGGCCATGGCCATGCCCACCGCGTTGGCGACACCCTGGCCCAGCGGACCCGTGGTGGTCTCGACACCCTTGGTGTGCCCGTACTCCGGGTGGCCCGGGGTCTTCGAGCCCCAGGTGCGGAAGGCCTTCAGGTCGTCCAGCTCCAGGCCGAAGCCGGCCAGGTAGAGCTGTGTGTAGAGGGTCAGGGACGAGTGGCCGGCGGACAGCACGAAGCGGTCGCGGGCGACCCACTCCGGGTCGGCCGGGTCGTGCCGCATCACCTTCTGGAAGAGGGTGTACGCGGCCGGAGCCAGGCTCATCGCCGTACCGGGATGGCCGTTGCCGACCTTCTGTACGGCGTCGGCGGCCAGGACGCGAGCGGTGTCCACGGCCCGCTGGTCCAGCTCGGTCCACTCAAGGTCTGTGGTGGTCGGCTTGGTGCTCACCCTGGGTCAGGGCTCCTCTCCACATGTCGGTCGCCGGTCTTCGGGGCATGCGCCCACCCGGCCGCCGGTGCACTTCTGCCCACCGGCCGTTGTTGAGCCTACCCCCGTAAGGACGTGCATTTTTTCGAGTGATTCCAGACTGCCGGGACTCTTGGAGATCCGCCTCCCGACTGGCCGAGGACCCATTCGGCACATGAATACGGAGCCGCTCATCTGACTGCTCAATCGAGCCCTACGACCCCTCTGATGCGCCGCCCGCCAACACGACCCCACCCCCGCGAAGGCCGAGGTATGGGCAACGTCTAAAGTGGCGTGGTACGCGCGAGCCTTTACCCCGACTTCACACGGGGAGGCTTGCTGGGATGTCTCTGTCAGGGGTGTGCGTGACGGCCGTCGAATCCCGTCCAGCGGGTGTGGTTCGTGGTGCGAACCAGCGCCCGGTTCACCGGCCGTTCGGGGCCCGTGTCAAGGCGTTCGTGGCGCTGACCAAGCCGCGGATCATCGAGCTGCTGCTCATCACCACCGTTCCGGTGATGTTCCTGGCGCAGCAGGGTGTACCCGACCTGAAGCTGGTCCTGCTCACCTGCCTCGGCGGCTACCTCTCGGCGGGCGGCGCGAACGCGCTGAACATGTACATCGACCGGGACATCGACGCCGTGATGGACCGCACCTCGCAGCGCCCGCTGGTGACCGGGATGGTCAGCCCGCTCGAGTGCCTGGTCTTCGGCATCACCCTCGCGGTCGTCTCGACGCTGCTGTTCGGGTTGACCGTCAACTGGCTGAGTGCCTGGCTGTCACTCGGAGCGCTCCTTTTCTACGTCGTCGTCTACACGATGATCCTCAAGCGGCGTACGTCGCAGAACATCGTGTGGGGCGGCATCGCCGGCTGCCTGCCGGTGCTGATCGGCTGGTCCTCGGTCACCAATTCGATGTCCTGGGCGCCGATCATCCTCTTCCTCGTCATGTTCTTCTGGACGCCGCCGCACTACTGGCCGCTGTCCATGAAGGTCAAGGACGACTACGCGCGCGCGGGCGTGCCGATGCTCCCGGTCATCGCCTCCAACAAGGTGGTCGCCCGGCAGATCGTCATCTACAGCTGGGTGATGGTCGCCGTCTCCCTGCTGCTGACCCCGCTCGGCTACACCGGCTGGTTCTACACCCTGGTCGCCCTCGCGGCCGGCGGCTTCTGGCTGTGGGAGGCGCACGGGCTGCAGAACCGGGCGAAGGCCGAGGTGACCGGCGCCAAGCTCAAGGAGATGCGCCTCTTCCACTGGTCGATCACCTACGTGTCGATCCTCTTCGTCGCGGTCGCCGTGGACCCCTTCCTGCACTGACGGACCGCCGTACGTCACAGGTCACAGGGCCCTGCTCTCGCCAGCCGATCTACCCGTGAGTAGCATCCTGACCATGGCAGACACGCAGCAGGTTGACCCGAAGGCCGAGCGCACCGCGGCCCGGCTCGCGAAGCAGATCAGCGCCTTCTCCAAGACCCACGGCGGCGCCGAGGGCCAGGTGGCCCACATCGGCGAGCGCGGCGCCCGGATCGTCCTCGTCGGCGAGGACGGCAGCTGGGGCGACCTGGTGGCCCCCAGCACCGAGATCGCCGAGCAGGCGGTGCAGAAGGCGGGCATCGCGGTCCACGAGTCCTTCGACGGCGAGTTCGCGGCGAAGGTGAAGACGGGTCCGTACGAGTGGAAGCGCATGGCGGGCATCCAGGTCGGCGGCTGACCGGCCGACCCACCAAAGGGCGCTGAACCCGCGACCTCGAACCCGGTTCACCCGTTAGGACGTGTAAGACCACGTCCCACGGGGAGTCCGGATGATCGAAACGCCGTCCCTCGTGGACCAGTACTGCCACGGCGTACTGAGAACGGAACTGGGCCTCGGCACCTTCGAGGCCCAGCTCGCCCGCACCGAGGGCCCGCCCGCGCCGGGCACCACCCTCTTCGACACCCAGACCGGTTTCGCCGTGCGGCGCTGGTGCCCGCCCCTGCTCGGCCTGGAACCCCACTGCTCGCCCGCCCACTATCTCGCCCAGCGCCGCGAGCTCGGCATGCTGGAAGCCGGCCGCAGGCTGCTGCGGGGCAGCGGCATCACCACCTACCTCGTCGACACGGGCCTGCCCGGCGACCTCACCGGCCCCGCCGAGATGGCCTCCACGGGCGATGCCGAGGCCCGCGAGATCATCCGGCTGGAGCTGCTCGCGGAGCAGGTCGCCGACACCTCCGGCACGGTCGAGTCCTTTCTCGCCAACCTCGCCGAGTCGGTGCACGCGGCCGCCGCCGACGCCGTCGCCTTCACCTCCGTCGCGGGCGTACGGCACGGCCTCGCGCTCGCGCCGGAGCCGCCCGGACCGGGCGAGGTGCGCGGGGCGGCGGGCCGCTGGCTGGCCGGTCGGCGGGTCGGTGGCGAGCTGACCGATCCGGTGCTGCTACGGCACCTGCTGTGGATCGCGGTCGCCTCGGGACGGCCCCTGCAGCTGCACTCCGGGCTCGGCGAGCCGGGCTCGCGAATCGACCGTACGGACCCGGTCCTGCTCACCGACTTCGTCCGGGCCACGGCCGGGCTCGGCACGGATCTGATCCTGCTGCACAGCTACCCGTACCACCGCCACACCGCCCACCTGGCCGGCGTCTTCCCGCACGTGTACGCCGACTCGGGCGCGGCCCTGGTCCGCACCGGTGCCCGTGCGGCCACGGTCCTCGCCGAGATCCTGGAGCTGGCCCCCTTCGGCAAGATCCTGTTCTCCAGCGGCGCCCACGGCCTGCCCGAGCTGCATGTCGTCGGGGCCCGGCTGTTCCGCGAGGCGCTGGGCCGGGTGCTGGGCGGCTGGGTGGCCGAGGGCGCGTGGTCCTTGGAGGACGCGCAGCGGGTGGCCCGGATGGTCGCGGCGGACAACGCGCGGCGGGTGTACGGGCTGGGGTGAGCTGTACAGACTGAGGGGATGGACACCGAGACGTTGCTGGCCCGCTTCCTCCGTGAACTGACGGCACTGAGGCCCGTCGCCGTCTGGGCGCACGGTTCGCTCGCCGCGGGCGACTACCAGGAGAGTCGCAGCGACCTTGATCTGATCGCGGTGCTGCCGCACCCCGTGACCCCGCGCGTCGTATGGAAGGTCGCGGTGGTGCATGCCCGCATGCGTGCCCAGCCCCTCGCTGCCAGGATGCACTGCACCTATCTGACCCCGGACACCGCGGACGACGCCTCCCGCCGCCATCTGACGTGGGCGCACGAGCAGCTGTTCAAGCGGCCGGTCACCCCGGTGACCCGGCGGGAACTGCACGCCTTCGGGCGGGTGCTGCACGGGCACATGCCCGCCGGGCTGCTGCCGCCGGTGCCGGACCGGGAGCTCGGCGACTTCGTCGTACGGGACCAGCGGGACTTCTGGCGGCCCGCCGTCGACAACGCCCCGCTGTGGACGCGGGACGTGTGGGTCGACCTGGGGATGATCACCTTCGCCCGGGCCACCGTCACCGCGCGCGACGGCCGGCTGATCTCCAAGCGCGAGGCCCTGGACCTGCTGCCCGGCCTGGGTGCACCCGTCGAGGTCGTCGAAGACATCCGCCGACGCCGCTACGGCGACTGTGTGCCGCCCACCGAGGAGTGGACGGCTCGTCGGGCCCGGCTGACCCGGGACTACCTGGGTCCGGCGATCGAGGCGTTCACGGAGTCGTACGCCTGAGCGGGGAGACCGGCCGTCGCATCGGGGCGTTCCCGCAGCGACAGCAGGACGCGCAGGACACCGATCCACACCAGGCACGAGCCGAACATGTGGAGGGCGACGAGCACCTCGGGCAGGTGCGTGAAGTACTGGACGTAGCCGATCACACCCTGCGCGAGCAGGATCAGGAACAGCTCGCGGGTGCGGTCGAGGGGGCCCTTGGGGGCGTCGACGGCCTTGAGCACGAACCACAGGGCGAAGGTGAGGGTCACCACGATCCAGGCGAGCACGGCGTGCAGCTTGCTGACCGTCTCCCAGTCGATCGGGATCCGGTTGATCTCGCTGGAGTCACCCGCGTGCGGCCCGGCCCCGGTCACCACCGTGCCGACCGCGACGAGCAGCACGGACGCGACCACCAGGAACCAGACCAGCTGCTGCACGGCCTTGCCGACCAGCGGCCGCGGCGCCGCGTCGCCCTCACGGGTGCGCTGCCACATCACCGTGGCGACGGTGATCAGGGCCGTCGAGAGCAGAAAGTGCGCGGCGACCGTGTACGGGTTCAGACCCACCAGGACCACGATGCCGCCGAGCACCGCGTTGCCCATGACCACCCAGAACTGCGTCCAGCCGAGCCGGGTGAGGCTGCGCCGGTACGGCTTCTCGGAGCGTGCCGCGATGATCGCCCAGCCGATGGCGGCGCACAGTACGTACGTCAGCATGCGGTTGCCGAACTCGATGGCACCGTGGAAGCCCATCGCGCTGGTGGTGGTCAGCGAGTCCTCGGTGCACGTGGGCCAGGTCGGGCAGCCCAGGCCCGAGCCGGTCAGGCGCACGGCACCGCCGGTGACGACGATGACGACCGACATCACGAGCGCGGAGAGCGCCGCCCGCCGGACCGTCCGGGGGTCCGGGGTCCAGCGTGCGGCGATGAAGGCGAGCGGGTTGCGCAGCGCCGCTACGACGTCGGCGCGGGTCAGCTTTGGCACGTGCACCATCGTAGGCCGCCGCTTGTGCACGCTTTCACGAGGGTCCCGTGCCGGGTCTACTCCCAGCGGAAGAACCGCCCGGCCGCCGCGAGCCCCACGACCCCCCACACGGCGAGGATGCCCAGGTCGCCCCACGGCATCCCGGCGCCGTGCTGGAGCACGTCCCGCAGGCCGTCCGAGAGGGCCGAGATGGGCAGCAGGCCGAGGATGTGCTGACCGGCCGAGCCGAACTTGTCCAGCGGCACGATCACACCGCCGCCGACGAGCAGCAGCAGGAAGACCAGGTTGGCGGCGGCCAGCGTCGCCTCCGCCTTCAGGGTGCCCGCCATCAGCAGGCCGAGCCCCGAGAAGGCGGCCGTGCCGAGGATCAGCAGGAGCAGGACGGCGAGCACGCTGGTCCCAGTGCCATGCGGGGACCAGCCCAGCGCGAAGGCGATCACCGTCAGCAGGATCACCTGGAGGACCTCGGTGACCAGGACGGACGCCGTCTTCGCGGTCATCAGGCCCCAGCGCGGCAGTGGGGAGGAGGCGAGCCGCTTCAGCACGCCGTAGCGGCGCTCGAAGCCGGTCGCGATGGCCTGCCCGGTGAACGCCGTCGACATCACGGCGAGGGCCAGGATGCCCGGGGCGAGGAAGTCGACCGCCTTGCCCTTGCCGGTGTCGACGATGTCCACGGAGCTGAAGAGCACCAGCAGCAGGGTCGGGATCACGACCGTCAGCAGCAGCTGCTCGCCGTTGCGCAACAGCATCCTGGTCTCCAGCGCCGCCTGGGCCGCGATCATGCGCGGGAGGGGCGCCGCACCCGGCTTCGGGGCGTACGTACCGGTCGCGGTCGTCACGAGCGCAGCTCCTTGCCGGTCAGCTCCAGGAAGACATCTTCCAAAGTGTGCCGCTCCACCGAGATCCGGTCCGGCATCACCCCGTGCTGGGCGCACCACGAGGTCACCGTGGCCAGCAGCTGCGGGTCGACCTTGCCGACGACCCGGTAGCTGCCCGGGGTCAGCTCCGCGGCCGTGCAGTCGGCCGGGAGCGCCTTGAGCAGGGAGGCCACGTCGAGGCCGGGACGGCCGGTGAAGCGCAGGGTGTTCTCGGCGCCGCCCTTGCACAGCTCCTCCGGGGAGCCCTGGGCGATGACCCGGCCGCCGTCGATGATCGCGACGTCGTCGGCGAGCTGCTCGGCCTCGTCCATGTAGTGCGTGGTGAGGATCACCGAGACGCCGTCGGCGCGCAGGTCCTTGACCAGGTCCCAGGTGGCCCGGCGGGCCTGCGGGTCGAGGCCGGCGGTCGGCTCGTCCAGGAAGACCAGCTCGGGGCGCCCGACGACGGCCATGGCGAGCGCCAGCCGCTGCTGCTGCCCGCCGGACAGCCGGCGGTAGCCGGTGCGGCCGCAGGAGCCGAGCCCGAGGCGTTCCATCAGCGTGTCCACGTCCAGCGGGTGCGCGTGCAGCCTGGCCACGTGGCGCAGCATCTCGTCCGCTCGGGCGCCGGAGTACACGCCCCCGGACTGGAGCATCACGCCGATGCGCGGACGCAGCTCGGCGGACTGCCGCACCGGGTCGAGCCCCAGGACCCGGACCGTGCCGGAATCCGGCTTCCGGTACCCCTCGCAGGTCTCGACCGTGGTCGTCTTCCCCGCCCCGTTGGGGCCGAGCACGGCGGTCACGCCCGCCTGGGCCGCCAGGTCGAGGCCGTCCACCGCGGTCTTCGTGCCGTACCGCTTCACCAGGGCCTGGACCTGGACCACGGGCTCACTTCGCATGGCTCCAGAGTCTAGGGAGGTGCCGAGCCGCTCAGGCGTGGGGGTGCGGGAACTCCTCCTCACGGGGCCGGTGCACGGCCAGCCACCGCTCGGCGTAGGCCACCGCGTCCGCCACCGGGAACAGCCGGGCGTCCGCCGCGCCGACCTTGCCGCGTACGACGGGACGGTCCCGTTCGAAGTCGTGGCCGAGCTCGTCGAAGCGGTCCGAGGTGATCGACACCTCGGTCACCGTCTCCCAGCCGCCGCCCGGTGCCGGCCGGCCGACCGGCACCAGCGGGGACGGTATGCGGTACTCGGCCAGGTGGAAGCTGGTGCAGGCGTCGTAGCCCGCGCCGAGCAGCAGGACCCGGGCACCCAGCCGCTCCAGCCGGGCCAGCGGGCTCTGCTCGCCCAGCCGGCAGTCGGGGGTGTGGCCGTCGACGATCTCCGCGGCGCGGGGCCCGAGCGCGGCGAAGGAGGTCTGCGGGTGGGCGCTGCGCAGGGCACCCGGCCAGGTGCGGACGGTCTCCGGGATCACCCCGACCCCGCGCGAGGGGGTGATCAGCGGGTCGTAGGCGGGCATCGTGGCCCGGATCCTGTCCCACCACTCCTCGGGTACCGGAGGGTTGCCCCACACGGCCGGGTCGGACAGGCCGCCCGACTGGGTGGGCACGACGAGCGTGCCGACGGGGCCGAGCGCGTCGAGGAGTCCCTGGACGACCGCGACGGCGCCTCCGTTGACCCAGCCGAGGGAACTCAGCGAGGAATGCACGAGGAGGATCTCGCCGGTCTCGACACCCAGCAGACGCAGCTGCGTGGAAACCGTGTCGCGGGTGACAAGAGGGCCGGTCGGAGGGGGTGTGGACATGGTTCGGGAGTCTTCCCGACGGGCGTGTGGGGCGCCAGCTCTTTTGCTGTCCCGGCCCTGTTCGGACGACCACCGGACGGCCGGCGAATGATCGATCAGAAGATCATTTCCGCAGGTCAGATTAGGTATGCCTAAGTGACGCAGGGCACCGCCTGATGATCCGGGCCGCGCTTGTCAGGCTCCGAAGAATTACGCAACAATGGCGTTGTGAAAAACGTCGGCGAGGCTCGGGAGACCCCGGTGGGTACCCACCAGGAGGAGTTCGCGACCGGTGAGCGCTCCACGCGCAACCGGGTCGCGCGGTCCATCCTGGACCACGGCCCGTCGACCGTCACCGAACTCGCCGGACGCCTGGGCCTGACCCCGGCGGCCGTACGGCGGCACCTGGACGCGCTGGTCGCGGACGTCGTCGTCGAGGCGCGCGAACAGCGGGTGTACGGCACGCGCACGCGTGGCCGTCCCGCCAAGGTCTTCGCGCTGACGGACTGCGGCCGGGACGCCTTCGACCAGTCGTACGACAAGCTCGCCGCCGACGCCCTGCGCTGGATCGCCGAGCGGGAGGGCGGCGCCGAGGCGGTCGCCGCATTCGCCCGCGCCCGGATCGCCGCCCAGGCGGGCGCGTACCGCAAGGCGATCGAGAGCGTCAGCCCCGACGAGCGCGCAGAAGCGCTGGCCAAGGCCCTGAGCGTGGACGGGTACGCTGCTACGGCGCGCAGCGCACCGGTCGGCGAGCAGCTGTGCCAGCACCACTGCCCGGTCGCCCACGTGGCGGAACAGTTCCCGCAGCTGTGCGAGGCGGAGACGGAGATCTTCGCCGAGCTGCTCGGGACCCACGTCCAGCGACTGGCGACGATCGCGCACGGCGACGGCGTCTGCACGACGTTCATCCCCAAGATTTCCAAGACCAGCGACAACGCATCTGCAAGCACGGCCGGGAGGAACCCCGCATGACTCTCCCCACGGAGACTGCCCACCCCGAACTCGAGGGTCTGGGCAAGTACGAATACGGTTGGGCCGACTCCGACGAGGCCGGTGCCTCTGCGAAGCGTGGTCTGAACGAGGACGTGGTCCGGGACATCTCGGCGAAGAAGTCCGAGCCGGAGTGGATGACCAAGCTCCGCCTCAAGGGCCTGCGCCTCTTCGAGAAGAAGCCCATGCCGAACTGGGGCTCGGACCTCTCGGGCATCGACTTCGACAACATCAAGTACTTCGTGCGCTCCACGGAGAAGCAGGCGGAGTCCTGGGAGGACCTGCCCGAGGACATCAAGAACACCTACGACAAGCTGGGCATCCCCGAGGCGGAGAAGCAGCGCCTCGTGGCCGGTGTCGCGGCCCAGTACGAGTCGGAGGTCGTCTACCACCAGATCCGCGAGGACCTGGAGGAGCAGGGCGTCATCTTCCTCGACACCGACACCGCGCTGAAGGAGCACCCGGAGCTCTTCAAGGAGTACTTCGGCACCGTCATCCCGGTCGGTGACAACAAGTTCGCCTCCCTGAACACCGCCGTGTGGTCGGGCGGCTCCTTCATCTACGTCCCGCCGGGCGTCCACGTGGAGATCCCGCTCCAGGCCTACTTCCGTATCAACACGGAGAACATGGGCCAGTTCGAGCGGACCCTGATCATCGTCGACGAGGGTGCCTACGTGCACTACGTCGAGGGCTGCACCGCCCCGATCTACAAGAGCGACTCCCTCCACAGCGCGGTCGTCGAGATCATCGTCAAGAAGAACGCCCGCTGCCGCTACACGACCATCCAGAACTGGTCGAACAACGTCTACAACCTGGTCACCAAGCGCGCTGTCGCCTACGAGGGCGCGACCATGGAGTGGATCGACGGCAACATCGGCTCCAAGGTGACGATGAAGTACCCGGCCGTGTATCTGATGGGCGAGCACGCCAAGGGCGAGACCCTCTCCATCGCCTTCGCGGGCGAGGGCCAGCACCAGGACGCCGGTTCCAAGATGGTCCACATGGCGCCGAACACCTCGTCCAACATCGTCTCCAAGTCGGTGGCGCGCGGTGGCGGTCGTACGTCCTACCGCGGTCTGGTCGAGATCGGCGAGGGCGCCCACGGCTCCAAGTCGAACGTGCTTTGCGACGCGCTGCTGGTCGACACGATCTCCCGGTCCGACACGTACCCCTACGTGGACGTCCGCGAGGACGACGTGTCCATGGGGCACGAGGCGACCGTCTCCAAGGTCTCCGAGGACCAGCTCTTCTACCTGATGAGCCGCGGTCTGACCGAGTTCGAGGCGATGGCGATGATCGTGCGCGGCTTCGTCGAGCCGATCGCCAAGGAACTTCCCATGGAGTACGCGCTGGAGCTCAACCGGCTGATCGAGCTGCAGATGGAGGGCGCGGTCGGCTGATCACCGGCCCGCAGTCCCCATCAAGCCACTTACGCAAGAAAGCGAGCACTACGACAGCCATGGCTGAGGCTCAGAACATCCCCGTGGGCTCCACCACCGCGGGCCAGATCGCGGTGGCCGCCGAGTCGACCGTCGCCACGCGCATGAGCGCGCCCCCGTCCTTCGACGTCGCGGACTTCCCGGTCCCGCACGGCCGCGAGGAGGAGTGGCGGTTCACTCCGCTGGAGCGCCTGCGCGGGCTGCACGACGGCACCGCCGTCGCGAACGGCGAGGGCGTGAAGGTCACCGTCGAGGCCCCCGAGGGCGTGACCGTCGAGACCGTCGGCCGCGACGACGCGCGCATCGGCAGGGCGGGCACCCCGGTGGACCGCGTGGCCGCCCAGGCGTACTCGGCGTTCGAGCAGGCCGGCGTGGTCACCGTCCCCAAGGAGACGGTGCTCGCCGAGCCGATCCGGATCGCCGTGCACGGTGCGGGCGGGGTCGCGTTCGGCCACCAGGTCATCGAGCTGGGTGCCTTCGCCGAGGCCGTCGTCGTCATCGACCACACCGGTGACGCGGTGCTGGCCGCCAACGTCGACTACATCCTGGGCGACGGCGCCAAGCTGACCGTCGTCTCCGTCCAGGACTGGGACGACAAGGCCGTGCACGTCGGCCAGCACAACGCGCTGGTCGGCCGGGACGCCTCCTTCAAGTCCGTGGTCGTCACCTTCGGCGGCGACCTGGTGCGGCTGCACCCGCGCGTGGAGTACGCCGGCACCGGCGGCGAGGCCGAGCTGCTCGGCCTGTACTTCACCGACGCCGGGCAGCACCAGGAGCACCGCCTGCTGGTCACCCACAACACCCCGCACTGCAAGTCGAACGTCGTCTACAAGGGCGCGCTCCAGGGCGAAGACGCGCACGCGGTGTGGATCGGTGACGTGCTCATCGAGGCCAGGGCCGAGGGCACCGACACCTACGAGATGAACCGCAACCTGGTGCTGACCGACGGCGCGCGGGTCGACTCGGTGCCGAACCTGGAGATCGAGACCGGCGAGATCGTCGGCGCCGGCCACGCCTCCGCGACCGGCCGCTTCGACGACGAGCAGCTCTTCTACCTGATGGCCCGCGGCATCCCGGAGCACGAGGCCCGCCGTCTCGTCGTCCGTGGCTTCTTCGCCGAGCTGGTCCAGCAGATCGGTGTCGCGGACATCGAGGAGCGCCTGCTCGCGAAGATCGAGGAGGAGCTGGAGGCTTCGGTCGCATGACCTTCGTACGCGCCTGTGGGCTGAGCGAGCTGGAGGAGGACACCCCGAAGCGGGTGGAACTCGACGGCACGCCCGTGTCCATCGTGCAGACCGAGGGCGAGGTCTTCGCGATCCACGACATCTGCTCCCACGCGAACGTCTCGCTCTCCGAGGGCGAGGTGGAGGACTGCCAGATCGAGTGCTGGCTGCACGGCTCCAGCTTCGACCTCCGCACCGGCAAGCCGTCCGGCCTTCCCGCGACGCGCCCCGTCCCCGTATACCCCGTAAAGATCGAAGGGGACGACGTGCTCGTCTCCCTCACCCAGGAGTCCTGAGGCACCCATGGCAACGCTTGAAATCCGAGACCTGCACGTCACCGTCGAGGCCGACAACGCCACGAAGGAGATCCTCAAGGGCGTCGACCTCACCGTGAAGCAGGGCGAGACGCACGCCATCATGGGCCCCAACGGCTCCGGCAAGTCGACCCTCGCCTACTCGCTCGCGGGTCACCCGAAGTACACGATCACCAGCGGCACCGTGCTGCTCGACGGCGAGGACGTCCTGGAGATGTCCGTCGACGAGCGTGCCCGCGCGGGCCTGTTCCTGGCGATGCAGTACCCGGTCGAGGTCCCCGGCGTCTCGGTCTCCAACTTCCTGCGCACCTCCGCCACCGCCGTCCGAGGCGAGGCCCCCAAGCTGCGTACCTGGGTGAAGGAGGTCAAGGGGGCCATGGAGCGCCTCAACATGGACCCGGCCTTCGCCGAGCGCAACGTCAACGAGGGCTTCTCCGGCGGTGAGAAGAAGCGCCACGAGATCCTCCAGCTGGAGCTGCTGAAGCCGAAGGTCGCGATCCTCGACGAGACGGACTCCGGTCTGGACGTCGACGCGCTCCGCATCGTCTCCGAGGGCGTCAACCGCGTCCGCGAGACCGGCGAGGTCGGCACCCTGCTGATCACGCACTACACGCGCATCCTGCGCTACATCAAGCCCGACTACGTCCACGTCTTCTCCGCGGGCCGGATCGTCGAGTCCGGCGGTGCCGAGCTCGCCGACAAGCTGGAGGACGAGGGCTACGAGGCGTACACGAAGGGTGGCGCATCCGAGTGACACAGCTGCCGGGCCTCCTCGACACCGAGGCGATCCGTAAGGACTTCCCCGTCCTGGACCGATTGATCCACGACGGCAAGAAGCTCGTGTACCTGGACAACGCGGCGACCTCGCAGAAGCCGCGCCAGGTGCTGGACGCCCTGAGCGAGTACTACGAGCGCTACAACGCCAACGTCCACCGCGGTGTGCATGTGCTCGCCGAGGAGGCCACGGCGCTGTACGAGGGCGCGCGCGACAAGGTCGCCGCGTTCATCAACGCGCCGAGCCGCGACGAGGTGATCTTCACCAAGAACGCCTCCGAGTCGCTGAACCTCGTGGCGAACATGCTGGGCTGGGCCGACGAGCCCTACCGGGTGGACCACGAGACCGAGATCGTCATCACGGAGATGGAGCACCACTCCAACATCGTGCCGTGGCAGCTGCTGGCGCAGCGCACGGGCGCGAAGCTGAAGTGGTTCGGCCTCACCGACGACGGCCGGCTGGACCTGTCCAACATCGACGAGATCATCACCGAGAAGACGAAGATCGTCTCCTTCGTGCTGGTGTCGAACATCCTGGGCACGGTCAACCCGGTCGACGCGATAGTCCGCCGCGCCCAGGAGGTCGGTGCGCTGGTCTGCATCGACGCCTCGCAGGCCGCCCCGCACATGCCGCTGGACGTGCAGGCCCTGCAGGCCGACTTCGTGGCCTTCACCGGCCACAAGATGTGCGGCCCGACCGGCATCGGCGTTCTCTGGGGCCGCCAGGAGCTGCTGGAGGACCTGCCTCCCTTCCTGGGCGGCGGCGAGATGATCGAGACGGTGTCGATGCACTCCTCGACGTACGCCCCGGCCCCGCACAAGTTCGAGGCGGGCACGCCCCCGATCGCCCAGGCGGTCGGTCTCGGTGCCGCGATCGACTACCTGAACTCGATCGGCATGGAGAAGATCCTCGCCCACGAGCACGCGCTCACCGAGTACGCGGTGAAGCGCCTGGCAGAGGTACCGGACCTGAGGATCATCGGCCCGACCACGGCCGAGGACCGCGGGGCGGCGATCTCCTTCACGCTGGGCGACATCCACCCGCACGACGTGGGCCAGGTTCTCGACGAGCAGGGCATCGCGGTCCGCGTCGGTCACCACTGCGCGCGGCCCGTCTGCCTCCGCTACGGAATTCCTGCGACCACGCGAGCGTCGTTCTATCTGTACTCCACGCCGGCCGAGATCGACGCACTGGTCGACGGCCTGGAGCACGTACGGAACTTCTTCGGCTGAAGGGCGTGCTGAAAAGGTGAAGCTGGACTCCATGTACCAGGAAGTCATCCTGGACCACTACAAGAACCCGCACGGGCGTGGTCTGAGGGATGGCGACGCCGAGGTGCACCACGTGAACCCGACGTGCGGCGACGAGATCACCCTTCGCGTGAAGTACGACGGAACGACGATCAGGGACGTCTCGTACGAGGGCCAGGGCTGCTCCATCAGCCAGGCCTCGGCCTCCGTGCTGAACGAGCTCCTCGTCGGCAAGGAACTGGCCGACGCGCAGAAGATCCAGGAGACCTTCCTGGAGCTGATGCAGTCCAAGGGCAAGGTCGAGCCCGACGACGCCATGGAGGAGGTGCTGGAGGACGCGGTCGCGTTCGCCGGTGTCTCCAAGTACCCGGCCCGGGTCAAGTGCGCCCTCCTCAGCTGGATGGCGTGGAAGGACGCGACGGCCCAGGCCCTGGGCGGGGCCGACGCCGAAAGGAAGACGGCATGAGCGACACCGTGGAGACGAAACCGGCCTCGGAGGAGGAGCTCCGCGAGGCCCTGTACGACGTCGTGGACCCCGAGCTGGGCATCGACGTCGTCAACCTCGGCCTGATCTACGGCATCCACATCGACGATGCGAACATCGCGACGATCGACATGACCCTGACCTCGGCGGCCTGCCCGCTGACCGATGTCATCGAGGACCAGGCCAAGTCCGCCACCGACGGCCTGGTGAACGAGCTGCGCATCAACTGGGTCTGGATGCCCCCGTGGGGCCCCGACAAGATCACGGACGACGGCCGGGAGCAGCTCCGGGCGCTCGGGTTCAACGTCTGAGACATCCGCGTACGTGAAGCGGCGGCACCTGCGAGGTGCCGCCGCTTTCGTGTGTTCAGGCGAGCCCGTCCACCAGCAGGAACGCCGAGTCGGCCCGGTACAGGTCGGTGTTCCGGTACGGGTCCAGCCTCAGCTGGAAGTTCTGGTGGCGCAGGAAGCGGCCCGGGTAGTTGACCGACTCCAGCATGGCCGCGCCGGTGAAGGAGGACGGGCGGGGGCAGAACGTGGCGTCCTGCTCGAACAGGCGGGAGCCGTCGTCCTGTTCGGCGCGCAGCAGGAAGTTGCGGTGGCGGAGGTAGTCGCCGTCGGCCGTGGCGAAGGAGTAACAGCGGGCGTCGGACAGCCCCTTGACGAGGGTGAAGGTGGCGGCGCGGCGGGCGGAGGATGAGTCGGCCGGGTCGAGCTTCACGTAGTCGCCGACGACGTGCCAGTAGCGGTCGGGGTAGTTCAGGGAGCGGACGGAGCGCCGGTCGGCGGTGGTCGGCTTCGGGGAACTGCCGTGGCGCGCCGGGGACTTGGCCGGGGTGGGCTTCGAGCCGGCCGGGTGGGTGGGTGTCGGGGACCCGGTCGTGGCGGGTGCTGCCGAGGCCATGCTCGTCCTGCCCTTCGGCGGAGCGGGCGCACTCGCCGAAGGGGAGGCGAAGGAGAGCAGGCCGGGGCCGCTGTCCGTGGAGGCTCCGGCCGTGGGCCGGGTCGTCCGCTGCTCGCGGGTCTGGCCGGTCATGGCTATCGCCGTCACACAGGCCGTGATCGTGGCCACGGCAAGTGCGCCTGCCAGCCAGAGTCTTCGGGTGCCGGGGGCCCGGGAGGTGTCCGGGTTCCAGTCGTTCTCCCAGGGTTGGCGTTGCGGGGAGTGGGGGGTGTTTTCAGGCATGCGGTTCTCCACCGCCGCCCGGGGCGGCGGCCGGGGTGTGTGGGTGACGTGAGTGAAGCGTGAAGCCGAAGTGGTGCCGAGGGGCTGCACATTAGTGGAGCGGGGTGGTGTAGCGAGCGGTTTCTGTGAAACTGAAACTTCCTCGTTGTGTACGCCCGTACACAACGCTGGGTACCCTTGTCCTCATGGGATACCTGTTGCTCGCCGGCGCCATCGCCGCCGAGGTCGCCGCCACGACGGCGATGAAGTACAGCGAGGGCTTCAGCAGGCTCGGACCCTCGCTGGTGACGGCTCTGGGCTACGTCGTCTCCTTCGGGCTGCTCGCCCGGACGCTGAAGACCGTGTCGATCGGCACGGCGTACGCGATCTGGTCCGGGGTGGGCACCGCGACCATCGCCGCCATCGGCCTGATGCTGTTCGGGGAGGGGCTGAGCGCGACCAAGGTCGCCGGGATCCTGCTGATCGTCGGGGGAGTGGTGGTGCTGAACCTGGGCGGGGCGCACTGATGCCCCGCCGTTACGACCCCGAGCGGCGGCAGCGGATCATCGACGCGGCGATCCGGGTCGTGGGGGAGAAGGGCATCGGCGGGCTGAGCCACCGCACGGTCGCCGCCGAGGCGGACGTGCCGCTCGGCTCCACGACCTACCACTTCGCCACCCTGGACGACCTCCTCGTGGCCGCCCTGTGCCAGGCCAGCGAGGGCTTCGCCAAGGTGCTCGACGCCAGTGAGGTGCTGGCCGACACCGACGGTGATCTCGCGGCGAGCCTCGCCCGGATCCTCGGCGAGTGGCTGGGCGGCGACCGGCCGGGTGTCGAGCTGGAGTACGAGCTGTATCTCGCGGCCCTCAGGCGCCCCGCCCTGCGGCCCGTCGCCGCCCAGTGGACCGAGGAGACGGCCGCGCGGCTCGCCGCACGCACCGATCCGGTGACGGCGCGGGCGCTGCTCGCGCTGATGGACGGCATCTGTCTGCAGGTGCTGCTGACGGGCGGTTCGTACGACGAGGAGTACGCGCGCGCCGTGCTGGCTCGGGTGATCCCCTGAACCCGCGCCCGGCACTTGAGACGGCCCCTGTGCGGGTTCGCCCGCACGACCTCCGCCACGTTAGGTTTCCTACATGACCGAGACTGCTTCCCGTACCACCGGCGCCGTCGCCGCCGGCCTCGCCACCCTCGCCTCCGACGGCACCGTTCTCGACACCTGGTTCCCGGCTCCCCAGCTCGTAGCGGCGCCCGGCCCCGCCGGCACCGAGCGCCTCTCCGCCGAGCAGGCCGCCGAGCTGCTCGGCAGCGGCGCCACCGCGGCGATCGGCCCGGACGCCCGCCGGGGCGTCGAGGTAGTCGCGGTCCGTACGGTCATCGCCTCCCTCGACGACAAGCCGCTCGACGCGCACGACGTCTACCTGCGCCTGCACCTGCTCTCGCACCGGCTGGTCAAGCCGCACGGCCAGAACCTGGAGGGCATCTTCGGGCACCTCGCCAACGTCGCCTGGACCTCGCTCGGCCCGGTCGCCGTGGACGACGTCGAGAAGGTGCGGCTGAACGCCCGCGCCGAGGGCCTGCACCTCCAGGTCACCTCGATCGACAAGTTCCCGCGCATGACGGACTACGTCGCCCCGAAGGGTGTCCGCATCGCCGACGCCGACCGGGTCCGCCTCGGCGCGCACCTCGCCGAGGGCACCACGGTCATGCACGAGGGCTTCGTGAACTTCAACGCCGGCACGCTCGGCACCTCCATGGTCGAGGGCCGTATCTCCGCCGGTGTCGTGGTCGGCGACGGCTCGGACATCGGCGGCGGTGCCTCCACCATGGGCACGCTGTCCGGTGGCGGCAGCGTGATCATCTCCATCGGCGAGCGCTGCCTGATCGGCGCCGAGGCGGGTGTCGGTATCGCGCTCGGCGACGAGTGCGTGATCGAGGCCGGCCTGTACATCACCGCGGGTACCCGGGTGACGATGCCCGACGGCCAGATCGTCAAGGCCCGCGAGCTGAACGGCGCCTCCAACATCCTCTTCCGCCGCAACTCGGTCACCGGCGTCGTCGAGGCCCGTCCGAACAACGCGGTGTGGGGCGGTCTGAACGACATCCTGCACAGCCACAACTGACGCAGACGACACAGACGATCAACGGCGGCCGCATCTGCGGCCGCCGTTGCTGTTCGTATGTGTCCGTCACAGACCCAGGGAGATGGCCAGCCGGGTCAGCTCGGCCGTGCTGTTGATGTTGAGCTTGGCCCGGATGCGGCGCAGGTAGGCGTCGACCGTGTGCTTGGAGAGTCCCATGTGGCGGGCGGTCTGCAGGTAGGTGCGGCCGGCCGCGATGTGCCGCAGGGTCTCCCGCTCACGCGGAGCCAGCTCGGGGGCAGGGGCTTCGGCGATGGTGGTGGTGAGAGTGAGGCTCATGGGATTTCCTTCGGCGGGTCGACTCGGTCGTCGCTGCTCGCATCCTCGGAAGCAGTGGGCAAATGTCCGAATCTCGGCTTTTCGCCCTCTTTCTTCGAGTTTGGGATGGTGACGTCATGGCCGTGTCCGCCGACTGTCACAGCCGTGTCACGAGCCCGCCCAGAGCGTTTGCCAGCGCCGTGAAGTCCTCCTCGCGCAGTCCGAGCCGCGGATCGACGTGGTGCAACAGCGCAGGCCCGGGGTGGTGCGCCGCCGCGTAGCCGGCGTCGGCCGGACTCTGCTCGTCGTCCACCCAGACGAAGGGCCGCCCCGCCGCGTACGCCACGATCGCCGCCGTCTTCCAGTGGACCCCGTCCGGCCGCTCGGCGAACAGGTCCGCGCCGAAGTCGACGTACGGCAGCTCGGGCAGGCCGACGACCGGCGCGATCCAGCGGTTGGCCTCCGCCATCCAGGTCGTCGCCCAGCACAGGTCATAGCCGAGCGACAGCAGTGCCGGCCCGTGGGACGGGTTCAGCCAGACCCGCAGGGGGCGGCCCGGGTGCAGGGACGCCCTGATCGTCGTGTAACCCTCGGGGCGGCGTTCCGGCTTGGCCGCGTACGGGTTGAGGGGGCCGTCGACGTCCAGGAACAGCAGGGGGCGGGTCATGGGGGCACCGTACGGCGGCGGGGCCGGGTGATCTTCTTAATTTTCTGTGGCGGGCAGGCATAGCGGCGGGTCGCCCCGCACGTCACATGGGGTACAGGGCCCGGACAGCAGGTCGGCCCGGTGGAAGAGAAGGTGACGATGGATGCCCAAGCGCAGGAGAGTTTTCGACAGTTCGTGGCCGGCAGGTCCTCGGCGCTGCTGAAGACGGCCGTCCTGCTGAGTGGCGGGGACCAGCACGCGGCCGAGGATCTGCTGCAGAACGCGCTGGTCAAGGCGGCCGGGCGATGGCAGCGGATCGACGAACCGGAGCCCTACGTCCGGCGGATCCTCTACCGGCAGCAGGTCAGCCGCTGGCGGCTGAAGTGGCGGCGCCGTGAGGTCACGGTCGCCGAGCTGCCGGAGGCCGCCGCGGCCCCGGACGCGTCCGGCACCGCCGAGCTGCGGCTCGTGCTGCGCACCGCCCTGTCCCGGCTCACCGCGCGCCAGCGCACCGTGCTGGTGCTGCGCTACTTCGAGGACCTGCCCGAGGCCGACGTGGCCCGGCTGCTCGGCTGCTCCGTCGGCACCGTACGGTCCACCACCCACCGCTCCCTGGCCCGGCTGCGCACCCTCGCGCCCGAGCTGGCTGCGCTCGGCCCGGACGGCAACGACCAGCGGCCGTCCCGTGACTTCTCGCCCGTGGAGGTGCGTCCGTGAACGTCGAGCAACTGGTGCGCGACTCCCTGAAGGAGATGGCGGGACACACGCAGCCCGCGTCCGCGAACCTCGCCGACCGGGTGTTCGTGCTGCGCCGCAGGCGTCGTACCCGCCGGATCGCCGCCGTCGCCGCGTCCGCCGCGGCCGTGGTCGCCGTCGCCGTGGGCGTGCCGCTGCTCGACGGCGGCGGCCGGGACGTACGGCCCGCGGCCGTCCCCGACGGCCGGGTCGTGGCCCACCCCGACCAGTCGCCGCCGCGTGAGCTGATCGGCGCCGGCGACGCCGTCATGGCCGGGTACAGCACGACGAAGACCGTGAAACTGCCGAACAAGGACTGGATCTACACCCCGACCTACCGGCTGCTGGATCCCGGGAGCGGCACCTACAAGAAGGACGACCGCTGGTCCTTCGTGACCGTCGCGCCGGGCGCGCGCACGGCCGCCGTGCTGGAGCGCGAGCTGCCCGCCACCCGGGTGGGGCTGCTCGACCTGGCCAGCGGCGAGGTCAAGCGGTGGATCCCGGTGCCGCAGGGCGCCGGCGGGGCCACCTTCTCGCCGGACGGGACCAAGCTGGCCGTCACCACCTACGCCAAGAACCCCGACCGGGCCTACTGGAGCGCCAAGATCGAGGTCAACAGCAAGATGGAGCCGCAGCGGGTGCCCAGCCGGACCGGGTTCACCCTGATCGACGTCGCCTCGGGCGCTGGGCAGTGGCACAAGCTGCCCTTCTGGAAGGACAAAGATGGGCTGGCGGACAACGCACGCACGGATCTGGAGTTCAGTCACGACGGGAAGTACCTCTGGGAACCCCTGACCGAGAACCCGTACCGCAGGTACCACGCCCTCGACGGCGCGGACGTGCGGACGCCCGCCGCGGAGAAGTACCTGATGCCGTACGTCGAGGCCGGCCTCTCGTCCGACGGGAAGTACGCGGCGGGTGACTTCGCCGGACGGGGCAACGAGATCGCCTCCGCCATCATCGACCCGCTCACCGGCAAGATGATCACCAAGGTTCCCGGTCAGCAGCTGCTGGCCTGGGCCGACGGCAAGCGGCTGATCGCCTGGGGCATCGGAGGCGACGGCGACAACGAGTTCCACCAGCGGCTGGTCCTCGTCGCCGTGGGCAGCGACAAGGTGCAGCCGCTCAGCGGCTTCCGCTCGCCGAAGTTCAAGGGCAGCGGCCGCTGGGAACCGCTGTTCACGACCCGCTGACCAGCTCCTCGTACCGCGCCAGCAGCCCGTCGGCCGTCTCCCGGCCGGCGGGCAGCAGCGGTGCCCGCACCGGGCCCGCCGGCAGCCCGAGTTCACCGAGGAGCGCCTTGGCGGTGACCGTGCCGGGCAGGCCCGCGCCCATCATCGCCTCGATCAACGGCGTGGCCCGCAGCTGGAGTTCGGTCGCGCGAGCCGTGTCGCCCGCGTCGAACGCGTCCAGGATGGCTGAGACATGGCCCGGTACGGCGTTGGCGACCGTGCTCACGCAGCCCGCCGCACCCACCGCGTACAGCGCGAGGACATGCTCGTCGCAGCCCGCGTAGTACGCCAACTCCGTGTGCGCCAGCACCTTCTGGGTGCCGAGGAAGTCGTAGGAGCAGTCCTTGACCGCCACGATCCGGGGGTGCGCGGCGAGGCGGATCATCGTCTCCGGCTCGATCCGGGTGCCCGTGCGGCCCGGGATGTCGTAGAGCATCACCGGCAGCCCGCTCGCGTCGGCGACCTGGCGGAAGTGCGCCTCCAGCGACTCCTGCGGCGGCCGGCTGTAGTACGGCGTCACCACCAGCACGCCGTCCGCGCCCGCCTTCCCGGCGGCGAGGGCCAGCTCGATCGTGTGCCGGGTGTCGGCGGTGCCGACGCCGGCGACCAGCGAGATCCCGTCGCCGACCGCCTCCCGCACGGCCGCGATCAGCTCCGCCTTCTCCGCGTCCGTGGTGGTCGGCGACTCGCCCGTGGTGCCGTTCAGCACCAGGCCGTCGCAGCCCTCGGCCACCAGTCGGCCGGCCAGCCGCCGGGCACCCTCCACGTCGAGCGTGCCCGCCTCGGTGAACGGGGTGATCATCGCGCAGAGTGTACGGCCGAAGGGTCGGCGTCGATTCGTCATGGGAGTAGTCTCGGCAGGGCAACGGTGAAGCTCTACTTAATTCTGCTTAGGGATATTGCTAAGTACTCCTGATGAATTGGAGGGGTGGGCGACCGAAGGCCCTATGGGCAATTCCGTCCTTCATGCGTCACCATGGGCCGGGACGGTCATCGATGTCGGTCATGGGAGGCACCATGAAGCTCGGCAAGGCACTGGCCACCGGGGTCGCCGAAGAGCGGCCGCTCGTCCACGAGGAGGAGCCCCGGCTCCCCGAGGAGACAACCCTCAGCGCACCGGCCGAGCCGGCCCGCGAAGAGGTACCGGCGGCCCGATGAGGCTGCGGCTCCCGGCCGAACGCCCGACGGAGCCGCCGACCGGATACAAGATCGCCCGCCCGGTGCTGTCCCAGGACGGCACCCGGGCCGGGTTCACCGGCGTGTCGCTGGGCAGCGCGCTGCCGTACGGCGTGCTCGACGACGCCTCCTGCGTCTACGGGCGCAGACACCGCGCGCCCGCGCGCCTGTGCGATTGCGGCTTCCACTGCGTGCACGACCGCGCGGCCGCCGAGGCCCTGCTGTGCGCGGCGGAACACCGGGCCGCGGTCCTGCTGGAGGTCTCCGTGCTCGGCGCCTACATCCGCTTCGAGCGCGGCTTCCGCTACGCCCGTCAGCGGGTGCGCACGGCGACCGTCGGCCCCTGCGCCTGCGGTGCCACCGCGGTCGCGCTCGCCGCCGACGACGAGTGGGGCAGGCTCGGCTGGCGGGGTCTCGTCCCCGTGTGCGCGGGCTGTGTACGGGGTCGTACGTCCGTCTCGCTCGCCGGATTCGCCCGGCTGGCCGGGGAGGGCCTGCGGGTGGTGGCGGGCGGTGCCGGCAGGCCGGCTCCGAACGCCGGGTTGACGGCCGACGGCGAGCTGGGCGTTCCCGAACTCGTCGCGGAGGCCGCCCTGTTGCAGGCCCGGCTCGACTGGTTCCAGACCCAACTCGCACGGCTCGGCGACCGCGGGGCCGGGGGAGTGGAGCACGACTGACGTTCTTCGGTGGGGGTACCCGGATGTGATCAGGGAAAGGGCACACCGATGAAGCACAGGATCCCGCACGGCTCGGGCGCCAAGGGCCCCGACGAGCTGCGGCACCAGTTCGAACAGACCCGCAGCCGGCTCGGCCACAGTGTCGCCCAGTGGAAGGACAGGGCCGACGTGAAGGGCCGGGCGTCCACCCGGGCCGCCGACCTCAAGGACAAGGCCGGCGCCATGACCGTCCAGCTGCGGACGAGCGCCGCCGCACACCCGCGCCCCCTGCTGATCGCGGGCGCGGCAGGTGCCGCCGCCCTGGCCACGGCAGGCGTGCTGCGCCGACGGCACCACTGACCGCGCCCCGGCCCACAGCGGCTCAAGGGTTCTTCCGCGCACCCTCGCACCGACAACTCTGTCCTCCTGGACAAAAAAAGTTTTCGGTGCGAGGGTGGAGGCATGCTGGACGTGACCGTGATCGAGGACCCCGAGGCGGCGGCCGTATCGCTCGACCCGATACGAGCCCGGCTGCTCGCCGAACTGGCCGCCGGACCCGCGTCGGCCGCGATGCTGGCCGGCAAGGTCGGACTGCCCCGGCAGAAGGTGAACTACCACCTCAAGGCGCTGGAGCGGCATGGCCTGGTCGAGCTGGCCGGGGAGCGCCGCAAGGGCAACGTCACCGAGCGGCTGATGCGCGCGACCGCCGCGTCGTACGTCATCTCGCCCACCGCGCTCGCCCCCGTGCAGCCGGACCCGGAGCGCTTCCGTGACCAGCTCTCCGCGCGCTGGCTGCTGGCGCTCGGCGCCCGCCTGGTGCGGGACGTCGGCGCGCTGATCACCGGCGCCGAAAGGGCCCGCAAACGGCTGGCGACCTACGCCCTGGACGGCGAGGTCCGCTTCGCCTCCGCGGCCGACCGCGCGGCCTTCGTAAAGGAGCTGACGGCGGGCGTGAGCGCTCTGATCGGCAAGTACGACGCCCCCGACGCCGAGGGCGGCCGCGACCACCGGATCGTCGTCGCCCTCCACCCCACGGTCAAGGACCAGCCCACCCCCGAACCGGACCGGTAAGCAGCAGGAGCCCCATCATGTCCAAGGAATTCGAGATCGTCCGCGAGTTCGAGGTCGACGTCCCGCCCGAGAAGGTGTGGGAGGCGGTCACCACCGGAACCGGCGGCTACCTCTGGCCGATGGACCCGCCCGAGCCCCGGGTGGGCGGCAGCGGGCCCTTCGGGTCCACCGTCACCGCCTGGGATCCGCCCCACCACTACACGAACCGCAGTGAGGATGTCGGCTTCCCGGTCCAGTCGGTCAACCAGCTCGACTACACGATCGAGCCCCGCGACGAGGGCCGCCGCGCCTGGGTGCGCTATGTGCACAGCGGCATCTTCACCGACGACTGGAACAACCAGTACGACGGCGCGAGCAAGCACACCAACTTCTACCTGCACACCCTGTGCGAGTACCTCACGCACTTCGCGCCTCGCCCGGTCACCTTCGCCCAGCTGGCGGGGCCCGCGGCCTCGCAGTCCCCGCGGGCGCTCGCTGCCGTCGGCCACGCGCTCGGCCTGGCGGACGACACGGCCGCGGGCACGAAGGTCGGCGTCCAGGGGCCCGGCGGGCAGACCCTGGACGCGGTACTCGACTACCGCAACCCGTACTTCATCGGGCTGCGCACCGACAACGCCCTCATCCGCTTCTTCGGACGCGGCCACTGGGGCGCGCCGCTCGGCATCAGCGTCCACGACTTCGCGCCGGACGCCGACGCCCAGGCGAACGAGACCGCCTGGCAGGACTGGCTGAACGGCGTGTTCGGCCAGTCCTGAGGTCCCCGGACCGGGTTACGGGCGGAACCGCAGCACCTGCGGGTCGTGGTCGGAGATCTGGTCGTTGAACTCCGAGTTGATGTGCACGGAGTCGTACTCGAAGTCGCAGCCGCGCCGGATCGAGGGGCTCACCAGGATCTGGTCCAGGACCTGCTGGTTGCCCTGGTAGTCGTAGGTGTAACGCTCGCTCTTCGGCAGCGTCTTGATCGCCGACCACAGCTCGCCGTCGCCCTCGAGGATCTTCGCGGTCTCGGAGAACTCGAAGTCGTTCATGTCGCCGAGCGCGATGACGTTCGCGTTCTTCTGCACGGACAGGATGTCCTTGACGAAGGTGTTCACCTCGGTCGCCTGCGCGTGGCGCTGGATCTCCGAGCTGCGTACCGGCGGCTGGTACTGCGAGGTCAGACCCTGGTCGCCGCCCTTGGAGTTGAGGTGGTTGGCGATCACGAACACGGTCTTGCCACGGAAGACGAACTCGCCGGCCAGCGGCTTGCGGCTGCTCTTCCAGGCCGCGTTGTCCGGGTCGATCCGGCCCGGCGAGACCGTCAGCTGAGCCTTGCCGTTCACCTTGGTGACGCCGACGGCGGTGGTGGAGTCGCCGCCCGCGCGGTCCACGAAGGACACCCGCTCGGGGTTGAACAGGAACACCTGGCGGATGTTGCCGCCGGGCTCGCCGCCGTCCTGGTCGTTGACCGGGTTGATCGAGCGCCAGTCGTACTTCGGGCCGCCCGCCGCGACGATCGCGTCGATCAGCTTGTTCACGGTCTCGTTCGCGTCGACCGTGCCGTCGTCCTTGGCGCCGTTGTTGTCCTGGATCTCCTCCAGGGACACGATGTCGGGCGACTGCAGGTTGTTCACGATCGCGGCGGCGTGCTTGTCGAAGGTCGCGTCCGACGGGTCGAGGTTCTCGACGTTGTAGGTCGCCACCGCCAGCTCGCGGCTCGACTGCTTCTGCGTGGTCTCGCGCTCCAGACCGCCGCTCTCCAGCGTGCCGAGCTTGCTCGCGACCAGGGTGTAGCCGCCGTACTGGTTGAAGTCCAGGGGGCCGGTGGTGGCGCCCTCCAGGGTGTCGCCGACGTTCGCCTTCGGGAAGTCGGCGGTCGAGCCCAGCGACTGGATCTGCATCCGGCCGGTGTTCTGGGACGCGTAGGAGCCGTAGACCGTGCCGCCGCGGCGGTTGCGGTGCTCCCACGGCTTCACCGTGACCCACAGCTCGCTGTACGGGTCGGTCGCGGTGACCACACGGGCGTCCTCGACCTGGACGTTCATGCCCTCCAGGGACTCGTAGTAGTCCAGGGCGTACGCCGACGGGTCGAGGGTCAGGCCGTTGACCGAGCCGGCGGCGGCGGTGTCGCCCTGCGGGGCGTACGCGTCCGGCACCGAGTCCTCGTCGACCACGACCGGCGCCGGGACCGCGTTGCCCGTGGAGACGGTGGTGATCGTCGGCTTGGTGATCTCCGTCAGCGACTGGTTGCCGGAGGAGGCACCGCCCGGGACGTACTCGGAGACCGTGCCGGTCACCGTGACCGAGTCGCCGACGGCGACCTTCGGCGTGGAGCTGGTGAAGACGAACACGCCCTCACTGGTGGCCGGGTTGTCGTCCGGGTTCGGGTCCTGGATCCAGAAACCCTTGGAGGAGCCATAGGTGCGGGTGGCCGTGACGATGCCGGGCACGTCCGTGACCTTCTGGCCCGCGAACGGCGATATCCGGGTCGTGCCCTGGACGTCGTGGATACGCACCGAGTCGGCGTGCGCGGGCGAGGTGAGGACGACGGCCGACGCGGCGGAACAGACGGCGGCGACGGTGAGCGCGGCGAGGCGCGCGGAAGACCTGCTCGGCAAGGGGATCCCTCCGGGGGCGTACATGAGCGCCGGGACGAGGTGGTGACGGAAGCGTGCGGGCATGTAGCCCTGTGTGACACGCGTAGAGCCGAGTGAACAGTTGTCCCCCCAACTTCTACGCGCGTCAATCTCCTGCCTGGGCCCGGGAGTTGTCAAGGTTTCGGCCATGTACGAGATCTGACGGAGACATGAACCGGGCGGCATGGGTGGAAATCCGTCTAGGCTGAGCGGTCGAGTCCTTTCACGGCCCGAGGAGAACCAGCCGATGTCAGACAGCTCCCCCCTGCCGCCCGTACGGCTGCACCCCGAAGCGGAGCTGGCGCGCGCCGCGCTGTCCACGCCGTTGCTCTCCCGCGCCGCCCGCCTCGCCCGCTGGGCCGGACCCGACACCCGGGTGGACGCCGGCGGCGGACTGGTGGAGGAACAGCTTCCGGCCGCCGCCGAACTGCTCGGACTGAGCGGGGAGGACGCCGCCGCGTACGCGAGCGAGGCCTGGCGGGTGGCCGTGGACGCCGCACTGGTCGAGATCACCGACGAGGAAGCCGGGACCGTGGCGGCCGGGGAGGAGCTGGCGCTGCTCACCGGCGGCTCCCCGCAGGACGTGCTCACCGTCTGGCTCTCCGCCCTGGAGACCGTCGTCGCGGACGCGAGCGTGCCCGACCTGGACGATCTGGTCGACGCGATGGACGAGGGCGGCGAGGTCGATTTCTCGTCACTCGACTGGGACCCGGAGGCCGAGGCGGAGTTCCTCGACGGCGTCCTCGGCAACCTCTACTTGCTGACCGTCAGTGAGGACGGCTCCGGCGACGCTCCGGTCCCGCTGCCCGCCCTCGCCGCCTCGATGATCGTCCCCAGCGACATGGGCGAGCCCACCAACGACGTCCTGGAACAGGTCTCCGACGCGATGATGCGCCTCGACGACCAGTTCCGGATGCTGGAGCCGGTCGGTCTGGTGGAGTACCAGCCGGTGGACGAGGCGCTGATGGCGGACATCGAGGGCGCTGCGGAAGAGCCCGCGGCGCCGGTGGACGACACCGACGTCTCCCGCTACGGCATGGTCCGGCTGACCCCGCTCGGCGCCTACGGGCTGCGGGCGCGGCTGCTGGACGCCGGGTTCGAGGCGCCCGCGGTCGGTGAACTCGCCGACAAGGGCGCCGACGTGCTGCTCGACGGCACCGCCCACTTCGGGCAGTCCGCCGCCCAGGCCGAGACCGAGCAGTGGGTGGCCCGGCGGGAACCGCTCGCCGCGGCACGGGAGTTGCTGGCCGCGGCGCGGGGTGCCGACGCCGGGGCGCCGTTGCGCAGGCTGCGCTGCCAGCAGGCGCTGTCCCTCGTCGGCCTGGAGGCCGAGGCCGCGCTGCGGGAGGTGCTGGACGACCCCGAGCTGGGCGGGCTCGCCCGCGTGTGGCTGAGCGAGCGCGGCGCCTCCGACGTGCCCGCGCCCTCGCAGGAGCTGGTGTTCTGGCTGACCGTCGACACGCTGGCCGCGCAGCTCCAGGCCGAGGGGAACTCCGAGGAACTGCGGGCGCTGGTGGAGGGGCTCGCCGAACAGCACAGCGGGTTCTTCGCGGCGGCCTGGCGGGTGGAGCACCCCGACACCGCGGACGTGCTGGAGGCGATGGGGCGGCTGCACCCGGACAAGAAGGTGGCGAAGGAAGCGCGCAAGGCCGCCTTCAAGGCGCGGTCGGCGCAGGGGGGTTGAGCGGCCCGCCGATCGCGGACGGTTCGGCACCGCCTGATGGCGATGGCGACAGCGATGGCGACGGTGATGGCGACGGCGTGACCGATCGTCGTTTCGCGGTTTCGCCGTTTCGCCGTCACGGCGGAGACGAGCTGGTGACGCCGGGGAAGAACAGGGCCGGCGTTTTGGGCGGCCATGGCTCTGTGTATACGGATTCATGGAACAGGGGTCTCTGAAGTAGCCGGGTGTTCAACCGCCGTTCAAAAGGTGGCGCGAGTGTGAGCGCCGCAACGAGGTCGCCACCCTCCACCCGGCACGCCCACCGTCACAGGAGACACCATGTCGCTCAGCCGCAGGGACTTCGCCAGGAAATCCGCGATCACCGGTGCCGGAGTCGCGCTGGCGGGCAGCGTCGGCGCCCTGGCCACCGCTCCGAACGCCCTCGCCGCCACGGACGACGTCGAGACCGTGGACGGCGCGTCGGCGCACGGGCACCACGGCGTCGGCTACGGCCCGCTGGTCCCGGACCCGGACGGCATCCTCGCGCTGCCCGAGGGCTTCACGTACCGGGTCATCACCTACAGCGGCAGGACCAAGCTGGAGTCGGGTGAATTCACCCCGTCCAACCACGACGGCACCTCCACCTTCGAGGGCCCCCGCGGCGCCACCCTCCTCGTCAACAACCACGAGCTGAAGGGCCCGCGCTCCGGCTGGAAGTACCCGGTCCCGCTCACCGAGGGCCTCGTCTACGACCCCGCCGCCTCCGGTGGCTGCACGGTCGTCGAGGTGCGCCGCGACCACGTCGCCGAGTGGGTCGGCATCGCCGGCACCTCCACCAACTGCGCGGGCGGCAACACCCCGTGGGGCACCTGGCTGACCTGCGAGGAGACCGAGGACAAGGCCGGCCAGAACGGTATGACCAAGGACCACGGCTACGTCTTCGAGGTCGACCCCGAGGACCGCCGGGCCAACCGCGACCCCAAGCCCATCAAGGCGCTCGGCCGCTACGCCCACGAGGCCGTCGTCGTCGACCCCAAGCGCGGCCACCTGTACCTCACCGAGGACGCGGCCGGCCCCAACGGCCTGCTCTACCGCTGGACCCCGCCGGAGGGCTACCGCCACGGCCGCGGCAAGCTGCGCACCCTCGCCGACGACGCGGGCGTCCTGCAGGCATTCAAGTGCTTCGACTCCGGCGGCAAGTTCGTCGACGACCTCTCCCGCGCGACGAAGATCGGCACCGTCTACGGCGTCGACTGGGTGGACGTCCCGGACCGCGACGCGAAGACGACCTCCGTCCGCAAGCAGTTCACCGAGGGCCAGGTCACCCGCGCCCGCAAGCTCGAGGGCATGTGGTGGGGTGACGGCGGCGCCTACATCGTCTCCTCCTTCGCCCGCACCGAGAGCCCCGTCCAGCACGACGGCGCCGTCTGGTTCTACGATCCCAAGCGCCGCACCCTGACCCTCAAGGTCCTCCTCGGCGTCAACGCCGACCCGTCCGCCGACAACGGCAACTTCGACGGCCCGGACAACATCACCGTCTCCCCGTACGGCGGCCTGGTCATCGCCGAGGACGGCGAGGGCATCCAGCACCTGTTCGGCGCCACCGAGAGCGGCCGCACCTACCCGATCGCCCGCAACGACCTGAACATCGGCACCGCGGATAAGCCCGAGTACAGCGAGTTCACCGGCGTCACCTTCTCGCCCGACGGCCGCACTCTGTTCGCCAACATCCAGGAGCCCGGCATCATGGTCGCCATCACCGGCCCCTGGAAGCGGCAGAAGTGCGCCTGACGTCCGCGCGGTAATTAATTCGCTCGCTCGTCCCGCGGCTCCCCTCCTAGAGTGATCCTCGTCCAGGTGCGACAGGCAGGACCTACTTCCACTCTTAATGGGGAGGCCGCGGGTTCGAGTCCCGCCACCGGCTCCACGGGCCGGTGTAGCTCAGACGGCAGAGCACCAACCGTCGGTTCCGCCGACCTCGATCTCTGGACACCGAAAACTTCATGCACCTCCCGGTGCGCAGGCTGCGGTTACTTCTTTTGCAAAGAGAATCCATGACCGCCGCCGAATTGATCTCGGGAGGCGCAGCACATGGTGGGTGTCCGGTGCGCAGGCAGCGGTTACTTCAATGGGACCAGACGGTTGCGGGTTCGACTCCCGTCATCGACTTCGGGTCGGTGTAGCTCAATGGGTAGAGCATCTGACTAAAGTCCGTCGCCGACTCCCGATCTCGGGCACCCTCCATTTGCTGTGCCTCCCTCCGAAACACGAACGAATTCGGGGGAATTCACCATGGCGCGATTCAACACGCGTGCCACCAAGGCGCAGCTGAAGTCGGCGGTGACGTCGACGGGCCGCATCCTGCGGACCTACGAGGGCGGCCGGGGCCAGGAGCGCGATCCGCGCTCCGAGCTTTTCCTGCTGGCGGTATCGCACTTCCTCGGGGACACCTTCTACGAGAACGCCGAGGACCGCGACGACCGGTTCACCCGCCTGCTCCGCGACCTCGCCGTCAGTGACCCGGAGTGGACGGCCGGACTGCTCGGCTGGCTGCGCGGTGAGGGCAACATGCGGACGGCCTCGATCGTGGGCGCCGCCGAGTACGTGCACGCCCGGCTGACCGCGGGCGCCACCGACGGCCCGTCCAACCGGCAGGTCGTGGCATCCGTACTGCAGCGCCCGGACGAGCCGGGCGAGCTGCTCGCGTACTGGACGGCGACGTACGGCCGCGCCGTCCCCAAGCCGGTCAAGCGCGGTGTCGCCGACGCCGTACGACGGCTGTACCACGCCAAGTCGCTGCTCAAGTACGACACCGCGTCCAAGGGCTACCGCTTCGCCGACATCCTCAACCTGGTGCACGCGTCGCCGGACGCGGACAAGCCGTGGCAGGGCGACCTGTTCCGGTACGCGCTCGACCGGCGGCACAACCCGGACACCGCCGTGCCGCCCGCATCGAGCCCGGTGCTCACCGCGCACCGCGAGCTGATGGCACTGCCCGTCGAGCAGCGGCGGGCGGTCGTCACCGCGCCCGGCGGCGCCGAGCGGCTGGCGGCGGCCGGTATCACCTGGGAGGCGCTGGCCGGCTGGCTGCAGGGCCCGATGGACAAGGCGGCCTGGGAGGCCGTGATCCCGTCCATGGGCGCGATGGCGCTGGTCCGCAACCTGCGGAACTTCGACGGGGCGGGGGTCTCGGACGAGGTCGCCGCCCAGGTCGCGGCGAAGATCAGCGACCCGCAGCAGGTGGCTCGTTCGCGGCAGTTCCCCTTCCGCTACCTGGCCGCCTACCGGCACGCGCCCTCGCTGCGCTGGGCGTACCCGCTGGAGCAGGCGCTCGGTCACTCGCTGGCCAACGTGCCCGCGCTGCCGGGCCGGACGCTGGTGCTGGTCGACCGGTCGGGCTCGATGTTCTGGTCTCCGGTGTCCGAGCGCGCCCAGCTCACCCGGGCCGACGCGGCGGCGATCTTCGGCACCGCGCTCGCGCTGCGGGCGGCGGACGCCGACCTGGTCGAGTTCGGCTCGACCAGCGCGAAGGTGGAGTTCCGCAAGGGCGAGTCGGTGCTGAAGATCCTGGAGCGCTTCGGCAACCTCGGCGGCACCGACACCACGGAGGCGGTGCGCCGGCACTACAAGAAGCACGACCGGGTGCTGATCGTCACCGACGAGCAGTACTCCCCGCACCAGCAGGGTGACCCGACCGCCCAGATCCCGTCCCGTGTCCCGGTCTACACCTGGAACCTGGAGGGCTACCGGGCGGGCCACGGGCCGTCGGGCACGGACAACAGGCACACCTTCGGCGGCCTTTCGGACTCGGCCTTCCGGATGGTGTCCCTGCTGGAGGACGCTCGTGACTCCCGCTGGCCGTGGCAGGCCGCCTGACCAGCGGCCGGTTGTGATCGTGGCCCGCACTTCCGCCGGGGGTGCGGGCCACACCCTTGCCTGCTCCCGCACTGATATCTAACATTTCAATTCGTGGAGACGCTACGACCCGTTCCCCGCACCCTGCTCCGGGACCGCGCCTACGCGGCGATCCGGGACGCCATCGTGGCCGGGGAGATCGAGCCCGGCGCGGTGGTGCGCGACGCCGACCTCGCCGAGAAGCTGGGGCTGTCCCGGGCGCCCGTGCGCGAGGCCTTCGCGCGGCTCGTGGACGAGGGGCTGCTGGAGAGCAAGCCGCAGAGCTACACCCGAGTCACCCCGCTCGTCGCCGCCGACGTACGGGACGCGGCGGCGGTGGTCGGTGCCCTGCACGAACTGGTCACCCGGGTCGCCGTACCCCGGCTGAGCCCGGCGGACCTCGACCGGATGCGTGCGGCGGGCGACCGGTTCGCCACCGCCGTAGGCACCGGCGACGTGGAAGAGGCCCTGCGTGCCGACGACGAGCTGCACGACGTCCTGGTCCGGGTGAGCGGCAACCGCGCCGCCGCCGCGACCGTCGCCCGCTACACCCCGCTCATCCGCCGACTGGAGCGGCAGCGCTTCGGCGAGGGCGGCTCGTGCCGCTCGACCGGGCTGCACGAGCGGCTGATCGAGGCCTGCGCCGACGGTGACGTGGACGGCGCGGTCCGGGTCACGGCGGACATCTGGCGCACCCTCGCAGACCTGGCCGACCCCGACTGAACCTGGAGGTCCCGTGTCCCTGTCTTCCTACGCCCGCTATCCGCTGCTGTTCGGCCCCTCGCCCGTGCACCCCCTGGAGCGTCTGACCGCCCACCTCGGCGGCGCCGAGCTGTGGGCCAAGCGGGAGGACTGCAACTCCGGGATCGCCTACGGCGGGAACAAGACCCGCAAGCTGGAGTACCTGGTCGCCGACGCGCTCGCGCACGGCTGCGACACACTCGTCTCGATCGGCGGGGTGCAGTCCAACCACACCCGCCAGGTCGCCGCTGTCGCGGCCCGAGCCGGGCTCAAGTGCGTCCTGGTGCAGGAGAGTTGGGTGGAGTGGCCGGACTCCGTGTACGACAAGGTGGGCAACATCCTGATCAGCAGGCTCGCCGGGGCCGAGGTGCGGCTGGTGCGGGCCGGGTTCGGGATCGGTTTCAAGGAGAGCTGGGAGCAGGCGCTGAGGGACGTGGAGGAGGCGGGCGGGAAGCCGTACGCCATTCCCGCCGGTGCCTCCGACCATCCGCTCGGCGGCCTCGGCTTCGCCCGCTGGGCTCATGAAGTCGCCGAGCAGGAGGAGGAGTTGGGCGTCTTCTTCGACACGGTGGTCGTGTGCTCGGTCACCGGCTCGACCCAGGCGGGCATGATCGCCGGATTCCGGGCCCTGGAGGAGGCGGGCGGCCGGCCCCGCCGGGTGCTCGGCATCGACGCCTCGGCCGAGCCCGCCCGCACCCGCGAACAGATCGCCCGGATCGCCCACGCCACCGGCCGACTCATCGGCGTCGAGGGCGAGTTGACCGTCGAGCTGGACCAGCGGTACCACGCGGGGACGTACGGCATCCCCGACGAGTCCACCCTGGACGCCATGCGGCTCGCCGCGCGGACCGAGGGCATGGTCACCGACCCCGTCTACGAGGGCAAGTCCATGGCCGGGCTCGTCGACCTCGTCCGGCGCGGTGAGATCGGCGCGGACTCGACGGTGCTCTACGCCCACCTGGGCGGCCAGCCCGCGCTCAACGCCTACAGCGCGCTGGTGTGTTGACTGCACGAGTGCTCTGATCGTGGAGCGAGATGGTCTCCGCCTGCAAGGAAGTATGTGTTGCAGGACCTGCACCGCCAGCTGATCGAGGGTCGGGCCGATGGCCCCGTGTTGGCTCGGTCGTTGAGCTGGATCCCATACCGCTGTACGCCGGCCTGGACGGTGACGGGCCCGTTGTCGAGCCCGTCGTTCCGCACCTCCGCGGCCTCACCTTGGACGGCGACCGGCCGTTGACTGTCACCCACGCACCGGCAAGCCCTGTCTCAGGGCCGGCTACGCGCCACGAACGATCAACCACTGCCCGACCGTGGTCTGCAGCTGCTACGCCTACCACCGCCACTACAACCGTGGGCCGCTGGTCAACCCGGTTCCCGAGTCGGTGGCCCAACGCCGGGCCCTCGCGCACAAGACCTCGGACAGGCCGCTGACCTACTCAGCGATGCGACGGGTCTCAAGGGATTCGGCAAACGGCGCCGCGAGATCAACCGACGAATGGCAGTTCGCCCCCGTGTCCGCCAGTCCCGAGATCACGCAGGGGAGAGAACCTTCGCTCGCAGACGCTCGTACTCGACGCCAGCGTCATCTGGCCGCCCTCCGCCCTGCAACCGGAGTGGTCAACCCGTCAGTCGTCGAAGCGGCGGCGGGAGGCCTCGATGTGACCGAGGTACAGGTGGGTCCAGTCACACAGTCCGTCGATCGTCACTCGCAGGGCCTGGCCCGGCTCGGTGAGGGTGTACTCGACCCGCGGCGGCACGACCGGGTACACCGTCCGCTCGAGCAGGCCGTTGCGCTCCAGCATGCGCAGGTTCTGGGTGAGCATCTTGTGGCTGATGCCCTCGATCCCATCCCGCAGCTCACCGAAGCGCAGGGTGCGCTCCCCCAGAGCCTCGATGATCAGGAGGGCCCACTTGTTGGCGACGTCCGAGAAGATCTCCCGGGCCAGAGAGTCGGCGCGCCTCACGTCCGCTTCGTCCAGCGAGGCTTTGAACTGCTTGGTCACCATAAGGTTCCCCAGTCACTGAAAAGTGCGTTCTTCCATGTCAGCGACCACTCTCTTACGGTTTCGAAGTAACCACAAGAGAGTAAACGCGTCGCGGCGCGCCCTCATGACAGGAGGCAGCAGCATGCCCATCACCCTGGTGAACCCCAGCGGACTGCCGAAGATCGATGCCTACCAGCAGGTGTCGATCGCGACCGGCTCGAAGCTGCTCTTCATCGCAGGCCAGGTCGCCTGGGATGCCGACGGTGTCACGGTCGGCGAGGGTGACCTCGCCGCTCAGGTCGAGCAGTGCTACCTCAACATCGGCACCGCCCTGGCCGAGGTCGGTGCCTCCCTCGACGACTTGGCGAAACTGACCGTCTACGTCGTCGACTGGACCCCTGACAAGATGCCGCTGCTCATGGAAGGGATCACCCGAGCGGTTGCGAAACTGGGCGTCACCCCGGCACCCCCGGCCACCTTGCTGGGCGTCGCGGCGCTGGACGTACCCGAGCATCTGGTCGAGATCGAAGCCACCGCAGTCATCGACTGAACAGGCCCTCTTCGCCCGGGGGAGCTGGCTTTGCTCCGCTGAATGCGGAGCATTGCGCCCCTGGTCGCGGTGACATCGTGGGGTTGCCGCAACGAGGATGGCCCTGGACCACGATCCTGGTCCAGGGCCATCCTCCTGCCCGCACGGGCCACGGCAACGGGCCGGCGCCCGACTGCGCTCAGTGCTTGGCCACGAAAACGTGCGCGGCAGCCTGCGTGGGGAGTTCAGCTGCTTCCCCGCCGCTGCCGACCATCACGCCGCCGGGCAACGACGTCACGCTCACGACCGCGCCGGGCCGCACTCCGGCGTGCCGCAGGGTGGACATCAGCTGGGGGTCGGTCTGGATCGGCTCCGCGATGCGCCGTACGACCGCGCTCACGCCGTTCGGCCCGGGCTCAAGGTCGCTGAGGCTGGCCATGCTCTCGTCGAGGAACGGTTCCACGGTGCTCTTCCCGCCGAGCTCCTCCAGGCCCGGGATCGGGTTGCCGTAGGGCGACTGCGTCGGGTGCCGCAGCAGCTCCAGGACGCGGCGTTCGACGGCCTCGCTCATCACGTGCTCCCAGCGGCAGGCTTCGGCGTGAACGTGCTCCCACTCCAGGCCGATCACCTCGACGAGCAGGCACTCCGCGAGGCGGTGCTTGCGCATCACGCGGGTCGCCAGGTGGCGGCCCTCGTCGGTCAGCTCCAGGTGCCGGTCGCCGGCGACGGACACCAGCCCGTCCCGCTCCATCCGCGCCACCGTCTGGCTGACCGTCGGGCCACTCTGGTTCAGGCGCTCGGCGATCCGGGCGCGCAGGGGGACCGCGCCTTCCTCCTCCAGTTCGAGGATGGTGCGGAGATACATCTCCGTGGTGTCGATGAGTTGGGACATGCTGTTGGTCAGGCGGGGGTTTCGGCGGTGGCGGTCAGGACCGCGCGGCCGAGGATGTGGCCGGCCATGGTGAAGCCGAGGACGGCCGGGGTGGCGTCGGCCGCAACGCCGATGGAGGCGACGTCGAGGGCGTGCACCACGATGAAGTAGCGGTGCGGGCCGTGCCCGGCCGGCGGGGCGGCACCGATGAAACGGGCCGTGCGGGCGTCGTTGGGCAGCTGGAAGGCGCCCTCCGGCAGGCCCGAGCCGGTGTCGTCGCCTGCGCCCTCGGGCAGTTCGGTGACGGTGGCGGGAATGTCGGCGACCACCCAGTGCCAGAACCCGGACCCGGTGGGGGCGTCGGGATCGTAGACGGTGACGGCGTAGCTCTTGGTGCCTTCCGGGGTGCCGCTCCAGGACAGCTGCGGGGAGACGTCCTTCCCGCCGGGGACGCCGAAGATGCCGGAGAACTGCTCGGCGGGCCAGGCGGCGCCGTCAGTGACGGTGGTGCTGGTGACGGTGAAGGAGGCCGCCTCCGGGAGGCGGGCGAACGGGTCGTTGGCGCTCATCGCGTCGTTCCTTTCATGCCGTGCTGCGGGGTGGCGGTGATGCGGCCGATTGGAGGGCCCGCAGCGTCCATCGCGTAGAGGTATCGCCGCCGCCGCTCCATCCTCGGCCACTGGATCGACGATAACACCAATAATCGATTATCTGCTGGATCGTCTATGATGGTGGCATGACCCAGACGGTTCACACCCCGACCTCGTCGGGGAAGCAGATGCTCTCCGAGCAGGTCTACGCACATCTACGGGACGCGATCATGCGCGGCGACTACGCGCCCGGTGACGCCCTCAAGCCTCAGGACCTGGCCAAGGAACAGTGTGTGAGTCTGGCCGTCGTGCGCGAGGCGCTCGTGCGGGTGGTCGGCGAGGGCCTCGCCGACCGGCTGCCCAACCGCGGGTTCGCCGTCCCGGCCTTCTCCGACCGCCGCTGGCAGGAGATCGCGGAGGCCCGCCGGACCATCGAACCGGTCGTGCTGCGCATGTCCATCGAGCGCGGCGACGTCGACTGGGAGGCCCGCGTACGAGCCGCCCACCACCGTCTGGCCCGCACCCCGGCGTACGGGCCGGAGGAGGGCGAGTACTACAGCGGCGCATGGTCCGAAGCCCACCGGGTCTTCCACCGCACCCTGCTGGAGGGTTGCGGCAACCCCGTCCTGCTGGAGACCTTCGACCGGATGTGGACCGCGAGCGAGCTGGCCCGCCGCTGGTCGGCGCACCGCCACCCCGACCGGGACCACATTGGCGAGCACCGCCGACTGGAGGAGGCGGCGCTGGCCCGCGACGCCCACACCGCGGCCGAGGTACTGACCCAGCACCTCACTCTGACCGCAGCCGGACTGACCCGCTGCACCCACCGCGAACCCGCGAAGGAAGCCTGATCGCCTCGCCATGACCAGGTGAGTGCCGACTCGTCGGTCTCGACGCCGGAGTCCTCCGGCAGCCGGGAGTCGGCACGGGCGGGCCACCCGCTACGACAAGACACTCCATGTCGGCGAATCTCGAAGCTGGTTCACTGGTGTTGCGTGATCCTGTTGGCGTCACCTGGGCTACTGGGGGCCGGTTGCCGTGCTTCGTGGTGATGCCGGGCACTCGCCCAGGTCAGTCCACCCGTCCTTCTGCTCGGCGAATTCCTGTCCCCATCGGGGCAACGGCTCATCCGGCACTACCAGATCATGACCGAGTTTCTGTCCTTGGTATGTCTCAAATGCGCCGTCGCCGGTCGTCTGGTGAATCAGCAGCCGTGCGGAGGCCGGGTTGGCGCTGGCGCTGTGCTGGTTGCCCGCCACCGCACGCAAACCGTCGATGTAGTAACCGTGCCTCATCCGGATCGAACCCCGGCTCTTGCCCTTGAGGTCACGGCCCAGCGGCCCCCAGCGCACTTCGTGCATGCTCACCGAGTCGACTGGATCGTCGCCCTCGTCACGTGCGGTATACGTGACGGCCATGTCCACGCGGCCGTCGTTGTCGAAATCTCCGAACGCTGCCCGGAATCCCTCAGCGGGCGACGCGTGGGCCTTCGCGCGCCCTTCCGCCGTGGTGACGATCGACCACACGAAGTGCCGGACCTGCTTGTTGCCAGGTCCCTCGAACATGACGACCGTGCGCCCGTCACGGTCCTTGCTGTCGTGCACCTCGTCCACCACGCCGTCGCCGTCCACGTCTGCATACAGCGTCCGCCCGTCCGACGAGGCGCAGATCGGCTGTTCCTTGCCCGGGTTACGCACGTGGGGGTCCGTGCTCGGCTCCTGGCTCGCCGGCCACGCGTGCCAGCCCACCCCCACCGCTACGATCACGGCGATTGAACAGCCCACCAGCCATCTGTGACGCCGCGCCGCCTCGGCGCTGGGCGCGTCTCCGAAGGCGTTCTTGCGCTCGGGTATGTCGTCACCACGCATTTGAGGACCCTAGACGAACAGTTCCGATGTGGCTCAGCGGTCGTAGGCGATCAATGACCTTGTTTGCCTTCGATGGTGCGGCCGCCGTGTTGTTCGATGTCGGCCGCCAGGTGCGGCTCTCGCAATCGGAACTATTCGTCCAGCCCTCAAGAAGTGCACGGGACGCCAGGTCACCGGGTGTGATTTGTGGTGCGGGACGTGAGGTTTTCCCAGTTGCGGTGCGCGATGTCGGCCTTCTGCTCGTCGGTGAAGGGGGCGTCCTCCAGGAAGGACCGGGCGACGCCGGCGCTGGTGTCCACGTAGGGGAAGCCGCCGGGGCGGAAGCCGTAGGTGAAGGGGTAGTCAGTGGAGTACAGCATCCGTTCGGTCCCCACGACTTCGGCTGTCCAGCGGAGGTAGCGCGGACTGACGGTGCCGCTGCCGGCGACCCAGAAGTTCTGCTTGAAATAGTCGGCGAGCGGGCGAGCCAGGCCACCGGCGTCGGCGAAGAACCCGGTGTGGTCGAGATAGAAGAGCACAACCTCTCCCCAGTGGCCGGCGATCACCTGGAGATCGGGGAACCGGTCGAAGACGCCGGAGAAGATCATCCGCAGGTACTGCACGCCCAGGTCGTAGTACCAGCCGATCGCAGGCCCCGCCAGCGCTGTCCCGATGGGCCCGATGTTCGAGTAGTAGGCGTCCATCACCGCCTGCACAGGCATCTGCGGATGGAAGTGGAGGGGGACCTGCAACCGCTCCGCAGCGGCGTACAGCTCGTCGTACTCGGGGTCGTCGGCGAGCTTGGATCCGGTGCGCCCGTAGAGCATGGCACCCGGGAAGCCCAGTTCGGTGACCGCCCGCTCCAGCTCCGCAGCTGCGGCCGACGGTGACTGTGTCGGGATCGTGGCGAACGCCTGGAAGCGATCGGGCCTGCCGGCCACAATCTCCGCGAGCTCGTCGTTGGTGTCGCGGGCCACGGCGACCGCATCCGAGTCAGGCAGGTTCTGCACGCCCGGTGACGAGATCGACAGCACCGCCACGTCGACTCCCTGGTCGTCCATGTGCGCAAGCCTCGTCTCCGCGGTGTCGCGTAGCCGCCGGGCGATGGGGCTGTCGCCGAACCCCAGGTTGGGCAGCTCCGGAACCCCGGACCGCGACCACGCCTCCATGATCGTGGGCAGGACGACGTGCTCTTCCAATGCAATGATCCGCAGCCGGTCGGACATGCGATGCTCCTCCATGATCAATTTCCAATGGAATCGTTGGAAGGGTATCACTGATACTAACGACGGAAACAATCATGCGGTAGCATTGATACATGTCATCACGTCCACCCAGCGGGAGCAGTGCTGCCGACGCTGCGGCCATCGGTCGCGAACAGGCCAGGCAGCGGGTCATCGAGGCCGCCATCGACCTCCTGATGCGTGGGGGGCGCGACGCGGTCACCACCCGCGCGGTCGCTGATGGGGCGGGTTTGCAGCCGCCGGCGATCTACCGGCTGTTCGGCGACAAGGACGGGCTGCTCGACGCGGTGGCCGAGCACGGCTTCGCCGCCTTTCTCGCCGCCAAGCACGTCGACCCCGACCCGCGGGACCCCATTGAGGACCTGAGAGCCGGCTGGGACGTCGCGGTCGAGTTCGGTCTGGCCAATCCCGCGCTGTACACACTGATGTACAGCGAACCCACGAGGGCCACCTCGGCCGCCTTCAAGGCCGGCATGGAAATCCTGATGGGCCGTATCCGGCGCCTCGCCGCGGGCGGCTGGCTCCGGGTCGACGAGGAACTCGCGGCCCAGATCATCCATGCCACGGCGCGCGGCGCGGTGCTCACCTGGCTGTCCCTGCCCAAGGACCGGCGTAATCCGGCCCTGTTGACCACTCTGCGGGAGGCCATGGTCGCCGCCGTCACCAACCAACAGCCAGCCGTGCAAGACGCGGGCCCGGCAGGCGCCGCCCGCGCCTTGCGCGCCGCACTGCCCGAACAGGCGACCCTCAGCAGCGCCGAGCAGTATCTACTGAGGGAGTGGCTGGACCGCCTTGCCGCAGACGGCTGAAGTGCCGACGAGTAGTGCGTTCTCGCCGGGGCGAGGCGGCCGGGGGCTTCACGTCCGTATCGTCGACGATCGGGATCCGCAGATCGGGATGGCCAGGCATCGCCCCGTCGAGGATTCGCTGGATGAGCTGGTTCGATCCGGAGATTGCCTTGCCCATCACGGGTCCCATGACTGCGACGGGAAGGATCGTGGCGAGTTCCGTCGAACCGCCCTCGGCTTCGATCAAGAACGACCTGCGCATCATGACGCACCCCTGACCGAGGTCGGCCACCTGCGCCTGGCCCAGTGCGTGGTCGACGAGATACGGCTAATACGGCGTGCACCCCGTGCTTCGGCTTGACGTGGTGCAGAGAAGTTCCAGGCGGTACATGGGGGACGGCCCGGGTGCGGTCGGGCAGCGGCCGTCGGCGGGCGGGGACATGATGGCGGTGTGCCCTGCCCCTGGACGCCCGGCCCGGGCGACGCCCTCGCCAGTCTGGAGTCGGCCCCCACGCCCCGGACCGCCGTGGTCTGGATTCCCCCGGCCGACCTGTGGCCCGCCATCCAGCGCATCCGAGCCGAGCACGACCCGCAGATCCGCCGCTGGCCACCCCATGTGAACCTGGTCTTCGGCTTCGTACCGGAGGAGGACTTCCCGGCGGCGCTGCCGCTGCTGGCCGCCGCGGCCGCCGGGTGCGAGCCCTTCGACATCCGGCTCAGCGGGGTCCGCTTCTTCCGCCACCGGTCCTACGCCACCGTGTGGCTCGACCCCGCGGCGGCCGGCGCGGCGCCCTGGACGGAGCTTCAGCGCGCGCTCGCGGAGCCCTTCCCGTACTGCACGGACCGCTTCCCGCGCTTCACCCCGCACCTCTCGCTCGGGCGCACCCACGTCCCGCGCGTCCTCGCGGCCGAATGCGCCGCCCGGCTCGACGTGCTGCACGCGCGCGTGACCGAGATCGAACTGCTCTCCCGCCGCGGTGACGGCCCCATGCGGACGCGCGCCACGATCGGCCTGGGCACCGGCGAGGTACGCCGCACTTTCGGGCCGGACCCGGCCACCGGCGGGTACGAGCCGCCGGAGCGGGCCTGACCGGACGGCGGTGAGCCTTTCGTGGTGCTCGATAATCAGCAAAGAGGATCCCCGGTCGGCAAGGAGCATCTGGATGGCGCAGGTCAGACCCATGCGTGCGGACGCTCGGCGCAACCACGAGCGGTTGCTGAAGGTGGCGGCCGAGGCCTTCGCCGAGCATGGGGAGAACGCCTCGCTGGACGACATCGCCAAGCGCGCAGGCGTCGGCTCCGGCACGCTCTACCGGCACTTCCCGACCCGGCAGGCGCTGCTGGAGGCCGCGTACGTGGACCGGATCCAGGCCATGGCCGCCCGGGCCGACGAGTTCGCAGCGGAACGTCCGCCGGGCGAGGCTCTGATGGAGTGGCTCAACGAGGTGTGCGTCGGGACGATCCAGGTGCGCGGCATGAAGACGCTCCTGGGCTCGGCCGTCACCGACGGCAGCTCCGTGGCGGCCACCGCCTGCGGCACGCATCTGCAGGAGGCGGCACGGCGGCTGGTGGAGGCGGCGCAGCGGGAGGGCAGCCTGCGCGGGGACGTCGAGCCGATCGAGGTGCTGCGGCTGGCGCATGGCGTGGCGTCGGCGTCGGAGCTGGCGGACGGGCAGGGGCGGGAGATCCGGCGGTATCTGTCGCTGCTGACGGAGGGACTGCGCCCGCGCGGGGAGGCCTGACAACCGGGCGCCCCCTGACCGAAGGGGGCGCCGATGGCTGTGTCGTACGCCCGCTTACAGGGCCCGAGCCCCCGGCTCGACCATGTTGCGTACCGTGCGGGCCTTCACGAAGTCGCCCATTGCCGTCATGTCCCACTCGCCGGAGAACTGGCGGATGAGCTTGGCCATCATGACGCCGGTCTGCGGTTCGGCGTTGGTGAGGTCGAAGCGGACCAGCTCCTCTCCTGTGGCCGCGTCCACCAGGCGGCAGTAGGCCTTGGCGACCTCCGTGAACTTCTGGCCGGAGAAGGAGTTGACCGTGAAGACCAGGCCGGTGACCTCCTGCGGGAGGCGGCCGAGGTCGACCGTGATCACCTCGTCGTCGCCCCCGCCCTCGCCGGTGAGATTGTCACCCGAGTGTCTGATCGCGCCGTTCAGGATCGTCAGCTTGCCGAAGTAGCAGCTGTCGATGGCGTTGCGCTGCGGGCCGTAGGCGATGACCGAGGCGTCCAGGTCGATGTCCTTGCTGCGGAACGCGGGCTCCCAGCCGAGGCCCATCTGCACCACGGAGAGCAGCGGGCGGCCGCCCTTGACCAGGGAGACGGTCTGGTTCTTCTGGAGGCTGACCCGGCCCTTGTCCAGGTTGATCTTCCCGGCGCCGGGCACCGGGGCGGGCGGAGCGGGCGGTGCCGCAGGAACGGGCGGTGCGACCGGTGCCTGCGCGGCGGGCGCCGGCGGTGCGGCCGGTGCTGCCGCGGGTGCCGCGGCGGGCTCCTCCACCGTCACACCGAAGTCCGTCGCGATGCCGGCCAGGCCGTTGGCGTACCCCTGGCCGACGGCGCGGGCCTTCCACTGGCCGCCTCGCCGGTAGATCTCCACGATCACCAGCGCCGTCTCCGTGCCGAGCTGCGGCGGCGTGAACGTGGCCAGGACCGAGCCGCCGTCCGCGTCCCGGATCGTGGCCGTCGGCTCGATGCCCTGGAAGGTCTGGCCGACCGCGTCCGGGCTGGCCGTGACCACGATCTTCTCGATGTCCGGCGGCACGGCGCCGGTGTCGACCGTGATCGCGTCGGGCGCCGCGCCACCACCGGACGTGTACGTCACGCCCGGCCCGGCGGGCTGGTTGTAGAAGATGAAGTCGTCGTCGGAGCGCACTTTGCCGTCGCCGGTGAGCAGCAGGCCCGACACGTCGAGCCGCACCGGCGCGGAGACGTCCACCGTCACGCGGGCGGCCGACAGGGAGACGTTCGAGCCTGGGGTCATAGCTGTCATGCCTGAGGTAACGAGCGGAAGCGCTTTACCGTTCCCTTACCCGGGGAACGGACCGCTCAGTTCGCGGCGACGACCTCGTCCAGCCAGGTCAGCGGCCGCTCGGCGGGCCACGTCAGGAGCCGGTCCTGATCGGCGGGGTCACGGGCTTCGTGATAGCGGAAGACGAGGTCGTGGGCATGGCGGCCGAGGATCTCGATCTTGCCGGTGGCGTGCGAGGCGACGAGGCGGAAGCGTTTGGCCAGGCCGCCCAGGCGGGCGCGGGTGGCCGTGATGATGTCCACGGCCTCCGCGAGCGGCACGGCGTAGCGCTCGTTGCCGTGGGTCGGTCGGCACAGGAAGACGTAGTAGGGCGCCATGCCGGTCGAGGCCAGGCGGCGTTGCAGCCGGGCGAGTTCCTCGGGGTCGTCGTTGACGCCACGCAGGAGGGCCCTGGACCTGGTGGACGAGGACTCGCCGGCCTACCCCAACATCGAGGGTGATCTCTGCGCCGGGCTGTGGACCTACGGCAGGAACACGGACGTCACGGCGCTCGACGAGGCGCTGGAGCGACTGCCCCACGTCATCGCCCACCCCGCGCTGAACCCTTCGATCCGGCCGGGATGGATCTGGAACCTGGGCACGGTTCTGCGCGATCGCGGAGTGCTGGCCTCCGACGGGGGATCGATCTCCGAAGCGATGGACGTGCACGAGTGGGCGTTGCACGAAGCCGAGGAGCACGGCTGGCTGGAACAGCAGACGTTCGAGATCCGCTGGTCGCAGGCCACCACGATCCACACCTGGTGGACGTACTCGCACAATCCCGACGCGGGGAACGACTCCGTCCGTATGTTCCGGGATCTCCTGGCCGAGATCCCACCGCGCAGCCCGCGGCTGGCCCCGGCGCTCAACGACTTCGGTCTCGCCCTGCGGTCCATGCCCTACGGCGACGGCTCGGCCGCCCGGGAGTCCGCAACCGTGCTGCGGCACGCGCTGACCCTGATCGGACCCGGCGACGCGATACGGCCGCGGGTGCTGGCCAACCTGGTGGGCTCGCTGTGGGCGCCGGCCGACCACGGCACCGTCCTGTCCGCGGCCGAGGTCGACGAGCTGACAGCCCTGGCCACCGAGTCGGTCGAAACGACTCCCGAGGGCAGCCCCGAGCTGGGACATCGGCTCAACCATCTGGGCCGGGCCCACTCCCTCCGATTCGAGCGGCACCACGACACCACGGATCTGGATGCCGCGGTCGAGAACTACCGCCGCTCGGCCGAGTACGAGTCCTCACCCCTGTGGGTGCGGTGGAACTCCGCGTACAGCTGGGTCGAAACCGCGACGGCGGCAGGGGCCTGGGAGTCGGCGGCGCAGGGCTGTATCCGCCTGATCGGGCTGATCCCGCTGGCCGGCGGCGAGTTGGTGCGGCGCCGGGATCGCGAACTCCAGCTGATCAGGCTGGGCGACGCACTGCGGGACGGGGCCGCGGCCGCTCTCCATGCCGGGCAGGCCGAACTCGCTCTGGAGCTGCTGGAGTCGGGGCGGGGCGTGCTGCTGCGCCATGCGATGGTCCGGGCAGCCGCGGTCGAGGAGCTGCGCGAGAAGGCGCCCGCCCTTGCCGACACGTACGTGGCCCTGCGCAGGACCCTCGATCAGGACGACGGCTCGCTGCAGATGATCCGCTCCATCGGGGACACAGCGCGCCGTATCGAAGCCGCCCAGGAACTTCAGGCCCTGATCGAGCACATCAGGACCTTGCCCGGTCTCGCGGACTTCCCGGCGGCCGGCGCGCCCCATGCGACGGATACGCCGACTCGGACGGTCGTGGTGCTGAACCTGAGCCGTTACCGCAGCGACGCGATCATCGTGGGAGCCGGTGGGGGTCGACCGGTCGTGGTGCCCCTGCCGCTGGTGACGCCGGACAGTGTGGCGGCACAGGTCCGTGCCCTGTACGGCGCGCTGGGCCGGCGTGGTTCCGTCAAGGCCGATGCGGGAGGCGGGGAGGAGGCCGAGCGGGCCGTGGCGTCCGTCCTCGCATGGACCTGGGATGCCGTTGTCGCGCCCGTCCTGGCCGCGCTCGGGTGGGACCACCGGTCGCCCGCGGCGTCGCGCCCGCGCCTGTGGTGGTCACCGACCGGTGCGTTGACGCTGCTTCCGCTGCATGCCGCGCTGCGGCCCGCCGACGGCTCTGCCGCGAAGCTGTGTGCGCTGGAATGCGTCGTCTCCTCCTACACCCTCACCCTCGCCGCGCTGCAAGAACCCGCGATGCCGGCTGTGCCGGCCGCGTCGGCGTGCGTGGTGGCGATACCGGTGACACCGGGACAGCCGGACCTGCCGGGCGTATCGGAGGAGGCGAAGGCGGTGGCCGACTGCTATCCCGGCTCGGTTCCGCTCGTCGGGGCCGACGCGACGCACACCGCGGTGGCGTCGGCGCTCTCCTGTGCGGTGATCGCGCACTTCGCCTGCCATGGCGTCAACGCGCCGGACGACCCCTCCCGCAGCGGCCTGGCGCTCGCCGACGGCACGTTGTTGTCCGTGGCCGAGCTGTCGGTCCAGGACCTGGAGGGTCACGCCTTCCTGGCGTATCTGTCGGCCTGCGACACGGCCCGGGGCGGCACCGTCCTCACGGACGAGGCCATCACGCTCTGCGCCGGCCTGGTGCTGGCCGGATTCAGGCACGCGGTCGGGACGCTGTGGCCGGTCGACGACGCGGCGGCCACGTTTCTCGCGCGCAGGTTCCACCAGGCGTTGGCCCGGTGGCTGAGCCGGGGTGAAGCCGTGGAGCCCGCCAGGACGCTGAACCAACTGGCGGAGTGGGTCTCGGGAGGCTGGCTGGAACAGCCCAGCCGCTGGGCGACGCTGATCCACTTCGGCGGCTGAACGGTCGCAGGCGGACATCCGCCCGCCTGCGACCCGTTACGGCACCACCACGATCTTCCGCCCCACGCCCGCCGCGAACTGCTCCAGCGCCTCGGGGTACCGCTCCAGCGGGATCCGGTCGCTGATGAACACCTCGGGGTCCAGCACCCCGTTCGCGAACAGTTCCGCGGCCCGTTCGAAGCTGTGCAGGACCGCCATCGAACCGGTGATGGTGATCTCCTGGTTGTAGATGCGGTACGGATCGATCGTCACGCGCGTCGCGTAGTCGGCCACCCCGAACTGCAGGAACGTGCCCGCCTTCGCCACCCGGTCCAGGCCGTCCTGGATGGCCGCCGCGTTGCCGGTCGCGTCGACGACCACGTCCCAGCCCTGCGGGCGGTCCAGTTCGTCCGCGCCCGCGGCGGACGCCGAGACGCCGAGGCGGCGGGCCGTCTCCAGGCGGGCCGGGTTGAGGTCCACGACGTCCACGCTCGCCGCGCCGGTGCGCTTGGCCAGTTCCAGCATCATCAGGCCCATGGTCCCGGAGCCGTAGATCAGGACGTGGGCGCCGAGGCGGGCGCGGAGGACGTCGTAGCCGCGTACCGCGCAGGACAGGGGTTCCACGAGGGCCGCGTCCTGGGTGCGGACGTGCTCGGGGAGCTTCACGCAGTTCGCCACCGGCGCCACCGCGTACCGGGCAGCGCCACCCGCCGTCGTCACGCCGATCGCGGCCCAGCGCTCGCACAGGTTGTTGTGGCCGGTACGGCAGTAGCGGCACTCGTAGCAGTACAGGGAGGGGTCCACGGCCACGCGGTCGCCGACTCCGACCTCCGTGACCTGGGTGCCGACCCCGACCACCTCGCCCGCGAACTCGTGCCCGGGGACGATCGGCAGCTTCGGCGCGAACTCGCCCTGGAGGATGTGCAGATCGGTGCCGCACAGGCCGCAGGCGGCGACCTCGACGACGACCTCGCGGGGACCTGGCGTCGGGTCCGGGACCTCGGTGACGACGGCGCGGCCCACGGACTCGATGACGGCGGCCTTCATTTCACGGCTCCCAACGACAGGCCCTGGACCAGCTTGTCCTGGGCGGCGAACCCCGCGGCGAGCACCGGCAGGGAGATGACGAGCGAGGCGGCGCACACCTTTGCCAGGAACAGGCCCTGGCTGGTGATGAAACCGGTCAGGAAGACGGGGGCGGTCTCGGCGACCACGCCGGTCAGGACTCGGGCGAAGAGCAGTTCGTTCCAGCTGAAGATGAAGCAGATCAGGGCGGTGGCGGCGATGCCGGGCAGGGCGATGGGGGCCACCACGCGGGCGAGGATCGTCGGCAGGCGGGCGCCGTCGATCTGCGCCGCCTCGATCACCGCCACCGGGACCTCGGCGAGGAAGGACTGCATCATCCACACCGCGATCGGCAGGTTCATGGAGGTGTAGAGGATGACGAGGAGCCAGATGTTGTCGAGCATCCCGGTGTTCTTGGCGAACAGGTAGATGGGCAGCAGGCCCGCCACCACCGGCAGCATCTTGGTGGACAGGAAGAAGAACAGGACGTCCGTCCACTTCTTCACCGGGCGGATGGAGAGTGCGTACGCCGCCGGGAAGGCCAGCAGGAGCACGAGCAGCGTCGAGGCCACCGACGCCATGGTCGAGTTGATCAATGCCGGCCACGGGCTTGCGCCCCCGCCCGTGCCGAAGAAGTCGCGGTAGCCGTCCAGGGTCAGGGCCGCGCCGAAGGACGGGGGATTCGTGGCGGCGTCGGCCTCCGAGTGGAAGGAGGTCAGGACCATCCAGGCGATGGGCAGGAAGAACAGCAGACCGACCAGCCAGGCCAGCAGGCCGAGGCCCACTGAGCGGCGGCTGCGGATGCGTATGGCGACGGTGCTCATGCGCGGGACACCTCCTCGCGGAACAGGGACGACACCACGCGCAGGGCGAAGGTCGCGATGACGATCGAGCCGATGACGACCAGGACGCCGGCGGCCGAGGCGAGGCCGTTCTCATGGGCCTGGTAGAAGCTCTGGTAGACGGTGTAGGGGAGGTTCGCGGTGCCCAGGCCGCCGGAGGTGATCGTGAACACCGCGTCGAAGTTCTGGACGATGTAGATCGAGCCCAGCAGGGCACCCAGTTCGAGGTAGCGGCGCAGATGCGGGAGCGTGAGGTGGCGGAAGATCTGCCAGTCGCTCGCGCCGTCCACCCGCGCCGCCTCGATCTGCTCGGCGTCGCGGCTCTGCAGTCCCGCCAGCAGGATCAGCATCATGAACGGCGTCCACTGCCAGATCAGCGCGGCCTCGACCGCGAGGAGCGGGTTGTCCGAGATCCAGTCCGGCTGGGGGCCGCCCACATAGTGCAACAACCCATTGAACAGGCCGTATTCGGGGTTGTAGAGCACATGTTTCCACAGCAGGGCCGCGGCGACGGGGACCAGCAGGAACGGGGCGATCAGCAGGGTGCGGACCACGCCGCGGCCCCGGAACCTCCGGTTGAGCAGCAACGCTATGGCGAGGCCCAGGATCAGGCTGACCAGGACCACCGTGACCGTCAGCAGGACCGTCGTCCACACCGAGTTGCGCAGGTCCGGGTCGGTCAGGACCTGGCGGTAGTTGTCGACGCCGGCGAAGTGACGGGCCTTCGGATAGAGGGCGTTCCAGTGGAAGAACGAGATCACCACGGTCGCCACGAACGGCAGCTGGGTCACCACGATCATGAAGACCAGGGCGGGCAGCAGTGGGGCCCGGACGGCCCACGCTCGCATACGGTTCGGCGGCCGGGTCGCCGGCCGCGCGGTGGCGGCGGCGACTCGGGCGGAGGAGGTGGTGACGGTCATGATCCCTCGTACTTCTTGGCGACGGCCTCGGCGAGCTGCTGCGACTTCTGCAGCGCGCTGTCGACGGACTCCCGGCCGGCGACGGCGGAGCTGATCTCCTGGGAGACCTTGGTGCCGAGGTCGGTGAACTCGGGGATGCCGACGAACTGGATGCCGGGCGCGGGGCGGGGCTGCACACCCGGGTCGTTCGGCTGGGCGCCGGCTATGGCGTTCCGGGTGACGTCCGCGAAGGCAGCCGCCTCCTTGCGGTACTCCGGGATGTCGTACGTCGACGAACGCTTGCCGGCCGGCACGTTGGCCCAGCCCGCCTTCTCGCCCACGAGCTTCTCGTAGTCCTTGCCGGACGCCCACGACATGAACTTCCAGGCGTCGTCGGGGTTCTTGGACGCCTTCTGGATGCCCCACGCCCAGGTGTAGAGCCAGCCGGAGCTGTCGGTCTTCTCGACCGGGGCCTGGACGTAGCCGATCTTGCCCTTGACCGGGGAACCGGAGGCCTCCAGCGAACCCGCGCCGGACGTGGCGTCGTACCACATGGCCGTCTTGCCCTGCGTCATGTCGTTCAGGCACTCGGCGAAGCCGGACTGCGCAGCGCCGGACTCGCCGTGCTTACGGACCAGGTCGACGTAGAACTGGGTGGCCTGCTTGAACTCCGGGGAGTCCACCTGCGCCTTCCAGTCCTTGTCGAACCAGGTGCCGCCGAAGGTGTTGACGACGGTGGTCAGCGGAGCCATCACCTCGCCCCAGCCGGGCAGCCCGCGCAGACAGATGCCCTTCATCCCGGACTCGGCGCCGTCCGCCTTGGCGGCCAGGTCGGCGACCTGCTTCCAGGTGGGCTTGGCCGGCATGGTCAGGCCCTTCTTCTGGAAGACGTCCTTGCGGTACATCAGGAAGGAGGACTCGCCGTAGAAGGGCTCGCCGTAGAGCTTGCCGTCCGCCGCAGTGAGGGCCTGCTGCATCGGCTTGAGGATGTCCTGCTGGTCGAAGGCGGTGTCGCTCTTGACGTACGAGTCGATCGGGTGGAGCCATCCGTTCTTGGCGTAGATCGGGATCTCGTAGTTGCTGAGCGTGGCGACGTCGTACTGGCCCGCCTGGTTGGCGAAGTCCTGGCTGATCTTGTCTCTGACGTCGTTCTCCGGCAGGACGGTGAAGTTCACCTTGATCCCGGTGTCCTTGGTGAAGTGGTCGGCGGTGAGCTTCTGCAACTCCACCATCTGCGGGTTGTTCACCATCAGGACGTTGATGGAGTGGGCGGAGGACCCGCCGCCGGCGCCGCCGGCGCCCGAGCAGCCGGCGAGCAGTGGAGTGATCAGCGTTCCTGCGGCGGCCACGGCAAACAGGGCGCGGGGCGTTCGGCGGCTCTGGGTTTGCATGGAGTACTCCTGGGCGTATGGGGAGATAAAGGGCACCTGCGGCATGGGTGTGCCCCGGGGGGACGGTGTTCGGTTTTTCAGACCCGGATGACCTGCGGGCCCAGCAGGGAGTAGCGGTGGGCCTCGGCCGTCGGGAGCAGCGTGCTCGTCACGATCGCCTCCAGCGCGCCGACCTCGGCGAACCGGCAGAAGCTGACCGCTCCGAACTTGGTGTGCACGCCCGCGAAGACCGTCCTGCGCGCGGCGCGGATGGCCTGGGCCTTGACCTCGCTGACGGCGGGGTCGGGGGTGGTCAGGCCGTGTTCGCGGGAGATGCCGTTGGCGCCGATGAAGGCGAGGTCGACCACGAAGCCGGACAGCATCCTGGTCGTCCAGTGGTCGACGGTCGCCAGGGTGCCGGCCCGGACCCGTCCGCCGAGGAGCAGGACCGACATGTTCTCGGCCTCGGCGAGGGCGCCCGCGACGGGCAGCGACGCGGTGACCACGGTCAGCGGCCGGTCCGTCGGCAGAGCCTCGGCGATGAGCTGCGGGGTGAAGCCCTCGTCGACGAAGACCGTCTCCGCGTCCCCCAGCAGCTCGGCCGCGGCGGCCGCGATCCGGCGCTTCTCGGGGACGTGACTGGTGGCGCGGAAGGCGAGTGTCGTCTCGAAGCCGGCGCTCTCCACCGGGTAGGCGCCGCCATGGGTGCGACGGACCAGCCCGTGGTCCTCCAGGGCGCGCAGATCGCGCCGGATGGTCTCCTTGGCCACGCCCAGCCGGGCGGCGAGTGCGGTGACGTCGACCGAGCCCGTGGCGCGCGCGGCCAGCACGATCTCGCGCTGGCGTTCTTCCGCCGTCCTCGTGCTCATGTCGTCACCCACTTCCCTGTGGAGCTGCCCGTTCGGGCCCATGGGGGAAGTTCTACAGCGGGTGTGCGGCGCTGACCAGGTCTGTTGCGGGTCCGATACTGCCCGTGTGTGCCCGTTTGCGAAGCGGTGTGCCCGCCTCGGACCTGCGCGGCTGCCGGGCGAGGAGTGGGAGCGGGCGGCCCGGATGCCCGAACACGGGGGCGGGCGGGCCCGTTCGGTGCCCGCCCGCCGCGATGAGCGATCGTTTTCCGCCGCCTTGCCGGATACCCGGCCCCGCCGAAGGCTCAGTACGGCCAGATGGGCGGATCGTTCACGAAGTGCCCGCCCAGGTGGCTGTGGGCCGGGTTCTCCGGGTCCAGCTCGCCCTGCTCGGCGATCAGCTTCTCGGCGTACGGCTCCGAGTCGTCCTGCGGCTCGTAGCCGAGCGACCGTGCGGTCGTGAGGTCCCACCACAGGCGGGTGTTCGCCGAGGAGCCGTAGACCACGGTGTGGCCGACCTCCTCGGCGGTGAGGGCCGCGTGGAAGAGGCGGGCGCCGTCGGCCGGGCTCATCCAGATGGAGAGCATGCGCACACTGGTCGGCTCCGGGAAGCAGGAGCCGATGCGCACCGAGACGGTCTCCAGGCCGTGCCGGTCCCAGTAGAGCTGGGCGAGGTCCTCGCCGAAGGCCTTGGACAGGCCGTAGAAGGTGTCGGGGCGGTGTGGCGTGTCGATCGGGATCAGCACTCTTGAATCAAGAGGTGTGCCCGGGCGCGGGGCCGGGGTGAAGCCGACGGCGTGGTTGGAGGAGGCGAAGACGATCCGCGGCACGCCTTCGAGGCGGGCGGCCTCGTACAGGTTGTAGGTGCCCTCGATGTTCGACCTGAGGATCTTCTCGAAGGGCGCCTCCAGGGAGATGCCCGCGAGGTGCAGGATCGCGTCCACGCCCCGCACCGCCTCGCGCAGCGCCTCCTTGTCGGTGAGGTCCGCGGTGATGGCGTCCGGTGCGTCCTCGACGGGGCGCACGTCGAGCAGGCGCAGCGTGTAGCCGTACTCCGGCAGCAGGGACCGCATCAGGGTGCCGAGCCCGCCGGCGGCGCCGGTGAGCAGCACGGTGCGGGGAGCGGGCATCCTCGATCTCCTTGACGACAGAGGCCGCATGCATGGACAGGATTCACATCCGTGGACACGCTAGGGAGCGGCAGCGGATCTAGTCAAGTGTGCCGTGGAGTGGGGAAATCCGTTGCTGTGTTGCGGGTTTGCCCGCTTGACCCGCCCCGAGACGGGCCCGTAGCGTGAAGGCGTTCAGAAATATGGACGCCGATCAGAAACGTGCACCGACGACGTGCACCGACAGGGAGCGCCCGTGACGCCAGCCCCTCTCGCCGCCCGGCTCCGCGACCCGAGCGGGCCGCTGTTCTTCCCCGTCACGGCCTACGGCCCGGACGGCTCGGTCGACCTCGACGTCTACCGCACCCATGTGCGCCGGGGCGTCGCGGCCGGTGCCGCCGCCGTGTTCGCCTGCTGCGGCACCGGGGAGTTCCACGCGCTGCTGCCGGAGGAGTTCGAGGTCTGCGTGCGGGCGGCCGTCGAGGCGGCCGAGGGGCGCATCCCGGTGCTCGCGGGCGCCGGCTACGGCACCGCGCTCGCCGTCCGCTACGCGCGACTCGCCGAGGACGCGGGCGCCGACGGGCTCCTCGCCATGCCGCCGTACCTCGTGCTGGCCGGCCAGGAGGGCCTGCTGCGGCACTACCGGGAGGTCGCCGCCGCCACCGCCCTGCCGGTGATCGTCTACCAGCGCGACAACGCCGTCTTCACCCCGCACACCGTGGTCGAGCTGGCCCGCACCGACGGCGTCATCGGTCTCAAGGACGGCCTCGGCGACCTGGACCTGATGCAGCGGATCGTCAGCGCCGTCCGCACCGAGGTCCCCGGCGACTTCCTGTACTTCAACGGCCTGCCCACCGCCGAGCAGACCCAGCTCGCCTACCAGGCCCTCGGCATCACCCTGTACTCCTCGGCCGTCTTCTGCTTCGCCCCCGAGATCGCCCTCGCCTTCCACCGGGCCCTTCGGACGGGCGACCGGGACACCGTGCGCCGCCTCCTGGACGGCTTCTACCGCCCGTTCGTGGAGCTGCGCGCCCAGGGCCGCGGCTACGCCGTCTCGCTCGTCAAGGCGGGCGTACGGCTGCGCGGCCTGGACGTCGGTGAGGTCCGGCCCCCGCTGCACGAGCCCGGCGAGGACCACGTCAAGCAGCTCGCTCAGCTGATCGAGCGCGGCTACGCGCTGCTGGAGGAGGACGCGTGAAGGCGTCGGCGTTCGTCTACCCCTGGGACGTCAACGGGGACCCCGACGCCCCCGCCCGCATCGCCGCACTCGGTGTACGGCAGGTGACCCTCGCGTCCGCCTACCACTCCACCCGCGCCCTGACCCCCCGCCACCCGCGCCACCGCATCGTCACCGCCGAGTACGCGGCCGTCCTGTACCCGGTCGGCAACCGCTGGGCCGGCCGCGGCCTGCGCCCGTACCCCGCCGGGCGCTGGGCCCCCGCAGACGCCTACGGCGAGGCCGCCGAGGCGCTGGCGGAGGCCGGCCTCGACGTGCACACCTGGGTCGTCCTCGCGCACAACTCCCGCCTGGGTGCCGAACATCCGGACACCTCGGTCGTCAACGCCTACGGCGACCGCTACCCGTGGGCCCCCTGCATCGCCCAGCCCGCCACGCGCGCGTACCTGGTCGACCTGGCCGCCGAGGCCGCCGTACGCCCCGGCGCGCACGGCACCGAACTGGAGTCCCTCGGCTGGTACGGGCTCCAGCACCTGCACGCCCACGACAAGACCTCCGGGGTCGGCCTCGGGGACGCCGGGCAGTACCTGATGTCGCTCTGCTTCTGCCCCGCCTGCCGTGCCGGCTACGGCGAACAGGGCCTGGACGCCGACGGGTTGGCGGCCGCCGTACGGGACGCCCTGGAGCCGCTGTGGCGGGGCGCGGCCGACGACGGGGGCTGGCCGACGGTCGAGAAGCTCCTCGGTCAGGACACCGCGGCCGCCACGCGCGCGTGGCGCGACACCACCGCCCGCACCCTCCAGGAGCAGGCCGTCACCGCCGTACGCGCCGCCGCACCCGACGGCTTCCAGGTCCTGCTGCACGCGGACCCGGTGCCGTACCACTGCGGCGCCAACGTCGGCGTCGACCCCGCCCACATCCTCTCCGTCGCGGACGGCGTGGTGGTGCCATGCACAGCCGGCACGGACCTGCTGCCACCCTTCGCCGAGCAGGCGCGCGAGGGGACGGTGCTGGCCGCCAACTTCACGGTGGTCTCCGGGATGGGCGGCAGCCCTGGCACCCTCGCGGCCGACGTGGCACGTGCGCGTGGCCGGGGTGCGACGGAACTGCGGTTGTATCACGCGGGGCTGGCGTCGGACGGTGACCTCGCGGCGGTGCGCGAGGCGCTCGGCGCGCGTTGAGCCGCGGGCGGGCGTGCGAGGGGACGGTGCTGGCTGCCAACTTCAGGGTGGTCTTCGGGATGGGTGGCAGCCCTGGCACCCTCGCGGCCGACGTGGCACGTGCGCGTGGCCGGGGTGCGACGGAACTGCGGTTGTATCACGCGGGGTTGGCGTCGGACGGTGACCTCGCGGCGGTGCGCGAGGCGCTCGGCGCGCGTTGAGTCGCGAGCGCGGCGGCCGTCAGGAGCAGCAGCAGGCCGTACAGGGGCAGCAGCAGCCCGGGGCCGGCCAGTTCGACCAGGCCGGCCCCGGCGGCCAGCCCGACCATGTTCGGCGTGAACATCAGCGTGTGGGCGGTGGCGGTCGCCCGGCCCAGCAGCGGACCCGGGGTCTCCCGCTGCACGGCGGTGAGCGCGGCGATCAGCACGCAGGGCAGACCGAGGCCGACGGCGGCCCCGGCCACCAGGGCAACCGGATCCGACGGCACGGCCCGCGCGGCCACCCCGGCCGCCGTCAGGGCGATCCCGGCCGCCGCGAAGCGTCGCCCGCCCAGCCGCCGCAGCGCCGGCCCGGAGACCAGCCCGACCGCCACCGAGCCCGCGCCCTGGACGGCGTACAGCACACCCGCATAGGCGGGGGAGTGCCCGAGGCGGTCCACGACGGCGTACAGCGTCGTGCTGCCCAGCGAGGCGAGGAGCATCGTCGCACCGCCCGCCCGGACCAGCGGACGCAGCCCCGGGTGCGCCCGCAGATGGCGGACGCCCTCGGTGGTCCGGCGCCACCAGCCGTCGCCCGACCGGGCGGGCCGTTCCTCGGGGACGCGCACGAGGGCGCACAGCCCGGCGGCGAGCACGAAGGTGACCGCGTCGAGGCAGGCGACGGCCGGACCGCCGAAGGCCGTGTACAGGCCCGCCCCGGTCAGCGGGGCGACCAGCTTCATGCCCTCGCTGGCGGTCATGCGCAGCCCGTTGAAGTCGCCGCGCAGGTCCGGGCCGACGGCTGCGGTGACCAGGGCCGACTCGGCCGCGTCGTGCACGACACCGGCGGCGCCGTACCCGAACAGCACGGCGAACAGCAGCCACAGGCGGCCGGGGGAGTCAACCGTGAACAGGGTGAGCAGGAGGCCGGCCAGGGCGAGGTTGACCGTGATGAGCAGGGGTCTGCGGCGGAAGCGGTCGGCGAGGGTGCCGAGCGCCGGGCCGGCCAGGGTGGGCGCCCACAGGGCGAGCATGCACAGGGCCGCCAGGCCGTTGGAACCGGTGAGGTCCTTGACCCACACGCCCGACGCCAGCCACAGCGAGGACGTGCCGAAACCGGACACGACCACACCCGTCAGAAGCAGCCCCGCAGTGCGGTCCCGCAGCACGCGGAGCACGGTCCAGGAAGTCGTCATGCCAGGTCATCGTGGCTCTAAGGGGGGTGCACGCGGATCGGGCACGTGCCTTATCCCGGCCCGGGACCATGGCTTCGCGGGGCACCGATGAGTTTCGCCGAGCCGGCCGGTCACCCCTCCGTACGGGCAGCGCAACCCCAAGGAGCAGGACATGACCGACGCGATCCTCGACCTCGGACCACAGACCCGGATCCTGGCACGGCTCGCGGAATCCGTGACCGACGACCAGCTGTCCGGTCCCACCCCGTGCCCTGACCTGGCGGTACGCAATCTGCTCGGCCACCTGCTGGGCCTGTCCGTCGCCTTCCGTGACGCCGCCCGCAAGGACCTGGGCACGAACACCGACACACCCCCGAACACCGTCCTCCCGGACCTCGGCCCCGGCTGGCGCGAGGAGCTGCCGAAGGCGCTGGACGAACTCGCCGACGCCTGGCGCGACCCGGCCGCCTGGACCGGTATGACCCGCGCGGGCGGGGTGGACCTGCCCGGCGCGGTCGCGGGTGCGGTCGTCGCCGACGAGCTGGTGATCCACGGCTGGGACCTGGCCCGCGCCACCGGCAGCCTCTACGCCCCCGACCCCGCGGCCCTCACCTCGGCCCACGGCTTCCTCCTCGCGGCGGCCGACGAGCCGAACCGCGGCAACGGCCTCTTCGGCCCGGTCGTCCCGGTCCCGGCCGAGGCGCCGCTGCTGGACCGGGCGGTGGGGCTGAGCGGGCGGGATCCGGGGTGGCGGCCGTAGGGCCTGTCGTGGGCGTACCGGCGATCTCCGGGCGGCGGAAGCGGCGCATCGGCCCTACGGTGACCTGAGAGGGGGGCAGGCCGTACAGGTACTACGGAGGATGCCGCCATGCAGGAGCACTACGTGTGGGTGACGACGCGCCGCCTTCAGCCGGGCGCGTTGGAGGAGTTCGAGCGGGCATGGCGCCCGGCCCCCGCCCCGGCGGGCCTGCACCGCGCCTACGCGTACTGGTCCGAGGACGGGCAGGAGATCACCGGCGTGTCGTTCTGGGACACCCAGGAGTCGTGCGACGCGTGGCGGGCCTCCGACCCGGAGGCGCAGCGGCGGGCGGCCATGGCCCCGTACGTCGTCTCGGAGAGCGAGGGCTTCTACCGCGGCCGTGAACTCACCCTCCCCGGCGTCGGCCATGGGTGAACGGCTGACATGAGCGAGATCGTCGTCGTGTACGAGCTCGACCATCCGGCGGCCGCACACACCTCCCCGCCCGGCCCGCCCGACGCGGAACGCCTGCCGCGCCGGGTGCATGCGGTGCCCACCGCCCCAGGCAGGCCGGACGCCGCCGGCCCGCGGACACTCTGCGGCAAGGACACCTTCGCCATGGAACCGGCACAGTGGAAGCCCTCCGAGCACCCCGGGGCGCCCTGGTACCCCGCCGAGTACGCGTCCGTGGTCTGCCCCGAATGCGACGCCGTGATGGAGGTCTGAGCAGGACCCCCGGTCCGGGCGGGGAGCGCAGGCGTCTGTGGGCGGGGAACGCAGGCGTCATGGCGGGCCCCCGCCGACGCCGGGTTCCTCGCCGCCCGGCTGCGCCACCCCGGGCTCCACTTGGCGAAATGAGTCGGAGCCGGGCGAAAGGCGTCGTACTCTCCTGCCATGCCGCTCACCCTCACCGTCCTCGGTACCGCCTCGCCGCACCCGGGCCCCGACCGGCCCTGCTCCGGCTATCTGGTGTCCGGCGGCGGCGCCGAGGTGTGGGTGGACGCGGGGCCCGGTACGTTCGCCGCGTTGCAGCGGCACACGGATCCCGCCCGGCTCACCGCGATCTGGATCTCGCATCTGCACGCCGACCACAGCGCCGACCTGCTCGCCGCCACCTACGCCTTCGCCTTCGGCGGCATGGCCCCGCACGCGCCGATCCCGGTGTACGCGCCCCAGGACTGCGCCCGCCGGCTGGCCGGCTTCTTCGGCCGCCCGGACGTCGAGTTCCTGAAGGGCGTCTTCGACTTCCGGGACCTGTACGACGGCCACGACGTGAGGCACTGGAACCTCCGCCTGACCACCCGCGCCGTCGCCCACGACACCGAGGCGTACGGGCTGCGCGCCGAGGCCCAGGGCAGCGTCCTGGCGTACTCGGGAGACAGCGGACCCTGCCACGCGCTCACCGAACTCGCCTCCCGCGCCGACCTGTTCCTGTGCGAGGCAGACATCGACGAGCATCGCGTCGGCGAACACCCGCGTCAGGTCCATCTGACGCCCGAGGACGCCGGCCGCATCGCCCGGGACGCCCATGTGCGCGAGTTGCTCGTCACCCACGTCGGCCCCACGCTCACCCGCGAGGCGGCCACCGGGCGAGCCGCCGCGGTCTCCGGCCGGCCCACGTACACCGCCGTCGAGGGCGACACCCGCACCGTCTGAACCGGCCGCCCGAGCGCCTCAACTTCCTTTGTCAGAAGCATTGACGAATCACGGGCCCCCTCCTACCTTCAACGCGTCGTACTTCGTACGTCATATATGAGACGCGATATGTGAGATCCGAGAGGGCCGCATGACCTCTGTGCCCACGCCGATCCCGTCCCGCACGCAATACGTGCTGGACGCGATCAAACACCGCATCCTGACCGGCCGGCTGACGCCCGGACAGGCCCTGGTCGAGACGGAGCTGGCCGCGCAGTACGGGGTGTCCAAGACCCCCGTGCGGGAGGCGTTGAAGACCCTCGCCGGGACCGGGCTCGTCGTGATGAGCCAGTACAAGGGCGTCACGGTGCGCATGGTGGACGCGGACATGGCGCGCGAGGTCTACGACGTGCGGCTGCTGCTGGAGCCCGAGGCGCTGCGCCGGGCGGTTCGGCGCGGAGCCTCCCTCGACACCGCCCGCGACGCGCTCACCCGGGCCGACGCCGCCACCGACACCGCCGAACGCTCCCTGGCCAACCGGGAGTTCCACCGCGCCCTCTACCTGCCGTGCGGCAACCCGCTGCTCGGCCGGATGCTGGACGAGGTCCGCGACCAGGCCGCCCTCGTCTCCGCCGTGGCCTGGGCGACCGACCCCTCCTGGGAGCGGGAGGCCGCCGAGCACCGGCAGATCCTGCGGCTCGCGCTGGACGGCGACGCGGACGGCGCCGCGAGCGCCCTGCACTCCCACATCGCCTCGTTCGTACGGCGCGCTTTCCCCTCGGACACCGAGCCCCACCCAGAGGAAGGTCATCAATGAGCAGCGTGACGTTCGAGACCCAACGGGCGGCCCTGGCCGACGTGGTGGCCATCCCGGTGACCCCCTTCGCCGAGGACGGCTCCGTCGCGCAGGACGCCCACCGGGCCCTGCTGCGTCGCCTGCTCGACGGCGGGATCCGCACCCTCACCCCGAACGGCAACACCGGCGAGTTCTACGCCCTCACCCCCGAAGAGCGCCGCCTGGTCACCGAGTCGACCGTCGGCGAGGTCGGTGACCGCGCCGTGATCCTGGTCGGCGTCGGCCACGACCTGCCCACCGCGACCGCCTCCGCCCGGCACGCCCGCGCACTCGGCGCGCAGATGGTGATGGTCCACCAGCCCGTCCACCCGTACGTCTCGGCGGCCGGCTGGGTCGACTACCACCGTGCCATCGCCGAGTCCGTGCCCGAACTGGGCGTGGTCCCCTACATCCGCAACGCCCAGCTGCCCGGCGCCCGCCTCGCCGAACTCGCCGACCACTGCCCCAACGTCATCGGCGTGAAGTACGCCGTACCGGACGCCGCACGCTTCGCGGCCTTCGCGCGGGACGCGGGCCTGGACCGCTTCGTCTGGGTGGCGGGCCTCGCCGAACCGTACGCACCCTCCTACTTCTCCGCGGGCGCCACCGGCTTCACCTCGGGGCTCGTGAACGTCGCCCCGGCCGTTTCGCTGAACATGATTGAAGCGCTTCGATCCGGTGACTACCCGGCCGCCATGAAGGTCTGGGAGCAGATCCGCCGCTTCGAGGAACTGCGCGCCGCCCACGGCTCCGCCAACAACGTCACCGTCGTCAAGGAAGCCCTCGCCGCGCTCGGCCTGTGCCGCCGGGACGTCCGCCCGCCGGCCAGGCAGCTGCCCGAGGACGAGCGCGCCGAGGTCGCCGCCATCGCCGCCGGATGGTCGATATGAAGCAGCCGCACGAAATGAAGCAGCCGCACGAACTGAGAAGCCACCAGTGGTACGGCACCGACGGCCTGCGCTCCTTCAGCCATCGCGCCCGTACCCGCCAGCTCGGCTACCTGCCCGAGGAGCACCTGGGCAAGCCGGTCATCGCGATCCTCAACACCTGGTCGGACATCAACCCCTGCCATGTGCACCTGCGGGACCGGGCGCAGGCCGTGAAGCGCGGGGTCTGGCAGGCCGGGGGCTTCCCGCTGGAGTTCCCGGTCTCCACGCTCAGCGAGACCTTCCAGAAGCCGACCCCGATGCTCTACCGCAACCTGCTCGCGATGGAGACCGAGGAACTGCTGCGGTCGTACCCGGTCGACGGCGCCGTCCTGATGGGCGGCTGCGACAAGTCCACGCCCGCCCTGCTGATGGGCGCCGCCTCGGTGGACCTGCCCGCCGTCTTCGTACCGGCCGGGCCCATGCTCCCGGGCCACTGGCGGGGCGAGGTCCTCGGCTCCGGCACCGACATGTGGAAGTACTGGGACGACAAGCGGGCCGGCCTCATCGGGGACTGCGAGATGGCCGAGCTGGAGAGCGGCCTGGCCCGCTCGCCGGGCCACTGCATGACCATGGGGACGGCGTCCACGCTGACCGCGGCCGCCGAGGTGCTCGGCGTCACCGTGCCCGGCGCGTCCAGCATCCCGGCCGTGGACTCCGGACACGACCGGATGGCCGCAAGGGCGGGCCTGACGATCGTCGAACTGGTCCACAAGGACCGCAGGTTGAGCCAGATCCTCACCCGGGAGGCCTTCGCGGACGCGGTCACCACCGTGCTCGGCCTCGGCGGCTCCACCAACGCCGTGATCCATCTGATCGCCATGGCGGGCCGGGCCGGAGTGAAGCTGACGCTGGACGACTTCGACCGCATCGCCCGCACGGTCCCGGTCCTCGCCGACGTCCGCCCCGGCGGACAGCGCTACCTCATGGAGGACTTCCACTTCGCGGGCGGCCTGCCCGGCTTCCTCTCCCGGATCCCGGACCTGCTCCACCTCGACCGGCCGACGGCCCTGCACGACACCCTGCGCGAGCAGCTGGAGGGCGCGCAGGTGCACGACGACGACGTCATCCGCCCCCGCGACAACCCGGTCGCGAGCGAGGGCGGGGTCGCGGTGCTGCGCGGCAACCTCTGCCCCGACGGCGCCGTCATCAAGCACATCGCCGCCGAGCCCCACCTGCTCAAGCACACCGGCCCCGCCGTCGTCTTCGACGACTACAAGGCCATGCAGCGCACCATCAACGACCCGTCCCTCGGCATCACCGCCGACAGCGTGCTCGTCCTGCGCAACGCCGGGCCCAAGGGCGGCCCGGGCATGCCCGAGTACGGCATGCTCCCGATCCCGGACCACCTGCTCAGGCAGGGCGTGCGGGACATGGTGCGGATCTCCGACGCCCGGATGAGCGGCACGAGTTACGGCGCCTGCGTGCTGCACGTGGCACCGGAGTCGTACGTCGGCGGCCCGCTGGCGCTGGTACGCACCGGGGACTCCATCACCCTGGACGTCGAGGCACGCACCCTCCAGCTCCACGTGGACGACGAGGAGCTGGAGCGCAGGCGGGCCGAGTGGACACCGCCGCCCGCCCGTTGCGAGCGCGGCTACGGCGCCCTCTACAACGAACAGATCACCCAGGCCGACACCGGCTGCGACTTCGAGTTCCTGGCCCGACCGGGCAAGGTGCCGGACCCGTACGCCGGCTGAACCCCCGCACGCCCCCTGGTGAAGCGCTTCACCCATGTGCATGCAGCAAGCGCTTCCTGCACCCGCTGTACAAGTCCCATTGCGAACGGAGAACAGTCATGGCCCAAGCCGCAGCCGTGGCGAAACCGCCCGCGCCACCCCGGCGGCGCCGTGCCTCCGCGACCCCGCGCAGGCTGCCGTACCTGCTGATCGCCCCGGCGGCCCTGCTCATGCTGGGCTTCATCGCCTACCCGGTGCTCAGCGTCTTCTACTACAGCCTGCAGAACTACAACCCCACCAAGCCGTGGCGGAACGGCTTCGCGGGCTTCGACAACTTCACCCAGGCCTTCGCGCACGACCCGCAGTTCTGGGACACGCTGACCTTCAGCGCCAAGTGGGTCGTGGTGGAAGTCGGGCTGCAGCTGCTGTTCGGGCTCGCGCTGGCGCTCATCGTCAACCAGACCTTCGTGGGGCGGGCGCTCGGCCGGGCGCTGGTGTTCTCGCCCTGGGCCGTCTCCGGCGTGCTGACCTCCGCGATCTGGGTGCTGCTCTACAACTCCCAGACGGGCATCACGCGTTATCTCGCCGACGCCGGCATCGGGTCGTACGGCACCAGCTGGCTGTCGGACACCTCGACCGTCTTCCCGGCCGCGGTCGTCGCCGACCTCTGGCGGGGCGTCCCCTTCTTCGCGATCCTCATCCTCGCCGACCTCCAGTCCGTCTCGAAGGACCTGTACGAGGCCGCCGAGGTCGACGGGGCGAGCCGCCTCAAGCAGTTCCGGCACATCACCCTGCCCCATCTGAAGGACGCGATCGTCCTGTCCACGCTGCTGCGCGCGGTGTGGGAGTTCAACAACGTCGACCTGCTCTACACCCTCACCGGCGGCGGACCCGCGGGGGAGACCACCACCCTCCCGCTCTACATCGCCAACACCAGCGTCGACGCCCACAACTTCGGCTACGCCTCCGCGCTGACCACGGTGGCGTTCGTGATCCTGCTCTTCTGCTCGATCGTCTATCTGCGGCTGAGCAAGTTCGGAGGTGAGACCAAGTGATCACCGAGATCGCTCCCGCACCCGAGCGCGTGGCGTCCGAGCCCGCCCGGCCGCGCGGCAGGCGCCGCGCCTGGGACGAGGTCCCGCGCCGGCACATCTACGTCCCCCTCACGATCTACCTCCTGTTCACCCTGATCCCCTTCTACTGGATCCTGCTCTTCGCGCTCCGCCCGGCCGGCTCCACCTCCCTGGTCCCCTGGCCGATGACCTTCGAGCACTTCCAGAAGGTGTGGACCGAGCGCAGCTTCGGCACCTACTTCGCCAACAGCGTCTACGTCGGCCTCGCCACCCTCGTCCTGACCACCGTGGTCGCGCTGGCCGGCGGTTACGCCCTCGCCCGCTTCGACTTCCGGATCAAGCGCGGCTTCCTGCTCGCCCTGCTCTGCTCCCAGTTCGTGCCGGGCGCCCTGCTGCTGGTCCCGCTGTTCCAGATCTTCGCCAAGCTCCAGATGATCAACTCGCTGGGCAGCGTCATCATCGCCGAGACCGTCTTCCAGCTGCCGCTGTCGATGATCCTGATCAGCGGGTTCATCCGGAACGTGCCGTACTCCCTGGAGGAGGCCGCCTGGGTGGACGGCTGCGACCGGCTGACCGCCTTCCGGATCGTCGTCCTGCCGCTGCTGCGGCCCGGGTTGATCGCCGTCGGCTCCTTCGCCTTCGTGCACGCCTGGAACCACTTCCTGTTCGCCCTGATGTTCCTCTCCGACCAGAGCAAGCAGACCATTCCGGTCGGCCTCAGCACCCTGATGAGCGCGGACAGCGTCGACCTGGGCGCCTTGGCGGCGGGCGGCATCATCGCGGCCGTACCGGTCGTGATCGTGTTCGCCTTCATCCAGAAGTGGCTGATCACCGGCTTCAGCGCGGGGGCGGTGAAGGGATGAGACTCCGTCACCTCACACTCACCGCAACCCTGGCCGGCCGAGAGGCGGCGCGCGGTGCGGGCGCAGGGAGGATCCCATGACCGTACCCATCGTCCTGGCGGGCGCGCGCGGCCACGGCCGGTGGCACCTGGACAACATCCGCCGGCTTCAGGCGAACGGCCTCGTCCGGCTGGCCGGGATCTGCGAACTGACCCCGCTGAGCCAGGAGGAGATCCCCGACGGCCTGGGCACGCCGGAGCAGTCCGCCGACTTCGGGGCGCTCCTCGACACCACCGGAGCGCGGATCGCCGTCGTCTGCACGCCGATCCCCACCCACACCGACCTGGCGCTGCGGGCCGCGGAGCGGGGCGTGCACCTCCTGCTGGAGAAGCCGCCCGCGCCCTCCTACGCCGAGTACCGGCGTATGGCCGACGGGGTCGCCAAGGCTGGCGTGGGCTGCCAGATCGGGTTCCAGTCGCTGGGCTCGCACGCCCTGCCCGCGATCAGGCGGCTCATCGCCGAGGGTGCGATCGGCGAGATCCTCGGGGTCGGCGGCGCCGGGGCCTGGGCCCGCGACGAGGCCTACTACCGGCGGGCGCCCTGGGCGGGCCGGCGGCGCCTGAACGGCGTCGACGTGGTCGACGGGGTCCTCACCAACCCCCTCGCGCACGCCGTCGCCACCGGCCTCGCCCTGCTCGGCACCACCCGCGCCGAGGACGTCACCGGCATCGAGACCGAGCTGCTGCGCGCCAACGACATCGAGTCCGACGACACCTCCTGCGTCCGCGTGCGCACCCCGCGCGGCCCGGTCACGGTCGCTGCGACCCTGTGCGCCGAGGAACCGGGGGAGCCGTACGTCCTGGTGCACGGCGACAGGGGTCGGATCACCTTCTGGTACAAGCAGGACCGGGTGCTGCTCCAGCGGGCCGGCCACGGCCCCGAGGAGTCCGCGCACGGCCGCACGGACCTGCTGGAGAACCTGGTCGAACACCTCACCACCGGCGCGCCGCTGCTGGTGCCCCCGGACGAGACCGGTGCCTTCATGCAGGTCGTCGAGGCCATCAGGACCGCCCCAGACCCGGCCCCGCTGCCCGAGACCGCCTGGCGTCCGCTGCCCGCCGAGCGGCGCCGGGTCGTGCCCGGCATCGACGGCCTGGTCGCGGCCTCGGCCGACACCCTCGCCCTCTACTCCGAGCTGGGCGCCTCCTGGGCCCTACCGAAAGAGGTGAGCACGTGATGACGCAACACGACACTCCGGTCCTGCGGGTCGCCGGCCGCCCGGTCGGCCGGTACGTCACCCGGCCCGAGCTGCCGGACCGGCTGGCCCCGCGCCCCTATCTGCACCCCGTCACCACCCTGGCCGGCACGGCGGTCACCGAGCTGAGCCCCGCCGACCACGCACACCACCTCGGCGTCGGTGTCGCCGTTCCCGACGTCGAGGGGCACAACTTCTGGGGCGGGCGCACCTTCGTGCGCGACCGAGGGCCGACCGAGCCGGCCAACCACGGCTCCCAGCGGCACACCGCCTTCCAGCTGCGCGACCCCGACGGCTTCGTGGCCGAGCTGCGCTGGGTCGCCGCCGGAGCCGAGCTGCTGCGCGAGCGCCGTACCGTCGCCGCCACCGAACTCACCGACACCGCCTGGGCGCTGGACTTCACCTTCTCCCTCACCAACGTCACCTCGGGCCCGCTGTCCATCGGGAGCCCCGCCACCAACGGGCGGCCCGGCGCGGCCTACGGCGGCTTCTTCTGGCGGGCCCGCAGGCAGGAGTCGGCGCCGGACGTCTTCACCGCCGACCGCGAGGGTGAGACCGAGGTGCACGGCACCCGCGCCGACTGGCTCGCGCTGGCGGGCGCCGGCTGGACGCTGGTCTTCGCCGGGGCCACCGAGGACACCCGGCGCGACCCGTGGTTCGTGCGCGCCGCCGAGTACCCGGGCGTGGGCTCCTCGCTGGCGCACACGCAGCGGCTGCCGATACCTCCCGGCGAGACCCTCGTACGCCGGGTCGTCACCGTCGTCGCCGACGGCCGCCCGGAGCGCGGCGAGGCGGCCGCGCTGGTCCGCAAGGCGGTGGGTCAGTGACGAGCCGGACCTACCGGAACCCGGTCCTGAACGCCGACTGGTCCGACCCGGACGTCGTCCGCGTCGGCGACGACTTCTACCTCACCGCCTCCAGCTTCGGCCGCGTACCCGGCCTGCCCCTGCTGCACTCGCGCGACCTCGTCAACTGGACCCTCGTCGGCCACGCCCTCGAACGCCTCGAACCGGCGGCGGAGTTCGCGACGCCCCGGCACGACTGCGGGGTCTGGGCACCGGCGATCCGGCACCACGACGAACGCTTCTGGATCTTCTGGGGCGACCCGGACCACGGCGTCTACCAGATCAACGCCCCCGAGATCCGCGGCCCCTGGACCCGCCCGCACCTCCTCAAGCCGGGCAAGGGCCTGATCGACCCGTGCCCGCTCTGGGACGACGAGACCGGCGAGGCCCATCTCGTGCACGCCTGGGTCAGGTCCCGCTCCGGCATCAAGAACCGGCTCACCGGCCACCGTATGCACCCCGACGGCACCTCCCTCCTCGACGAGGGCAAGGTGATCGTCGACGGCGACCGCATCCCCGGCTGGTTCACCCTGGAGGGCCCCAAGCTCTACCGGCACGACGGCTGGTTCTGGATCCTCGCGCCCGCCGGGGGAGTGGAGACCGGCTGGCAGGGCGCCTTCCGCTCCCGCGGCTTCTTCGGGCCGTACGAGGAGCGGATCGTCCTGGAGCAGCGGGACACCGAGGTCAACGGGCCGCACCAGGGCGGCTGGGTGCGCACCGCGGCCGGCGAGGACTGGTTCCTGCACTTCCAGCAGCGGGGCGCCTACGGCAGGGTCGTGCACCTCCAGCCGATGCGCTGGGCCGAGGACGGCTGGCCCGTGCTCGGCGACGACGGCGCCCCCGTGGCCGTACACCGCCGCCCCGACCTCCCGCCGCAGCCGCCCGCCGCTCCCGCCACCGACGACGACTTCCCCGGCGGACGGTACGGCCGCCAGTGGCAGTGGCCGGCCAACCCGGGCGACGGCTGGGCCACCCACCACTCCGGGGACGGGCTGCGACTGACCTGCGTCCGCTCGGCCGACGCCCATGACCTGCGGAAACTGCCGCACATCCTCACCCAGCGCCTGCCCGGCCCGCCGAGCGCGATCGAGGTCGAGCTGCGCCTGGACGGCACCGAGCCGGGCGCCCGGGCGGGGCTCGCGGTGCTCGGGGACGCCTTCGGATGGATCGGGCTCGAACGGGGCGCCGACGGGACGGCGCGGCTCGTGCACCGGTTCGCGGAGGCGGTGGCCGACCACGAGCGGGACGCCGGTGTGCCGTGCGTCGCGCCCGAGGGGCGGGCCCGGCTGCGGATCGAGGTGGCGGCCGGGGCGCGCTGCCGCTTCTCCTACGACGTCGGAGACGGCCCGCGCCCGTCCGGGCCGGTCTTCGCGGCCACCCCCTGGCGCTGGGTCGGCGCCCTGCTCGGCCTGTTCGCCGCCGCACCCGAGGGACCGGGGCATGCGGGGGCGGCGACCTTCACGGAGTTCCGGATCAGCCCCTTGTAGTGCCCTGCACGACAGCTCCACCACGCCATTGGATCCAGCAGAAGAGAGCCGACGATGAAGAGCAGCATCCACAGAAGCAGGCGCGCCGCCACGGCCGTCGCCCTGGGCTCCGTGCTCGCGCTGACCGCCACCGCCTGCGGCGACGACGGCAGCGGCGGCGCGGGGGACAAGGGGGGCGAGGGCTCCGGCAAGGGCACGATCACCTTCTGGGACAACAACGGCGGCGTGCGCACCGACATCTGGAAGCAGATCATCGCCGACTTCGAGAAGAAGTACCCGGACATCGAGGTCAAGTACGTCGGCATCCCGGCGGCGAGCGCCCAGTCCAAGTACGACACCGCCATCCAGGGCGGGGGCCTGCCGGACGTCGGCGGGGTGGGCACCGCGATGCTCGCCGAGGTCGCGGTCCAGGGGGCGCTGGAACCGCTGGACGGCCGGCTCTCGAAGAGCCCGCTGAACGGCAAGTTGAGCCAGAACCTGATCGACGTCAGCAAGGCGGCGGGCGGCGGGGACACGCTGTACCAGGTGCCGACCTCCGCCAACAACGGCACGCTGTGGTACCGGACGGACCTGTTCAAGAAGGCCGGTCTGGACGCGCCGACCACCTGGTCGAAGTTCTACGCGGCCGCCGGCAAGCTCACGGACAAGGGCAGGAACGAGTTCGGCTTCACCATCCGCGGCGGCGAGGGCGCCATCGCGCCGGCCCTCGACGCGGTCTACGGCCAGACCGGCATCACCTCGTTCTGGAACGGCGACAAGACCACGGTCAACGACCCCAAGAACGTCGTCGCGCTGGAGAAGTACGTCGCGCTGTACAAGAAGGACACCCCGTCCGCCGACGTCAACAACGACTTCACGAAGATGGTCGCGCAGTGGGACAGCGGCACGATCGGCATGCTGAGCCACAACCTGGGGTCGTACCAGGACCATCTGAAGGCGCTCGGCAAGGACAAGTTCCGGGGCGTTCCGAACCCCACGCTGGACGACGGCACCCGGGTGCAGGTGTCCAACCCGGTGGACGGACTGAGCCTGTTCAAGTCGAGCAAGAACAAGGCGGCCGCCTGGAAGTTCATCGAGTTCGCCGTGTCCGCCGCGGAGAACTCCAAGTTCAACGAGTCGGCGGGGCAGGTGCCGGCGAACACGGACGCCGCGAAGGACGCGTGGATCCAGCAGGCCGAGCCCACGAAGCTGGCGGCGGAGGCGTTGAACGGGAGCGGCACCAGGATTGTGCAGCTGCCGTACTACCTGCCCGACTGGAACACCATCTCCAAGGCCGACAACGAGCCGAACTTCCAGAAGCTGCTGCTCGGGAAGATGAGTGCGAAGGAGTTTCTGGACACGTTGGCCGATCAGCTCAACAAGGCTCAGGCGGACTGGAAGAAGAACCACTGAGAGTTCGGACGGTTCGGTTTCGTGGGGGGCTGCCGGCCGGTGGGGGCCGGTCGCGCAGTTCCCCGCGCCCCTGACGATCCTGAAAGGAGCTTCTTCGTGGCCCTTACCCGCAGACAGGTGACTTCCGCCGCTCTCGCGGCAGCTCCACTCGCCGTACGATCCCCGAAAAGGAACCGGACTCTCTACATCGCCGGTGACTCCACCGCCGCCCAGAAATACGCCGACGCCGCTCCCGAGACCGGGTGGGGAATGGCGCTCCCCTTCTTTCTCCGGAAGAAGTGGGAGGTCGCCAACCATGCCGTGAACGGGCGGAGTTCGAAGAGCTTCGTGGATGAGGGGCGGCTCGACGCCATCCTGTCCGTGATCCGGTCCGGGGACCTCCTGATCGTCCAGTTCGCGCACAACGACGAGAAGGCCACCGACCCGGCCCGGTACACCGAGCCCTGGACGACGTACCAGGAGTATCTGCGGCTGTACATCGACGGTGCCCGGTCCCGTGGCGCCCGGCCCGTGCTCGCCACCCCGGTCGAGCGCCGCAGGTTCGACGCCGAGGGCGACGCCGTGCCGACCCACGGCGACTACCCGGCTGCCATGCGCGCGCTCGCCGAAGCGGAGCGTGTCGCGCTGCTCGACATCGAGGCGCTGTCGCTCGCGCTGTGGCAGCAGCTGGGTGTCGAGGAGACGAAGAAGTACTTCAACTGGACGGACACCGAGCAGGACAACACGCACTTCAATCCGCCGGGCGCCATCGCCGTGGCCCGGCTCGTGGCGCAGGAGCAGCTGCGCACCCGGGTGCTCGCCCGGCACGACGTGGTCCGATTGCACGAGGACATCCCCACGTCCTGGATCACCTGGCCGCCCGCGTCACCGTCGTCACCTTCGTGAAAGAGGAGACCCGCACCGTGCGTACACAGAAATGTCATGGACGTGTCATGGTTGCGGTCGTGGGCTGCACGGCCCTTGTGCTCGCCGTCACCGGCACCGCATCAGCGCAGGCCGCCCACCGGGCCGGACTCGACCGGCAGGTGCTGCCCGCCGACGACGGCTGGGCCGCCCACGGCACCGGGACGACCGGCGGTGCCGCCGCCGACGCCGCGCACGTCTACGCCGTCACCACCTGGGAGCAGTTCAAGGCCGCCCTCGCGGACGGCGGCAGCGCCCCGAAGATCATCCGAGTGAAGGGCACGATCGACGCGGACGGCCCGAGCTGCGCCTCGTTCGCCGTGCCCGGGTACGACTTCGACACCTACCTGAAGGCCTACGACCCGGCGGTGTGGGGTCGCGCCAAGACCCTCGACAACGAGCCCGACGACAGCCCCGAGGGCCTGCGCCGAGCCTCCGCCGCCCGGCAGGACGCCTCCATCAAGGCGAACATCCCCGCCGACACCACCATCGTCGGTGTCGGCAAGGACGCCGGCTTCAAGGGCGCCAGCCTCCAGATCAAGGGCGTCGACAACGTCATCGTCCGCAACCTGAGCTTCGAGAGCCCCCTGGACTGCTTCCCGCAGTGGGACCCGACCGACACCGCCGACGGCAACTGGAACTCCGAGTACGACAGCGCGGTGATCTACGGATCCACGCACGTCTGGATGGACCACGACACCTTCACCGACGGGGACCACCCGGACAGCACGCTGCCGTCCTACTTCGGCCGGATCTACGAGCAGCACGACGGCGAGCTGGACATCGTCAAGGGCGCCGACTACGTCACCGCCTCCTGGAACGTCTTCGAGGACCACGACAAGACGATCCTCATCGGCAACAGCGACAGCGCCGCCACGGCCGCGGTCGACCGCGGGCACCTGAAGGTCACCTTCCACCACAACCTGTTCTCGAACCTGGTCGAGCGCGCACCCCGCGTCCGCTTCGGACAGGTGGACTCCTACAACAACCACTTCGTCGCCGGCGACGGCTACTCCTACAGCTACGGCATCGGCGTGGAGTCCCAACTCGACGCCGAGCACAACGCGTTCACCCTGCCGGCGGGCGCGAAGACCGGTTCGATCCTGAAGAAGTGGAAGGAGTCGCCGCTCACGGCCGACGACAACTACGTCAACGGTGTGCCGACGGATCTGATCGCCGTCCACAACACCGAGATCCCGGGCGAGATCCTGCAGTCCGGGGCCGGCTGGACGCCTACCCTGCGCACCAAGATCGACCCCGCCAAGGCCGTGCCGGGCCTGGTCGACCACTGCGCGGGCGCGGGACGCCTGGGCTGACACCACCGGGGCCGGACGCCCGGCCCCGCCCCCTCTCTCTTTTCTCTCTTTCTCACGAGCCGCACCGCGAAGGAGCACTCCCATGCCCTCGCCCCAACTCCCCCTGTCCAGACGGCGACTCCTGGCCGCGTGCGCCGGGGCCGCCGCCGCGCTCGGCCTCACCGCCGTCCCCGCGCGGGCCGACGAGGGACCGCGCCCGTTCGGCCGTTACGGGTCACCGGCCCGCCGCCTCACCCCGCAGACCCTGTACGTCGACCCGCACGGCAGCGGTGACTTCACCTCCGTGCAGGCCGCGGTGACCGCCGCCACCGGCAGCGGCCGCACGCTGGTCCTCGCACCCGGCACCTACCGGGAGACGGTCGCCGTCGACGTCAGCCGTACGGAGATGACCTGGATCGGCGCCTCCGAGAACCCCCGGGACGTCGTCATCGTCCATGACCACGCGGCCGGCACCCCCAAGCCCGGCGGCGGCACCTACGGCACCACCGGGTCGGCCACCACCACCGTGCAGGCCGACGGCTTCACCGCCCGCTGGATCACCTTCGCCAACGACTGGCTGCGCGCCGACCACCCGGACATCAGCGGCACCCAGGCCGTCGCCATCAAGGTGCAGGGCGACCGCAGCGCCTTCCTGCACTGCCGATTCCTCGGCCACCAGGACACCCTGTACGCCGACTCGATGTCCCTCGGCACCTTCGCCCGCCAGTACTACGCCCACTGCTACGTCGAGGGCGACGTCGACTTCGTCTTCGGGCGGGCCACCGCCGTCTACGAGCACTGCCACTTCCGCACCCTGAACCGCACGGACCTGGCCGGGGCGCCCTACGGCTTCGTCTTCGCGCCCTCCACGGCCGTCGCCAACCCGCGCGGCTACCTGGTCACCCGCAGCCACGTCAGCAGCGAGGCCCCGGACGCCTACTACAAACTGGCCCGCCCCTGGGTGCCCGGATCCGACCCCACCGCCCGCCCCATGCTCACCGTCCGCGACACCTGGCTCGGCCCCGGCATCGACGCGGCCGCGCCCTACACGAACATGTCGGCCACCTACCCGTGGCAGAACCAGCGGTTCGCCGAGTACCGCAACTCGGGGCCGGGCGCCGTGATCACCGTCCCCGCCGACCGGCCCCAACTGACCGACGAACAGGCCGAGTCGGCGACGCGCAAGGCCCACCTCGGGGACTGGACCCCGTGGGAGGGCTGCTGATGCCGTTGCCCCGACGCACGCTGCTTGCAGGTATCGCGGGCGGACTGGTGGCCATGAGCGCATCCCCGGTGTTCGCGTCTGGCCGCCGGATCCTGCACGTCCGGCCCGGCGACTCCGTCCAGGCCGCCGTGGATGCCGCCGACGGCCCCGGCCGGACGATCCTCGTGCACCCGGGGACGTACCGCGAGGTCGTCAACGTACCTGCGGACAAGGCCGAGTTGACGATTCGCGGCATCACGGGCGACCCCCGTGACGTCGTCATCGTCCACGACAACGCCAACGGCACCCCGAAGCCCGACGGCTCGGGCACCTACGGCACCGCCGGGTCCGCCACCTTCAGCTCGGCCGCTCCCGGGCTGACCGTGCGCGACCTGACCCTCGCCAACGACTGGCTGCGCGCCGACCACCCGGACATCACCGGGACCCAGGCGGTAGCCGCCTACGTCACCGGAGACCGCTCGTACTTCGCGAACGTCAGGCTGCTCGCCCACCAGGACACCCTGTTCGCGGACACCACGGCCCTGGACTCCTTCGACCGGCAGTACTACCGGAACTGCCACATCGAGGGGGACGTCGACTTCGTCTTCGGACGGGCGACCGCCGTGTTCGACCGCTGCCGCTTCCACACCCTGCAGCGGGACGTGGACTTCACTCCCAAGGGCATGGTCTTCGCCCCGTCCACCGCCCGCCCCAACCCGCACGGCATCCTCGCCGTCCGCTCCCGGTTCACCTCCGGCGCGGAGAACTCGGCGTACAAGCTGGCCCGGCCGTGGGTGCCGTCGCACGAGACGACCGCCTGGCCCTCACTGGTCGTCCGGGACAGCCTCATCGGACCCGGCATCGACCCGGTCACCCCCTACACCAACATGCGGGACGCCTACCCGTGGCAGTCCATGCGCTTTCGCGAGTACCGCAACTCGGGGCCCGGCGCGGTGATCACCGTCCCCGCCGACCGGCCCCAGCTCACCGACGCCGAGGCCGAGCTGCACACCCCCGCCGCCTACCTCGGCGACTGGCACCCCCACCCCCACCGCTCGCTCTGAGCCGACGAAGGGACCCGCACGTCATGCGTCGCATCAAGAGCACCCTCACCGTCCTCGCCATCGCCGGGCTCGGCCTGGTCGCCACGCCCGCCCACGCCGCGACCGTGGTCGTCAGCAACTCCACCGACCTGACGAACGCCATCAAGAACGCCACCGCCGGCACCGTCATCCAGGTGCGCGGCGGCACCTACTACCCGACCGCGACCCTCCAGTCGACGGCCAACGGCACCTCGTCCTCCCCGATCACCCTCACCGCGTACGGCTCCGAGACCGTGAAGATCGACGGGTCCTCGCTGCCCTCCGGCTCCTGGATCTTCAAGCTGACCGCCGACTACTGGAACGTCTCAGGCATCACCTTCCAGAACTCCCCGGACAGTGCGGTCGTCTGCCAGTCCTGCACCGGCACCAACTGGAACAACGTCAAGACCATCAACGGCGGCGACTCCGGCTTCACCCTCACCGGGGACGGGACCGTGAACAACACGGTCAAGAACCTGGACTCGTACGGCAACTACGACGCCGCCACCCACGGCCAGAACGCCGACGGCGTCGCCATCAAGTTCGGCTCGGGCACCGGCAACCTGGTCACCGGAACGCGCCTCTACAACAACTCGGACGACGGCATCGACCTGTGGTCCTTCTCCTCCCCGGTCACCATCGAGCACACCTGGTCCTTCGGCAACGGCAAGAACCGCTGGGGCGACTCCGCCTTCGAGGGCAACGGCAACGGCTACAAACTGGGCGGCAACGGCGTGACGGTCGCCCACGTCGTCAACAACTCCGCCGCCTGGGACAACGCCGGCAACGGCTTCACCGAGAACTCCAACACCGGCGCGATCGTCATCAACCGCACCACCGCCTACGCCAACGCCAAGTGGGGCTACTACTTCGCCACCAGCTCCGCCCGCCTCGGCAAGAACCTCGCGGTGAGCAACGGCAGCGGTCCGGTCAGCAAGGGCTCCTCGGTGGTCTCCGCCGGCAACAACTGGGACTCCGGCATCTCCACCCCGTCCTTCGTCTCCACGGACGCCTCCACGACGTACAACGCCCGCAAGTCGGACGGCTCCCTGCCGTCGACGACGTTCCTGACGACGGGCTCCACCACCATCGGCGCGACGATGAACTAGAGACCGGAATTACCGGGTCAGGTTCCACCCGGCACCCCTACCCTGTTGTCTGACGGTTCGTTTGGGACTGGATGCAGGATCGGGGGAACCTGTGGACGTACGCGTGGATGTCCGTGTCACGGACGGCGCCGACGGCACTGCCGCCGCCGACGAGACGCGATCACTGCTCGCCTGGCTCGCCGAGGCGGACGAACTGCGCGGCAGAGTCACTCCACAGGAGGGACCACCGGTGCCCGGCACACTGGGCCCGGTCCTGGACGGCCTGGTGGTCGCGCTCGGCTCCGGCGGCGCGGTCACCGGACTCACCACCGCCCTGGTGGCCTGGATCCGCAGCCGGCACAGCAACGTCACCGTCAGGGCGACCCGGCCCGACGGCGCCTCGCTGGAGATCTCCACGAAGCTCGTCGGGCCGATGACCGCCCAGGAACTACGCACCTTCGTGACCGACACCTCCCGGATCCTGGAGAGCGGCCGGGAAGCGGACGGCGGCGCGTTATGACCACCAGGTCCGCCGAGTCGCCGACCCTCCCCACGCCCGGCACCGCGCTGGCGTCCTCCGGCGCCCGGGTGCTGCTCATCGGCACCGGCACCCACCACGGCCCCACGCTGACCTCCGTACCCGCGGTGCCCCGCAGCGTGGAAGCCCTGGCGGCCACCCTGACCGAACGCTGCGGGGTGACCCCCGACCGGCTGCGCACGCTCATCGACCCGGCGGACGCCCGCACCATGGCCCTGGCCGTCGCCGACGCGGCGCAGGAGGCCGAGAGCACCCTGCTCGTGTACTACGTGGGACACGGCCTCATCGGCCCCGGCGACGAGCTGTACCTCGCCGCGAGCGCCACCGACCGGCTGACCCCGGGCCTCGCCGCACACCAGGCCCTGTCGTTCTCGGCGCTGCGCGAGGCGCTCACCCTGTGCCGCGCCGCGTCCGTGATCGTCATCCTGGACTGCTGCTTCTCCGGACGCGCCCGGCTGGGCAACGGCACGCCCCAGCCCGCGGCCTTCAGCCTGCCCGCCGGACACGGGATGTACCTGCTGGGATCCGCCGAGCAGCTGGCGCTGGCTCCCGACGACGCCGAACACACCGCCCTCACCGGCGAGTTGATCACCCTCCTGCGGGACGGCGATCCACGCGCACCGCGCCTGCTCACCCTGGACGACGTCTACGACCACCTGTTCCGCGCGTTACGGGCCCGCGGCGGGCCGCTGCCGCGCCGCCAGGCCGGCGACCGCTCGGGCGGGCTGGTCGTCGCCGTCAACGCGGCCACACCGACGACCGACGAGCCGGACGCCACCGCGGCCGAGGAGCCCGCGCCGGGTCCTTGCCCGTACCCGGGCCTCGACGCGTTCACCGTGGACGACGCCGAGTTCTTCCACGGCCGGGAGAAGCTGGTCGACGAACTGCTCCACGGCTGCCTCCAGGCAGTCCAGCAGGGCCGGCCACTGGCGGTGGTCGGGCCGTCCGGCGCCGGCAAGACCTCCCTGCTGCACGCCGGACTCCTCGCGGCGTTACGGGCCGGAACCCCGCTGCTGCCCGGCTCGGCCGCCTGGCCCGGCCTTGTCCTCACCCCCGGCGAACACCCCCTGCGCAGCCTGACCACCGCCCTGCGGGGTGACACCGTCCTGTCGGCCGAGGACCCGAAAGTCGCCGTCGGCTGGGCCCACGACCTCGTTCCGGACCGGCGGCGCCTCGTGCTGGTGGTGGACCAGCTGGAGGAGCTGTTCACCCTCTGCCGCAGCCGGGCCGAACGCACCGCGTTCCTCGCCGCGTTGACGGCCCTGGCCGAGGCCGGGACGCTCGTCGTCGCCGCCCTGCGCGCCGACTTCTACGGCCACGCCCAGGCCCTGCCCGAGCTGGACGCGGTGCTGCGGTCCAACCAGGTGCTCGTCAGCCCGATGCAGCAGGAGGAGCTGAGAGCCGCGATCGAGCGCCCGGCCGGTGCCGTCGGCCTGGAACTCGACGAGGGCCTCGCCGACCTGCTCATCCACGAACTGGGCGCCGCCCGGCTGACCCGGTCCCAGACCGGCACCCTGCCCCTGCTCTCCCACGCACTCTGGTCCACCTGGCGACACCGGCAGGGCAGACGGCTGACCGTCGCCGGCTACCGCGAGAGCGGAGGCATCGACGAAGCCATCAAACAGACCGCCGACGACACCTACGACCACCTCGACGACGCGGGCCGCGCCGCCGCACGCCGCATGCTGCCCCGCCTGGTGCACATCGACGACGACGCCCCGGACACCAGCCGCCCCGTCGACCGGACCGTCCTGCTGGACGGCCTGCCGGACCCACAGGCCGCCGAGCGGGCCCTGAACCGGCTGGCCGCGGCACGGCTGCTGGTCCTCGACGAACGGACGGTCCGCATCAGCCACAACGCCCTGCTGCACGCCTGGCCCCGGCTGCGGGAGTGGATCGACGCGGACCGGGACTGGCTGCGTGCGCGGCAGCAGGTCGCCGTCGACGCCGCCGTCTGGTGGGAGGCGGACCGGCATCCCTCGCTGCTCTATCGGGGCCCCCGGCTCGCCGCCACCCGTGAACGCCTGAAGGGCGCGGGTCTGACCGTTGCCGCCGAGGGCAAGGGACATGTCGGTGAACTCGAACCACGGCTCGCGGAGTTCCTGAACCAGTCGTGGCGTCAGGAACGGCGCGGGGTACGCATCCGCAGGGCTGTGATCGCCTGTATGTGTGTGCTGACGCTGCTGGCCGGGGCGGGCGGAGGCCTGGCCTGGTGGTCGGGGCAGAAAGAGGCGGCTCAGCGTCGGCAGGCTGTCGCACGGCTGGTCACGGTGGAGGCGGAGAAGTTGCGGGAAAGCCGCCCCGGGCTGGCCAAGCAGCTCAGTTTGGTCGCCAACCGGCTGGATCCGCAGTCCGACACGGCTTCCATGATCGCCGCCATGGAGCTACCGGGCATCTTCATGGCCGACGCCCCCGCCGGTGACATCTCCCTGGACGCCCGGGGCGAGCGGATGGCCGTCTCTACCGGTTCCGATGTCGTCCTGTGGGACACGGAGCAGGGGAAGGACAGGCAGCTGGGGCACCTTGGCCAGATGCGGACGGGTGCGGTTGCGCTCAGCTCCGACGGACGGTTCCTGGCCGCCGTGCGGGCGGGCAGCACGGCGAGTGGCTCGCTGGGGCTGTGGGATGTCACCGCTCCGAAGCACCCGCGCCGCATAACCGTCCCCGGTCAGCAGCAGGTCAAGACTCTGTCGCTGACCATCAGCCCCGACGGCCGCATGCTGGCTCTCGGCCGCCTCGACGGAAGCATTCAGCTGTGGGAGATCGCCAACCGGCCCGCCCCACGTCTGCTGCGCACTCTGAGCGGTCACACCGGAGCTGTCCACTCGGTCGCCTTCGCCCCGTCCGGACGTCTCCTGGCGAGTGCTGGCAGTGACGGCAAGGTACGGCTCTGGGACACGTCCGACCGGCGGCGCGCCTCGGCCCTCGCGGTCCTTCCCGGCCTCAAAATGGGCTCCCAAACCTACGACCTGAACGGAAAGCCGCTGCACCAGGTCGCGTTCAGCCCGGACGGCCGGCTGCTGGCCGGACCGGGCGACGGGAAGCAGATCGGGGTCCGGCTGTGGCGGCTGCGGGACCGCGGGCAGCCGACGTCGGCGGGTACGGCGCAGGAAAAGTTTCTGACCGACTGTTCGACAGACCTGGCCTCCGCCGCGTTCAGTCCGGACGGGAAGCATCTTGCCACCGCCTGTGGAAAAACCACCTTTCTCTGGGACGTCAACTCGCGCCCTCGGTTGCGGAAGTCCACGGGCCTGAAAGGTGCCGCAGACGGCAACGGGATGGCCGGTCCCGCCCTCTTCACACCACGGGGCCACCGGTTGCTGCGGGCCACCGGCCGCGGAGTCCAATTGTGGTACGTCGAGAACACGGGAACGCCCACCGCCGCGGCTAGCTTCGGCCAGACTCCGGCCGGGTTCCAGACGACCACGACGTTCAGCGGCGGCTCCAAGCGGTTGCTGGTCATTCACGGCGCCGACGCCGGTGCCCTGTGGGACCTGAGTGGTTCGGCGACGCTTCACAAGAGTCTGGCCCGGCTGCCGGGCAGTGGCGACATCGGCGCGGAGGGAGCCGCCTTCAGCCCCGACGGGAAGATCCTCGCACTCAGCGAGCTGAGCGGAAACAAGCACGTCGTCCGGCTGCGGGACACCCGACGTTCCGGCGCACCCGTCATCGCCACCATCACGGACATCGCCAACGGCGTCGAGGACATCTCCTTCAGCGCAGATGGACACCTACTGGCCGTGGCCGACGGCAATGACCACATCGACGTCCGCAGCGAGCCACCCTCGGTCAAGGTGTTCGACGTCACCGACGTCTCCCGTCCCCGGCAGACCGCTTCCATGAAGGGTGACGTCTTCTACGTCGCCTTCTCCCCGAAGGGCCGGCTCCTGGTCGCCAACACCGCCGACACGCTGCTCTCCTGGACGGTGGCGGACCCACGGCATCCGGTGCCCCAGCCGACCCGGTGGCTCACCCGGGGCGCCGGTGTGTCTCAGTCTGCCTTCCGTCCTGACGGCAAATGGCTCGCCGTCACCGACACCGGGGACACCACGCGCCTGTGGCCGATCAAGGACAGCCGGATCACGGGCGACTCGCGCTATCCGGTGGTGATGCGCACGATCGGTTCGGGAGGAGGCATCGCCTTCAGCCCTGACGGCCGCACGCTCGCCTGGGGAAGTGCTGGTGACCTGAGCACGACCGATGGGAAGGAGGTGCCTAGCCATATCGAGCTGTGGGACATCAGTCACCCGGAGACTCCGGTCTACAAGGCGGCGTTCGCCTTCGGCGCCGACAACCTCGGGGGCTTCGGCAGCTTGTCGTACAGCCCTAGGGGGAAGCCCCTGCTTGCTGCCGTCGGCGGGAGCGTGAACGTCTGGTCCACCAACCCCAAGGATCTGAGGTACCTCCTCTGCAAGAGCTACGGCGACGTGATCACCGAGGACGAATGGAAGGCATACGTCCCCGGCGAGCCCTACGACCCGCCCTGCCACTGACTCCCCCTGCCTTAAACCAAATTGGTGTGTATCGATCAGGCAACGAATCTCGCATTGGACTGGGTGACGCGCGTAGAAACCTTGTCATGCATAAATCACTGCGGATCGCGGCGATCACTGCCGCCTGCGCGCTCGCCGGTGGCGCCCTGTACGGCGCCGGCGCGGCCACGGCCGGTCAGTCGACGGCGAACTCCACCCACGAGCCCTACAACATCGGGCTCCTGGTCAAGGACATCGACACCTACTACGGCACCACCGCCGACGCCAACGGCGTCTACCAGGCGTCCCCGGACAGCCCGTACGCCCAGGACCTGGCGGAGATCGACGCCAGCGCCAAGCGCTACATCGACAAGGCGGCGCGCAAGGCGCACCGCCACGGCGAGAAGCCGGCCGTCGTCTTCGACATCGACGACACGCTGCTGCTCAGCCTCGACTACGAGAAGCGCTACAACTACACGTACAACTCGACCACCTGGGCCGACTACGTGAACAAGGCCGACCGTCCGGCCGTGTTCGGCAGCCCCGAGCTGGTCCAGTACGCCGAGTCCAAGGGTGTCGAGGTCTTCTACAACTCCGGTCTCAGCGAGGCGCAGCGCACCGCCGCCGTCGAGAACCTGAAGAAGATCGGCGCCGATGTGAACCTCGACGCCGACCACATGTTCCTCAAGGACAAGGCCAACCCGCCGGCCTACCTGGGCGACTGCGCCACGCCGGGCACCTGGACCTGCACGACGGTGCAGTACAAGTCCGGTACCCGCGCGCACATCGAGGACGACCTGGGGTACGAGATCATCGCCAACTTCGGCGACCAGTACTCGGACCTGGACGGCGGCTACGCCGACCGTACCTACAAGCTGCCGAACCCGACCTACTTCGTCTCCTGACGGTCATCCATAGGTCCTGAGCAGCCGCTCGTACTCGGCCCCCGTCACCGGCACAACCGTGCCGTGGCGGGGGCTGGCGGGCAGTGCGTAGTCCGTGGACAGGGTCCACTTGCCCGAGGCGAGGTCGGTGGTCTCGAAGGGTACGTAGCCGCGCAGGCCGTACTCGTCGATGAACAGGTACCACTTCTTCTCGGTGTTGGACCGGAACACGGTCGGCCCCTCGCCCCGCTGGACGGAGCCGCTGCCGATGCAGTCGGAGACGAAGCCGTACGACATGTCGGTCAGGTTCCGCGACTTCTCCGCCGTGATGAACTTCGAGCAGGGCGAGCTGGAGCCGGGGTCCCGCTCGTCCTTGGTGAAGCGGTAGTACGTCCCCTTGTCCTTGATCACCGTCGAGTCGATGACCGAGTAGCCCGGGTCGTCCCAGACCTTCGGCTCGCTGAAGGTGCGGAAGTCCCTGGTCGTGGCGTAGAGCATCCGGTTGTACGTCGAGCCGGTGTGGTCGGGGTCGTCGGCGGCGTACAGCTTCGACGCCCAGAAGACCACGTACTCGTGCAGCCGGTCGTCCCAGTAGGCCTCCGGGGCCCAGGTGTTGCCCGCGTTGTCCGGGGCCACCTTCACCAGCCGCTGGTCGGTCCAGTGCACCAGGTCGGTGGACTCCCAGACCATGACGGACCTGCTGCCGTGCCGCTGGACGTAGTCCCAGCTGCCGCTGCTGTTCTTGTACATCCGCAGGTCGGTGGCGATCAGATAGAACCGGTCGCCCTTGGGGGAGCGGATCACGAACGGATCGCGCAGCCCCTTCTCGCCGATGGTCGACGTCAGCACCGGCTTGCCCGCGTTCAACTCCCGCCAGTTCAGCGGGTCGTTGCCCTGGCTGAGGGCGTACCGGATCTGTTCGCCGTCGGCTGTGCCCTCGCCGGTGAAGTAGGTGAACAGATAGCCCGCGTACTTGGGGTGCCGCGGTTGCGCGGAGCCCGGCGGGGCGGTCAGCAGGGTGAGGAAGAGGGCGGCCAGGAGGGGGACCAGCAGGGTTCTGGTTCTGGGGCGCATGGCAGTCCTGTGTGGGTTTGGGGATTTCTGTTGATCGGTGCGCGCTCTCGGAGTGTGGCCAGTGGGGGACAGTGCGTCAATCGGTGTGCGGGCGAGTGGGGCGGCCGAAAGTTTCGGTTGTTTTCGCGCGGGGCGCGGCAACCTGTTCCGGCCATGGCGGCGACTGGATTGCGTCTCAACTCCCTAGGAAAGGAACGGCCAGTGCGGCAGAGCACCGGACGTCACCGCAGGACGCGCACCCTCTCGATCGCCGCCGCGGTGGCCGTGGCCGCGGGCGCCGGCGGCGTCTACCTCGGCCTGTCGAACGGCGGCGCCCAGGCCGCCACGACCACGGTCACCGTCTCCACCACCGCCCAGCTGGAGTCGGCCGTCAGGAACGCCGCCGCCGGTACCGTCATCCAGGTGCGGGGCGGCACCTACTACCCGACCGCCACCCTCAAGTCCACGGCCAGCGGAACCGGTTCGAACCGCATCACGCTCCAGGCGTACGGCAGCGAGAAGGTGCGGATCGACGGCTCCAAGCTGCCCGCGGGCTCCTGGCTCGCCGGGATCTACGGCAGCTACTGGACCGTGCAGAACCTCACCTTCCAGAAGTCGCCGGCCCAGGGCTTCGTCGTCACCTCCTCGACCGGAGGCGTCTTCAGGAACCTGGTCACCGCGAACAACGGCGACTCCGGGTTCACCCTGCGCGGCGACAACACCGTGAACAACCTCGTCCAGAACCTGGACAGTTACGGCAACTACGACGCCTCGGGGCACGGCCGGAACGCCGACGGCATCGCCGTCAAGTTCGGCTCCGGCACCGGCAACAGGGTCACCGGCGCCCGTCTGTACAACAACTCCGACGACGGCCTCGACCTGTGGCAGTTCTCCTCGCCGGTCACCATCGAGCACAGCTGGGCCTTCGGCAACGGCAAGAACCGGTGGGGCGACTCCGCCTTCGAGGGCAACGGCAACGGGTTCAAGCTGGGCGGGGGAGGTGTCGCGGTCGCCCATGTCGTCAACAACGACGCGGCCTGGGACAACTCTCTCAACGGGTTCACCGAGAACTCCAACACCGGCGCGATCGTGCTGAACCGGAACACCGCGTACGCGAACGCTCAGGCGGGCTTCTTCTTCGAGACCGGGAAGGCGCGGCTGGCGCGGAACCTGGCGGTGGGCAACAAGGGGGGCTTGGCGAAGCCGGGTTCGCGCACCGTCTCCGCTGCCAACAACTGGGACGGCGGGGTGGGTACGCCTGCTTTCAAGTCCACGGACGCCACGACGGCGTACGGCGCCCGCAGGTCGGACGGCTCCCTGCCGACGACGACTTTCCTCACCACGGGCTCTGCCGCGATCGGATCGACGATGAACTAGCCGTACGGCGGGAACGCGAACGCCCCCGCCGGTCGTCACCGGCGGGGGCGTTCCTCTGCCGGCCGAGGGGGGCTCAGGCCAGCAGGTCCACGCAGTCGAACGACGTGCCCGCGCTGAGGTAGGCCGTGCCGCCCGAGCCGCTCACGATGTTGAGCTTCAGGACGTTGTACTGGGAGGTGTCCGTCTTCCACGCACTAGTAGGGACGTTGAATACGAACGTGTGGTTGTTTCCCCGGTACGAACCGGTGGTGAGCGAGCGGGTGTCGGGCTGGGTGGGGGCCGTGGGAATCGGTGAGACCCAGTCGTTGACCGTCACGCGGGGACGGCCGCCCGCGAAGGCGTCGGTCACCCCCACGCGGAGCGTGTGCGCGGCGGCCGCCTGTGCCCTGGTCAGCCTGAAGTAGACCAGGATGCCGTCGTTGACGTCCTTCCACAGGTACGCCGGGAAGGACGCGGCCTCGCTGCCGCTGCCGATCGTGACGTTGCCGGTCCACTTCGCGGCGCGGCCGTCGGACGGGTGCGCGTACGTCATCAGCTTGGCGTTCTTGAACTCGCCGGGCGTGCCGTCCCAGTCGCCGAGCCGCCAGACGGTCGCGGCGGCGGACGGGTCACCGGTGAGGGAGAGGGTGTGCAGGGCCGTCGTACCGCCTGCCGTGACCTTCACCGACTCCGTGTGCACGGCCAGTTCGTTCTTGTGGACGGTGAGGGTGTACGTCCCCGGGAGCATCCCCGGGCAGGAGAAGGCGCCGGTGCCGGCCGCCGCCTTCGCCCAGTACTGGGCGTCCTTGTTGGCGAACCCCACCGTGTAGGCGTACCTGGCGTCCATGCCCTTCAGGCCGACGCCCGCCACCTTGCCGCGGCCCGCCCTGCCGACCCAGCCGGTGATGCCGAGGCCGTCCACCCACGAGGTGTCGAGGTTGTCGTGGAACAGTGACGCGGAGGGCGCGCCGCCATCCGTGAACGCGATGACGTACGGGCCCTGCAGGCCGAACCGCTCCGCCTCCGTCTGGGCTTCGTTGTAGTGCAGGATCTCGTACAGGCCCGCGCCGCCCTCGTTCGAGTGCCGCAGCAGGGAGCGGTAGAAGGGGCCGCCGGAGGCCTTCTCGTGGTTGGAGCGGATCAGCCAGAAGCCGACCGAGCCGGTCGTGAAGCCGACGTGGTCGTAGTCGATGGTCCGCTTGCCCGAGTAGTGCTTGGAGCGGGTGGTGCCGTCCGGACGCTTCCAGACGTCACCGGCCTCGATGATCCTGTCGGTGGTGGAGTCCCAGGCGTCCGAGCCCGTGTTGGGGAACATCCCCGGCTTGAGGCGCACGATGTAGCGGGTCGCCGTGAAGGAGGCGTCCGCCTTGTTCGTCCAGAGGTAGATGTTGTTCTGGCCGCTGCGGGCCGCGTACCACTGGGTGATCGGGCCGTGCACGACCTTGATCAGGATCGTCGGGCCGGTCTGCCTGATCGTGACGGTGGAGGCGCCGAGGCCCGACTCGACGTGCGAGTGCCTGCCGCCGTAGCCCTCGTACTCCTTGCCCTTGTAGACCAGGGACGTGATGTCTCCGGTCGTCCTGGAGACCTTGAAGACGAGGGAGGAGCCGGTGTCGACGACATAGTTCTTGCCGTCGTCCCGGTAGCCGAACGCCGCAGCGGACGCGGACGAGAGGAGGCCGGTGCCGCCCGCGACGGCGGCGCCGGTGGCGGCCACGCCGATCGCGGAGGCGCCGAGCACACGTCTGCGGGTGAGGTGCTTCTTGTGCGTGCTCAAGGGGCGATCCCGTCGTACTTGAATGTTCAACTCGACTGCAGGGCAAGAGGGAGCCGTGCGCTTCCCGGTTGCCGCTGTCGAGCGAAGGGTTGCCGCCCGCTTCAAGATTTTCTACGAGTCGCCCGCGCCGTCCGTGTGCGCCGCGAAGTCGCCGCCCACCGCGCGCTGCGTGCCGTCCGCCGTGGCCTTGACCGTGTAGCTGTCGTCCTTCGCGTCCCGGCCGCCGCGCTCGTGGTTGTACTGCCCGGCGAACACCCACTCGCCCTTGGGGACCGTACGGCCCTCCTTGAGCACCCAGGTGTAGACCAGGAAGCCGTCCTGCTCGCCGACGGTCAGGGTGAAGTCCTGCTCCGGCAGCGAGCGCCAGGCGCCGGCCGAGTCGACCCCGCCGGTCTGCGCGACCTTCAGCTGCACGGTGAGGGAGGTGAGTTGCTCGCTCGTCTTGAGGGTGACGTTGCTCTGCGCCCAGAAGTCGTTGCTGTGCGGGTCCACCGAGCCGTCCGACCACAGCGGGCCGTCCGTCTCGCCGTCGGCCGACGGCACCACGGGGGCCGAGGCGGAGGGCGTCGAGGAGGGGGAACCGCTCGGCTGGTGCGTCTTCGGCGCCCTGCTCGGCGCCGGGTTCACCGGCGGAACCGGGGCCCGGCTCGTCGCGTCCGGCGAGGGCGTGGGCGTCGGTGAGACCGCGACCGTCTGCTGCGGGGGAGCGGTGTTGTCCTTGACCGCGGACGCCACCGCGTACCCGCCGACCGCGAGGACTCCGGCGACCGCCGCGGTGGCGCTGACCACGCGCACCCAGCCGAACACCGGCGGGCGCGTGGCCCGGTGGTCGGGGCGGGTCTGCGCGGCCATGCCCCGCTCGATGCGGGCCAGGATGCGCGCGCGGTCGGGTTCGTGGGCCTCGGCCGCCTCGTGCAGCCGGGCGCGCAGCTCGTCGTGCACGTCCTGCTGCCTCATCGGTTCCTTCCTCCGCTCTCGCCGCCGCGCGCCATCGCCGCGTGCACCCGCTGCGGAACACCCTGGGTGCCGAGCAGGCGCTGCAGTTCGGCCATGCCCTTGGACGTCTGGCTCTTAACCGTACCCACCGACACCCCGAGGGCGAGCGCGGTGTCCTTTTCCGACAGGTCGAACGCGTGCCGAAGTACCACACATGCGCGTTTGCGGAAGGGCAGGCGACGCAGCGCCGACTGCACGTCCACCACGCCCGCGACGTCCGGGTTCTCGGTCTTCTCCTCGCGGTGCGACCAGAACAGCGCGATCCGGCGCCGCTCGCGCACCGCGCTGCGGATCCGGGTGCGGGCCAGGTTGGCGACCACGCCCCGCGCGTACGCCACCGGATGGTCGGCCGCGCGCACCCGGTCCCAGCGGTGCCACAGCGCCAGCAGCGCGTCCGCGGCCAGGTCGTCGGCGGCGTCGGCCTCGCCGGTCAACAGGTGGGCGAGACGGGAGAGTTCGGCGTAGTGCTGTTCGAAGAAGGCATGGAACTCCACGGAGGCGGCGTCGTCGACGACTGAGCCCACGGGTGACCTCTTCTCGGTGCAACTCTGTGAGTGTCATGTGAATGACATGCGAACGTCCGGCGGAGCCCCGGACGGAGATCCGGAAGCGTAGCAGTGACCGCTTTCTGTCAGTTGTCCGGGGGGTCGGACACCGTATGGCACACCGAACCCGATTCCGTAACACGTTGAAAACCTGAAACGGGTTCAACGTGGGAACAATCCAGCCAGCATCCGCACACGCTCATCAGGCAACGAGGAGTACGACCATGTCCGAGACGCAGAAGGTGGACCAGCGGCCGGATGCCGCGCCACCTGCCGGGAACAGCGTCGACCGGTACTTCAGAATCTCCGAGCGGGGATCGACCTTCGGCCGGGAGATACGCGGCGGCTTCGCCACGTTCTTCACCATGGCCTACATCCTTGTCCTGAATCCGATCATCCTGGGCAGCGCCAAGGACAAGTTCGGCCACTCCCTCGACACCGGCCAACTCGTCACCGCCACCGCGCTGGTGGCCTGTGTGATGACGATCATCATGGGCGTCGGCGGCAACCTCCCGCTCGCGATCGCCGCCGGCCTCGGCCTCAACGCCGTCGTCGCCTTCCAACTCGCCCCGCTGATGAGCTGGTCCGACGCGATGGGCCTGGTCGTCCTCGAAGGCCTCGTGATCTGCCTGCTGGTCCTCACCGGGCTCCGGGAAGCGATCATGAACGCGATCCCGCAGCAGCTGAAGCAGGCCATCGGCGTCGGCATCGGCCTGTTCATCGCCTTCATCGGGTTCGTCGACGCCGGGTTCGTCAGCCGCATCCCGGACGTCGCGCACACCACCGTCCCGGTGCAGCTCGGCGCCGTCGGCCGCCTCACCGGCTGGCCCGTCCTCGTCTTCTGTCTCGGCGTCCTGCTGACCATCGCGCTGCTCGCCCGCAAGGTGAAGGGCGCGATCCTCATCAGCATCGTGACGATGACCGTCGTCGCGATCGTCATCGACGCCGTCGCCGACATCAAGAGCTGGGGCCTGACCACCCCGAAGGTCCCGGACAAGATCGTCGCCGCCCCGGACTTCGGGCTGGTCGGTCACTTCAGCCTGTTCGGCGGCTTCGCCAAGGCCGGCGTCCTCACCGCCGTCCTGCTGGTCTTCACCCTCATCCTGTCCGACTTCTTCGACGCCATGGGCACCATCGTCGGCATCAGCGCGGAGGCCGGACTCCTCGACGAGAAGGGCCAGGTGCCCGGCATCGGCCGCGTGCTGTTCATCGACGGCGCCGCCGCCGTCGCCGGCGGTGTCGGCTCCGCCTCCTCCAACACCGCCTACATCGAGTCCGCGGCCGGTGTCGGCGAGGGCGCCCGCACCGGCTTCGCCAACCTGGTCACCGGTGGCCTCTTCGGCCTCGCGCTCTTCCTCACCCCGCTGCTGACGATCGTCCCGCTGCAGGCGGCGGCGCCCGCGCTGATCGCGGTGGGCTTCCTGATGATGACCCACGTCAAGCACATCGACTGGGACAAGTACGAGATCGCCATCCCGGCGTTCCTCACCATCGCCGCGATGCCGTTCACCTACTCGATAACCGACGGCATCGGCGCGGGCTTCCTGTCCTACGTGGTCATCAAGACGGTCCTCGGCAAGGCGAAGGAGGTCAACTGGCTGCTGTGGGCCGTCTCGGTGCTGTTCCTGGTCTACTTCGCGATCGATCCGGTGGAGCAGATCCTGGGCGTGAAGTGAGGGACGCTGCGCGATCGGCTGCGGGTCGTCCGTGGCTGGTCGCGCCCACACGGCGGAGCCGCATATCGATACAGCCCCGCGCCCCTTTGGGGCGCTTACCTGAGCGCCGCCTGCATCATCGCCTTCGCCACCGGCGCCGCCAGCCCGTTGCCGCTCACCTCGGACCGGGCCGCGTCCGACTGCTCCACCATCACCGCGACGGCAACCTCCTTGCCGCTGCTGTCCGACTTGCCGTACGACGTGAACCAGGCGTACGGCGTCTTGCTGTTGTTCTCGCCGTGCTGGGCGGTACCGGTCTTGCCGCCGACGGTCACCCCGTCGATCAGCGCGTTCGTACCGGTGCCGTCCTTCACCACCGTCTCCATCGCCGACTGCAACTGCTCGGCGGTGGAGGAGCTGACGATCTCCTCGGTGTCCGCGCTGTCGTCGTAGTCCTTCAACACATCGCCGCCGCTGTCGGTGATCTGCGAGACCATGTGCGGCGAGACCAGCTTGCCGCCGTTAGCTATGGCCGCGGACACCATGGCCATCTGGAGCGGGGTGGCGGTGACGTCGAACTGGCCGATGCCCGACAGGGCCGTCTGCGCCTTGTCCATGTTCGAGGGGTAGACGCTGGCGTAGGCCCGCACCGGCACGTCCACCTCGTCGTCGTTGAAGCCGAACTTCTCGGCCATCGCCTTCACCTTGTCCTGGCCGAGGTCGACGGCCATCTTGCCGAAGACGTTGTTGCAGGAGTAGCGCAGGGCGACCCGGATCGACGCGTCCTCGCACGGAGCCGACTTGTTCTCGTTCTCCAGGTCCCGTGTGGTGCCCGGCAGGGTGTACGGGTCCGGGCTGTCGGTGCGGTCGTCCACGTTCTTGTACAGCCCGTCCTCCAGCGCGGCGGCCGCCACGACCAGCTTGAACGTCGAGCCCGGCGGCAGCGGCTGGCGCAGCGCCCGGTTGGTGAGCGGCTTGTCGTTGTCCGCGTTGAGCTTCTTCCAGGCCGCCCCGGCCGTGTTCGCGTCGGTGAGCCGCGCGGGGTCGTACGACGGCGTCGACACCACGGCGAGGATCTTGCCCGTCTTCGGGTCGATGGCGACGGCCGCGCCCTTGTTGTCGCCGAGTGCGTCGTACGCCGCCTTCTGTACGGCCGGGTCGATCGTGGTGAGCACGTCGCCCGGGTCGGCACGCTTCCCGGTGACCGTGTCCATCACGGTCTTGAGCCGGTTGTCCGTGCCGTTGAGGAGGTCCTTGTAGATGCCCTCCAGCTGGGTCGGGGCGTAGGCCTGCGAGGCGTAGCCCGTCACCGCCGCGTACAGCTCGCCGTTCTTGTACGTCCGTTTGTACGCGAGATCGCTGCCCTTCGTCCGCGCCGAGCCGGTGATCGCGTCCCCGGCCACGATGATGTTGCCGAGCGGGTGTGAGTACGTCTCGATGACGTTCCGCCGGTTGTCGTTGTCGTCCGCGAGGGCCTTGCCGTCGTAGAACTGCACCCAGGTCGCCCTGACCAGCAGGGCGAGCACGAGCAGCAGCGCGAAGACGGACGCCCGCCTGATCGTCTTGTTCATCCCGCTCGTGTAGACGATCGAGACGGGGGTGATCGTTCCCGTACGTCCCGTTTTCTCATCGCACGTTCAGAAAACCGGCCTCGTACGCGGCGATAACCGCCTGGGTCCGGTCCCGGGCACCCGTCTTGGCGAGCACCGCGGCGACGTGCGACTTGACGGTGGCGGGGCCGACGTCCATGCGCCGGGCGATCTCCGCGTTGGTCAGCCCGGCGGCCATGTGCCGCAGCACCTCGCTCTCCCGTCCGGTGAGCCTGCTCACCCACGCCGGGGGTGCGGGCGCCGTGCGCGCGTGCTCGGCAGCGAGGGCGCGTACGGCCGACGGGAACAGCAGGCTGTCGGTGCGCGCGACCAGCCGTACCGCCTGGACGAGCGCGTCGGCGTCCGCCCGTTTCAGCAGGAACCCGGCGGCTCCGGCGCGCAGCGCGTCGTACACATAGGAGTCGTTCTCGAACGTGGTCACGACCACGACCCGGGGCGGCTCGTCGAGGGTGGCGAGGATCTGCTCGGTGGCCCGGATGCCGTCGACCTCCGGCATGCGGACGTCCATGAGGACGACGTCGGGGCGCAGCTCCCGGACCACGGACACCGCCTCGGCACCGGTCGCCGCCTCGCCGACCACCTCCAGGCCGGGCTCGGCGGAGAGGATGGCGCGCAGGGCGGTGCGCACCATGCGCTCGTCGTCGGCGAGGACGACCCGGATGGCGGGCCGGGTCATGTCCGCCCTTTCGTCGGTCACGTGGATCCCTTCAGTGGCAGTCGGACGTGCAGGTGCCAGGTGCCCCCGGACGCGCCCGCCTGCGAGGTACCGCCCAGCAGCCGTACCCGGTCGGCGATGCCGCGCAGGCCGTGGCCGCCGCCGGGGCGGGGAGCGGGGCAGGCGCCCAGGGGGTTCTCGACGGAGATGTCCAGGTGGCCGTCGGCGGTGGCGATGCGCACGGCGACCGGTTGGCCGGCGTGCTTGAGGGCGTTGCTCAGGCCCTCCTGGACGATCCGGTACGCCTCCCGGGAGACCAGCGGGGGCAGCGCGGCGGGGCCGGTGTCGACGGTGGCCGTCACGCGCTGCCCGGCCGCGCGGGTCCGGCGCAGCAGCCCGTCCAGGTCGGCCGCGAGGGTCGGGGCGGGGGCGGTGCCCGGTGCGTCGCCGTCCCGCAACACACCCAGTACGGCGTCGAGTTCGCCGACCGTGCGCCGGCTGGTGTCCTCGATGGCGGCCAGCGCCTCGCGGACGAACTCCGGATCGGTGTCGAGGACGCGGCGAGCGGCGCTCGCCTGGAGGGTGACGGCGCTCAGCGCGTGTCCGACGGAGTCGTGCAGCTCGCGGGCGAGCCGGTTGCGTACGGCGAGGTCGGCGGCGCGGGCCTCGGCCGCGGCGAGCCGGTCCGCGGGGGTGGGCCCGAGCAGGGCGGGCGCCCAGCGGGCGAGCACGGCCCCGCAGGCTGCGGCGCAGGCGGCGAGGGCGATCAGCATGGCCAGGCCCGCGACCGGGCAGAGCGCCAACGCCCAGCCGTGGTCGAGGACTTCGGGCATGCCGAGCCGGGTGTCGCGCAGTCCCTGGAACAGGGGCAGCAGCATGAGGAACACCGCGAACGGCGGTACGGCCAGCGACATCCCGGAGAGGATCCCGCCGAGGCCCAGGTGCAGTGTGAACCAGGCGGCCGTGCGCCCCCGTTCGGACCGCGTCCGGGCCGGGCCGTGGGCGAGGACGTCCCCCTCGATGCCGCACAGGGCGCGGCAGGCGCCGGCCTCCAGCGGGCGGGTCAGCGGAAACAGCGAGGTCACGGTGGCGATCGGCAACCCGACCGCGAACGAGCCGAGTTGCAGGGGCAGGGACCCGAACACGTCGTCCACGCCGGTGAGCGGGCCGACGATCACCGAGCCGACGAGGACGTACGGCATGGCGAGCGCGCCGCCGAGGATCAGATGGATCCAGCGGCGCCGGGCCCGCCCGCCGAAGAGGAGTCCGGGCGCCCGGGTCACCGTGGGGTCCTGGCCGACCGGTCCGCGAAGTGGTGGGCGGCGACGGTCGCCACGAGCAGGCCGACGATCATCTGCACAGCGTAGGTGAGGCTCATCGCCGGTGTCGGGCGGTCGGCGAGATCGTGGGAGGTCACCAGGGCGCCGAGCGCCATCCAGCCGCCCCAGCAGGCGACCGCCCCGGAGCCGACCCAGGCCAGGGCGAGCGGCACGGTGACCGGCAGGGCGCGGCCGCGGCGGAAGGCGAGCTGCCAGGCGCCGGTGACGGCGGCGGCGAGGAATCCGACGTAGACGACCTCCATGAGCCGGCCGCCGCTGATGTCCCGCCCGGCCGTGAACCCGCAGGCCCACAGCAGCCGCAGCGTGCCCGGGACGAGTGCGAGCAGCGCCGCCGTCACGGCGGTCGTCCGCTGCGCGGCCGCCGTGCCGTGCGCGGGCAGCTCCCACACCCGCCCCCGCCACAGGTGGCCCCACCGCTCGCTGGCGTACCCGACGAACAGCATCCCGAGAGCGAGCCCCTGCACGATGAACCCGCCGTACACGACCCCGAACACCCAGCCGTCGAGGAACGGCCGGTCGTCACCGCTGTCCGTGCCCCCGTGCACGACCATCTGCAGCGGAAAGCCCACCATGATCGGCGCGAGCAGCCCCGTGGCGACCCACATCGGCACCGCCGGCACCCAGGCCGGCACCCGCCGCCCCCACGCCTGGGTCAGCAGCAGCGCCAGCACGACGACGGAGGCGTCCATGAGCACGGTGAGCCCGTTGGCCAGCGCCATGACCATCCGGTGCTCCAGCAACGGACTCCCGTCCGGGATACCGAGATGACTCCCGCAGATCCAGGCGAGCTTGAGGGACAGGTAGGGCAGGCAGGAGACGATGGTCACGAGCCGCAGCACGGGGCGGAGCCGCAGGCCGGTGACAGCGGCAGTGGTTGAGGAAGTCATGCCTCAACGCTCCCGCGCCCACGGTCCGGCCCACTTCCTGCGTGACGACGATCCGTCTCCGCCGCTCGGCGGAGACGCCGTCCTCCTCACAGCCTCCGCGTGGCCAGCGTCAGGCGGTCCCGCGCGTCGAACAGGGCGTCCTTGATCATCTGCTCGTGGGCCGGGGTCAGGCGGGCCACCGGGACCGAGCAGCTGATGGCGTCGCGGGCGGGGGTGCGGTACGGGATCGCCACGCCGAAGCAGCGCAGGCCCAGCGTGTTCTCCTCGCGGTCCACGGCGAAGCCCTGCTCGCGGACCTGGTGGAGTTCCTCGATGAGCTTCTCGCGGTCGGTGATGGTGTGCTCGGTCAGGGCGGGCAGGGTCTCCGGGAGGAGCTTGCGGACCTGTTCGTCGGTGTGGGTGGCGAGCAGCGCCTTGCCGAGGGACGTGGAGTGGGCGGGCAGGCGGCGGCCGACGCGGGTGAAGGGGCGCAGGTAGTGCTGGGACTGGCGGGTGGCCAGGTAGACGACGTTCGTGCCGTCCAGGCGGGCCAGGTGGATGGTCTCGGTGGTGTCGTCGGAGAGGCGGTCCAGGGTCGGGCGGGCCGCCGCGACCACCTCGTCGCCGTCGATGTAGGAGGTGCCGACCAGCAGCGCCCGCACCCCGATGCCGTACCGCGTCCCGGTCGCGTCCGTCTCCACCCAGCCCAGCTCCACGAGCGTGCGCAGCAGCATGTACAGGCTGGACTTGGGGTAGCCCACGGCCTCCTGGACGGCCGCGAGAGAGTGCATACCGGGCTTGCCGGCGAAGTACTCGAGCAATTCAACGGTCCGCACCGCGGACTTGACCTGCGCCCCGCCTGTCTCGCCTGCCGACATCGCCGCTGACCCCTTCGTTCGACGAGGACCTGGATATATAGTCTCCGAGCAGCGTATTCATCATCAGAGACAGCGTTCAGTATATCGAACGCGGCTGATGGTTGACCCAGGAAGTGCGGCCTTACTTGGAGGGACCCGCGGTGGCAGCAGCACCAGTCTGGAGTGTCGACCCGCGCACCGGGAAGCAGCGTGAACAGGTTGCGGTGGAGGCCACAGCCCAGGAGGTGGACGCGGCCGTCAGGGCGGCACACGCCGTGCGTGGTGCCCTGGCCGACCGCACCGTCCGCTCCGCGTTCCTGCGCTCGGCCGCGGCAGGCCTGAACGCGGCCAAGGACGGTCTGATCGAGACCGCCGACGCCGAGACCGCCCTCGGCCCGGTCCGGCTGACCGGCGAACTCGCCCGTACGGCGTACCAGTTGCGGGCCTTCGCCGACATCGTCGACGAGGGCGCCTTCCTGGACGTCATCATCGACCACCCCGACGACACCGCCACCCCGCCCATACCGGACCTGCGCCGCTACAAGGTCCCGCTGGGCGTCGTGGCCGTCTACTCCGCCTCCAACTTCCCCTTCGCCTTCTCCGTGGCGGGCGGCGACACCGCGAGCGCGCTGGCCGCGGGCTGCCCGGTGGTCGTCAAGGCCCACCCGGACCACCCGGCCCTGTCCGAGCTGGTCGCCAAGGTGCTGCGCCGGGCCGCCGCCGAGCACGGCATCCCCGAGGGCGTCGTCGGCCTCGTGCACGGCTTCGAGGCGGGCGTCGAGCTGATCAGGCACCCGCTGGTCACGGCGGCGGGCTTCACCGGATCCGTGCGCGGTGGGCGTGCCCTGTTCGACGCGGCCGCCGCGCGCCCGGTGCCGATCCCGTTCCACGGTGAGCTGGGCTCGCTGAACCCGGTCCTGGTGACCGAGGCGGCGGCGGCCGAGCGGGCGGAGGCGATCGGATCCGGTCTCGCCGGGTCCATGACGCTGGGCGTCGGCCAGTTCTGCGTCAAGCCGGGCCTGGTGCTGGTGCCGTCCGGCGCGGCGGGCGACGGCCTGGTCAAGGCGCTCACGGACGCCGTCAGCGACACCGACGCGGGTGTCCTCCTCGACCACCGCATGCGGGACAACTTCGTCGCGGGCGTCGCCGAGCGGGCGCAACTGCCCGAGGTGGACTCGCCGGTCACGCCGGGCGCGGGCGGCGAGCACACGGTCAGCGCGGGGTTCCTCACCGTGCCGGCGAGCAGGCTGGCCGAGCAGGGCGCGTACGACCTGCTGCTGGAGGAGTGCTTCGGGCCGGTGACCGTGGTGGTCCGGTACGAGGACGCGGGCGAGGCGACGGCGGTCCTGTCCCGGCTGCCGGGCAACCTCACGGCGACCGTCCAGCTGTCGGCCGAGGAGGCCGCCGGCGAGGGGCGGGGCGCCGAACTGCTCGCCGAGCTGACCCCGCTGGCCGGGCGCGTGCTGGTGAACGGATGGCCGACGGGCGTGGCCGTGGCCCCGGCCCAGCACCACGGCGGTCCGTACCCGGCGACCACCTCCACGTCCACGTCCGTGGGCGGCACGGCCATCGAGCGGTGGCTGCGGCCCGTCACCTACCAGGGCGCGCCACAGGCCCTGCTGCCGCCGGAGCTGCGGGACGACAACCCGCTGGGCCTCCCGCGGCGGTTCAACGGCGGCCTGGAGCGCTGACCGGGTTCACGAGACGGACGAAAGGGAACCTGCGAGACTCACGCAATGGACGTGGAACTTCCCGAACTGCCCTTCCCCCTTCGGACCTACGGGCCCGACGGCAACTGGTCCTACGAGGGGGGTGTGCTCACCGGGTGGGCCGGGCCCCGGCAGGACCGGTTCGTCACGCCCACCGGTGAGGCCCTGGAGCCCGCCTCCGACGCGCCCCGGCTGCTCGGGGCGCCCGAGGACGACTTCCAGCTGATAGCGCGGGTCACCGTCGGGTTCGGCGCCGCCTTCGACGCCGGAGTGCTCTACGTCCACGTCGGCGAACGCGCCTGGGCCAAGCTCTGTCTGGAGTACTCCCCGGATGTGCCCACCGTCTGCACGGTGGTCACCCGGGGACACTCCGACGACGCGAACTCCTTCACCGTGGAGGGGAGTTCGGTGTGGCTGCGGGTCAGCCGGACCGGACGCGCCTTCGCCTTCCACGCCTCCCGGGACGGCGAGCGCTGGACCTTCGTCCGGCTCTTCACCCTCGGCGAGGAGAAGGAGACCGGCGCGGCGCTGATCGGCTTCATGACCCAGTCGCCGATGGGCGAGGGCTGTGTGGTGACCTACGACCACATCGAGTTCCGGCCCGGCTGGCCGGACGATCTGCGCGACGGCAGCTGAGGGTGAGGGTGGGGCGGGCGTGGAACCGGGTCCGGTGCCCGCACGTCCTCCGTTGCATGATCAGTGAACGTGTGAACGGCGCCCTGGTGATCCGCACCGCCCTGCCCGTGGAAGCCGAGACCATCGCCGATCTGCACTTCCGGGCCAGGTCCACGTACTACCCGGACGGCGTCCCCCAGGACGACATCGACTGGACCGAGGCCTGGCGCGGCTCCATCCGGCGGCCCGACGGCCATGTGCTGTGCGCCGTCGAACAGGGCCGGATCGTCGGTATCGCGTCCTTCCGCACCCCGGACGGCGCACCCGCGGAAACGGTCAAGCTGTTCCAGTTCCATGTCGACCCCGGCCACTGGCGCGCCGGCATCGGCACGGCCCTGCACGCGGCCTGCGTGGAGGAGTGGCGGGCCGACGGCACGCGGACGGCCGTGCTCGACGTCCATGTGGACAACACCCGGGCCCAGGCCTTCTACGCCCGCCAGGGCTGGGTCCCCGACCCGGAGAGCCCGCCCGCCGAGGACGACCACCACCGCTTCCTGCGCTTCTCGGTACCCGGGGAATGAACGTCGCTGTTTGAACGTTCACGTACTGGCTGGAGAGAGCCTCCGCGCCCGTACGACCTGGAGAGAGCCGAAGACATGCGCGTCGAGATCTGGAGCGACATCGCCTGCCCCTGGTGCTACGTGGGCAAGGCCCGCTTCGAGAAGGCGCTGGCTGCCTTCCCGCACCGCGACGACGTCGAGGTGGTGCACCGCTCCTTCGAGCTGGACCCGGGCCGCGCCAAGGGCGACGTCCAGCCGGTGATCACCATGCTCACCAGGAAGTACGGCATGAGCGAGGCGCAGGCCCAGGCCGGCGAGGACAACCTGGGCGCCCAGGCCGCCGCCGAGGGCCTGGACTACCGCACCCGGGACCGCGACCACGGCAACACCTTCGACATGCACCGTCTGCTGCACTTCGCCAAGGAGCAGGGCAGGCAGGACGAGCTGGTCCAGATCCTGTACCGGGCGAACTTCGCCGAGGAGCGGTCCGTGTTCACCGAGGGCGACGAGCGTCTGGTGGAGCTGGCCGCCGAGGCCGGACTGGACGCCGAGGCCGCCCGCACGGTGCTCGCCGACCCGGACGCGTACGCCGACGAGGTCCGCGCCGACGAGCGCGAGGCCGCCCAGCTCGGCGCGAACGGCGTACCGTTCTTCGTCCTGGACCGCACGTACGGCGTCTCCGGCGCCCAGCCCGCCGAGGTCTTCACCCAGGCGCTCACCCAGGCCTGGGGCGAGCGGTCCCCGCTGAAGCTGGTCGATCAGGGTGACGCCCAGGCCTGCGGCCCGGACGGGTGCGCGGTGCCGCAGCACTGAGAAACCGCAGGTCGGCGCGGACGTATAAGCGTCTCTAAGCGGATCCACGTAAAAATCGGCAATGGACTACGACTTCATCCGGCCGCAGAGTGGACCCATGGAGACCACGGAGACGTTCGAGAGCCTCGTCCGCGCCGAGTTCACCCCGAAGACCACCTACCTCAACACCGCCAGCAACAGCCTGCTGCCGGCCCGTACCGTCGCCGCCCTGCACGAGGCGGCGCTGCTGCGGGCCGAGGGCCGTCCGCTGACCCCGCTGTTCGAGGACGTCGAGGCCTGCCGGGCCGCATACGCCCGGCTCGCCGGAGTCCCGGCCACCCGGGTCGCGGCGGGCGCCTCGGTCGCCGCACACTCCGGCGTGATCGCCGCCTCGCTGCCCGCCGGGGCCGAAGTCCTCACCGCCGAGGACGACTTCACCTCCGTGCTGAACCCCTTCCACGTCCGCGGCGACCTCAAGGTCCGCGCGGTGCCGCTGGAGCGGATCGCCGAGTCCGTCCGCCCGGACACCGCGCTGGTCGCGGTCAGCGCCGCCCAGTCCGCCGACGGCCGCATCGCCGACCTGCCCGCCCTGCGGGAGGCCGCCCGCGTGCACGGGGCGCGCACCTACGTCGACTTCTCCCAGGCCGCCGGCTGGCTGCCGATGGACGCGGACGCCTACGACTTCACCGCCACGGTCTCCTTCAAGTGGCTGCTCGGCCCGCACGGCGCGGCCTTCCTCACGGTCCCCGAGGACTTCGGTGGGCTCACCCCGCTGCTCGCGGGCTGGGTCGCGGCCGAGCAGCCGTGGGACAGCTGCTACGGCCCTGTCGGCGAACTCGCCCACTCCGCCCGGCGGTTCGACCTCACCCACGCCCTGTTCACCTACGCCGGGCTGCGCCGCTCCCTCGAACTGATCGAGGAACTCGGCGTGGCCGCGGTCCACGCCCACGACGTGGCCCTCGCCGACCGGTTCCGGGCGGGGCTCGCGACCCTCGGCCACGCGCCCGTGCCCGCCCCCGGCTCGGCGATCGTCTCGGTCCCCGGACTCGGCGGCCGCCAGCCCAGGCTGAGCAGCGCCGGCATCGAGGTCTCCAACCGCGCGGGCAACCTGCGCGCGGCCTTCCACCTGTTCAACACGCCCGCGGACGTGGACCGTCTGCTGGACGCGCTGTCCGGCTGACACGACCGGACCGGGACCTCCCGTCCCACACGAGGAGGCCCCGGCCCGGTGCTCTGGGGGTTACTTCACCGGGGTGAAGTCGCGCGCTCCGATGAACTCAGGTCGGCGCACCGGCGCGGCGAACGGCTCCACCGCCGCGTTCTCCACGCTGTTGAACACGATGAAGACGTTGCTGCGCGGGAACGGCGTGATGTTGTCGCCGGATCCGTGCATGCAGTTGCAGTCGAACCAGGTCGCCGAGCCGGCCCTGCCGGTGAACAGCCGGATGCCGTACTCGCCCGCCATCTTGGTCAGCGCCTCGTCGGACGGCGTGCCCGCGTCCTGCATCTGCAGCGACTTCTTGTAGTTGTCCTCGGGCGTGGCCCCGGCGCAGCCCAGGAACGTCCGGTGCGAGCCCGGCATGATCATCAGGCCGCCGTTGGTGTCGTAGTTCTCGGTCAGCGCGATCGAGACGGACACCGTGCGCATGTTCGGCAGGCCGTCCTCGGCGTGCCAGGTCTCGAAGTCCGAGTGCCAGTAGAAGCCGCTCGCCCCGAAGCCCGGCTTGACGTTGATCCGGGACTGGTGGACGTAGACGTCGGAGCCGAGGATCTGCCGGGCACGGCCGACCACCCGCTCGTCCCGCACCAGGTTCGCGAACACCTGGCTGATCCGGTGCACCTCGAAGACGGAGCGGATCTCCTGTGACTTCGGTTCGACGATCGAGCGCTCGTCGGCCCGGATCGCCGGGTCCGCGATCAGCCGGTCCAGCTCGGCCTTGTAGACCTCGACCTCGTCGGGTGTGATCAGCTGGTCGATGGCGAGGAACCCGTCACGCTCGTACGACTGGAGGCCGTCGGTCGCGATCGGGCCGGGCGTCGCCGGGGAGCCCCAGACGACCGGGTCCTGGCGGGGGACGGTCACCTCGGCGGGGCGCCGGCTGGGATACAGGTCGGTGACGGTGGTCATGGGTGTCACACCTCCTCGGGCTCGGTGAGCAGGGGATAGACCCCGTTCTCGTCGTGGTCCTCCCGTCCGGTGACGGGCGGGTTGAACACGCAGATGCAGCGGAAGTCCTCCTTGACGCGCAGCGTGTGCCGCTCGTGCCCGTCGAGGAGGTACATGGTGCCGGGAGTGATCGTGTACGTCTTCCCGGTCTCACGGTCGGTGAGTTCGGCCTCGCCCTCGACGCAGACGACGGCCTCGATGTGGTTGGCGTACCACATCGACGTCTCGGTCCCGGCGTACAGGACGGTCTCGTGCAGGGAGAAGCCGACGCGCTCCTTGGCGAGGACGATCCGCTTGCTCTCCCAGGTGCCGGACTTCGCCCGCACGTGCCGGTCGGTGCCTTCGATGTCCTTGAACGATCGGACGATCACGGTGGTGCACAGCCTCCTTGCTAGATGGTTTCCCGGACGGCACGGGCGAGGGTGCTCAGCCCCTCGTCCAGTTCGTCGGCGGTGACGGTGAGGGCGGGCAGCAGCTTGACGACCTCGCCCTCGGGGCCGGACGTCTCGATGAGCAGCCCGAGTTCGAAGGCCCGCCGGGCGACCCGCCCGGCCCGGTCCTTGTCGTGGAACTCCAGACCCCAGACGAGACCGCGCCCGCGGTACTCCTTCACGTCGGCGAGGTTCTCCTCGGTGATGGAGATCAGCGCCTGCTCGATCTGCTCGCCGCGGGCGCGGGTCTGCTTCTCCATGGCGGAGCCGTCGGTCCAGTACGTCTCCAGGGCCGCGGTGGCGGTGACGAACGCGGGGTTGTTGCCGCGGAAGGTGCCGTTGTGCTCGCCCGGCTCCCAGACGTCGAGTTCGGGCTTGAACAGGCACAGCGACATCGGCAGGCCGTACCCGCTGATCGACTTGGAGACCGTGACGATGTCGGGCGTGATGCCCGCCTCCTCGAAGGAGAAGAACGCGCCGGTACGGCCGCAGCCCATCTGGATGTCGTCGACGATGAGCAGCATGTCCTGCCGCTCGCACAGCTCGGCGAGCGCCCGCAGCCACTCCGGGCGGGCGACGTTGATGCCGCCCTCGCCCTGCACGGTCTCCACGATCACGGCTGCGGGCTTGTTGAGCCCGGACCCCTGGTCCTCAAGGAGCCGCTCGAACCACAGGAAGTCCGGGACCGTGCCGTCGAAGTAGTTGTCGAACGGCATCGGCGTGCCGTGCACCAGCGGGATGCCGGCGCCGGCCCGCTTGAAGGCGTTGCCGGTGACGGCGAGGGAGCCCAGCGACATGCCGTGGAAGGCGTTCGTGAACGACACGATCGCCTCCCGCCCCTTCACCTTCCGGGCGAGCTTCAGCGCGGACTCCACGGCGTTGGTGCCGGTCGGGCCCGGGAACATGACCTTGTACGGCAGGTCGCGCGGGCGCAGCACCAGGTCCTGGAAGGTCTGCAGGAAGGTCCGCTTGGCGGTGGTCGACATGTCCAGGCCGTGGGTGACGCCGTCCCGGGACAGATAGTCGATCAACGCCCGTTTCAGGACCGGGTTGTTGTGGCCGTAGTTGAGTGAGCCGGCCCCGGCGAAGAAGTCGAGGTACGCGTGGCCGTCCTCGTCGTACATCCGGCTGCCCTGCGCACGGTCGAACACGGTGGGCCAGCCGCGGCAGTAGCTGCGCACCTCGGACTCGAGTGTCTCGAAGACGCTGAGGTCGGGCTGGGTGATGGTCACGGTGAATCGCTCCTCAGTGCGCGGTGGGGGTCAACGGGCCGATGCGGTACAGCACTTCGGGGTCGTGCGGGCCGTCCGGGAACAGGTCGGCGGGGAACAGCACCTCGCGGGCCAGGTCCGCGCCGTGGCGGGCGGCGAACGAGGTGAACAGCCGCTCGGAGGCGGTGTTCCCGGGGGTGATGGTGGTCTCGACGGCGGTGATGCCGCGCTCGGCGGTGAGCCGGGCGGTCAGCCCGTCCAGCAGGGCGGCGGCGATGCCCAGACCCCGGTGGGCGGAGTCGACGGCGACCTGCCAGACGAGCAGGGTGCCGGGGCGGTCGGGCCGCACGTACCCGGTGACGAAACCGACGGGCTCGCCGTCCGCGCCGCGCGCCACCGCCGAGGTGCAGGCGAAGTCCCGGCACCACAGCAGATAGCTGTACGAGGAGTTCAGGTCGAGGGTTTTCGAGTCCTTGGCGAGACGCCAGAGCGCGGCTCCGTCGGACACGGCAGGTCGGTCGATGAGCAGGTCTGCTGGTCGGGCAGTCATGCGGCAGGAATTTAGCGAGGTAAATTCAGAAATGCACGGGAGGGTTGCCCGAGACGAAGGTCAGGGTTGGCGAAACGCCTGATTTGCCCCACATCAAATCATGACAAAACACCCCTGATGTGGAGTGTGTCACAGCCCAGAAATCCCTACGAAATCTTGTTGTTTAGCCTCGAAAAAAGCGGGCAGAAGAAGACGGGAAGCTGTTCTCGATGGAATTCTGGAAATAGGAGCCGGAATTAATGTGGGTCGTGTGAATTTCAGGCGCCGGACTGTGCTGCGGCCGCCCGCAGGGCGCCCGGCACGTCCACGTCCAGCCCCCGCTCGGCCAGCGCGCCGCCCAGCGCCGTCAGGCAGCTGCGCACCGCGTCCGGCGTGGCGTCCGCGCCGTAGTGGTTGACCCGGATCATCTGCTTGGCCAGAGCCCCGCCACCCGCGGCCAGCGGCAGTGCGGGGTCGGCCGCCAGCACCCGTGCCACCAGCTCCGACGCCACCACGCCCGCCGGCGTGCGCAGCGTCGTCGCCACCGGCGCCGCGTCCTTCACCTCGTACCCGTACGGCTCCAGGCCTCCGCCGAGGGCCGCCACGCCGGCGCGCACGGACAGCGCGGCGTCGCGGTGCCGGGCCATCACCGTCCCAAGGCCCGCCGACTCGATCCGCTCCAGGCACGCCTCCAGCGCCAGCATCTCCAGCTGGGCGGGCGCGTGCAGCAGCGCCTTGCGGTCGCCGTCGATCCACCGCTCCTTCCAGTCGAGGAGGGAGAGGTAGGAGCGGCGCGGCGCGTTCGGGTTGGCCGCCATGCGGGCTCACGCCCGCTCGCTCACCGAGATCGCCGACACGCCCGCCGGGCCACCCATCGCCTTCTGTGCGCCGATCACGCACAGGTCGACGCCCCATGCGTCCGGCAGCACCGGCTCCGCCCCGACGGAGGCGACCGCGTCCAGGTAGAACAGCGCGCCGTGCTCCCGTACCACCTCGCCGATCTCCGCGACCGGATTGGTGTTGCCGGTCGCCGCCTCCGCGTGGACGAGGGACACGAAGTCGATCTCCGGGTGGGCGACGAAGGCCTCCCGGACCAGCTCCGCCGTCACCGCGGTGTGGAAGGGCACCGCGAGGTCGTACACCGTGGCGCCGGCGTCCCGGAGCCAGTCGCCGAACGTCTGGCCGTACGGGCCCGTGATCACGTTCAGCGCCGTCGTGCCGGGACCGGCGGTCGCGCGGATCGCGCCCTCCAGTGGCAGCAGCGCCTCGCCCTGGGTGATCACGACGTCCTGCCGGGTGTCCAGCAGCCGGGCGACCCGGTCCTCGATGGAGGCGAACCGCTCGGCGCTCAGCGGGGGCAGATCGAGGAAGGGGTGGCTCGCAGCGCTGCTCTCTTCGTTCAGGGGGTGCGCAAAGGGTGCGACTCCACCGATCTTAAGTCGAAGGGCTCTGTAACCATCGGTTTGGTTTGAGGGACTCAAACTCTTCCTTATAATCGGAACCCACAGTTCCCCCATAGGGAGATCCACCCATGACAACGCTCCTCGGGCGCCGGGCCCGCATCCTGGCCGCCACCACCGCGACGGCCGGACTCGTGCTCGTGGCCGGCTGCTCCTCCGGCGACTCGGGCGGCAAGACCACCGTCAAGGGCGTCCACCTCGTCAAGGCCGGTCAGCTGACCACCTGCACCCACCTGCCGTACCCGCCGTTCCAGTCGGAGATCAACGGCAAGGTGCAGGGCTTCGACGTCTCCCTGATCGACCTCGTCGCCAAGGACCTGGGCGTCAAGCAGCAGATCCTGGACACGCCGTTCGAGAACTTCAAGACCGGCGCCTTCCTCAACTCCGGGCAGTGCGACCTCGCCGCCGCCGGCATGACCATCACCGCCGAGCGCAAGAAGAACGTCGACTTCTCCGACCCGTACTTCGAGGCCACCCAGGCCGTCCTCGTCGACAAGAAGGCCGGCGTGAACTCGCTCGCCGACGTCAAGGCCAAGGGCAAGAAGCTCGGCGCCCAGGCGCAGACCACCGGCGAGGACTACGCCAAGAGCAAGGGCTTCGACCCGGTCTCCTTCCACTCCTCCGACGCGGTCCTCAACGGTCTGCGCACCGGCCAGGTCCAGGCCGTCATCATCGACTACCCGGTCGTCCAGGGCTGGCTGAAGGACAAGGCCAACGCCGACGCCTTCAAGGTCGTCGACAACCTCAACACCGGTGAGCAGTACGGCTTCACGGTGAAGAAGGGCAACACCGCGCTGCTCGCCGCCGTCAACAAGGCCCTCAAGGACGCCAAGGCCGACGGCACCTACAAGAAGATCTACGAGCAGTGGATCGGCCCGTACGAGTCCTCCGCCGCCTCGCCGTCCGCCTCCTGACCCCATGACCGAGACGGACACGCAGACCCAGCCGAGGAAGACAGGCCTGACGCGCCGCCAGAAGCGCAGGCTGTCGCGCGCGGCGCAGTACGCGGTCTTCGTCGCCGCCGTGGCCGCGTTCGCGGCCGCGGCGGACTGGGGACGGCTGAAGAACCAGTTCGCGCAGGCCCACATCGCCGAGCAGATGTTCCCGGACGTCATCACGGTGGCGCTCAAGAACACCGTGCTGTACACCCTGTCCGGCTTCGTCGTGGGCCTCGCCCTCGGCATGGTCATAGCCCTGATGCGGCTGTCCTCCGTGGGGCCGTACCGCTGGGTCGCCGGCATCTACATCGAGATCTTCCGCGGCCTGCCCGCCCTGCTGATCTTCATCTTCGTCGGCGTCGGCGTGCCGCTGGCCTTCCCCGACATCCAGTACCCCGGCGGCACCTACGGCAAGGTCGCGGTCGCCCTCGGCCTGGTCTCCGCCGCGTACATGGCGGAGACCATCCGCGCCGGTATCCAGGCGGTGCCCAAGGGGCAGATGGAGGCGGCCCGTTCCCTGGGCTTCTCGCCCACCCGGGCCATGATCTCCATCATCATCCCGCAGGCCTTCAGGATCATCCTGCCGCCGCTGACCAACGAGCTGGTCCTGCTCTTCAAGGACTCCTCGCTGGTGCTGTTCCTCGGCGTCACCCTGGAGGAGCGCGAGCTGTCCAAGTTCGGCAACGACCTGGCCAGCACGACCGCCAACTCCACCCCGATCCTGGTCGCGGGCCTGTGCTACCTGCTCATCACCATCCCGCTCGGCTTCGTCGTCCGCCGCATGGAGTCCGATTCCAAGGAGGCGATCCGATGAGCCGCCCGGAGATCCGCGTCCAGGACCTGCACAAGTCCTTCGGCGACAACCACGTCCTGCGCGGCATCGACCTGGAGATCGGCCAGGGCGAGGTCGTCTGCGTCATCGGCCCCTCCGGCTCCGGCAAGTCGACCCTGCTGCGGTGCGTGAACCTCCTGGAGGAGCCCAGCCAGGGCCAGGTCTTCGTCGGCGGCACCGAGATCACCGACCCGGACGTCGACATCGACGCCGCCCGCCGCCGCATCGGCATGGTCTTCCAGCAGTTCAACCTCTTCCCGCACCTGACCGTCACCGAGAACCTCACGCTCCCGCAGCGCCGGGTCCTCAAGCGGGACAAGGCCACGGCCGCGAAGACCGCCGCCGAGAACCTCGCCCGGGTCGGCCTGTCCGAGAAGGCGGACGCCTACCCGTCCTCCCTCTCCGGCGGCCAGCAGCAGCGCGTGGCCATCGCCCGCGCGCTGGCCATGGGCCCCGAGGTGATGCTCTTCGACGAGCCGACCTCGGCGCTCGACCCGGAGCTGGTCGGCGACGTCCTCGCCGTCATGCGCATGCTCGCCACCGAGGGCATGACCATGATGGTCGTCACCCACGAGATGACCTTCGCCCGCGAGGTCGCCGACCGCGTCGTCTTCATGGACGGCGGCGTGATCGTCGAGGACGGCAGCCCCGACCAGGTCATCGGCAGCCCCCGCCACGAGCGCACCCGCCACTTCCTCTCGCGTCTGCTCGACCCGGCGATGGCCGAGGTGGAGGAGGGGGCCTCGGACCAGGTGGGCAAGACCGAGTCGTAGGTCACTGACACGACCGGGGCTCGGCTCATTAAGGTGCCGTACATGAGCGATCACGCGGTGCTGCACGTGAAGGGCCGGGTCCTGGTGGGCCCCGAGGACGTCCGCGACGAGCTGTGGGTGGTCGGCGGGCGCGTCTGCTACGACCGCCCCGCCGGGGCCCGGGACGTCCGGACCGTCGAGGGTTGGGCGCTGCCCGGCCTGGTCGACGCGCACTGCCACGTCGGACTCGGCGCGGACGGCCCGGTGGACGCGGACACCGCCGAGAAGCAGGCGCTGACCGACCGGGAGACCGGCACCCTGCTGATCCGCGACGCGGGCTCGCCCTCCGACACCCGCTGGGTCGACGACCGCGACGACCTCCCGAAGATCATCCGGGCCGGCCGGCACATCGCCCGCACCCGTCGCTACATGAGGAACTACGCCCACGAGATCGAGCCGGACGAACTCGTCGCGTACGTCGCGCAGGAGGCCCGGCGCGGCGACGGCTGGGTCAAGCTGGTCGGCGACTGGATCGACCGCGACCTCGGCGACCTGTCCGCCTGCTGGCCGCGCGAGGCGGTGGAGGCGGCCATCGCCGAGGCCCACCGGCTCGGCGCCCGCGTCACCGCGCACTGTTTCGCCGAGAGTTCGCTGCGCGACCTGGTCGAGGCGGGCATCGACTGCATCGAGCACGCCACGGGCCTCACCGAGGACCTGATCCCGCTCTTCGCCGAGCGCGGCGTGGCGATCGTCCCGACCCTCGTCAACATCGCCACCTTCCCGCAGCTCGCGGCGGGCGGCGAGACCAGGTACCCGCGCTGGTCGGCTCATATGCGCCGGCTGCACGAGCGTCGCTACGACACCGTGCGCGGCGCCTACGACGCCGGCATCCCGGTGTACGTCGGCACGGACGCGGGCGGCTCACTGGCCCACGGCCTGGTGGCGGGCGAGGTCGCCGAACTCGTCACCGCGGGCATCCCGCCGGTCGAGGCGCTGTCGGCCACCAGCTGGGGTGCCCGGGCCTGGCTGGGCCGCCCCGGTCTGGAGGAGGGCGCACCGGCCGACCTGGTGGTGTACGAGTCCGACCCGCGGGCGGACGTACGGGTGCTGGCGGCGCCTCGCCGGGTGGTGCTGAACGGGGCCGTGGTCGAGTAAGGGAACGCGTGTGCCCGGTGATTCGAAGAGGCGTGCGGAATATCCACGTTTGAGTGAAGTAACTCAGGATAGCTGACCGTTCACCCACAGTGCGTACAAGGTTGACGGGTCCCAAGCAAGTTCCGTCTGGGGGTCCCACCGCCTTGAACAGCAACAACTTCCGTATGCCCGCCCGCCGTCTCGCCACGGTCGCGACGGTCACCGCCCTGGCCGCAGGTCCCGCGGCCCTGGGCGCGGGCGCCGCGCACGCGACCACCGACCACGGTCGCGCCTCCGCCGTCGTGCTCCGCACCGGACTCGACGTGTCCCTGCTCAACAAGACCGTGAACATCCCGCTCGCGGTCACCCTCAACGAGGTCCAGGCGCCCCGGAGCGCCGACAGAACCGCGCTCTCCGCCCGGCTCGACGGCGTGAACGGCGGCAAGCCGTTCACGGTCCTCGGCGCGGACGTCGCGACGGCCAGGGCCACGGTGGACAAGAAGCTCGCCGAGGGCTCGGTCCGCGTCGTCCACGCCAAGGTGCACGTCCCGGGCCTGCCCCTGCTCTCCCTCGTGGAGCTCGACACGGTCACCGCGAAGGCGACCTGCGCCGTCGGCAAGCGGCCCGTCGCCTCCGCCGACGTCCTCGGCGCCGTCACGGTCCTCGGCAAGCGCGTCACGCTGACCGCGGGCGGCCCGACCGAGGTGAAGGTGCCCGGTGTCGGCGAGGTCCGCCTCGACCTCTCCCAGCACGCGACCACGACCCGCACGGCGGCCGCGACGGCCCTCGAACTCAAGGTCTCCGTCAACCCGCTGAAGCTCAACGTGGCCGACGTGGCAGGAACGATCACCCTGGCCAAGGCCACCTGCGAGTCCCCGATGCACCCGCCCACCGGACACCCGGTCCCGGACCACGACCCGGCGTCCGACGTGAAGCCCCAGGGCGCCCGCGCCGACCTGGCCGAGACGGGCGGCAACCCGACGACGCCGTACATCGCGGGCGGCGCGCTGGCGCTGCTGCTGGTGGGCGGGGGAGCGCTGACGGTGGCCCGACGCCGCAAGAGCTGACGGCCCCCTGGCGGGGTCAGCCCAGTGCCCGCTCCAGCCCCGCCAGGAATCCGTTCACCGTGGCCCTGTCCCGAACGGCCATGCGTATCCAGTCGGCGTCCAGCCCGGGAAACGTGTCCCCACGCCGCACCGCGTATCCCAGCTCGCGCAGGCGCCGTCGTACCGCGGCGGCGTCCGGCATGCGCACCAGCACGAACGGTCCTTCGGCAGGCCCGGCCACCCGCACACCGCGGTCGGCGAAGGCGGACAGCCCCGCCACCAGGTGGGCCCGGTCCGCCGCTGTCCGGTGGGCCGCGTGTGCCGCCTCCGCCAGAGCCCGCGGCGCCACGCACGCCTCAGCCGCGGCCAGTGCCGGCGTCGACACCGGCCACAGCGGTTGCGCCCGCTCAAGCTCGGTGATCGTCTCCGGCGCGGCCAGCACATAGCCGATGCGCAGCCCGGCCAGACCCCATGTCTTGGTCAGGCTGCGCAGCACGACGAGACCGGGCACATCGGTCCGCCCGGCCAACGCCTCCCGCTCACCCGGCACCGCGTCCATGAACGCCTCGTCGACGACCAACATCCGCCCCGGGCGGGCGAGTTCGGCGATCGTGGCGGCCGGGTGCAGGACCGACGTCGGATTGGTCGGGTTCCCGATCACCACCAAATCCGCGTCCTCGGGGACGGCCGCCGGGTCCAGCCGGAAGCCGTCGCTCTCGCGCAGCAGCACCCGGTCCACGGTGTGCCCCGCATCCCGCAGCGCCGCCTCCGGCTCCGTGAACTGCGGGTGCACGACGACCGGCCGGCGCACCTTCAACGCCCGCGCCAGCAGCACGAACGCCTCCGCCGCCCCAGCCGTCAGCAGCACCCGCTCCACCGGCAGCCGGTGTCGCGCCGCCACCGCCGACCGCGCGGCCCGCCCGTCCGGGTAGGCCGCGAGCGACGACAGCGAGCCGGCGATCCGCTCCCGCAGCCACGTCGGAGGCGTGTCCGCGCGGACGTTGACCGCGAGGTCGACCAGCGCGGCTCCGTCGTCACGGACCTCGGCGTCCCCGTGATGCCGCAGATCGTGCCCGGTGTCGTCAGTGTGCATGGCTGTGCGTGTGCCCCCCGTGATGGTGGTGCCCGTGCCCGTGGTGGTGGCCGTCGTCGTCCGGGTGGAAGTGCGGCTGCTGCGGCAGCCCCACCTTGTCCTCGAAGCCCGGCAGCGCGATCCGGTAGACGCAGGAGTCGCAGTTCATCCGGAGGTCGCCCTTGACGGCCTCCTCGTACCGCTCCATCACCAGATCCAGCAGCTCCGGCTCGGGGCCGATGACGTCCGCCGAGCGCACCTCGACCTCCGGGTGCGCGGCCGCCCAGCCCTCGGACTGCTGCCGCACCCGGTCCGGCAGGATGCCGGTGAACAGGAAGTAGGGGAGGACGACGATCCGCTTCGCCCCCAGCTGCACGCACCGGTCCAGACCGCTCGGCACGTCCGGCGCCGCCAGCGACACGAACGCCGTCTCCACACCGGCGTACCCGCGCCCCTCCCACAGCAGCCGGGCCGCCTTGTGCACCTCGGCGTTGGCGTCCGGGTCGGTGGAGCCCCGGCCCACCAGCAGCACGGTCACGTCGGCCCGGTCCTCGGGTGTACGGGCCGTGCCCCCGAGCGCCTCGTCAAGGCGCCGCTCCAGCACGTTCAGCAGCGACGGGTGCGGGCCCAGCGGGCGGCCGTAGGTGTACGAGATCCCGGCGTGCCGCTCCTTCTCGCGGGCCAGCGCGGCCGGGATGTCACCCTTGGCGTGCCCGGCGGACACCAGCATCAGCGGCACGGCCGCGAACCGCCGTACGCCTCGCTCGACCAGGTCGGTGACGGCTTCGCCCAGCGGCGGCGGGGACAGCTCGATGAAACCGCCCGCGACGGGCAGTTCGGGGTGGCGGCGGCCCAGTTCCCGCACGAAGTCGCGGAACGCCTCGGCTCCGGCCTCGTCCCGGGTGCCGTGGCCGGCGATGAGCAGGGCGGGCGGCGGGGTGGTCACGGCTTCTCCTCGGTGGAAATCGGGTGGTACAGCAGGGCGTTGAGCGCGGCGGCGGCGACCGCCGAGCCGCCCTTCTCGGACACGTTGCTCACGGCGGGCAGCCCGCTCGCCCGCAACGCCTCCTTGGACTCGGCCGCGCCGACGAAGCCGACGGGCAGGCCGATGACGAGCGCGGGGGAGGCGTCGAGGGTCAGCAGTTCCTCCAGGGCGGTCGGCGCACAGCCGATCACCCACAGGGCGCCCGGCCCGACCTCCTCGTACGCGAGCCGGATCGCGTGGGCGGAACGGGTCAGCCCCGGCCCGGCCTTGGCGTCCTTCAGCCGGCACACGGTATCCCGGCGGGTGATGCCGGCCGCGACCATCTCCACGTCCACGACGACGGGCGCCCCGGCGTGCAGCGCGGCATGCGCCTTCACCAGGTCGCTCTCGTCCGTGACGAGGTCGCTCGCGTACTCCAGGTCGGCGGCGGAGTGGATGACCCGCTCCACCACCGCCCGGGTCAGCGGCGGGAAGTGCGAGGTGTCCAGCCGGGCACGCAGCCGCCGGAAGGACTCCTGCTCGATGGGATGGACCACACGGGCCACAGGGTTCACTGGGCGCCCTCCTCCGTGCTCACCTGCGTGCTCACCTGAGTGCTTTCCTGCCAGCGGTAGCCGCGCGGGGTCACCATGCGCCCCGCGATGTCCCGGGTCGCCGTATTGCCCACGGTCACGACCGTCATCATGTCGACCGTCGCCGGGTCGAGCGCGGCCAGCGTCGTCAGCCGGCTCGACTCGTCCGGCCGCGAGGCATTGCGTACGACACCGACGGGCGTCGTCGGCTCCCGGTGCCCGGCGAGGATCGCGAGCGCCTTGGGCAGCTGCCAGTCGCGGCCCCGGGAGCGCGGGTTGTAGAAGGTGACCACGATGTCCGCCTCGGCCGCCGCCCGCACCCGCCGCTCGATGACCTCCCACGGCGTGTGCAGGTCGGACAGGCTGATCGACACGTGGTCGTGGCCCAGCGGCGCGCCCAGGATCGCCCCGGCGGCCAGCGCCGCCGTCACACCCGGCACACCGACCACGTCGATGTCGTCGGACGCCTCGGCGAGCGCGGGGGAGGCCATGGCGTACACGCCCGCGTCCCCGCTGCCGATCAGCGCCACCGCATGACCCTTGCGGGCCTCGGCGACCGCCGTGCGGGCCCGCTCCTCCTCCGCGCCGAGCCCCGACTCCAGCACCCGGGTGCCGGGCCGCAGCAGGTCACGGATCTGGTCGACGTACTGGTCGAGCCCCACCAGCACGGACGCCCGCCGCAGCTCCGCCGCCGCGCGCGGGGTGAGCAGGTCCCGGGCGCCGGGACCGAGCCCGACCACCGCGAGCCGCCCGCGCCCGGGGCGTCGTACGACGGCACAGGTCGCCATGGCCGGCTGCCCGTCGGCACGCTCGGACTTCCGCTTGGGCACGAGGAGTTCACCGCCGCGCACCAGCGCCGCCGCCTCGGCGACGGAGGGGGTGCCGACGGCCGCGAGCGGAGCGTTCGACGGGTTGGGCACCCGCACGGCTGCCAGCTCCTCCGCCGGGTACGTCACCAGCGGCACCCCCAGCCGCTCGGCGGCCGCGATGATGCCGGGCTCCTCGGACTTGGCGTCCACGGTGGCGAGTTCGGCCACCGACTTCGGCGAGAGCCCCGCCTCCCGCAGCACGTCCTCGACCAGCCCGAGCACTTCCTCGACCGGCGCACCCTTGGACGCGCCGACCCCGACCACCAGGGACGGCGGCCGCAGCAGCACCTCCCGCTCGCCCGGTTCGACGGCGCGGTCCGTGAGCCGGACGGTGTACGACCCCTGCGGCGAGGTCGGCAGCGGGGGCAGCGGCCACGGCACCTCGGCCTCCAGGGCGACCGGTTCGCCGTCCAGCAGAGCCCGGGACACCGTGGCGACCGAGCCCTCGAACGGGAACCCGAGGGTGTCCAGACCCGGCAGCCCCACGGCGTCCGTCGCCGTCGTCACCACCGGCTCCGCGCCCAGCAACGCGCCCACCTCACGGGCGAGTTCGTTGGCCCCGCCGCCGTGCCCGCCGACCAGCGACACCGCGAAGCGGCCGCCCTCGTCCACGCACACCACACCCGGGTCCGCCGCCTTGTCGCCGAGCAGCGGCGCGAGCAGCCGTACCGTCGCGCCCGTCGCCAGGAAGCACACCAGCTGCTCGCACTCCGCGAACGCGGCCCGGACGGCCTCCCCGACAGGGCCGTCGTACACCCGCGTACGGTCCGGCCAGGCCGCGGCCAGCCGGTCCTGCGCGACCTTTCCGGCCGCCGTGGTGGAAATGAGTCCGATCACCGGGTGCCCCCGAATGGTGACTGGTAGAGTCGCGAATCGCTGAGCGAGAACCAAGCCAGCACAGCAGTAACCTCCAACAACTTCATAAACCGGGCTGGTTTCAACCCGGCTGGTGCCGATCGCGTCAGACTCGGCGGCTCATGGAGTCGACGAGCAGCGTGAGCCAGGAATCGCCCCCGTTCGCGGGGGCGAGGATTCAATGAGCAACTCCTTCTCTGGTTGCCGGCGCTCTGACGCCCCACAGCAGGAAAACGGGATTGGTCGCCGCGAGCCGGGTCACGTCACCCGGCAGCGGCGCCAGCCGCGACGACTGCAACAGCACCCCGTCGCAGGCGAACCCGGCACTCGTCAACGCCTCGCGCGCCGCCGGTACCCGGTCAAGGGCTGCCATGGCCACAACAACAGTGCGCCGCGCCCGCCGCGCGCACGCGCCGACGATGGCAGGCAGCTCGCGCCCGCCGCCGCCCACGAACACCGCGTCGGGATCGTCGAGTCCGTCCAGCGCGTCCGGCGCCGAGCCGTGCACCACGCGGACGTCGACACCGTGCGCCCGCGCGTTGGCGTGGATCCGCTCGACCCCGTCCGGGGTCTTCTCGACGGCCACGACGGCCGCACCGAGCCGCGCGCACTCCACGGCCACCGAACCCGAACCCGCGCCGACGTCCCACACCAGGTCGCCCAGGCGCGGCCCGAGCCGGGCCAGCGCCAGCGCCCGCACCTCGAACTTGGTGATCATCGAGTCGCGGTGCGCGAAGTCGCTCTCGTCCAGCGCCCACCGGTCCGGCCGCGCGGGCACCCCGGCGACCGTGCGCAGCCCGCCCAGCGCCCGGGTCTCGTCCAGGCACAGCACCACGCTCACCGCCGTACCCCAGTCCCGTGCCGCGGCCTCGGCGGGCGTCACCCGCTCCACCCGCTCGCGCTCCGGATCGCCGAGCGCGCTCGCCACGACGAGGACCCGGCCGTCGCCGAGCGCGGCGCCCAGCTCGGCGGGCCCGGCCCCCGGTCCGGTCAGCACGGCCACCTTGGGGCACGCCCGGCACACGTTGACGGCCGTGCGCAGGTCGCGCCCGTGCGCGCTCACCACGACCGCGTCGTCCCACGGCAGCCCGATCCGCGCGAACGCCGTCGCCACCGACGACACCCCGGGCCGCACGTCCAGCAGCCCGGCCCCGAACCGCTCGGCCAGCGCCCGCACGATCCCGAAGAACCCAGGATCCCCGGAGGCCAGCACGACCACCGGCAGCTCCTTGCCGACGTACTCCGCGATCGTCTCCAGGGCGGGCGCCAGCGGCCCGAGCACGATCCGCTCCGTGCCCTCGGGCAGCCGTGCGGCGTCCAGATGGCGCCGCCCGCCGACGACCAGGGCGGCACCGGCGAGGACGTCCGCGGGAACCGGCGCCCCCGTCCCCGTACCGACGACCGTGATCAACTGTTCGCACCCCGCTCGCGCAGCGCCCGCCGCGCCTCGGGGTCCGCCTTGCGGTACCCGTGGAAGTGGCCCGGGTGGTACAGGTGCGAACGGGTCCCGTGGGCGTCCAGCGCCGGGCCGACCAGGAAGAGCGTGTGCTTCCAGAGCTTGTGCTCCTTGACCGTCTCCTCCAGCGTGCCGATCGTGCACTTCACGACCAGCTCCTCCGGCCAGGTCGCCTGGTAGGCGATGACCACGGGGGTGTCCGTCGGGTAGCCGCCCTCCAGCAGCTCCCGCACCAACTGGCCGCTGCGCGCCGCCGACAGGAAGATCGCCATCGTGGTGCCGTGCCGGGCGAACTCGCGCACCTCCTCGCCGGGCGGCATCGGCGTCTTGCCGCCGCCCAGCCGGGTCAGCACCACGGACTGGGCGACCTCCGGGATGGTCAGCTCGCGCTGCGCGAGGGCGGCGACGGCGGAGAAGGACGAGACGCCCGGCACGATCTCGGTCTCGATCCCGATCTCTGCGCACCGGTCCAGCTGCTCCTGCGTGCCGCCCCACAGCGCCGGGTCGCCGGAGTGGATCCGCGCGACCTTCAGGCCCTCGGCCAGGGCCCGCCGGTAGACGGCCACGACGTCCTCCAGGGACATGGTCGCCGAGTCCAGGATCTCCGCGTCCGCGCGCGCGTGCTCCAGCACCTCCGCCTGGACCAGGCTCGCCGCCCAGATCACCACGTCGGCCTCGGCGATCGCGCGTGCGGCGCGGAACGTCAGCAGGTCGGCGGCGCCGGGGCCGGCACCGACGAACGTCACCTTGCCGGTGGGGGCATCGGCCATGGGAAGGGGTCCTCTCGTGCGGAAGTGCGAGTCGAAATCGGGGGATATGTCAGAGTCTGGGAGCATGTGGAAGGCGCCGGATGTGCGCGAAGGCTCCTCCATCGGATAGCAAGGGCCTATGGCGGTCTTTGTCGCGCTCGGCGCGTTCCTGATGACGCTGGCCGGCGGCTGGACGGCACAGCGCGTGACCGACCGTCGCCACCTGGTCCTGGGTCTGGCCGGCGGTCTGATGCTGGGCGTGGTCGGCCTGGACCTGCTGCCGGAGGCGCTGCACGCCGCCGACCGCGAGATCTTCGGCGTACCCGCGGCCCTGCTGCTGTTCGTGGCCGGCTTCCTGCTGGCCCACCTGGTGGAGCGCACGCTGGCCGCGCGCCAGGCGGCACACGGGGGCGACGAGCACAACCACCGCGCCCCCGAGGTGGGCCTGACGGCGGCCGCCGCGATGGTCGGCCACAGCGCGATGGACGGTGTGGCGATCGGCGCGGCCTTCCAGGTGGGCGGCGGCATGGGTGCCTCCGTCGCGCTCGCCGTGATCGCGCACGACTTCGCCGACGGCTTCAACACCTTCACGATCACGAGCCTGTACGGCAACGCGCGGCGCCGGGCGATAGGCATGCTCGTCGCCGACGCGTTCGCACCCGTGGTGGGCGCGCTGTCGACCGCGTTCTTCCACATCCCCGAACCGCTGCTCGGCGGCTATCTCGGCCTCTTCGGCGGCGTGCTGCTCTATCTCGCCGCAGCCGAGATCCTCCCCGAGGCCCACCATGAGCACCCCGCCCGCTCCACCCTGCTGTGCACGGTGGCCGGCGCGGCCTTCATCTGGCTGGTGGTCGGCATCTCCGGCGGCTGACCGCAGCGGCCTCACAGCTTCCCGCCCCGCCCGCCGTCCCGCCGCGGTGGAGCGATCAGCGTCGACAGGTACGGCAGCGGCTCCCCGTCCAGCTCCGCGGCCGACCGCACCGACTCCTGAGGCAGCCCGAGCGCCGAGCCCCACACGGCGTCCCCGATCCGCCCGGTCTCCCGCAGCACCTCGGCGACCTCGGCGGCCTGCCGCCCGAACTTGTACGCCACGACGGTCCCCGGCCCGGCCAGCGCCTCCTTGAGCACCGCCGAGCCCGCCGTCACCGGCACCAGCGTCAGCGGCTCGGTGCCCTCGGTCAGCACGGCCCCGGACCTGGCCGCCAGATCCTGCATGGCGGTGATCCCGGGCACGGTCTCCACCACGACACCCGGCACCAGTTCCGTGATCGTCTGCGCGAGATACGTGAACGTCGAGTACACGTTCGGATCCCCGATGGTGGCGAAGGCGACGGACCCGCGCCGCCGCAGCAGCTCGGCGACCTTCTCGCCCGCCGCGTCCCAGGCGGCCTCCCGCCGCGCCCGGTCGGTCCGCTCGTTGAGCGCGAACACCACCCGGACGACCTTCTCCGCGGGCACGTAGTGCAACACGGTCGCCTCGGCCCGACCCCGTTCCCCGGTGTCCATGACCGGTACGACGACGACGTCCGCCGCGCGCAGCGCGTTGACTCCCTTGACGGTCACCAGCTCCGGGTCACCGGGACCGACCCCGACACCGACCAGCCTGCTGCTCATGACGTCCGGCACCTCTCCACGAACCTACGGGCCACACCGGGCTCGGACGCCCAGTGCGTGTGCAGATAACTCGCGTGCACGCCCTGCTGTACGAAACCTTCGACCCGCCGTACCGGGGTGCGCACACCCCAGGCGGGAGCGGGCCCCGCCCCGGGCTCGACGACCGTGCGGTGGAACTCGTGCCCCCGCATCCGCGTCCCCGCGACGGCCAGCACACTGTCCCCGACGGCCACCGCGTCCCGGTACCCCAGAGTGAGCCGTTCACTCATCTGCGCGGTGGCGTCAAGCACCCCGCACATGGGTTTCCCGTCCAACTCCCGGCACAGATACAGCAGCCCGGCACATTCGGCGGCGACAGGACCACCGCTGAGAGCCAGCTCGGCGACGGCCTTGCGCAGCGGCTCGTTGGCGGACAACTCGGCGGCGTACACCTCGGGGAAGCCACCGCCGATCACCAAGCCGGCAGTGCCCTCGGGCAGTTGCTCGTCCCGAAGCGGATCGAAGGTGACGACTTCGGCTCCGGCTGCGGTGAGCAGCTCGGTGTGCTCTGCGTAGGAGAAGGTGAACGCCTCACCACCGGCAACCGCGACGATGGGCGCTCGCTTCTCAGCCGACCGAGTCGGGTGGGGGGTGGGCACAGGTTCGGGGGTCCAGGGGGCGGAGCCCCCTGGCAATGGACCGGCGGAACGTGCCAACGCCTCCAGCGCGACCAAGTCGCAACCTCGAGCCACTTGCGCCGCCATAGCCCCGACGGAGTCGACCGCAGCCAAGTGCCGCTCGGCAACCGGCACCAACCCCAGATGCCGAGAAGGCGTATCCACCTGAGCAGCCCGCCGCAGCACACCCAGCACCGGCACCCCGGCCGAATCCAGCGCGTCCCGCAGCAGCTCCTCATGCCGGTCGGAGCCCACCTTGTTCAGGATCACGCCCCCGACCCGCACCTCCGGATCCCAGGAAGCGAACCCGTGCACCAGCGCCGCCACCGACCGCGACTGCGACGACGCGTCCACGACCAGCACCACCGGCGCCCGCAGCAACTTGGCGACATGAGCCGTGGACGCGAGTTCCCCCTCGCCCGCGGCCCCGTCGTACAGCCCCATCACACCCTCGACGACCGCGAGGTCACAGCCGGACGCCCCGTGCAGGAACAGCGGAGCGACCAGCTCAGGGCCGCACAGGTAGGCATCGAGGTTGCGCCCCACACGCCCGGTCGCGAGCGCGTGATACCCGGGGTCGATGTAGTCGGGCCCGACCTTGTGCCCGGACACGGCGAGCCCCCGCGCGGCGAACGCGGCCATCAGCCCCGTGGCGACGGTGGTCTTGCCGCTGCCGGACGACGGCGCGGCAATGACCAGCCGGGGAACGGAACTCACCACTCGATGCCCTTCTGGCCCTTCTGCCCCGCGTCCATGGGGTGCTTGACCTTGGACATGTCGGTGACGAGGTCGGCGAAGTCCACCAGCTTCTCGGGCGCGTTACGACCGGTGATCACGACATGCTGGGTACCCGGCCGGTTCCGCAGGACGTCCACGACCTCGTCCGTGTCCACCCACCCCCAGTGCATCGGATAGGCGAACTCGTCCAGCACGTACAGCCGGTACGTCTCGGCCGCCAGGTCCCGCTTGACCTGCTCCCAGCCCTCCCGGGCCTTCTCCTCGTTGTCCATCTGGGCGTCCCGCTGGACCCAGGACCAGCCCTCGCCCATCTTGTGCCAGTCGACGGTGCCGCCCTCGCCGGAGGCACCGAGCACGCGCAGCGCGTTCTCCTCGCCGACCTTCCACTTCGCCGACTTGACGAACTGGAACACCCCGATCGGCCACCCCTGGTTCCACGCGCGCAGCGCGAGCCCGAAGGCGGCGGTCGACTTGCCCTTGCCGATGCCCGTGTGGACCACGACCAGCGGACGGTTGCGGCGCTGACGAGTCGTCAGCCCGTCGTCCGGCACCACACTCGGCTGTCCCTGCGGCATTACGCGGCCCTCCTCGAAGTCCCGTGCGTCCCCTGCACATCCCTGACAAGACCGGCGATCGAGTCGGCCCGCAGCTCGTCCAGCGTGACGGCCGTACCGCCCAGCTCACCCGCGAGCTGCCCGGCGAGCCCGAGCCGCACCGGCCCCGACTCGCAGTCCACGACCACCGAGGCGACACCCTCGGCCGCGAACAGCCGCGCCGCCCGGCCCGCCAGCGCGACCGGCTCCGGGCCGCCGGTGGCCCGCCCGTCGGTGACCACCACGACCAGCGCCCGCCGTGCCGGATCCCGCAGCCGCTCCACCCGCAGCACCTCGTGCGCCTTGAGCAGCCCGGCCGCCAGCGGCGTACGGCCGCCCGTCGGCAGCGACTCCAGCCGGGCCGCAGCGGCGTCCACCGACGAGGTCGGCGGCAGGGCGACATCGGCCGCGGCGCCCCGGAAGGTCACCAGGCCCACCTTGTCCCGCCGCTGGTAGGCGTCCAGCAGCAGGGACAGCACCGCACCCTTCACGGCGCTCATCCGCTGCCGTGCCGCCATCGACCCGGACGCGTCGACCACGAACAGCACGAGGTTCCCCTCGCGCCCCTCCCGCGTCGCCTGCCGCAGATCGTCCCGGCGCAGCACCAGCCCGGGCCCGGACCGCCCACGCGCACGCTGATGCGGGGCCGCGGCCAGCACGGTCGCCGCCAGGTGCAGCTTGGTGAGCGTCCCGCGCGGCCGCCGGGCCCCGGTGGTCCGCCCGTGCTCGGTCCGCGCGCGCGAGCGCCGCCCGGCGGCACCCTCGCCGATCCCGGGCACGCTCAGCGCCTTCGTACGGAACGGCTCGGCGGCCCGTACGGCCTGCTGCTCCTGTGCGCCGGAGGCCTGCGGCTGCCCGGTTTCCCCGGCCTCGGGCCGCGCGGCGGTGTCGCCGCCGCCCTGCGGACCGCCGTCGGACTGCGGCGGCTGCCCACCGCCCCCACCGGGACCATCGGGGTCGGGATCGGGGTCCTCGTCGTCCGAACCGCCGAACTCCTCCAGGGTCTCGTCCAGCTTGTCCTCGTCAAGACCCGGCGCGTCGAACGGATTGCGCCGGCGCCGGTGCGGCAGCGCCAGCAGCGCCGCCTGCCGCACGTCCTCGGCGAGCACGTCCGTCCGCCCGGCCCAGGCGGCCAGCGCGGTCGCCGTACGCGCCATCACGATGTCGGCACGCATGCCGTCCACCTCGAAGGCCGCGCAGGTCGCCGCGATCTGCCGCAGCGCCCCGTCGCCCAGCCGCACCTGCGGCAGCAGCTCGCGCGCGGCCACGATCCGGGCCCGTACGGCGGCCTCCTCGTCGGCCCATCGCGCGGCGAAGAGCGCCGGGTCGTCGTCGTAGGCGAGCCGCCGCCGTACGACCTCCACCCGCTGGTCGGGCTCCCGCGAGGCCGCGACCTCCACGGTCAGCCCGAACCGGTCGAGCAGCTGCGGCCGCAGCTCGCCCTCTTCCGGGTTCATGGTGCCGACGAGCAGGAACCGGGCCGCGTGCCGCACCGAGACGCCCTCGCGCTCGACGTAGGACGCGCCCATCGCCGCCGCGTCCAGCAGCAGGTCGACCAGGTGGTCGTGGAGCAGGTTGACCTCGTCGACGTAGAGGATCCCGCGGTGCGCGTCGGCCAGCAGGCCCGGCTCGAACGCCTTCACGCCCTCCGCCAGCGCCCGCTCGATGTCCAGCGCGCCCACCAGCCGGTCCTCGGAGGCGCCGACGGGCAGCTCGACCATCCGCGCGGGCCGCGCCGCACCGGGCCCGGCCTCGTGCGGCCCGTCCGGGCAGGACGGGTCGGGCGCCGCCGGGCCACAGGAGAAACGGCACCCGGGGACCACGGACACCTGAGGCAGCAGCGCCGAAAGGGCCCGTACGGCCGTCGACTTGGCGGTGCCCTTCTCGCCGCGCACCAGCACACCGCCGACCGCCGGCGACACGGCGTTCAGCAGCAGCGCGAGCCGCAGGTCGTCCTGGCCGACGACGGCCGTGAACGGAAACGGGGTACTCACTTCTCGTCGCCCTCCAAGTCGCCTTCCAGCTCCAGGTAGGTGGCGCGCAGCCGCTCCAGCGTGTCCGCGTCCGGCTCCGCCCACAGCCCGCGGTCGGCCGCCTCAAGGAGCCGCTCGGTGATCCCGCGCAGCGCCCACGGGTTGGACTTCTTCATGAAGTCCCGGTTCTCCGGGTCGAAGACGTACTCCGCGCTGAGCTTCTCGTACATCCAGTCGTCGACCACGCCCGCCGTCGCGTCGTAGCCGAACAGGTAGTCCACGGTCGCCGCCATCTCGAAGGCGCCCTTGTAGCCGTGCCGGCGCATCGCCGCCATCCAGCGCGGGTTGACCACCCGCGCGCGGAAGACGCGGTGCGTCTCCTCGCCGAGCGTGCGGGTCTTCACCTGGTCGGGTACGGCGCTGTCACCCACGTAGGCCTCGGGGTTGACGCCGGTCAGGTGGCGGACCATGGCGACCATGCCGCCGTGGTACTGGAAGTAGTCGTCGGCGTCGACCAGGTCGTGCTCGCGGGTGTCGACGTTCTTCGCGGCGACCGCGATCCGCTTGAACGCGGTCTCCATGTCCCCGCGCGCCGCCCGCCCGTCGAGCCCGCGCCCGTACGCGTACCCGCCCCACACCGCGTACACCTCGGCGAGGTCGGCGTCGGAGCGCCAGTTGCGGGCGTCGATCAGCGGCAGCAGACCGGCGCCGTACGCGCCCGGCTTGGAGCCGAAGACACGGGCCGTCGCGCGCCGCCGGTCACCGTGCTCGGCGGTGTCCTCGTCGGCGTGCGCCCTCACGAAGTTCTGTCCGGCGGGCTCGTCCAGCTCGGCCACCGCCCGCACCGCGTCGTCGATCAGCCCGACCACATGCGGGAACGCGTCCCGGAAAAAGCCGGAGATACGGACCGTGACGTCGATGCGCGGCCGGCCCAGCTCCGCCAGGGGAATCACCTCGAACCCCGTCACCCGGCGCGAGGCCTCGTCCCAGACCGGGCGGCAGCCCAGCAGCGCCAGGATCTCGGCGATGTCGTCACCCTGGGTGCGCATCGCCGACGTGCCCCAGACCGTGAGGCCGACGGACTTCGGGTACTCACCCGTGTCCTGCAGATACCGCTGCACCAGCGAGTCGGCGAGCGACTGGCCGACCTCCCAGCTCAGCCGGGAGGGAATGGCCTTGGGGTCGACCGAGTAGAAGTTCCGGCCGGTCGGCAGCACGTTGACCAGACCGCGGGTGGGGGAGCCGGAGGGACCCGCCGGCACGTAACCGCCGTCCAGCGCCCGGAGGATGTGGCCGATCTCGTCGGTCGTGCGGGCGAGCCGGGGTACCACCTCGGTGCACGCGAACTCCAGCACCGCGACCGCGTCCGGGAGTTCGGTGCCCAGGACCTCACGGACCAGCGGCACGCTCTCGGCGACCGCCCAGTCACGGGCCTCCATGCCCTCCGCGATCCGCCGGCACAGCTGCTCCAGCAGGTCGATCGCGTCGGCGGCCGTACGGGAGGGCCCCTCCACCAGATCCGTCAGCTCCACCGGCACCTTCACCGGCGCGCCCGGCTCGGCCAGCAACTCCTTCTCGACCAGCCCGAAGTACTCGGCCAGCGAGGCCCGCAGCCCCGGCAGCGCGTTCGCCTGGCCGCCCCACACCTGCGAGGCGCGCAGCACGGCGAGGACCAGGTTCACGCGCGGCTCGCCGACCGGCCCGCCGCCCAGGATGTGCAGCCCGTCCCGGATCTGCACGTCCTTGATCTCGCACAGATAGCCGTCGATGTGCATGACGAACTGGTCGAAGTCGTCGCCCTCCGGCTGCTCGTCCACATGCAGGTCGTGGTGCAGCTCGGCCGCCTTGACCAGCGTCCAGATCTGGGCGCGGACGGCAGGTGCCTTCGCCGGGTCCAGGTCGGAGACGAGCGCGTACTCGTCGAGCAGCTGCTCCAGCTTGGCCAGGTCGCCGTAGGTGTCGGCACGCGCCATCGGCGGCACCAGGTGGTCGACCACCGTGGCGTGCCCGCGCCGCTTGGCCTGCGTGCCCTCGCCGGGGTCGTTGACGATGAACGGATAGATGAGGGGCAGCTCGCCGAGGACGGCGTCCGGGGCGCAACCGGCGCTCAGCCCCAGGCCCTTGCCCGGCAGCCACTCCATCGTGCCGTGCTTGCCCATGTGCACGATCGCGTCGGCGCCGAAGCTGTTGTCGAGCCAGCGGTAGGCCGCCATGTAGTGGTGCGACGGCGGCATGTCGGGGTCGTGGTAGATCGCGATCGGGTTCTCGCCGAAGCCGCGCGGCGGCTGGATCATCACGACGACGTTCCCGAACTGCAGGGACGCGAGCACGATCTCGTCCCCGTCGACGTACAGGCTGCCCGGCGGCTCGCCCCACGCCTCCAGCATCGCGTCCCGCAGCTCCGGGTCGAGCTGGTCGAACCACGCCCGGTAGTCGGCGAGCGGCACCCGTGCGGGCGCGGCGGCCAGCTGCTCCTCGGTGAGCCACTCGACGTCGTGCCCGCCGGCCTCGATCAGCCGGTGGATCAACTCGTCGCCGTTGTCCGGGTACGCGGTGAGCCCGTACCCGGCCTCCTTCAGGGCGTCCAGGACGCGTACCGCCGACGCGGGCGTGTCCAGGCCCACCGCGTTGCCGACCCGGGAGTGCTTGGTCGGGTAGGCGGTGAAGACCAGCGCGATCTTCTTGTCCGCGTTCGGCTTGTGCTTCAACTGCGCGTGCCGTACGGCGATCCCGGCCACCCGCGACGCCCGCTCGGGGTCGGCCACGTACACCGGGACCTCGTCCGGTCCCTGTTCCTTGAAGGAGAACGGCACCGTGACGAGGCGGCCGTCGAATTCCGGGATCGCGACCTGCATCGCCGCGTCCATGGGGGAGAGCGCGGCGTCCGACTCGTCCCAGGCGGCCCGCGAGGAGGTGAGGCACAGGCCCTGGAGCACCGGGACGTTCAGGTCGGCGAGCGCCCCGATGTCCCAGGACTCCTCGTCGCCGCCCGCCGAGGCCTGCGAGGCATGCGTACCGCCGGCCGCCAGGACGGTGGCGACCAGGGCGTCGGCCTGCCCCAGCAGCTCGTACAGCCCGGCGTCCGCGCCGCGCAGCGAACCGCAGTACACGGGCAGGGCGTTGGCGCCCCGCGCCTCGATCGCCTCGCACAGCGTGTCCACGAAGGCGGTGTTGCCGCTCAGTTCGTGCGCCCGGTAGAAGAGGACGCCCACGGTGGGCCGGCCGTCCCGGATCTCGTACGAGCCGTGCACGCCGTACTCGGGCATCTTCCGCGGCTCTTCGAAGCCCTCGCCGGTCAGCAGCACGGTGTCGGACAGGAACCGGGCCAGCTCGGTCAGGTTCGCGGGCCCGCCCTCGACCAGGTACTTCAGGGCCTCCGCCACCACGCCCGCCGGTACGGACGACTCGGCCATCAGCTCGGCGTCCGGCACGGCCTCGCCGCCCAGCAGCACGGTCGGCACGCCGGACGCCCGCAGCGCGGCCAGCCCGTCCTCCCAGGCACGCTTGCCGCCCAGCAGCCGTACGACGGCGATGTCCGCGCCCTCGACGAGGCCCGGCAGCTCCTCGGCGACGTCCACCCGGGTCGGGTTCCCGATCCGGTAGCCGGCGCCGGAGGCCCGGGCCGCCAGCAGATCGGTGTCGGCGGTGGACAACAACAACACTGTGCTCATGCGGGCGCTCCCGGTGGAATGAAAGGCAGTCCTTGCGGCGCGCCCGACTCGATGAGCCGCCAGAGCGCGTCCGTGTCCGCGTGCTGTTCGATCAGGTCGCCGAGCCGGTCGAGCTGCTCCTCGCGCAGCGCGGCGAACGAGGTGTCGGGGGCCGGTACGAAGCGGCGCCCCGCGGCGGCCGCCACCTCGCGCAGGAAGGCCCGCCGGAAACCGTCCGACTCCAGCGAGCCGTGCCAGTGCGTGCCCCAGGTCTGACCGACCCGGCAGCCGTCCAAGAAGGCTTCCCCGCCCTCTATGGAGGCGACCCCGTGATGGATCTCGTACCCCTCGACCCGCTCGCCGAGGGCTTTCCCGACCGGCCGGGTGAGGGTCTTCTCGCGGGCGAACCGCACCCGCACGGGCAGCAGGCCGAGTCCGGGAACGGCGCCGGCGCGCGACTCGACCTCGTCCTCGATGTGCTCGCCGAGCACCTGGAAGCCGCCGCAGATACCGAGAATCGGGCGCTGCTCGGCGGCCCTGCGCACCAGTGCGTCCGCGAGGCCCCGCTCCCGCAGCCACTCCAGCGCCCGTACGGTCCCGCGCGTGCCCGGGACCACGACCAGGTCCGCGTCCGCCAGCTCCTCCGGCCGGTCCACGAACCGCACCACGACGCCCGGTTCGGCGGCCAGCGCGTCCACGTCCGTGAAGTTGGACATGAGCGGGACCGCGCAGACGGCGACCCGCAGCACGTCCTCGCCGACGGGCGGGGCGGTGTTCGACTCCCGCACGGTCCCGCGCAGGGAGACCCTCCCCCACGCTCGGCTTCGCTCGCGCGGGGGGACCCCCATCCCGTCCTCCTCGTCGATGCCGAGCCCGTGCCGGAACGGCAGCACGCCGTAGGTGTGCCGCCCGGTGAGCCCGTGCAGCATGTCCAACCCCGGCTCCAGCAGGCTGACATCCCCGCGGAACTTGTTCACCAGGAACCCGGCGACCAGCTCCTGGTCCTCCTGGGACAGCAGCGCGACGGTCCCGAAGAAGGAGGCGAACACGCCTCCGCGGTCGATGTCGCCCACCACCAGCACGGGCAGCCGCGCGTTCCGCGCGATCCCCATGTTCACGATGTCGGTGCGCCGCAGATTGATCTCCGCGGGCGAACCGGCCCCCTCACAGATCACCGCGTCATACGTGCCCCGCAACTCGGCCAGACAGTCCAGCACCGTGCCGAGCAGCTGCTGTTGGCGCCCCCCGTGCAGCCTTTTCCCGGGGGACGCCCCCCCAGACCCCCCGAAGAAGCCGCGCGCGCTCAGCTCGCCCACCGGCTTGCCGAGCAGCACCACCTGACTGCTCTGCTCGCCACCGGGCTTGAGCAGCACGGGGTTCATCAGCGCGGTCGGCTCGACACGGCAGGCCTGGGCCTGCATGGCCTGGGCCCGCCCGATCTCGGCACCCTCCCGGGTCACGAACGAGTTGAGGGACATGTTCTGCGCCTTGAAGGGCGCGACCTTGACGCCCTGGCGCACCAGCCACCGGCAGATCCCGGCCGTCACGACGCTCTTGCCGGCGTCGGAGGTGGTGCCGGCGACGAGCAGACCACCGTTCACTTGCCACGTCCCTTCACGAGTCGGCGCGCGGCGACCGTGACGCCGAGCGCGAGCAGGCCGACCCGGCGGGAGAGCCGTACGGCCCGGTCGATGTCGGTGACCCGGACCGCCCGGCCGGTGTCCCCGCCCAGTACGGGCCGGTGTTCGACGCGTCCGCCGTAGGAGAGCGTCCCGCCCAGCCGGACACCGAGGGCACCCGCGAACGAGGCCTCGACGGGCCCGGCGTTGGGACTCGGGTGCTTGCGGGCGTCCGCCCGCCAGGCACGCACCGCGCCGCGGGGGTCCGGTCCGGCCGCGGCGGCGAGTACGGCGGTCAGCCGCGCCCCCGGCCACCCGACGACGTCGTCGAGCCGGGCGGAAGCCCAGCCGTAGCGCCGGAAGCGGGCCGACTTGTGCCCCACCATCGCGTCCAGGGTGTTGACGGCCCGGAACCCCAGCAGCCCCGGCACCCCGCCCACCGCACCCCACACCAGCGCACCCACCACGGCGTCGGAGGTGTTCTCGGCGACGGACTCCACGACCGCTCGGGCGATCCCGTCGGCGTCGAGGGCCTGCGGATCCCGCCCGCACAGATGCGGCAGGCGCGCCCGGGCCGCCTCGACGTCCCCGGCCTCCAGCGCGCGCCCGACGGTCCGCGCCTCCCGGGCGAGCGAAGTACCCCCGACCACGGCCCAGGTGGCGGCGGCGGTCAGCGCGACGGAAGCGACGGGGGAGCGGCGCACTGCCCGCTCGGCCACGGCCCCCAGCGCGACGGCGCCTCCGGCGCACACGGCGGTGTGCAGCGCACCCCAGCCGCGGTGGTCGTGCCACAGCGCGCGTTCCACGGCGGCGGCAGCCCGCCCGAACGCGGCGACCGGATGCCCGCGGCGCGGATCGCCGAGGACCAGGTCGCCGACGAGGCCGGCGGCGGCGCCGTACGCGTAGAAGCGATCGGCACCCATCGGCTCAGCCGGCCGTCGGGGCAGGCAGGGCCTGGTTACTGAACCTCAATCGGCAGCCGCGCATGGCGATATGTCCTCACTCAGGGTGTCCACGCCCTGGTTCGACGAGACCGGCGGTGAGAGTTCCTGGCTCCCGGGGATTTCTTCCCCGGTGACAGTGGCGGGACCGCGCCGGATTCGCACCGGCTTCCTCTCCTGCCGCCGTACATGGCCCGGGCAGTCCACCACGCGCCCGGAAGGGCCGTCAACTTGCCTTTGACCTGGGAAGCCGGACTGTGCTGAGGCCCACATCGCCGGCCCGCCGGGCGGCGCCGAGCGACCGGGTTGCGGTGAATTCCGCTCCCTCGGACGGCATGCGGGGATCCCGCTCGCGCTCACGGACCGTGATCGCCTGCAAGAGCGTCCAGGCCGCGGCGGACACACGTCCGCCCTGTCGCTCCGACTGAATCGGTGCCGACAGGGCGGACGATGAGGATTTACGCGTCAGGGCTTCGCCACGATCAGATAGATCCCGTACGCCACCGCGGCCGCACAAGCCGCGAAGCACACGTACGCACCGGTCACGGCCAGCGCCGCGGACCCACCCTGCGCCGTGGCCTTCTCGCGGCGCGACAGGCCGTTGACGCCGAGGGTGAACAGGGCCACCAGGCCCACCGTGAACGCGAGGCTGACGCCGAAGACGGAGCCGAGAGCCGCCCAGTCGATCTTCATGGGGATGCTTCCTTCAGTTTCCGGGCGGTCAGACTGCGGCGGCCGGCGGAGTCGCCGGAGCCGGTTCGGTGGTGGCCTGGGCCGGGATCGTGACCGACAGGTCCTCGGCGACGATGCCCGCGGGCGGCGGGGTCACCGCGGCGATGGCGGTGGTCACCACGCCGGCCGGCTCCTCCGTGTCGTCGACGACGTTGGTGTGGTCGACGACCTCGCGGCGGGAGATCTTCCAGATCGCGGCGCTGGCGCCGACCAGGAAGACGGCGACGGCCGCGGTGCCCCAGTCACCCAGGTCCATGACGGACTCGGCGCCCGCGCCGACCAGCGCGGCGGCCGGCAGGGTCAGCGCCCAGGCGATGAACATGCGGGTCGCGGTGGACCAGCGGACCACACCGCCCTTGCGGCCCAGACCCGCACCCATCACCGAGCCGGAGACGACGTGGGTGGTGGAGAGGGAGAAGCCGAGGTGCGAGGAGGCCAGGATGGCCGTGGCCGCGCTGGTCTGGGCGGCGAAGCCCTGTTGCGGCTCGAGGTCGGTCAGGCCCTTGCCCATGGTGCGGATGATCCGCCAGCCGCCGATGTAGGTGCCGAGCGCGATCGCCAGACCCGCGGAGAGGATGACCCAGATGGGAGGGTTGGAGCCGGGGGCGATGGCGCCGCCCGCGATCAGCGCGAGGGTGATGATGCCCATCGTCTTCTGCGCGTCGTTGGTGCCGTGGGCGAGGGAGACCAGACCGGCGGAGGCGATCTGACCGGCGCGGTAGCCCTTGCGGGTGGCCTCGCCGTCGGCGTTCTTGCCGATGCCGTAGGAGAAGCGGGTGGCCAGCATCGCGGCGAGACCCGCGACGATCGGCGCGGCGACCGCCGGGAGCAGCACCTTGGTGACGAGCACGTCACTGTGGACGGCACCGAAGCCCGCGGAGGCGACGGTGGCGCCGATCAGGCCGCCCATCAGGGCGTGCGAGGAGCTGGACGGCAGTCCCACCAGCCAGGTCATCAGGTTCCAGAGGATCGCGCCGACCAGGGCGGCGAATATGACCTCGGGACGGATGCCGTTCTCATCGACAAGGCCCTTGGAGATCGTGTTGGCGACCTCCACGGAGAGGAAAGCGCCTACAAGGTTGAGGGCGGCGGACATGGCCACCGCCACCTTGGGCTTGAGCGCACCGGTCGAGATGGTCGTGGCCATCGCGTTGGCGGTGTCGTGGAAACCGTTCGTGAAATCGAACGCGAGTGCGGTTACCACCACAATCGCGAGGATCAGCGAGAAGTTTTCCATTTACCCAGGCAATCGTTCGAGGTCATTGGCTGTTGGACCGTAGGCAACCTGGGTGAACGGAAGGTGAACTGAGGCAGGCGTCAGGGTGTCGTCAAAGGATGGCTGGGATGTCGTTCGAGTCCGACACCCCAGGCGCCCCTTGGCTACCAACCCCGCGCGAAGGCCTGCAGCAGGCTCGGCGGCCCGTTGAAGAGATTCTGGTCACCCGGCAGACCGCCCTCGGTGCCGAACTGCCAGAAGGTCCAGTGTGTCCAGCCGCCCGGCAGTTCTCCCGGGTCCGACGTGCCGTGCCGGGCGATCCACAGGGGGTGGTCCCCGGCGAAGGCGCGGCTGTCGCCGGTGCAGGCCTGCCACCAGTGGGCGGTGGTGTAGATGACCGGACGCCGGCCGGTCTCCCGCTCGACCTCGTCGCTGAAGGAGCGGATCCAGTCGACCATCCGCGTCCGGTCCAGCCCGTAGCACTCGTGCTTGTCGTCGTACGGGTTGTACTCGATGTCGAGCGCGGGCGGCAGCGTCCAGCCGTCCGCCCGCCAGTCCCCGCCGTGCTGCACGAAGTACGCGGCCTGCTCGGCGCCCGAGGAGCGGTCCGGCCGCGCGAAGTGGTACGCGCCCCGGATCAGGCCCGCCTGGCGCGCGCCCTCGTACTGCCGGTCGAAGTAGGGGTTCTGGTAGGTCGTGGACTCGGTCGCCTTGATGTAGGTGAACCGTGCGCCGTCCGACCGGGCGGCGGGGAAGTCGACGTGCTGCTGGTGGGACGACACGTCGTGGCCTCTGAGCGGGCCCACGGCGGACGCCGGTGACCCGGCGGCCGCGGCCTGGGTGCCCGTGAGGGCGAGCGCCGCGGTGGCGGCCGCGAGAACGCCCGCGCGGCGGCGGGAGCGGGAGGCGGTGCGAGCACGAGGCATGTGTCCCCCTGGAGTGGCGGTGGAACGTCGTCCAGCGAGCAGGAAAGATCCGAGCAAGAAAGATCCCAGTAAGAAAGATCCGGGTATGAAAGATCATTGAATGCCTGATGATCACTTAAAACATGATGATTTCGGGTGTTTCGCGGCGGCCTTCACTCGTTCGGCGGTACGGGTTCCGGCCCGAAGCACGCCGACGGGCCGCTCCGAGCCGGGCCGGCTGGCAGGATCGCGGCATGGCTGAACAGCGGCGGGAAGCGGAGCGGGAAGCGGAAGCGGCGCACGTCTGGGAGGCGCTGGTCGCCACGGCCCGCCGGACGGTGGCCGACGGACTGGTCGTCGGCACCTCGGGAAACGTCTCGGCACGCGTCGGGGGCGTCGTGCTGGTCACCCCTTCGGGCGTGCCCTACGACCGGCTGACCCCGGACGACATCACCGGCGTCGATCTCGACGGGCGCCAGGTGCTCGGCACGCTCGTGCCGACCAGCGAACTGCCCATGCACCTCGCCGTCTACCGCACCACCGACGCCCGGGCCGTCGTCCACACCCACGCCGTGCACGCCACGGCCGTCTCCACCCTCGTGACCGAGCTGCCGCCGATCCACTACATGGCCGGCGCCCTCGGCGGCCGCGTGCGTGTCGCCCGCTACGCGACCTACGGCACCGACGAGCTGGCCGCGAACATGCTCGACGCCCTCGCCGACCGCTCCGGCTGCCTGCTGCAGAACCACGGCACGATCACCTACGGCACCACCCTCGACCAGGCCTACGACCGCACCGCCCAGCTGGAGTGGATGTGCCGCCTGTGGCTGACGGCATCGTCGGTGCCGGGCCTGACGCCCTCCCTGCTGACGGACATACAGATGGAGGAGGCCGGCACACGTTTGAAGGGCTACGGCCAACGCAGCTGACCTTGGGCGCCTGGGCGCCTGGGCGCCTGGGCGCCTGGGCGCCTGGGCGCCTGGGCGCCTGGGCGCTTGGCCGCTTGGTCGTCTGGTCGTCTGGTCGTCTGGTCGTCTGGTCGTCTGGTCGTCTGGTCGTCTGGTCGTCTGGTCGTCTGGTCGTCTGGCCTTCTGACCGCCAGCCGCAGCGGCCGGGCTCGGCCTGCACCGGCTCGGCTTGGCCGGGCTCAGCCTGCACCGGCTTGGCCAGGCTCGGCTCGCACCTGCTTGGCCTGCACCGGCTCGGCTTGGCCCGCACCTGCCCGCACCGGCCCGGCTTGGCCCGGCCCGCATCGGCCCGGCTCGGATCATCGGTTCTCTCCGCCGCAGCGACGCTCGGCCACGGTGCGCTCTTCCGCAACGGCGCACCTGCCCGGCCCGGCTTGGCCCGCACCGGCCCGGCTTGGCCCGGCCCGCACCTGCCCTGCCTGCACCGGCCCGGCTCGGCTCGGCCTCGGCTCGGCTCGGCCCGCACCGGCCCGGCGCATCGGTTCTCTCCGCCGCAGCGACGCTCGGGCACGGCGCGCTCTTCCGCAACGGCGCACCCGCCCGGCCCGGCCCGCACCGGCCTGGCCCGGCCCGGCCCGGCTCGGCTCGGCTCGGCTTGGCCCGCACCTGCCCGGCCCATTGGTTTTCTCCGCCACAGCGACGCTCGGGCACGGCGCGCTCTTCCGCAACGGCGCTAGCCCCAGCGCACGCCTCTGGCTGTGCCGCGCCCTCCCGCACCCCGCCGGATCTCGGCTCTCCCGCATCCCGGCCCGCCTCACCCCCCGCATCCCGGCCCGCCTCACCCCGCCGGATCCTGGCTCCCTCACCCCGCCGGATCCTGGCCCCCTCACCGTTCCGCTGGCCCGTATCGGGAACCCGCACGACACTGGAAGCCGTGGGCACCGTCAGAGCGACCGCCGCCGCACTCACCGCGGTCCTGGCCGCCGGCGCGGCCTCCGTGGCCGCCGGGCGGCTTGCCAGTGACGCCGCGCTGAAGGCGCCGCCCGGCCGCCCGCTGCCCACCGAACCCCGGCTCACCGTGCACGGCACGGCCGCGGGACAGATCACCCTCACCCGCGACCTGGCCTCACTGCGCCCCGGCACCTACGGCCTGGCCGGCGACGGGTCGCACGCGGTCGTCGGTCCCGTCCTGGCGACGGCCGCGCACACAGCCGACACCGTCGTACGCCGCCTCGTGCGCGTCACGCACGGCACCCTCGCCGCCGGCGACGCCGTGTGGCTCACCCCGAACGTGCACGTCGGCAACCCGGACACGGCCCTCGGGCTCGACCATGCCGACATCGACGTGCCCGGCGAACTCGGGGCCCTGCCCGCCTGGTTCGTGCCCGGCTACCGGGACACCTGGGTGATCGCCGTGCACGGCCTGGGCACCACCCGCGAGCACGCCATGAATGTCATGGAGTTCCTGCACAGCCGCCGGCTGCCGATCCTCGCGCTCGCCTACCGCGGCGACCTCGGCGCCCCACGCCCGCCGGACGGCCTGGGCCACCTCGGCGAGACCGAGTGGCGCGATGTGGACGCCGCGATCCGCTACGCCGTCCGCTACGGCGCCCGCCGGGTCATCCTCCTCGGCTGGTCCACCGGCGCCACCATGGCCCTGCGCGCCGCCGAGCACTCCGTCGTGCGCGAGCGCGTCGCCGGTCTGGTCCTCGACTCGCCGGTGCTCAGCTGGCCGGCCACCCTGCGCGCCCTCGCCCAGGCCCGCCACACCCCCGAACCCCTGCTGCCGCTCGCCGTGTGGGCCGCGCAGGGCCGGGCCGGTCTCAACGCCGACGGGGCGGGGGAGACCGCCGATCCCGCGCTGCTCGACGTGCCGACCCTGATCGTCCACGGCCCGGACGACACGGTCGCCCCGTGGGAGTACTCCCGGCGCCTGGCCGCCCGCCGCCCCGACCGCGTCGCCCTGCACACCGTGCCGCAGGCTCCGCACGGTGCGATGTGGAACGCGGACCCGAAGGAGTACGAGGAGCGTCTGCGCCGGTTCCTGACCCCGCTGATGTGAGGCCCCCGGCTCCGCCGGAGCAAGTCGGAAGCCCCGGTTCCAGGCGTTCCGTTTAAGGTCGAACGACTGGCCTGATCATGTCTCCTCGCCCGCCAGCACCCCCGGTGCGTTGGCCAGCCCCGTCGCCCCCCGTGACATTCCGTTTGGGTTTTCGGACCGTCAACCGGAAGACTGCACCCGTGACGTCCCGTATCCCGCGCGACTCCAGGCTTCGACTTGTCCGACCGCGACCCCTGGCCGCCGCCCCCAGAGCTGTGAACCAGCGGCGCCCACGCCGCCCCGCACCCCGGCCGCCGGAGGGCACCCCGGCCCCCGCTGAACTGGCCAGAATGGCGCGCACCGGACTGGGCGGTGCGGTCCGCGTCGCCCGCTGGGCCGACTCCGCTCTCGGCCCCGGCCGCGACGCCGCCACCGCCGACGGCAAGGCCACCCTCTCCGACATCAGCGCCGAACGCGCTGCCGCCGACCTCGCCCTGAGCGCCACTCAGATCCGCGCCGACTGGGACACCGCCCGCCTCGCCGGACTCGTCGAGGTGCACGGGGACAGCGCGCGCCCCGGCTGGCGTCTGCGCGCCTGGGACCGCGACGACAGTGCCGTGCTGCGCGGCTGGGTCGCCCTCTTCGACGCCTGGTCGCTGGCCAGCCCGGAACCCGCGGACCACGAACCGGCCGCCGTCGCCGAGGTCGTCTCGGCCATGCCCCAGGTGCTCTCCTTCCTCCAGCTGTCCGCCGGTCCCGTCCCGGTCGAGCAGCTCCTCGACCTGCTCCAGCAGCGGGTCACCGAACTGCGCACCGAGCGCTGCGAGATTCCCTACGAGCCCGGCTCCGCAGAGCCCGAAGGGCCCCTGAGCCCGGCCGAACCCGCACCGGCCGAACCCGGACCGGTCGGGGACACCCCGCTCGCCCCCCTCCTCGACTGGGCCCTCCAGGCCCTCGCCGCCGTCGGCGCCCTGACCTACGGCGGCGGCCAGGCCACGCTCACCCCGCTGGGCAGCTGGGCGGTCTGGGTCAAGCTGGAGCAGATCTGCGTGGCCGCGCAGAGCCCCGCCGGCAACATCGAGCAGGCGGCCGAGGACATGCTCCGCGGCTGCGCCCAGCTCCGCCCCAACGCGGCCCGCGCCGAGTACCGCGCCTGGCTCGCCGCCCGCCCCGTCGGCAGCGCCGTCACCGAGCTGCTGGGCGCCGCCCGTGGCGAGGACGCCCTGCTGCGCGGCCTCGCCTTCGAGGCGCTGCGCGTCGTAGGCGCCCCCGCCGAGCCCGACGTACGCGCGGTGCTGGACGACCCGGCCCTGCGGCCGTACGCCCTGCTGTGGCTCGCCGAGCACGACGGCGTCGACCCGGAGGACGCCCACGAGGTCCTCACCCGTGAGGAGGCCACCTGGCTGTGGGTCGACACCGCCGCCGCCGTCGCCGACCACGGCGAGACGGAGATGCTGGTACGGCATCTGGAGGCCGCCGTGCAGCCCACCGTCCCCACGCTGCTGGACGAGGTCCGCGCCGTCGGTCACCCGCGCACCGTGCAGGTCCTGGTCGCGCTCGCCGCCGCCCACCCCGACCCCGCCCTGGCCAAGGCCGTGCGCCGGGCCGCGTTCCAGGTGCACACCGGCGGATAGGCCTTTCGGCGGGCTGCGGGACCGGTCCGCTCAGCCGCCGATCTCGGGGGCGTACGTCCCGAAGCTCCAGATGTTGCCCTCGGCGTCCCGGGCCATGTAGTCCCGCGAGCCGTAGTCCTGGTCCGTCGGGGGCATCAGGATCTCCACGCCGTGCTCCACGGCCTGCTGGTGGTGGGCGTCGACGTCGTCCACGACCACGTACACCCCCGCGGGCCCGGCGTCCTTCATCGCCGTGTCGAAGAGGCCGCCGCGGCCCTTGGAGCCGACCATCACCGCGCCGTTGCCCTGGACCAGCTCGGCGTGCATCACCGAGCCGTCCTCCGTCTCGTACACCGACAGCTCGGTGAAGCCGAAGGCCTCCGTGAGCTGCCTGATCGCCGCCTTCGCGTCCGCGTACAACAGCGTCGGACAGATGCTCGGCCGTCCGCCTGTGCCTGCCATGCCGATCACTCCTTCGTGCGTCGGTCGGGTGTCCGGTCCTCACATCGAGTCTTGCAGTCGCCACTGACAACGCCTCAGCGGAAGGTGTCGCACCGGGACGGGTCCGTGTGGTGCATGTCACGGCATCGCCCCTCGGGCAACAGCCCCTGGACAGCGGCCCGAACACACGGACGTAGAAAAACCGCTTGCACGGCCCCGTTAGACTTGGCCCATGGCCATTCTCCTCGCGCATTAGACGGCGGGAACGTCCTCAGCCGCCCACCGCCCAATCCCGTACGCCCAGGAGTCTGTCCGTGATCTCCGCCTCCGGTATCGAGCTGCGCGCCGGTGCGCGCGTCCTCATCGAGAACGCCACCTTCCGTGTCGCCAAGGGCGACCGCATCGGCCTCGTCGGCCGCAATGGCGCAGGCAAGACCACCCTCACCAAGGTCCTCGCTGGCGAAGGCATCCCGGCCGCCGGCAACGTCGCCCGCTCCGGCGAGGTCGGCTATCTCCCGCAGGACCCCCGCACCGGCGACCTCGACGTCCTCGCCAGTGACCGCATCCTCTCCGCGCGCGGCCTCGACGTACTGATCCGCAAGATGCGTGAGAACGAGCAGCGGATCGCGGGCGGCCAGGGTGCGACCCGCGAGAAGGCCCTCAAGCAGTACGAGCGCCAGGAGACCGAGTTCCTCACCAAGGGCGGGTACGCCGCCGAGGCCGAGGCCGCCACCATCGCCGCCGCGCTCAACCTGCCCGACCGTGTGCTCGGCCAGCCCCTGCACACGCTCTCCGGCGGTCAGCGCCGCCGTGTCGAGCTGGCCCGGATCCTCTTCTCCGACGCCGACACGCTGCTGCTCGACGAGCCCACCAACCACCTCGACGCCGACTCGATCATCTGGCTGCGCGACTACCTGAAGACCTACCGCGGCGGCTTCATCGTCATCTCGCACGACGTCGACCTGGTCGAGACGGTCGTCAACAAGGTGTTCTACCTGGACGCCAACCGCTCCCAGATCGACGTCTACAACATGGGCTGGAAGCTCTACCAGCAGCAGCGCGAGGCCGACGAGAAGCGCCGCAAGCGCGAGCGCGCCAACGCCGAGAAGAAGGCCGCCGCCCTCAACGCGCAGGCCGACAAGATGCGCGCCAAGGCCACCAAGACGGTCGCCGCGCAGAACATGGCCCGCCGCGCGGACAAGTTGCTGTCCGGCCTGGAGGCGGTCCGCCAGTCCGACAAGGTCGCCAAGCTCCGCTTCCCCGAGCCCGCGCCCTGCGGCAAGACCCCGCTGATGGCCGAGGGGCTGTCGAAGTCGTACGGCTCCCTGGAGATCTTCACCGACGTCGACCTGGCCATCGACAAGGGCTCGCGCGTCGTGATCCTCGGCCTCAACGGCGCCGGCAAGACCACCCTGCTGCGTCTGCTCGGCGGGGTGGAGCAGCCCGACACCGGCGAGGTCCGCCCCGGCCACGGCCTCAAGCTCGGCTACTACGCCCAGGAGCACGAGACCCTGGACGCCGACCGCACGGTCCTGGAGAACATGCGCTCGGCCGCCCCCGACATGGACCTCGTGGAGGTCCGCAAGGTGCTGGGCTCGTTCCTGTTCTCCGGCGACGACGTCGACAAGCCCGCCGGTGTTCTCTCCGGCGGTGAGAAGACCCGTCTCGCCCTCGCCACCCTGGTCGTGTCCTCCGCGAACGTCCTGCTCCTGGACGAGCCGACCAACAACCTCGACCCCGCGAGCCGCGAGGAGATCCTCGGCGCCCTGCGCACGTACAAGGGCGCGGTCGTCCTCGTCACCCACGACGAGGGCGCCGTCGAGGCGCTCCAGCCCGAGCGGATCATCCTGCTGCCCGACGGCGTCGAGGACCTGTGGGGCGCCGACTACGCCGATCTCGTCGCCCTGGCTTGATCGAAAGACTGATCCACTGCGTATGGATCATTCGGCCGAGCCGTGATCCATCATCTGTGTGAGATCTCCTCGTATCGAGGTGTGTCGTACATCGATTTCGCGGCCGATCCCCTTGCCACCAAGGGATCGGCCGCTTCGCGTCCCTGACCTGGCACTTCGCGAATCCACCCGTTCGGCCTCATGGGCGCTCCACTGTGGAATCGTGGATTCCGCATGTGGGGATGTGCTCCTGTCGTCACAACGATGTCTCACGGACCTTGCCGAATGGGTGGCCATCACGCCGTGGAGGGGTGATCATGAGGAGACCAGAGCGCACTTCCCATGAGGAGGCACGGGTGGCCGAGACTCTGAAGAAGGGCAGCCGGGTGACCGGCGCCGCGCGCGACAAGCTCGCGGCAGACCTGAAGAAGAAGTACGACTCCGGTGCGAGCATCCGGGCGCTGGCCGAGGAGACCGGCCGCTCGTATGGCTTCGTACACCGGATGCTCAGCGAGTCGGGCGTCACGCTCCGTGGGCGTGGCGGAGCGACCCGGGGCAAGAAGGCCGCATCGTCCTGACTCCGGGCGGCCCATCGCCTTCGACGGTGGCCACCCGGTCGGTTGCCTGATCGGCCGGGTGGTTACTGTGCAGTCACTTAGCATGCCAGTACGGCAATGCGTGATGACCGCACCCATCGGAGGCGCCCCATGGCTTCGCCCGACCAGGACCTCGCTCCTGTACTCGACAAGGACGGCGTACGGCTCACCGTCGACGACGCGCTCGCCACGGTGACGCTGACCAATCCGGCCAAGCGCAACGCGCAGAGCCCCGCCCTGTGGCGGGCGCTCACCGAGGCCGGTCGGCTGCTGCCGGGCTCCGTCCGTGTCGTGGTGCTGCGCGGCGAGGGCAAGTCCTTCTCCGCCGGACTGGACCGTCAGATGTTCACTCCGGAGGGGATCCCGGGCGAGCCGACCTTCACCGATCTCGCGCGCCGTGACGACGCCGGGCTCGACGCGTCCATCGCCGAATTCCAGGAGGCGTTCACCTGGTGGCGGCGGAACGACATCGTGTCCATCGCCGCTGTCCAGGGGCATGCCATCGGTGCCGGGTTCCAGCTCGCGCTCGCCTGCGACCTGCGGGTCGTCGCGGACGACGTGCAGTTCGCCATGCGCGAGACCGCCCTCGGCATCGTTCCCGACCTGACCGGCACGCATCCGCTGGTCGGCCTGGTCGGGTACGCCCGTGCGCTGGAGATCTGCGTGACCGGGCGGTTCGTCGGGGCGCAGGAAGCGGTGGCGTCGGGGCTGGCCAACCTTGCCGTGCCCGCCGTCGAACTGGACGGTGCGGTGGGGGACTTGGCCGCGGCGATGATGGCTGCGCCGCGGGATGCCGTGGTGGAGACCAAGGCGTTGCTGCGCGGTGCTGCCGGTCGTACGTACGACGAGCAGCGTGCGGCTGAGCGGGCTGCCCAGGGGCGGCGGCTGCGGGACCTGGCCGGCGTCGGCGAATGAGCCGGGGCGGCGGTCAGCCGACTGCCGTGACCAGCACCGCCACGGTCGGGTGATCGTCCAGCGCGTCCCGTACCGCCATACGTACCTGCCGGGCCACGTCCACGGCCCGGTGGTCCGTGCCGGTCGCCAGTTCCACGCGTACGTGCCGGTGGGGCAGGGTGGTTCCGTCGGTGCGCTGTTCGACGTGCACCGCCCGGCCCAAGCCCGCGAGTGAGCCCGTCAGACGGGTCACCCCGGGGACGGACAGCGCGGCTGCCGTCGCGAGGGACTCGTCGGGGTTCGTGGTCTCGCGGGCAGGTGGCGGCTGCGGTGCGGCTACCGCGTCCCCCTGCCCGTCCGCTGCTTCGAGCAGGTCCGTCACCCGCAGGTCGACCTCCGTGACCGTGAGGCCCAGACGGTCCGTCGCGGCTGTCGCCAGCGTCAGCCGCAGGCGGGACGCCGTCGTCGGCAGGGGCTCGGCGGCGGTGGCCGCGAAGTCCGCCGTCACCCGGAGCGCACCCGGGAAGAGGGCGCTCGGCGGAGCCGGTACGACGGGTTCGTGGACGTCCTCCGGATCGGCGAGCGTGATCCGCAGCGTGCCGAGGCGCACGTCCGGTACCTCCGTCGCCGCCGCGCGCGCCAGCACCGCCGCGGCCGCCCCCTCGGCGATCCACGCCCCGTCGCGCGGGCCGCCGAGCGGCAGCAGCCGGCCAAGCCCCAGCTGATGCCTCACTTCCTGCGCCCACCGGTCCGCCGTCATTCCTCCAGCCTGCCGCATTCCCGGCGCACAACCGAGCATCCTTGCTTACGGTGGTCACAGGACGACGACCGAAAGGGACGTACGGCGATGACCGAGATGACGACGACCCCAGAAGGTGACAGCGAGCCGCAGGTGTCGACCCGTAAGGCCACCAGGCGCGGCGGTGGGGACCCGGCGACCCGGGGACGCACCACCATCGCCGACGGTGTCGTGGAGAAGATCGCCGGACTGGCCGCCCGGGAGGTGCTCGGCGTCCATGCCATGGGCAGCGGCCTGGCCCGCACCTTCGGCGCCGTGCGCGACCGGGTGCCGGGCGGTACGAAGTCGGTGACCCGGGGGGTGAAGGCCGAGGTCGGCGAGGTGCAGACGGCGCTCGACCTGGAGATCGTCGTGGACTACGGCGTGTCCATCATCGATGTCTCCCGCGCGGTACGGGAGAACGTGATCGCCTCCGTGGAACGGATGACCGGACTCGAGGTCGTCGAGGTCAACATCGCGGTGAGCGACGTCAAGCTCCCCGAGGAAGAGGAAGAGGAGCCCGCGCCGCCCCGGATCCAGTGAGGCACCGGGCCCCGCACACCTGACGAGCTGAGGAGTGCTGCATGAGCATGGCCGTGGTCGGCATGATCGCCGGAATGGCGCTGGGGTTCGCCGGGTACTTCGGCGGGTTCGGGGCCTTCCTGCTGGTGGCGGCGCTGGGCGCCGTCGGGTTCATCGCCGGCCGGTTCCTGGAGGGTGACCTGGAGCCCGGTGACTTCTTCCGCACCCGCGGCCACCGGCGCGACCGCGGGCGGTGACCGCCGTGAGCGCGGAGACGGGCACGGTGCGCGGGCCCCTGGACCTCGCGCCGCCCGGCGAGCGGGGTGCCACCCGGATCGCCGACCGGGTCGTCGCGAAGATCGCCGCCCAGGCCGCACGCGAGGCGCTCGCCCCGCTGCCCGAGGGCGTCGCACCCCCGCACGCCACCGTCGTCGTCCACCACGACACGGCCCGCGTCCGTGTCGTCCTCGAACTCGGCTACCCCTGCGACATCGGCGCCCGCTGTGCCGCCGTGCGTCGCCAAGTCGTGGAGCGGGTAGGCGCGTTGGTGAGCATGGAGGTGCCGGAGGTCGCCGTCCAGGTCGAGCGGCTGCACCGGACACCGGCACCCGGCGCACCCCACGGGAGGACGCCATGAGCGAGCCCCGGCCACCCGAGAGTCCCACCCATCGACTGCCCGTCCTCGACATCGACAAGACCCCCGACGCCCCACCGGCCCTGCTCCCCGAAGGCAGCGGCCGCTTCTGGTCGGCCCGCCGCGTCCCGGCGGGCATCGTCGCCCTGTGCCTCCTGGCCGGCGCGGCCGTCTTCCTGTACGACATCGCCGCGGTCCGCGCCCACCGTCCGGCGATGCACTGGCGCGGGGCCCTGGCCCGGCAACTCGCCGAGCGGCCCCTGGACAACGCCTGGGTGCTGGCCGGAGCGGGGGTCACCGCCGCCCTCGGCCTCTGGCTGATCGTGCTCGCCCTCACGCCCGGCCTGCGGGACCTGCTGCCCATGCGGCGCCCGCACTCCGACGTCCGCGCCGGACTGAGGCGCGAGGCGGCCGCCCAGGTGCTGCGCGACCGGGCCATGGAGGTCTCGGGCGTCCGAGCGGTACGGGTGCGGATGCGGCGGAAGCGGGCCGATGTCCGCGTGGTCTCGCACTTCCGCGGTCTGGACGAGGTACAGGCCGACCTGGACGCCGTACTCACCGAAGCGGTCCGGGGACTCGGTCTGTCCCGCCCGCCCGCGCTGTCGGTGCACGTCCGACGTCCCGGACCGAAGGGGTGAGGCGGATGCGCAGGGGCACCGTCAACCGCGTCCTGCTCGGACTCGTGGGCCTGCTGCTGCTCGTCCTGGGCGGCGCGGTGCTGGCCGTGGGCCTGGGCGCGCCGCCACCGCACTGGTGGCTGCACACCGGCCCGCACGACGTCCTGCTCAGCAACGCCGAGCGCACCCGCTGGCGGCAGGCCGGCTGGTGGTGGCCGACGGTCATCGCCGCCCTGGCCGTCCTCGTGCTGCTCGCCCTGTGGTGGCTCACCGCGATCCTGCGCCGACGCCGTCTGACCGAGGTCCTGGTCGACACCGGCGACGGCGAGGGCGCCCTGCTCCGCGGCAGGGCCATGGAGTCGGCCCTGGCCGCGGACGCGGCCCACCAACAGGGCGTGACCCACACCGAAACCCTGCTGACGGGCCGCCGTACGACGCCCGCGGTGCGCGTGTGGCTCCAATTGGAACCGGACGTCGACCCTGGAACAGCACTGATCGACTTCACGGCCCAGGCGCTGACGCACGCACGCGAGTCGGCGGGGCTGGCGTCACTTCCGGCGGAGGTACAACTGAGGGCGGTGAAGCACCGTGCAGAGAGGGTGACTTGATACCGCGAACCCTCAGAACCCGTGCCTCATGCCCCCGTCCACCGGCACCATGATCCCCGTCAGATAGGAAGCCGCCGGAGACAGCAGGAACGCTGACACCCGCCCGAACTCCTCAGGCGCCCCGTACCGCCGCAACGGAATCCGGGCCTCGTTCGCCGCCCGGGTGGCCTCAGGATCGGCGGACAGCCCGTCCAGTTCGCGCACGCGATCCGTGTCGATGCGCGCCGGCAGCAACCCCACGACCCGGATGCCCCGCGGCCCCAACTCGTCCGCGATGGACTTGGCGAACCCGGCGAGGCCGGGCCGCAGCCCGTTGGAGATCGTCAGCGCGGGAATCGGCTCGTGCACCGACCCGGACAGCACGAACCCGATGACCCCGCCCGGCTCCAGCTCGGCCGCCGCCGCGCGGGCGAACCGGACCGCGCCGAGGAACACCGACTCGAACGCGTTCCGCCACTGCTCGTCCGTGTTGTCCGCGACGAACCCGGGCGGCGGCCCGCCGACGCTCACCAGGACGCCGTGGAAGCCGCCGAAGTGCTCCCGGGCGGCCGCGATCAGCCGCTCGGGCGCCCCCGCGTCGGAGTTGTCGACGGCCACGCCGACCGCGTTCTCGCCCAGCTCGGCGGCCGCATCGGCCACCCGCTTCTCGTCACGGCCGGTGATGACCACCTTCGCCCCGTCGGCGACCAGCTCCCGCGCGGCGGCGTTGCCCAGCCCACGCGTGGCGCCGGTGACGATGTACACCCGGTCCTTCAGTCCAAGATCCATGGCCCCTATCCTGCCCCGTGCCCGGTGCTGCGGTCCCCTCCGTCCCCGAACAGCGTGAGGGCGGTGTTCACCAGCGCGATGTGGCTGAACGCCTGCGGGTAGTTGCCCACCTGGCAGCCCAGCTCCGGGTCGTACTCCTCCGCCAGCAGCCCCACGTCGTTGGCGAGGCCGACCAGCTGCTCGAACAGCTCCCGGGCCTCGTCCGTGCGGCCCGTCATGTGCAGGGCGTCGGCGAGCCAGAACGAGCAGGCGAGGAAGGCGCCCTCGCCGCCCGGCATCCCGTCGACGCCGACGGCGTCCGTGTCGTAACGGCGCACGAAGCCGCCGTGGCCCAGGTCCTCGCGGATCGCGTCGACCGTGCCGATCACACGTGGGTCGTCGGGGGGCAGGAAACCGACCCGCGGGATCAGCAGCAGCGCAGCGTCCAGCTCGCGCGAGCCGTAGTACTGGGTGAAGGTGCCCCGCCGGCGGTCGAAGCCCTGCTCGCACACCTCCCGGTGCACCGCGTCGCGCATCGCCCGCCAGCCGTCCGGATCGCCGCTCAGGTGCGGATACTTCTCCAGCGTCCGTACGGCGCGGTCGGCGGCCACCCACACCATCACCTTCGAGTGCACGAACTGCCGTCGGCCGCCGCGCACCTCCCACAGGCCCTCGTCGGGCTGCCGCCATGCCGACTCCAGGAACGTCATCAGTGCGCACTGCAGCGACCACATGTGCGGCACGGTGCTCAGGCCCGTCTCGCGGGCCAGGTACAGCGAGTCCATGACCTCGCCGTACACGTCCAGCTGGAGCTGCTCGACGGCTTCGTTGCCGATGCGTACGGGTGCGGACTCGGCGAACCCGGACAGCCAGTGCGCCTCCCACTCCGTCAGCCGTCGCTCGCCCGCCAGGCCGTACATGATCTGCAGGTCCGCCGGGTCGCCCGCGACCGCGCGCAGCAGCCAGTCGCGCCAGGCCTCGGCCTCCCGGTGATAGCCCGCGGAGAGCAGGGCGCCGAGGGTGAGGGTGGAGTCGCGCAGCCAGCAGTAGCGGTAGTCCCAGTTGCGCACACCGCCCAGCTCCTCGGGCAGCGAGGTGGTGGCCGCGGCGACGATCCCGCCCGTCGGGGCGTAGGTCAGGGCCTTGAGCGTGATCAGGGACCGTACGACGGCGTCCCGGTGCGGCCCGTCGTAGCGGCAGCGGGCCGTCCAGCGCCGCCAGTCCCGCACGCTGATGCTCAGCGCTTCGTACGGATCGACGAGCGCCGGGCGCGGCTCGTGCGAGGGGTGCCAGGTCAGCACGAAGGCGACCCGCTCGCCCTCGGTGACGGTGAACTCCGAGTGCGTCGCCATCTGCTCGCCCCAGGTGTGCACGTGCGGTTCGGCGCGCAGCCACACAGAGTCCGGGCCGGCGACGGCCACCCGATGGCCGTCCACGCGGCGCACCCACGGCACGATCGAGCCGTAGTCGAAGCGCAGGCGGATCGTGCTGCGCACGGTGACGCGCCCGCTGACGCCCTCCACGATGCGTACGACGTCGGGGGCGCGGTCGCGCTGCGGCATCAGGTCGGTGACGCGCACCGTGCCCTCGGGGGTGTCCCACTCGGTGTCGAGGACGAGGGTGTCGGGCCGGTAGGCGCGGCGGGTGCAGGTGCCCGCGTCCTTCGGTGCGATCCGCCAGTGGCCGTTGTCCTCGTCGCCCAGCAGCCGGGCGAAACAGGCGCCGGAGTCGAAGCGGGGCAGGCACAGCCAGTCGATCGAACCGTCCCTGCCGACCAGCGCCGCGGCCTGCTCGTCGCCGATGAGGGCGTAGTCCTCGATGCGCGCGTTCACGGGATGCGGGTTCCCGAAGGTCCCCAGGGCCAATCCGGAGGTGCGCCGGGGGAGTGACGTCTCCCCGGGGCGCCGGGGATCACACGGCGGCCGGTTCCGTCTCCTCGGGCGTCTCCTGGGCCGCGGCCTCCTCGCGGTCGCGGATCTCGCGCCGGACCAGGAACCACCAGCCCACCGGGACACCCGCGGCGAACAGCCACCACTGGATCATGTACGCGTAGTTCAGTGGGGCGTCCTCGCTGCCCGGGTCGGAGATCTGCTCCGGGGAGCCGCCCTTGGGCTCGGGCGCCGTCTGCTCGACGTAGCCGCCGAGCACCTTCGCGCCGAGCCGCCGCGCCTCCTCGGCGCTGTCGATCAGCATGATCTGCCGGTCCGGCAGGCCCTTGACGTTCTTGATGCCGCTCGCCGCGGTGGTCTCGTCCGCCTTGAGGCGCCCGGTGATGGTGGTCCGGCCAGCCGGCGGCGCCGGGATCTTGGGGAAGGCGGTCTGCACGCCGTTCGCGGGGATCCAGCCGCGGTTGACCAGCAGCACCTTGCCGTCCGTCAGGACGAACGGGGTCAGGACGTGGAAGCCGACCTCGTCGTCGGAGTTGGTCCGGCGGCGGACCACGACCTCGCGGGAGGGGTCGAAGGTGCCGGTCGCGGTGACCGTGCGGTACTTCTCGGCGCGGGTCACGGTGTGCCCGGGGGAGGTGAGCCGCTCCACGGGGACCGGCTCGGCGTGCAGCGCCTGGGAGACCAGGTCGTTGCGGGCGGTGCGTTCCTCGTACCGGTGCTGCTGCCAGAAGCCGAGCCTGATCATCGTCGGGATCAGCGCGATCGCCACGAGGGTGAGGATCACCCACTGGCGGGTCAGCAGGAAGCGGTAGCGGTGCACCCCACGACGGTACAACTCGGTCGTGGGGTGCGAGCGCGCGGGTGCCGGGTCACACGCGGTCGACGATCCCCACCTTCCCCTCGGCACGGGCGCAGTGGGCGCCGCAGTAGAAGCTGCCGTCCGCCTCGACGCCCTGGCCGATGATCGAGACCTTGCAGTGCTCGCAGACCGGGGCCATGCGGTGGATCGCACAGGAGAAGCAGTCGAACACGTGCACAGCGCCCTGTGCGTGGACCTCGAAGGTCATCCCGTAGTCATTGCCGCAAACTTCGCAATTCGCCATGCGCCACAGGGTGAGCCGTCGCCCTCGCCGCGAGGTGGCGGACGCCGGGCGAGTCGCGGTGAATCACCCATCCGTACGGTCCCGCGCCCGCTCACCCGTCGGCGGGATCGACGTCCCTCAGCAGCTGCCCGAACGCGGCCTCGTCCACGATCGGCGTGCCGAACTGCCGCGCCTTGACCACCTTCGAGGTGCCCGAGTCGGGGTCGTTGGTGACCAGCAGGCTGGTCAGCCGGGACACGCTCGTCGCCACATGCAGCCCGGCCTCGGTCGCCCGGTCCTCCAACAGCTCCCGCTCGGTGGAGGTGTCCCCGGAGAACGCCACCCGCATGCCCTGTTTGAGGCGTTTGCCGTCTTCGTACCGGCCCGGGTTGGGGTAGGGGCAGGCGGGCCGCTTCCGGGACGGGCGCCAGCTGGACGGCCGGTAGCCGCCGTAGCCCCCGCTCGCCTGCCGGCCGATCCGGGGCGTGTCCGACCACTCCGTCAGCGGCCGGCACTCCAGCAGCGGCAGCCGTACGCCGCCCGTTGCCGCGGCCCGCAGACTGGGCCGGAACGCCTCGGCGAGCACGCGCGCGTCGTCCAGCGCGTGGTGCGCCCGCTGCTGTACGACACCGAAGTGCGCCGCCAGCGACTCCAGCTTGAAGTTGGGCAGCGGCAGCCCCAGCTCCTTGGACAGCGCGATGGTGCACAGCCGCTGCCGCACCGGAGCCTCGCGCTCCGCGCGCGCGTACTCGCGCGCGATCATCTGCCAGTCGAAGACCGCGTTGTGCGCGACCAGCACCCGGCCGTCCAGCCGGGCGGCGAACTCCTCGGCGACGTCCGCGAACAGCGGCGCCCCTTCGAGCACCTCGCTCGTCAGGCCGTGTATCCACACGGGGCCCGGATCGCGCTCCGGGTTGACCAGGGTGTACCAGTGGTCCTCGACCTCGCCGCGCTCGTCCAGCCGGTAGACGGCGGCGGAGATGATCCGGTCGTCCCGGGCCAGGCCGGTGGTCTCCACGTCAACGACCGCGTATCCCTTCGGATACGCGGCCGGCCACTGGGTGGGGGAGGACACTGCGGTCGCACGGTCTTCGAGCATGGTCATTGAGGATACGGGCCACGACTGACAGCGCTGTCCCGCAGGGGCCGAACCCGCCCCCTCGCGCTCGCCCTCCCGCTCGGCCGCCGCACGCGCGTGCGTGCCCGCAAGGCGGGGGACCCGCGGGACAGTTCGGGGCGGCCGGCCGGCGTCAGCCCAGCGCGGCCACCAGATCCCCGGCCGCCAGCGGCTCCAGACCGCAGCCGTCGGCCGGGCCGGGCAGCAGCCGGTACACCGCGCCGGTCGCGCCCTCCGGCGCCACCCCGCCGTGCACCAGCGCGAGCAACACGTGCTTCTTCGCGGCCGCTTCACCCGCACGCGTGTCGGCGTCCGCCGCGTCCGTCGCGGGCTCCCGCCGCTCCGGCGGCTCCAGGGCGCGCACCCGGGCGGCGAAGGCGGTGTCCGGTTCCCCTGCGTGGCGCCGGTAGTGCCACAGCTCGTCGACGGCGAGCCGGTCGGGTGCGCGCCGGACGACCAGCACCTCGTCACCGCGCGCCGCCGCGTGCCACACCGCGAGGTCCCACAGCGTCGTACGGCCGGACGCGAAGTACTGGAACAGGTCCCGGCCGACGCGGCCCAGGTCCTCGCCGTGCCGGTACACGTCGTGGAAGCCGTCGTCCGACGGCAGATGCAGGTCCGTCCACAGGAACGTGCGGTGGCGCAGGTCGACCAGCATCGGCACATGGATGCGCGAGTCGCCGACCAGGTCGTAGCGCTGGCGCACCGTGCGCGGGTGGTACCCGGCGCCGCGCGCCTCCTCGGCCGCCGACGGCAGCGCCATGAAGCCCGCGAACGCGTCGAGCAGCTCCTCGAACGGGATGTTGTTGAAGCTGAAGACGACCGGCACCGCGTACCGCACCCCCAGCTCGCCGAGTGCCGCGAGGTCCAGGTCGACGTACTCGGTCGCGCCGTCCGGTGCGGGTGCCGACGTCAGGTCACCGGAGTGGACGGCCCACCGCTCGCCGTACACCAGGTTCGTGTAGTCGCACAGGCCCGCGAACGCCCAGTCCTCGTCGTACAGGGCCACCGACAGGTCCAGGTCCACGCGTGTCTTCACGGGCTGCATCCAGTGCAGGAAGAGCCGCAGCACCGCGCCCTCGGGCAGCGGCTGGGTGCTGCCGCGCGGCACCGACACCAGCGCCTTGGCGGCGGTCCGCTCGGCGGCGGGCACCGCGAGCCCGGCGAGTGCCGAGTCGAGCACCGCCAGGTCGAACCGGGGCCGTTCGGCCAGGCGGCGCAGCGCCTCGGCCTCCAGCAGCGCGCACGCGCGCGTGGTGACCGCCTCGGCGAGCGGCGCCCGGGTGTCGTCGACCGTGAACGCGTGCGTCACCTGCCCGCGCGGGAAGAACACCCGCCGCTCGCCGGGCAGATGACGGATCCGCATCCGGCCCAGCGCGGCGAGCAGCGGCCCGGGGCCCGCCTTGGGCAGGACGCGGCGCAGTACCTCGGCGAACTCCTCGGGCAGCGTGTCGAGTTCGCGCAGCCGCAGCAGGTGGTCGAGACGGCGCAGCAGCTCGCCGGGTCGCTGCGCGAGGAGGGCCAGGGCGGCCTGTGCGTCCCGCTCGTGCAGCGCCTGCTCCACCCGCGCGCCCCAGGTGGCCGCCCGGATGCGGTCGCCCGCGACCCGTACGGCCCCCGGATGCTCGGCGGCCGTACGCAGCAGGGCCGCGCCCAGGGCGGTGCCGGCGGTGTCGGTACCGCGCAGCACGGCGAAGGCGAGGGCGGCCCGCGGGTGGCGGGTGTGCCGCTCGAAGGGGTGCAGGATCTCGGCGGCCCGCTTCCACGGGCCCGGGTGCCGCAGCACGTCCTCCACGAGCGACGGCACCGCCAGAGCGTCGAGCACGGCGAGCAGCCGGCCGCGCAGCGCGCGGGGCAGCGAGCGCAGCCGCGGCGGCTCCAGCAGATCCCCCTCGCCGCCCGACCACACGCACAGCAGGCGCAGGACGTCGGTCGCGGTGGTCAGATACGCGGCGAGCAGCTCGGTGACGGCCACGCGCGTGTGCCGGTCGGTCAGCAGCGTGCCCAGGACGAACGCCTTGGTCTCGCGGACCGGGATCTCCTCGGACAGCCAGCCGAGGTCCGCAGGGGCGTGCCGCAGCAGCACCCTCAGGTCGGCGCGGTCCTGCGGCGGCAGGGGAGTGCGGCGGGCCAGCAGCGTCCGCAGGGCGTGCACCGTGTCCGCCGCGCGGTCCGTGCCGAGCGCGAGCAGCTTCAGCGGACCGGCCGACACATCGCGCGGGCGGCGCGGCTCGACCGGCACCAGGAAGGGATCGGCGGGGTCGATCCGGCGGCGGCACAGCGGGCAGCCCGTGTAGTCCGCGCCGTCCCAGCAGGCGCGGCACACGAGGTGCGCGCACGGCGCCACCGGGTGCACGCTGCCCACCGTGCCGCACAGCACGCAGGGCTGCGCGGGCCACTGCAGCAGCAGCGTGAAGACCCGGTCGACGTACAGCTGGAACGTGTCGTCGGGGACGGAGACCGGGAAGCTGCGGAACAGCGGCATGTGGGTGCGGTCGGCGCCCAGTTCGGCGTCGACGTGCCCGATCAGCTGCCGGCCCGCGTTCCCGAGCCCTGCGGGTCCCAGCCAGGCCAGGGCCGCGCGCAGCTGCGCCGTCGGTGCGAATCCCCGGTCGAGCAGTTCGCCCTCCAGGGCGACGAGTCCTTCGGCCGTCGACGGATCGCCCGGGCGTGGTCCGGCCTGGTCGACGTAGACGGTACGGAGGCGGCGGAGCAGCACGGACGACAGTTCGGACAAGCGGATTCCCCCGACGGAAGGAAGGCGGCAGAAGGCCGAAAGAAAGTGGTCGAGGCGGAGGCGGAGAGTGAGCGCGCTGCAGATTCCAGGAAAGGGAGAGAAGGAAGCACGCTTGCGGAGCCGCCTCCGCGATCAGGAACAGTAGGGGGAGCGGGAGTTCGGGCGCCAGTTATTTTCCGCGCGGTGCGAGCAGCGCCCCCACCAGCGCCCGTACGGCGGTGACGAACAGCCGCTCCGTGTCCACGGGACGGGCCAGCGCACGGGCCAGGGCGGGGTCGTCACCGGAGGCCTCGGCGCTCCACAGCTCCTGCTCGCCGGGCCGCTGCACCGGGGCACGCTCACGGTTGCGCTCGACCAGCACATGACCGACGACCTGGAACTGCACCGCCCGCACGAACCCGGCGGCCCGGGCGCCGCGCAGCCCCGCCGCGTGCGCCTCGCGGACCAGGGCCTGCTGGGCGGGCAGGAACATCCGCTCGGTCAGCCCGCGCTCGTGCACCAGGGCCACCAGATGCGGATGGTCGCGCAGCTGCCGGCGCAGGGCGCGCGCCACGGAGACGACCCGCTGCTCGGGCGTACGCCCGACGGGCCGGATCTCACCGAGACCGGCCACGGTCCGCTCCACCAGCGCCTCCAGCAGGGCCTCGCGGCCCCCGACGTGCCAGTAGATCGAGGTGACGGCGGTGCCCAGCTCGGCTGCCAGCTTGCGCATCGTGAGCGCGTCCGGGCCGTGCTGCCGCACCAGCCCGGCGGCGGCCTGAAGGACCTCCTCCCGGCTGAGCGTCCCTCTCGCCATGATCCCTCCAACTCCGGTCCGTGCACGCGTATTTACCCCGCGTCCCGACTGCTGTAACTGTGTTACAGATGACGGACCGTCAGAAGAAGGGCGGCACGGCGTATGGCACGCGTACGGTACGGAGCACGGACCGAGGCAGAGATCGCCGCCACGCGCACCGCGAGCGCGCGGCTCCCCGACATCTGGTCCACCGGAGTGGTGGCCGTCTGGGAGACCGACCCGGACTCGGTCGCGGCTGTGCTGCCACCACCCCTGAAACCCACCGGCAGCCCGCTCGTCCGGGTGAACATCAGCAAGGTCGACCTGCCCGGATACCCGCTCGGCGCGGGCTCCTTCGCGGTCGCGGCCGCGCACGGCGAGGTCGAGGGCTGGTACCCGCTGGTGATGCCGATGACCCATGAACGCGCCCTCACCGGCGGCCGTGAGGTCTTCGGGGAGCCCAAGAAGCTCGGCGAGGTGACCGTCGAGCGCGACGGCCTCGTCGTACGGGCGGCACTGGCCCGGCACGGCATCGCCTTCGTGGAGGTGCGCGGTGCGGTGAGCGGTGAGCTGCCCCTCCCGGAGCCCTCGCGCAAGACCGACTTCTACTTCAAGTTCCTTCCTGCCGTGGACGGTTCGGGCTTCGACGGGGACCCCGTGCTGGTGCACTGCGTACGGCACGAGAAGGTGCGCCGGCTGGAACGCGTCACCGGGGACGTCGTGCTGCGCGAGTCCGGGTACGACCCCGTCGCCGACCTCCCGGTGCTGCGCCTGCGGGAGATCACCGTCGGCGAGAAGACCGGCGACCAGAGCGGCCGGGTGGCCGAACGGGTCGACGCGCAGGCCCTGTTGCCGTACGTCCACCAGCGCTACGACGACCCGCTCCAGGTCCATGACGGGCCGCCGGAAGGGAGTCGGTGATGGACCTGCGAGCGGGACAGGTCGCCGTCGTCACCGGGGCGGCGAGCGGGATCGGGCTGGCGATGGCGCGGCGGTTCGCGGCCGAGGGCCTGAAGGTCGTCCTCGCCGACGTCGAGGAGACGGCGCTGGACAAGGCCGCCGCCGACCTGCGCGCGGAGGGCGCCGACGTGCACGCGCGCGTGGTCGACGTCGGCGTGCGCGAACAGGTCCTGGAGCTGGCCGAGTCGGCGTACGAGACCTACGGGGCCGTACACGTCCTGTGCAACAACGCGGGGGTCGGCTCGGGCGCCGAGGGGCGCATGTGGGAGCACGAGCCGAACGACTGGCAGTGGGCCTTCGCCGTCAATGTGTGGGGGGTCTTCCACGGCATCCAGGCGTTCGTGCCACGGATGATCAAGTCCGGTCAACATGGTCATGTCGTCAACACGTCCTCCGGCGACGGCGGCATCGCGCCCCTGCCGACCGCCTCCGTGTACGCGGTCACCAAGGCGGCTGTCGTCACCATGGCCGAGTCCCTGTACGCCCACCTCAAGGCCGAGCACGCGCGCGTGGGCGCCTCCGTGCTCTTCCCCGGGCCGCACATGCTGCGCACCGGCCTGTGGGAGTCGCACCGCAACCGGCCCGCCCGCTACGCCAAACAGCGCCCCAGGAAGACCCCGTACCGCAGCCTCGACCAGTGGGAGTCGGCGATGCGCGCGGCCGGCCGGGAGGTCCGCTTCACGCCCGTCGAGGAGGTCGCCGAGCTGGTCCTGGACGGCATCCGCGCCGACCGCTTCTGGCTGCTGCCGGCGAGCGAGCACAGCGACGCCCAGATCCGCGCGCGGGCGCACTCGATGCTGGACCGCGCGAACCCGTCGTATCTCGAAAGCTTCATACTCGATTGACCGGGAGGCTGTTGTGGCCGGCCAGGACCCGTACCTGATCATCTCCTCCGACTGCCACGCCGGGCTGCCCACCGAGCAGTACCGGCCCTACCTGGAGTCCCGATTCCACCGGGACTTCGACGAGTTCCTCGCGGGCCGCGAACGGCGCCGCGAGGAGATGACCCGGCTCGGCATCCGCAACGAGGCGTTCGCGGCCAAGTGGTTCCAGGACAACGAGGAGGGCCTGCGCGGGGGCTGGGACGCCGCACAGCGGCTGAAGGAACTCGACGGGGACGGGGTGGCCGCGGAGGTGGTCTTCCCGGACGCCGACGCCGTGGACAGCCAGACCGCCGCGCCCTTCGGCGTGGGCCTCGGCCTCTCCGGGGACCACGACCCGGAGCTGGGCATGGCGGGCGCCCGGGCACACAACCGCTGGCTCGCGGACTTCGTGTCCGAGAACCCCGAACGGCACTGCGGCGTGGCCCTGCTGCCGGTCACGGCCGAGGTGGCGAAGGTGGTCGCCGAGATCGACCGTGCCAGGGAGTCCGGACTCGGCGCTCTGATGATCCCCGCCCTGTGGGGCGACAAGGAGCCGTACCACGACCGCCGGTACGACCCCGTCTGGGCGGCGGCCGCCGAGTGCGGGATGCCCGTGCTGACGCACTCCGGATCGGCGCCGCGCCACGAGTACGGCGACCATCTGGGGATCTTCGTCAGCGAGGTGACCTGGTGGCCGGCCCGGCCGCTGTGGTTCCTGCTCTGGTCCGGTGTCTTCGAACGCCACCCCGGACTGCGGTTCGGGGTCGCGGAGTCGGGCTGCTGGTGGCTGCCGAACCTGCTGTGGTTCATGGACCGCCTCTACCTCGGCGCCCACGGCGGCAAGAAGCTCTCCCCGTTCCAGGAGCTGAAACGCCCGCCGCACGAGTACCTCGACCGGCAGATCTTCGTCTGCGCCACCAACACCAAGCGCCGCGAACTGGCCCAGCGCTACGAGATCGGCGTCGACAACATCCTCTGGGGCAGCGACTTCCCGCATCCCGAGGGCACCTGGCCCGACACGCGCGCGTGGCTGCGGCGCACCTTCCACGACATCCCGGTGAGCGAGACACGCCGGATGCTGGGCCTCGCGGCGGCGGAGGTCTTCGGCTTCGACGTGCACAGGCTGACACCGCTCGCCGAGCGCATCGGCCCCACCCCCGCGGACCTCGGCCAGCCGGCCGACCAGGCGGCCGTGGAGGCGTCCTGGGCGCGCTCGCGCGAGGTGGGCCGGCACTGGCTGACCGACCACGACTTCCCGACGCTGGGAGTGACACAGTGAGCGACCGGTACACGGTGATCTCCGCCGACTGCCATGCGGGAGCCGATCTCCTGGACTACAAGCCGTACCTGGACAAGCGCCACCACGACGACTTCGACGTCTGGGCGGCCACCTACGTCAACCCGTACGAGGACCTGCTGGCCGACTCGGCCGACCGGAACTGGAACTCCGAGCGGCGCCTCGCGGAGCTGGAGGCGGACGGGATCGTCGCGGAGGTGATCTTCCCGAACACCATCCCGCCGTTCTTCCCGTCCGGCTCCCTGATGGCCCCGCCCCCGAGCGCCGAGGACTTCGAGCGGCGCTGGGCCGGTCTGCGCGCCCACAACCGCTGGCTCGCGGACTTCTGCGCGGCCGCGCCCGGCCGCCGCGCCGGTGTCTTCCAGATCCTCCTGGGCGACGTCGAGGAGGCCGTCAAGGAGATCAGGTGGGCCGCCTCGGCGGGCCTCAAGGGCGGCCTGATGCTGCCCGGCACCCCGCCGGGCTCCGGCCTGCCCGAGCTGTACTCGCGCACGTACGACCCGATCTGGGCCGTCTGCTCGGAACTCGGCGTCCCCGTCAACCACCATGCGGGCTCCGCCTCCCCGCCCCTCGGCGACGAACCGGCCGCCCGCGCGGTCTTCATGGTCGAGACGACCTGGTTCTCCCACCGCGCGCTGTGGCACCTGGTCTTCGGCGGGGCCTTCCGCCGCCACCCCGGGCTGCGGCTGGTGCTGACCGAGCAGGGCTCCGGCTGGATCCCCGGAGTCCTCGACATGCTGGACTACTACCACGGCCGCCTGGTCGCGGCCGCCTCGAAGGCCGACACCGCCGAGGCCAAGTTCGGCGCCGGTCTCGCCGCGAGCATGGGCGAGGCGCCGTCCCGGGTCTGGCACGAGCACTGCTTCGTCGGCGCCAGTTTCATGCGCCCGCACGAGGTGCAGCTGCGCGACCGCATCGGCATCGACAAGATCATGTGGGGCAGCGACTACCCGCACGACGAGGGCACCCACCCGTACACCCGCGAGGGCCTGCGGTTCGCCTACCCGGGCGTCCCGCGCGCGGAGCTGGCGGCCATGCTCGGCGGCAACGCGGCCCGCGTCTACGGCTTCGACCTGGACCTCCTGGACCCCATAGCGGCGAAGGTCGGCCCGACGGTGGCCGAGCTGGCCGAGCCGCTGCGGGAGCCGCCGGCGGACGCGACGAGCCCGGTGTTCGCGACAGGAGCGTCGGTACGGGTCTGGTGACGGCCGGGGTGCGATCCTCCCTGCTGTGACGGAACCAACCCATGACGAGGCGCACGACGGTGCGCTCGGCACCCGCCTGAACTGGCTGCGGGCGGCCGTCCTCGGCGCGAACGACGGCATCGTGTCCACCGCCGGACTCGTCGTCGGCGTGGCCGGTGCCACGGACTCCCGCGCCGCCCTGCTCACCGCAGGCCTGGCCGGCCTGCTCGCCGGGTCCATGTCGATGGCGGCGGGCGAGTACGTGTCGGTGTCGACGCAGCGCGACTCGGAGAAGGCCGCGCTGGCCCTGGAGCGGCGGGAGCTGAGCGAACAGCCCGAGCTGGAGCTGGAGGAGCTGACCGGGCTCCTCCAGGAGCGCGGGCTGTCCCAGGAGGTGGCCCGCGAAGCCGCCGAGCAGCTCACCGCACGGGACGCGCTGAGGGCACACGCGCGCGTGGAACTGGGCATCGACCCGGACCAGCTGACCAACCCCTGGCACGCGGCCTGGGCGAGCTTCCTGGCCTTCACCGTGGGCGCTCTGCTGCCGCTCCTCGCGATCGTCCTGCCGCCCGCCGCCTGGCGGCTCCCGGTCACCGTGGTCTGCGTGCTGGCCGCGCTCGTCCTCACCGGGTGGAGCAGCGCCCGGCTGGGGGCGGCCGACCCGAGGCGCGCGGTGCTGCGGAACGTGGCGGGCGGGGCGCTCGCCATGGCGGTGACGTACGGGGCGGGGACACTGCTGGGCGCGGCGGGCGTGTAGCGGACCCGCCCGCACCCTGGTCACCCGGCCCCCCGCGGCCACGGCGTACCGTGAAGTGCGCTCGACCACCCCCTGAGCGCCCTGCACGAAACCCGCACGAGAAGGACCCTCGCCATGCGCGCCACCACCATCCACGCCCCGTACGACATGCGCGTGGAGAACGTCCCCGAGCCCGTGGTGCAGCTGCCCACCGACGCCGTGGTGCGGGTGCTGCGCGCGTGCATCTGCGGCAGCGACCTGTGGGCGTACCGGGGCGAGGCGGCCCGGCAGCCGGGACAGCGCATCGGGCACGAGTTCCTCGGCGTCGTCGAGGAGACCGGCTCCGAGGTGAGCACCGTCCGGCGCGGTGACCTGGTGGTCGCGCCCTTCATGTGGTCCGACGGCGTCTGCGACTACTGCCGCGAGGGCCTGACGACCTCCTGCGAGCACGGCGGATTCTGGGGCTCCGTCGGCTACGACGGCGGCCAGGGCGAGGCGGTGCGCGTGCCGTTCGCCGACGGCACCCTCGTCCAGCTGCCCAAGGAGGCGGCCTCCGACGACCACCTGCTGTCCGCCCTGCTGACCCTCTCCGACGTCCTCGGCACCGGTCACCACTCCGCCCTCGGCGCGGGCGCCCGCCCGGGCGCCACGGTCGCCGTGGTCGGCGACGGCGCGGTGGGCCTGTGCGCGGTGCTGGCCGCCAAGCGGCTGGGCGCCGAGCGGATCATCGCGCTGGGCCGGCACGAGGTCCGCACCGACATCGCGCGCCGCTTCGGCGCCACCGACGTCGTCGCCGAGCGTGGCGACGAGGCCGTCGAGGCCGTCCGCGCCCTCACCCGTGGCCAGGGCGCGCATGCCGTCGTCGAGGCCGTCGGCACCGAGCAGTCCATGCGGACGGCCGTGAACATCACCCGCGACGGCGGCGCGATCGGCTTCGTGGGTGTCCCGCACGGCAGCGGCACCGGCCTGGACCTCGGCGTCATGTTCGACCGGAACATCGCCCTGCGCGGCGGTGTCGCGCCGGTCCGCGCCTACATCCCCGACCTGCTGCCCGACGTCCTCGACGGCACGATCGACCCCTCGCCGGTCTTCGACATGACCGTCGGCATCGAGGGCGTGCCGGACGGCTACAAGGCGATGGACGAGCGCACCGCCCTCAAGGTGCTCGTCACCAACGACCTGTGACCCGCCAGGGCCTGTCGCCCTAGGACCAGCGGATCGGTAGCGGCAGCGCCGTGAGCAGGCCCGAGACCACGACCACCGCGCCCAGGGCGACCACCTCGGCCCGCGCGGGCACCTGGGCGGTCAGCGGGTCGGCCGCCCGGCTCAGCCGGATCCGCGCCCACAGGGCGAGCACGGCGACGACGGCGACCAGGATCACCTTGGCCAGCAGGGTGCGTCCGTACGCCGTCGTCGTCAGCTGGTCCAGGATCGTGGCCGCCGGCATGCGCCGCAGCGAACTGCACACGCCCGTCGCCGTGAGGGCCGCCAGCAAAGCGGCGGCCACGCGCGCGTAGCGCCCCAGCAGCGCGGCCCCGGCCGCGTCGCCCCGCCACAGCCTGACCGTCCGCAGCGCGTGCGGCAAGCCGCCCGCCCACAGCGTCGCGCAGGCCAGATGCACCAGCGTCAGACCCGAGCCGACCAGCGGACCGTGCTCGGTCGTGGGGTGGGCGCGCAGCGCCTCCGCGACCACCACCGCGGCCAGCGGCCACACCTGGGCCGCCGGGCGGCGCGATCGCGCGCACAGTGCCGCCAGCAGGAAGGCGTTGACCTCCAGCAGCGCCAGCCTGCCGTCGCGGGAGTCGTACAGGCCGCCGACGTCGATCTGGCCGAGACTGTGCGGGACCAGATTGCCGGTGGAGACGACCGAGGCGAGGGCCAGCGCGGCCAGGAACCCCGCGCCCGTCGCCAACCGGGACCAGCTGCACGGCCGTTCGGCCGGGGCATCGGGCAGGCGCCGGGCGAGCCGCAGCACGAGCAGCTCGCCCAGCGGGACGCACAGGGCGGCGAACAGCACCCCGCGCAGCAGCGCGATGCCGCCCACGCCGGGAGCGGCGGCCTCCCCGGTGCCGTGCAACGCGGCGGACGGGCCCAACAGCGGGACCAGGGCGGCCAAGGCCGCCAGGACCAGGACGGCGACGGCCCGTCCGGTGCCGGACCGGCGCGCCGGTCCGTTCGCGTCGGCGGCGTCGGCACCCGGTCGTATCAAGGTCACCCCGTGATCTTCGCCAGCCGTCACAGAACCGGGCAAGTCCCGGAAAACAACTGGGGCTACGGCATTCCACCCATAGGTACGTTTCCGGCCGCCCGCGCACTCACCTCCATGCGGCCGGGTCCGAACCCCACGGCACCGGAGGCCGTGCCCAGTCGGCGGGGCCGCCCGTGAAGGACACCGGGGGCAGGGCGTGCCGCAGCCGGCCGAGCGGGCTGTCCGTCTCGGCCAGCCAGGCGTCCGGTCCCTCGTACGTGAAGCCGTTCGTGGCCCGGTCGGGCCGGATTTCGTCCGTCAGCCAGCGTGCGGTCCGGGCGAGTGCCAGCCGGACGAGCCGGCTGCCTCCGTCGTACGACTGCTCGGTCACCGCCCGCAGTACGGCGGCCGCCAGCAGATAGCCGGTGCCGTGGTCCAGGGCCTGCGCGGGCAGCGCGCCGGGCTGCCCGGCCGACCCCTCGGTCGCCGCGATGCCGGTCGCGACCTGCACCAGGCTGTCGAAGCCGCGCCGCCCGCCCCAGGGCCCGTACGCGCCCCATGCCGACACCTGCGCCACGACCAGTCCGGGACGCCGCTCGGCGAGCGCCCGCGGGGAGAGCCCGAACCGGTCCAGGGCGCCCGGCCGGTACCCGGTGACCACGACGTCCGCCGAGGCCAGCAGCTCCTCGAAGGTGTTCCGGTCGGCGGTGAGGTCGAGCGTCGCCGACCGCTTCCCGAAGCCCGTGTCGGCGTGCTGGTCGGTGAGTTCGGGCAGGTGCGGGGCGTCCACGCGCAGCACGTCCGCGCCGAGCAGGGCCAGCGTCCGGGTGGCGACCGGCCCGGCGAGCACCCGGGTCAGGTCGAGGACGCGGAGCCCTGCTGCGGGCAGCAGGGGAGCGGTGGCCGCATCGAGCGCGGGGAGCACGCGCGCGTGCACCGGCTCCAGCCGCTCCCGCTCGACCAGGGGCCGGGCGGCCACCTCGGCGGCCTGCTCGTGCGCCGCCCACTGTTTCGGGGTACGCAGCGCCACGGCGAGACCGCCGGCGCCGCACACCGTCTCCTCCACCTCCAGCGCGGGAAGTTCGGTGAGCCGGGCGGCCACGTCCTCCACCGAGGCGTCGGCCGGCAGGCCGAGCGCGCCGAGCAACCGGGCCCGGTGGTGCGGGTAGTTGGCGTGGGTGCGCACCCAGCCGTCGGCCGTCCGCCAGAACCGCGACAGCGGCGCGAAGACGACCGGCGCCCGCCCGTCGACCTGCAGCAGCCGCTCACTGTGGAAGGCGGCGGCGACCGCACCGTCGTCCACCCGGACCTCCGGCACCTCGGCGAGCCCCGCCCGCCGCGCCCCCAGCTCGGCGGCGGCCAGCGCACACGCGCCGACGCACGCGCGCGCCAGCCGCCGTACGGGGAGGCGCGCCGCAAGCGCGCCCTCCCGCACCACGGTGGTGACCCGCTCGGCAGGGCCGGGACCGCCGCCCACGACGGACCATGCGTACTTGATGTCAGTCATGACTGCACTATGCAGTATTGACTGAATCAATACATGGAGGGAGGGTGGAGGTCCCTACTGGACCGCGCGCAGCGCGTTGACGACACCGAAGCCGTAGAAGCCGTTGACGCGCTTGCCGCCGACGCAGGTCGCGTCCACGACGCCGTCGCCGTTCCCGTCGTACGGGTCGCTCGGGCAGCCGGGGTTGTCCGCCTGGGCCTTCAGCAGGGCCTGCAGTTGGGCGGGGGTGGCGTGCGGGTGAGCCGACTTCAGCAGCGCGGCCACGGCGGCCACATGCGGGGAGGCCATCGACGTGCCCTGGAGGAAGCCGTACTCGTTGTTCGGCAGCGTGGACAGGATGCGGCCGTTCTTCGACGGCGTGTCCGGGATCTGGTACTTGTCGCCGCCCGGCCCCGCCACGTCGACGACGCCCTGGCCGTAGCTGGAGTAGTACGACTTGGTGCCCTTGACGCCCACCGCGCTCACGGTGACCACACCGGGCAGCTGGGTCGGCACGTCGAAGCACTCGTGCGGATCGATCGTCCGGTTCGTGGCGGTGGAGTCGTCGGGGCTGGAGGTGTCCACGATCGCGTCCGCGTCGAGGTCGTGGTTGGAGTTGCCGGCCGACGCCACATTGAGCGTGCCCTTGCGCTGTGCGTACAGCTGGGCCCTGTTGACCGCGTCAACGATGGCACGTTGATCGGGGTCGTCCATGCAGTTGTACAGCCATGGGTCAACGTAGTAGCTGTTGTTGGTGATCTCGATGCCGTGGTCCGCGGCGAACACGAAGGCGCAGACCACGCTTTCGGGGTAGAATAGCGAGTTCGCGTCCGGCTGGGCCACGGTGATGCTCGCGACCTTCACCCCGGGCGCCACACCCGCCACGCCTATGCCGTTGCGGGCCGCGGCTATCTCGCCCGCCACATGCGTGCCGTGGTAGTGGTCGGCGTCCACCGGCCGCCAGGAGCCGTACGTCGTGTCCGCCTTGCCGCTCACGCAGTTCGCCGACTGGGACGCGGAGAAGTTCGGGGCGATGTCCGGGTGGGTGTCGTCGACGCCGGTGTCGATCACGCCGACGGTCACGTTCCTGCTGCCCGGGTTGATCGTCGCGGCCTTGTCGGCGCCTATCGCCCGCAGATCCCACTGGTCGGCCTCAAGGGGCTCCTGACCGGCCGCCGCATCCTCGGCGAGCTTCGCGGCCTCCGCCTTCGACAGGACCTGCGCCGCGCCCTCGTCCGTCGTGCCCGCGGCGGTCAGCGGAGCGGTCCGCGTGGCACCCGCCGACTGCACTCCGCGCACGGCGCGCATCTGCGGGCCGAAGTCGGGGTTCGCGGAGTGGGCGACGATCACGCCGATCCGGTCGTAACTCTCCACGACGGTGCCACCGTTGCGGGTGATGGCCTGCTGGACGGACTCGATCGTGTGGCGGTCCGTGCCGGTGTTGACCACGTAGGCGAGGTTGGGGCCGTCCGCCGCCCGCGCCGCCGTGGCCGCGGGGGTCGCCGCCGAGGCCGCCGTCGGCAGGAAGCCGAGCGAGGCGGTCAGCGACAGAACGACCGGCACGGCGAGCGCGAGCCGGCGTCTGGAGCGCAGATGAGCCATGGGATCTCCACATCATCCGGATACAAAACCGCCCGAGACACAGGTGGTGCTCGGGCAGGTACATGACGGGTGGTGCAGGGCGAAGCTATCTCCCGGGGCTGATCTCCGAAAGGGTCAGGAGGACTTGAACCGCTCCGCGCGTGGCGCCGTGACCGTGGACGGAGGGCCCAGCAGGATCGTGCCCCCCGCCAGGATCACTCAAGGGAGTCAGTCAGTGACTCCCTGTAACGTGATCCACGTCCCTGTGAGGTCAGAAAGCGCATGTCCGTGACGCGAGGAGACTCCGTGGCTACCGAGACACCGCCCCCTGCGAAATCCCAAGCCCACCTTCCCTCCACCGAGGAGTTCGCCGAGGTGCAGCAGAGCGCGGAGTTCGGTGAACTGCGCCGCTCCCACCGCTCCTTCGCCTTCCCCCTGACCATCGCCTTCATCGCCTGGTACCTGCTGTACGTCCTGCTCTCCAACTACGCGGGCGACTTCATGGGCACCAAGGTGGCCGGCAACGTCAACGTGGCCCTCGTCCTGGGCCTCGCCCAGTTCCTCACCACGTTCCTCATCGCCTGGTGGTACGCGCGGCACGCCGCGGCCAAGCTCGACCCCAGGGCCGAGGCCATCAAGTCCCGGATGGAGGGCGGCGCATGAGCCCCGCACAGCACACCCTGCTGGCCGCCGGCGAGGCGAGCGAGCACCGCCCGCTGATCATCACCCTGTTCGCGGTGTTCGTTGCCGCGACCCTCGTCATCACGGTCTGGGCCGGCCGGCAGACCAAGGACGCCGCCGACTTCTACGCCGGCGGCCGCCAGTTCACCGGCTTCCAGAACGGCCTCGCCGTCTCCGGCGACTACATGTCCGCCGCGTCCTTCCTCGGCATCGCCGGCGCCATCGCCCTCTTCGGCTACGACGGCTTCCTCTACTCCATCGGCTTCCTCGTCGCCTGGCTCGTCGCCCTGCTCCTGGTCGCCGAACCACTGCGCAACTCCGGCCGCTACACGATGGGCGACGTACTGGCCTACCGGCTGCGCCAGCGGCCCGTCCGTACCGCCGCGGGCACCTCGACGATCGTCGTCTCGATCTTCTACCTGCTGGCCCAGATGGCCGGCGCCGGCGTCCTGGTCTCGCTGCTCCTGGGCATCACCAGCGACGGCGGCAAGATCGGCATCGTCGCCCTGGTCGGCGTCCTGATGATCGTGTACGTCACCGTCGGCGGCATGAAGGGCACCACCTGGGTCCAGATGGTCAAGGCGGTGCTGCTGATCGCGGGCGCCCTGCTGCTCACCTTCCTGGTGCTGCTGAAGTTCCACTTCAACGTCTCGGACCTGCTCGGCAAGGCCGCCGACAACAGCGCGAAGGGCTCCGCCTTCCTGGAGCCCGGCCTGAAGTACGGGGCCACCGGCACCACCAAGCTGGACTTCATCTCGCTCGGCATCGCCCTGGTCCTCGGCACCGCCGGCCTGCCGCACATCCTGATCCGCTTCTACACGGTCCCGACGGCCAAGGCCGCCCGCAAGTCCGTGATCTGGGCGATCGGCCTGATCGGCGCCTTCTACCTGATGACCCTCGCCCTCGGCTTCGGTGCGGCCGCGCTGATCAAACCGGACGAGATCATCGCCTCCAACAAGGCGGGCAACACCGCAGCCCCCCTGCTCGCGCTGCACCTCGGGGGAGTGAACTCCAACTGGGGAGCGATCCTGCTCGCCAGCATCTCAGCGGTCGCCTTCGCCACGATCCTCGCGGTCGTCGCCGGCCTGACCCTGGCCTCGTCCTCGTCCTTCGCGCACGACATCTACGCCAACGTCATCAAGAAGGGGCAGGCCACCGAGAAGCAGGAGATCAACGCGGCCCGCTACGCGACCGTCGGCATCGGTGCCGTCTCGATCGTCCTGGGAGCCCTCTCCCGCGACCTGAACGTCGCCGGCCTGGTCGCCCTCGCCTTCGCGGTCGCCGCCTCCGCAAACCTGCCGACCATCCTCTACAGCCTGTTCTGGAAGCGGTTCACCACCTCGGGCGCCCTCTGGTCGATCTACGGCGGCCTGGTCACCGCGGTCGGCCTGGTGCTGTTCTCGCCGGTGGTGTCCGGCAAGCCGACCTCGATGTTCCCCGACGTGGACTTCCACTGGTTCCCGCTGGAGAACCCCGGCATCATCTCGATCCCCGTCGGCTTCCTGCTGGGCGCCGTGGGCACCCTGCTGTCGAAGGAGGTCCCGGACGCCGGCAAGTACGCGGAGCTGGAGGTGCGGTCCCTGACCGGGACCGGAGCGCACTGAGCTTCGTACGGAGGGCCGCGTCGTCCGGGACTGTACGGTCCTACGACGCGGCCGCGTCGTACCTCGTAAGATCAGGCTGCTGTCGATGTCAGTCGTCTCACGTAGGCTCGCAGGTGACGGAAAATGAGTGCTGCGGATCGAGGGAGGGGCCCCACGTGCTCATCGACACCTACGGCCGAGTGGCCACCGACCTGAGGGTCTCGCTGACCGACCGGTGCAATCTGCGCTGCACCTACTGCATGCCCGAGGAAGGCCTGCAGTGGCTCGCCAAGCCCGACCTGCTCACGGACGACGAGATCGTCCGCCTCATCGACATCGCCGTCCGCCTGCTAGGCATCGAGGAGGTCCGCTTCACCGGCGGCGAGCCCCTGCTGCGCCCCGGCCTTGTGGGCATCGTCGAGCGTGTCGCGGACCTCGCCCCCCGCCCCCAGATGTCCCTCACGACGAACGGCATCGGCCTCAAGCGCACCGCTGTCGCCCTGAAGGCGGCCGGCCTGGACCGGGTCAACGTCTCCCTGGACACCCTGCGCCCCGACATCTTCAAGGTCCTCACCCGCCGCGACCGCCACAAGGACGTCATCGAGGGCCTCGAAGCCGCCCGCGCCGCCGGCCTCACCCCGGTCAAGGTCAACACGGTCCTGATGCCGAGCCTGAACGAGGACGAGGCCCCGGACCTGCTGGCCTGGGCGCTGGAGCACGAGTACGAGCTGCGCTTCATCGAGCAGATGCCGCTCGACGCCCAGCACGGCTGGAAGCGCGAGAGCATGGTCACCGCCGGGGACATCCTGGCCTCCCTGCGCACCCGCTTCGACCTCACCCCCGAGGACGCGGACGAGCGCGGCGCGGCACCGGCCGAGCGCTGGCTGGTGAACGGCGGCCCGCAGCGGGTCGGCGTGATCGCCTCGGTCACCCGGCCGTTCTGCGCGGCCTGCGACCGCACCCGCCTCACCGCCGACGGCCAGATACGCACCTGCCTGTTCGCCACGGAGGAGACCGACCTCCGCGCGGCCCTGCGCTCCGGCGCCCCCGACGAGGAGATCGCCCGCATCTGGCGCCTGGCGATGTGGGGAAAGAAGGCGGGAGCGGGCCTGGACGACCCGACCTTCGTCCAGCCGGACCGACCGATGTCCGCCATCGGCGGTTAGGACTCTTCGGGGGCTTCCCAGTCCTCGAACTTCACCACGTCCTTGAGGAACCCCCGGACCCCGAGGAACTGCGAAAGATGCTCGCGGTGTTCCTCGCAGGCGAGCCACGTCTTGCGCCGCTCCGGCGTGTGAATCTTCGGGTTGTTCCACGCCAGCACCCACACGGCATCGGCACGGCAGCCCTTGGCGGAGCAGATGGGGGTCTCGTCACTCACAGGTTCGTCACTGGTTCCGTATCACAGAGCCCCCGTAAACAAGGCGACGCCGAGCAGCCACGGGGGGAGCTGCCCGGCGTCGGTCCGTCGCTCCGACGGGGGATGCGGAGCGCGTACGCAGTATGTCACGGGTCACCCGTCGCCCGGCACTGGAACTGCACGATTGATCTGAGCTTTTCTTGAGCTTGACACGGAGCCGCCGGCAGTGGCCGCCGCGTCCGCCGTGGTCACGCCCCTTCGGGCCGCTCGGACTCCGCCCGTGCCGTCTCCTCCTCCGCGCGTGGCGGCGCGATCATCGGCCGCGTCGGTGCGGTGATGAAGGTCGACGGAAGATTGGGCGGCCGCTCCCGGCCCGCGTTCGCGATCACCACGGCGACATAGGGGAGGAGCGCACCGAGCACCAGCGCCACGACGGCGACGTACCGTTCGACGTTCCACAGCGAGGCCGCGAGGATCACGGAGAGGGTGCGGATCGTCATCGAGATGACGTACCGCCGCTGCCGGCCCCGCACGTCCTCGGCCAGCCCCGTCCGGGCGCCGGTGATCCGGAACACCTGGACGCCGCCACCGTGCTGCTTGCGCATCACACTCCACCATCCGCCCGCAGACCGACCAGGACACCTCCACGTTACGCCGCGGCCGCACGGCCGACGAGACCGGGTCCCCTCCCTGCCTGCGCGAACGTCCTCGGCCCTGCCACCGAGGGGTGAACCCGACGTGCGCCGTACGGCGCACGGACCCAGACTGACCGTAGTGCTCACGTCGAGCCGTACGAGGAGGCAGCCATGGGCTGGTTGTGGGCGATCATCGTGGGATTCGTACTGGGCCTCATCGCGAAGGCGATCATCCCGGGCAAGCAGCACAGCCCCCTCTGGCTGACCACCATCGGCGGCATCCTCGGCGCCGTCGCCGGCAACGCGATCGCCGCCGCGCTCGGCGTGGCGGAGACCCGCGGCATCGACTGGAGCCGGCACGCCTTCCAGCTCATCGCCGCGATCATCATCGTCTTCGCCGTGGACCGGCTCTACATGGCGACGCTGGGCAAGAAGAAGCAGCAGGCCGTCTGACGGCGGACACAGCGAAGGGCGGCCCCGCTTCGAGGGGCCGCCCTTCGGTCTGTCCTAGGCGCCGGTGACCTCTACCGCGGCCAGGTTCTTCTTGCCCCGCCGCAGCACCAGCCACCGCCCGTGCAGCAGGTCCTCCTTGGCGGCCACGGCATCCTCCGCGGTGACCTTCGCGTTGTTCACGTAGGCCCCGCCCTCCTTCACGGTTCGCCGCCCGGCGGACTTACTGGCCACCAGGCCGACCTCGGCGAACAGGTCGACCACCTGGCCCAGCTCGGCGACCTGGACGTGCGGCACCTCGGACAGCGCCGCCGCCAGCGTCCGCTCGTCCAGCTCCGCCAGCTCGCCCTGGCCGAACAGGGCCTTGGACGCGGCGATCACGGCGGCCGTCTGGTCGGCGCCGTGCACCAGCGTCGTCAGCTCCTCGGCGAGCGCGCGCTGCGCGGCACGGGCCTGCGGACGCTCCTCGGTCTGCTGCTCCAGCTCCTCCAGCTCCTCGCGGGACTTGAAGGACAGGATCCGCATGTACTTCGAGATGTCACGGTCGTCCACGTTCAGCCAGAACTGGTAGAACGCGTACGGCGTCGTCATCTCCGGGTCGAGCCAGACGGCGCCGCCCTCGGTCTTGCCGAACTTGGTGCCGTCCGCCTTGGTCATCAGCGGGGTGGCCAGCGCGTGCGCCTCGGCGTCCGGCTCCAGCCGGTGGATCAGGTCGAGACCGGCCGTGAGGTTGCCCCACTGGTCGCTGCCGCCCTGCTGGAGCGTGCAGCCGTACCGCCGGTACAGCTGCAGGAAGTCCATGCCCTGCAGGATCTGGTAGCTGAACTCGGTGTAGCTGATGCCCTGGTCGGACCCCAGACGGCGGGCCACGGAGTCCTTCGTCAGCATCTTGTTGACGCGGAAGTGCTTGCCGATGTCCCGCAGGAACTCGATCGCGGAGAGGTTCTCCGTCCAGTCGAGGTTGTTCACCATGACCGCGGCGTTCTCGCCCTCGAAGGACAGGAACGGCTCGATCTGGGCGCGCAGCTTGCCCACCCAGCCGGCCACCGTCTCCGGGTCGTTCAGCGTGCGCTCCGCCGTGGGGCGCGGGTCACCGATCAGGCCCGTCGCGCCGCCGACCAGCGCCAGCGGCCGGTGCCCGGCCTGCTGGAGCCGGCGCACGGTGAGCACCTGCACCAGATGCCCCACGTGCAGCGACGGCGCCGTCGGGTCGAAACCGCAATAGAACGTGACGGGACCGTCCGCGAGCGCCTTGCGCAAAGCGTCCTCGTCGGTGGACAGGGCGAACAGCCCACGCCACTTCAGCTCGTCGACGATGTCCGTCACGGTTCTCGTGTCTCCTCGGTGATCCAGGGGCAGTCGGGTGACAGCCGACTACGAGGTTATACGCCCTGACTGACAGAGCTCATATTGAAATCGGGGATCCGCAGGGTGGGCATCGCGGCCCGGGTGAAGTAGTCGCCCCACTCGCGCGGCAGCGTCTTCTCCGTACGCCCTGCCTCCGTGGCGCGGCCGAGCAGGTCCACCGGCGACTCGTTGAACCGGAAGTTGTTCACCTGCCCGGTCACCTCGCCGTTCTCCACGAGGTAGACGCCGTCCCGGGTCAGGCCGGTGAGCAGCAGCGTCGCCGGGTCGACCTCGCGGATGTACCACAGGCAGGTCAGCAGCAAGCCGCGCTCGGTGGCCGCGACCATCTCCTCCAGGGAGCGGTCCTGCCCGCCGTCCAGGATCAGGTTCCCGATCGCCGGGGCAACCGGCAGCCCGGTCAGGCCCGCGCTGTGCCGGGTGGTGATCAGGTGCTTGAGCACGCCCTCGCCGATCCACTCGGTGGGGTGCACCGGCAGCCCGTTGTCGAACACGGACTGGTCGCCGCCGGAGGAGTGGGCGACCACGAAGGGCGCGCACTCCAGGCCCGGCTCGTTCGGGTCGCTGCGCAGGCTCAGCGGCAGCTCGCTCAGCTTCTCGTCGACACGGGTGCCGCCGCCCGGCTTGGAGAACACCGTCCGACCCTCGGCCGCGTCTCGGCCCGAGGCCGACCACAGCTGGTAGATCAGCAGGTCCGCGACCGCGGTCGGCGGCAGCAGCGTCTCGTACCGGCCCGCGGGCAGCTCCACCCGCCGCTCGGCCCAGCCGAGGCGTACGGCCAGCTCGGCGTCCAGGGCGCCCAGGTCGACGTCCTTGAAGTCCCGCGTGGAGCGGCCCGCCCACGCCGAGCGGGCCCGGTCCGGGGACTTGGCGTTCAGCTCCAGCGTGCCGTTCGGCTGGTCGTGCCGCAGCCGCAGCCCGGTGGACGTGCCCACATACGTCGACACCATCTCGTGGTTGGCGAAGCCGTACAGCTCGCGGCCGTCGGCCCGCGCGCGTGCGAAGGCCTCGCCGAGCGCTGGTGCGAACTCCGCGAAGACGGCCGAGGAGGTCTCGGCGGGCGCGTCCGTGAAGTCCGGGGACTCCTGGACACCACCGATCAGCGGCTGGGCGTCCTCGGCGGGCCCGGCCCCGCGCGCCGCCGCCTCGGCGGCCCGCACCAGCGGCTCCAGCTCCTCGGCGGTCACCGCCGACCGCGACACCACACCGGAGGCGGTGCCCTCCTTGCCGTCCACGGTCGCGATCACCGTGAGGGTACGGCCGCGGGTCACACCGTTGGTGGTCAGCGCGTTGCCGGCCCAGCGCAGGTTGGCGCTCGACTCCTCGTCGGCGATGACGACGCAGCCGTCGGCCCGGGACAGCGCGAGGGCCTGCTCGACGACCTCGTGCGGCTTGTTGGTACGGGCGCTCATCGACCGGCCTCCTGCGTGGTGTTCAGAATGTTGACGCCCTTGAAGAGGGCGGAGGGGCACCCGTGGGACACGGCGGCGACCTGACCCGGCTGGGCCTTGCCGCAGTTGAAGGCACCGCCCAGGACGTAGGTCTGCGGGCCGCCCACAGCCGCCATGGACCCCCAGAAGTCGGTGGTCGTGGCCTGGTAGGCGACGTCCTTCAGCTGCCCGGTGATCCGCCCGTTCTCGATCCTGAAGAAGCGCTGCCCGGTGAACTGGAAGTTGTACCGCTGCATGTCGATCGACCAGGACCGGTCGCCGACGACGTAGATGCCCCGGTCGACGCCGCCGATCAGGTCCTCGGTGGACAGCCCGGCGGGATCCGGCTGCAGGGACACGTTGGCCATGCGCTGCACCGGCACATGCCCGGGGGAGTCGGCGAACGCACAGCCGTTGGACCGCTCGAAACCGGTCAGCTTCGCGATTCTGCGGTCCAGCTGGTAGCCGACGAGCGTGCCGTCCTTCACCAGGTCCCAGGACTGCCCCTCGACGCCCTCGTCGTCGTACCCGACGGTCGCGAGGCCGTGCTCGGCGGTGCGGTCACCGGTGACGTTCATCAGCTCGGAGCCGTACCTCAGCTTGCCGAGCTGGTCGAAGGTGGCGAAGGAGGTGCCGGCGTAGGCGGCCTCGTAGCCGAGCGCGCGGTCCAGCTCGGTGGCGTGCCCGATGGACTCGTGGATGGTCAGCCACAGGTTGGACGGGTCGACCACCAGGTCGTACAGGCCCGCCTCCACGCTCGGCGCCCGCATCTTCTCGGCGAGCAGCTCGGGGATCTGCTCAAGCTCGGCGTCCCAGTCCCAGCCGGTCCCGGTCAGGTACTCCCAGCCGCGCCCGACGGGCGGCGCGATCGTCCGCATCGAGTCGAACTCGCCGCTCGACTCGTCGACCGACACGGCGGTCAGCTGCGGGTGCAGTCGCACGCGCTGCTGGGTCGTCACGGTTCCGGCCGTATCGGCGTAGAACTTGTTCTCGTGCACGGTGAGCAGCGAGGCGTCCACGTGGTTCACGCCGCGGGCCGCCAGCAGCCGGCTGCTCCACTCCGTCAGCAGCGCGGCCTTCTCCTCGTCGGGCACGGAGAAGGGGTCGATCTCGTACGAGGAGATCCACGTCTTCTCGGCATGGACCGGCTCGGCGGCCAGCTCCACCCGCTCGTCCGACCCGGCGGCCTTGATCACCTGCGCGGAGAGCTTCGCCATCGCCACCGCCTGTGAGGCGACCTTGGCGGCCGCGTCCAGGGTCAGGTCGACGCCGGACGCGAAGCCCCACGTACCGCCGTGCACGACCCGGACCGCGTACCCGAGGTCGGTGGTGTCCGACGATCCCGCGGGCTTGGCGTCCCTGAGCCGCCAGGACGCGCTGCGCACCCGCTCGAACCGGAAGTCCGCATGCTCGGCCCCCAGCGCACGCGCGCGTGCCAGCGCGGCGTCGGCCAGAGCCCTTAGCGGAAGCGCCGTGAAGGCTTCGTCGATGGAATGAGGCACGGAGGTCTCCCTGCTGTCGTGGCCTGTCGGTTCCGATCATGTCGCGGGAGCGGCCCGGCGGACCACATGTTTCGGTCCAAGGCGGGGCCATTCTGTAGGGACCCGACAGCGTCGCAGTCGCGCCACTGTCGGTGCCCGCTTGCCCACGGAAGCGGCGCTACCGATAGGTTTTCGATGAAGCCGCCTGCCCTCCAGCTGTTCGGGCGGGCTGTCCGACCGCATCAGACCGCAAACGAAAGGGTGATCCGTTGAGCCGCTCGGTTCTCGTCACCGGAGGCAACCGGGGCATCGGCCTCGCCATCGCCCGCGCTTTCGCCGACGCCGGCGACAAGGTAGCGATCACGTACCGCTCGGGTGAGCCGCCGGCCGCCCTGACGGAATTGGGCTGCCTCGCCGTCAAGTGCGACATCACGGACGCCGAGCAGGTGGAGCAGGCCTACAAGGAGATCGAGGAGCAGCACGGTCCGGTCGACGTCCTCGTCGCCAACGCCGGCGTCACCAAGGACCAGCTCCTGATGCGCATGTCCGAGGAGGACTTCACCTCGGTCATCGACACCAACCTCACGGGCACCTTCCGCGTCGTCAAGCGCGCCAACCGCGGCATGCTGCGCGCCAAGAAGGGCCGCGTCATACTGATCTCCTCCGTGGTCGGTCTGCTCGGTCAGGCGGGGCAGGCGAACTACGCCGCCTCCAAGGCCGCCATGGTCGGCTTCGCGCGTTCCCTCGCCCGTGAGCTGGGCTCGCGCAACATCACCTTCAACGTCGTCGCGCCCGGCTTCGTCGACACCGACATGACCAAGGCGCTCACCGAGCAGCAGCGCGAGAGCATCGTGTCGCAGGTGCCGCTCGGCCGTTACGCGCAGCCGGAGGAGATCGCCGCGACGGTGCGGTTCCTCGCCTCGGACGACGCTTCGTACATCACTGGAGCCGTCATCCCCGTTGACGGCGGACTGGGAATGGGTCACTGATCACCATGAGCGGAATCCTCGAGGGCAAGCGCATCCTGATCACGGGTGTGCTGATGGAATCCTCCATCGCCTTCCACGTCGCCAAGCTCGCCCAGGAGCAGGGCGCCGAGATCATCCTGACCGCTTTCCCGCGGCCCACACTGACCGAGCGCATCGCCAAGAAGCTGCCGAAGCCGACCAAGGTCATCGAGCTGGACGTCACCAACGACGAGCACCTCGCCCGCCTGGCCGACGTGGTCGGCGAGGAGCTGGGCGGCCTCGACGGCATCGTCCACTCCATCGGCTTCGCCCCGCAGGACGCGCTCGGCGGCAACTTCCTCAACACGCCGTTCGAGTCGGTCTCCACCGCCATGCACGTCTCGGCGTTCTCCCTGAAGTCGCTGACCATGGCCTGCCTGCCGCTGATGCAGAACGGGGGCTCGGTCGTCGGCCTCACCTTCGACGCCTCCTTCGCCTGGCCGCAGTACGACTGGATGGGCCCGGCCAAGGCCGCCCTGGAGGCGACCAGCCGCTACATGGCGCGCGACCTCGGCAAGCAGAACATCCGCTGCAACCTCGTCTCGGCGGGCCCGATCGGCTCCATGGCCGCCAAGTCCATCCCGGGCTTCAGCGAGCTGGCCTCCGTGTGGGACAGCCGCTCCCCGCTGGAGTGGGACCTCAAGGACCCGGAGCCGGCCGGCAAGGGTGTCGTCGCGCTGCTGAGCGACTGGTTCCCGAAGACCACCGGCGAGATCATCCACGTGGACGGCGGTCTGCACGCCATCGGCGCGTGACCCTCGCCTGACGTCGACGCCCCGTTTCCCGCGGTCCGCGGGGAACGGGGCGTCACTCGTTCGGCCTACCCGGCCGGGCGGGGCCCGGGGCCAACGGCGCACTCTGGATTACGGGTTCACCCCGCGCATCCTCCGCAGCCCGGCCGAGGAGGTCCCCTTGTGCGCCTGTCCCGCAGTCTGGCCCCGCTGACCGTGGCCGTAGCCCTCGTGCTCTGCCTGCCGTACGACGCGCTGCCCCACGCGCGCGCGGGCCACGGCGAGCCGCCCGCGCCGAGCCTGTTCGGCGCCGCGTGCCGTACGACCGTCACCGGCTCGCACGTGGTCGCGTACTGCCACAACCCCTACGTCGACACCGACCGGGTGCGGCTGCACATCGAATGCGCCCGCTGGTGGGACATCGACACCGACAGCGCCCCGGTGGACACCGCGGCCGCCATGACCGTACGGCTGACCGGCCGGTGCTGGAAGGAAGTCCGCTCGGTGTGGATCAGCCACCAGAAGGCGCGCTGAACCTGCCCGGACGGCACAGGAACGGATAGCTCGCCGCCTCCGCGGCGGCGGCCTCCGCGTCGCCCGTGCGGATCGCGTCCACCAGCCGGGTGTGGTCCATGTACGTCTCGGGCGTCAGCTCGGCGCCGACGTCCGCGCGCAGCCAGTCCCGCAGCACCTCTCCCAGGTCGGCGTACATCGCCGTCATGACGTCGTTGTGGGAGGCGGCCACCACGGCCAGGTGGAAGGTGGCGTCGGCGGTCACGAACGCCTCGGCCTCGCCGGTCTCCCAGGCCTCCTCGCGCCGGGCCAGGAGCGCGTCCAGCTGCTTGAGGTCCTTCTCGGTGCGCCGCTCGGCCGCCAGCTTGGCCGCCGCCGACTCAAGCGTGGAGCGCAGCTCGGCGATGTGCCGGGGGTCGGCGTCCGCGAACCGGCGGTGCATCACGCCGGCCAGCTCGCTGGTCGCCGCGACGTACGTGCCCGAGCCCTGGCGGATGTCCAGCAGGCCGTTGTGCGCGAGCGCGCGGACGGCCTCGCGGACGGTGTTGCGGGCGACGCCGAGCTGCTCGACCAGCTCCGGCTCGGTCGGGATGCGCGAGCCGACCGGCCACTCGCCGGAGGCGATCTGATTGCGCAGCTCGGCGATGACCTGCTCGGACAGCGCCGAACGACGCGGGTGGCTCAGGGGCATGGCACACCTTCGCACGCGAGGCCCGGGCAACTGCCTCCCGGGGATGGACGACCAATCATCCCATGATTCTATGATGGGCGGCATGGCTAGTGAGGAAACCCGGACCGCGCAGAACCCGACCGCGCAGAACCCGATCGCGCAGACCCCTGCCGCGGACACCCGTCGCACGCCCCCCACGCGCGCGTGGGCGACACGGCTGGTCGTCGTCGGCATCGTGCTGTCCGCGCTGAACCTCCGGCCGGCCATCACCAGCCTCGGCGCGCTCCTGGAGGAGGTCCGCGACGGCCTCGGCATGAGCGGCAGCGTGGCCGGGCTGCTCACCTCCGTGCCCCCGCTCTGCTTCGCCGTCTTCGGCGTCACCGCACCCCGGCTGGCCCGCCGCTTCGGACCGGCCGCGGTGGTGTGCGCGGGCATGACCGCCATCACCGCGGGCCTGCTGATACGGCCCTACGCCGGCGGCACGGCCGGCTTCCTGGCCGCCAGCGCGCTCACCCTCATGGGCATCGCCGTCAGCAACGTGCTGATGCCGGCCATCGTCAAGCGCTGGTTCCCCGACCGGGTCGGCTCCATGACCGGCCTGTACTCCATGGCCCTCGCCCTCGGCACCTCCGTCGCCGCCGCGGTGACCGTGCCCCTGACCGACGCCCTGGGCGGCAGCTGGCAGTCCGGACTCGCCGTGTGGGCGGCGCTCGCGGCCGCCGCGGTCCTGCCCTGGCTGCCGCTGGTGCGGGAGCGGGGCACCGAGACCGCCCCCGACCGCGCCCACGCGCCGGTGCGCGCGGCGCAGGACCGGCAGCCCCCGCTGCGCATCACCCGCAGCCGTACCGCCTGGGCGCTCGCCGTCTTCTTCGGGCTCCAGGCCACCGCCGCGTACATCACGATGGGCTGGATGGCCCAGATCTTCCGCGACTCCGGCGTCCCCGCGGGCACGGCGGGCCTGCTCCTCGCCGTCACCATGGTGATGGGCGTGCCCCTGGCCTTCGTGATCCCGCGGGTCGCCACCCGGCTGCCCCATCAGGGGCCGATCGTGCTGCTCCTGGGCGTCTGCGGCCTCGCCGGATACGCCGGCCTGTACTTCGCGCCGGCCGCCGGCGCCTGGGCCTGGGCCGTGCTGCTCGGCATCTCCAACTGCGCCTTCCCGCTGGCGCTGACGATGGTCGGCATGCGGGCCAGGACCGGCCCGGGCGTGGTCCAGCTGTCCGCGTTCGCCCAGAGCACCGGATACCTGATCTCCATCCCCGGACCGCTGCTGGTCGGTGTGCTCTACCAGCAGAGCGGCGGCTGGGGGGTGCCGATCGCCCTCATGGCGGGACTGATGCTGCCCCAGATGGCGGTGGGCTTCCTGGCGGGCCGTGACCGCATCGTGGAGGACGAGGCGGCGGCGCGCTGACGACCCCGGCGCACGGGGCAGGCACGCGGGGTGCGAGACTGGCGGCATGCCAGTGCTCGACCCGAACCCGCCGAACGGCCAGAAGAAGATGCTGATCGTCTTCGGCGCGTTCTTCGCCATCTTCGCGATCATCGCCGTCATCGCGACGCTCGCCTCACCCTGATCCGGCCCCCACCCGACCCGCGACGCGCCCCGATGGTGGGGCTGGCCCCACCATCCCCTAGGGGGCCAGTGTCAGGGTCAAGTGGGTGGGTCACCGGATGGGTTGAGGGCCCCGGACTCCGTAGCTTCGAGATGTGACCGCATCAGGCGGCCAGGACCACTCGAGGACCCACGGAGGCGACCATGCCGGCCCGCACGCACACCCGGCCCCACCCGGCCACCACGGGCAGCGTCGACATCCGGCTGCCCTGGTGGGCGCTCGCCCTGCCCGCGCTCGCCTTCGTCGCGCTGCTGACGCTCATACTGAACCCGTCGGACGCCCACGCGGCGACCGGTGATCCGGCGATCACGCAGCTCTTCGCGCGTGTGCAGCAGCTCCTCGCGCGCTGACGCGGAGCCTCCGTGCGCGGTGAATCCGCATGTCAACTCCCTGCGCCACATGGCCTGTTTCATGCGAAGCTGGCCCCATGAGCGTCGCAGAACCCCGCAGGATCGCCCTCTTCCGGCATGCGAAAGCCGACTGGCCCCAGGTGTCCGACCACGACCGCCCGCTCGCCGAGCGGGGCCGCATGGACGCCGCAGTCGCCGGGCGCAGGCTGGCCGACACCGGTATCACCTTCGACCTGGCCCTGTGCTCCACCGCGGTCCGGACCCGCGAGACCTGGAAGCTCGCGGTCCACGAACTCGCGCACCGGCCGAAAACCCACTATGAGGAGCGGGTCTACGAGGCCTCGCCGGGCGAGCTGATCGCCGTGCTCAACGAGATCCCGGACGATGTGCAGAACGTGATCCTGATCGGGCACAACCCGGGCGTGCACGGCCTGGCCGACATCCTCGCGGGCGACTGCGAGGGTGACGCCCGCGAGCGGATGAACCACCGTGGCTTCCCCGCCGCGGGCTTCGCGCTGCTCTCCTACGACGGCGCCTGGAAGAGCCTGGAGCCGGCCGTGGCCACGCTGACGGACTACTGGGCACCCTCCGAGTGACGGCACCCACGGCAGGAGGGCCCGGCACCGTGGCGGTGCCGGGCCCTCCTCACATCCGGTGCGCGCTCCGTCCGGGGCGGCTCAGTCCTCGTCGTGCGTGTCGGCCGCCTCGACCTCTTCGCGGGTGACGCCCAGCAGATAGAGGACCGTGTCGAGGAAGGGGAAGTTCACCGCCGTGTGGGCGGCCTCGCGGACCACCGGCTTGGCGTTGAAGGCGACCCCGAGACCGGCCGCGTTCAGCATGTCCAGGTCGTTGGCACCGTCACCGATCGCCACCGTCTGCGCCAGCGGCACCCCGGCCTCCGCGGCGAACCGGCGCAGCAGCCGCGCCTTGCCCGCGCGGTCCACGATCTCGCCGGTGACCCGTCCGGTCAGCTTCCCGTCGACGATCTCCAGCGTGTTGGCCTGCGCGAAGTCCAGCCCCAGCCGCTCCTTCAGGTCGTCCGTGACCTGGGTGAACCCACCGGAGACGACACCCACTTGGTAGCCGAGGCGCTTCAGGGTGCGGATGAGCGTGCGTGCGCCCGGCGTCAGCCGTACCTCGTTGCGCACCTTCTCCACCACCGAGGCGTCCAGCCCCTTCAGCAGGGCGACGCGCGCGTGCAGCGACTGCTCGAAGTCCAGCTCCCCGCGCATCGCGGCGGCCGTCACCTCGGCGACCTGGTCCTCGCAGCCGGCGTGCGCGGCGAACAGCTCGATGACCTCGTCCTGGATGAGGGTGGAGTCCACGTCCATGACCACCAGCCGCTGGGCACGCCGGTGCAGGCCCGCGGAGACGACGGCGATGTCGACACCCAGTGCCGCCGCGTCGGACGCCAGGGCTGTGCGCAGCGGCTCGGTCTCCACACCGGAGACGGCGAACTCCACCGCGGTCACCGGGTACTTGGCGAGCCGGAAGATTCGGTCGATGTTGCCGCCGGTCTTGGCGATCCGGGCGGCGACGGCGGCCGTCGACTCGGCGGTGAGGGGGTGACCGAGGACCGTCACCAGGGAGCGCCCGTGACCACGGGGACGGTTGTCGCCGTGCCCCGAGATGATCTCCGCCTGCATCTTCATCGACTCGGCCCAGCTGTGCACGGTGGCCCTCAGGTCGCCCTCCAGGCCGGCCGGAGGCTGGGTGACCAGCACGCACAGCACCAGGCGGCCCCGGGTGACGACCTGCTCGATGTCGACCACGTCGACGAGGTAGGCGGCAAGGGTGTCGAAGAGGCCGGCCGTGATGCCCGGCCTGTCCTTGCCGAAGATCTTGACGAGGAGAGTGGGGACCTCGGAGGTCTGCGAAGCGCTCATGGTGTCACCACCGTATCCGGCACCCAGTGCCTTCCGCCCGTGAGGTCCGCCTGACGGACACAGAACAATGGGTGTCGGGCCGATGTAGAGGATCTTGCCGCCGGACGACGGCGCGCCCGTCGAGCCGACGCCGTTCGGCTCGGGCTCTACCACGACTGTGACACGCCCGCGCTCGCGACGGGCAGCACCAGGGCGTCCGCTGCACGTGGCCGTCGCGGGTTCACCTCCTGGGCCTGCCGGGCGGAGACGGCGGTAGTGGTGGAGGGTGGTGGCCGCTCGTCCGGAGGATCTGGCGCGCGATGCTCGCGACGGGCGGCACTGGGGCGTGCGCTGCACGCGGCTGCCGGGGGTTCACCTCCTGGGCCTGCCGGGCGCAGGCGGCGGTAGTGGTGGAGGGGGCGGTGGCCCCTCGTCCGGAAGGTCCGGCGCGCGATCACGCGGGCGCGCGCCGGGACGGCCCCGGGGCGCGGGGGGAAGCGGGCCGAGGGGCCGGGCCACGGTGGGGGCGCCGTACACGTCGTCCCCGCTCGACGGCGGCCGCACATCCTCGGGCTCCGCCCGGAACCGCTCCGGCACCTGGAGATAGGGGTTCGTGTCCGGGTTCGGGGGCCGGTACGGCCTGCCCGGCGCGTACGGTCCCGCCGCGCCGCCACGGCCGTAGCCGGCGCGCCCGGACGCATCGCCGTACCCCGGATCCGCGCCCCGCACCCCACCCGGCACCGCACCCCGCCCCGGCCCCACCGCCCGAGCCCCCGCAGCTCCCGCCACCCGGGCCAGCAGCGCTCCCGCCGCCCCGGCCCCCGCACCCCACAGGGCGCCCAGGAGCAGCGCCATGCCCAGGTGGCCGTGCAGCTCGATGCCCGCGCCGAAGGCGTCGAAGCCCAGCACGGACAGCGAGGCGTCCACCGAGACATCGGCCAGCCAGGCGAGGAAGGGCAGCGCGAGCGCGGTCGCGATCCCGAGCCGCAGGGCGCAGCGGCCGGCGAACCCCGCCGCACCGACCGGTCCCGGCAGCGGCGTCCGTACCGCCGTCAGCACCCCGGCCAGCAGCATCATCAGCGCCGTCGCGACCACGAGCAGCCACACCCGCCCGTCCAGCTCGGCCAGCCGGCCCACCGTGACGGGCCGGTCGGAGTGCGCGCTCAGGAGCTGGTCGAGAGGGTGGGGCAGCACGGTGCCCAGTGCGCCGGTGGCCTTGCCGTCCCACGGGACGAACAGGCCGATCGGGACGCCCAGCCACACCCCGTTCGGGGCGCCCAGCAGGGCCGCGCCCGCGATCCGGCGCGGATGGTCGTCCCCGATCGCCGCGTACGCCGCCGCCGCGAGCCCGGCGGCCACGGCCGTCAGCAGCACGGTGACGAGCGCCGACACGGCCGGCCGCACGACCCGGTGCACGGCGTCCCAGCCGGGCGGCAGGGGAGTGCGCCGGGAGGCGAGCAGGGCGATCAGCAGGATTCCGGCGGACCAGCAGAGGCCGCCGAGGAGGGTGGGCGCGGTGTCCACGGTGAAACCGACCGCGGCCTTCGCATGGATCAGATCGCCGATCCGGTCCGGCAGCAGCCCGCCGACGTCCCCCAGACCGGGGATGTGCAGGCCGCCCCCCTTGCCGCCCCCGCCGGGCAGCTTGTCCAGGCCGAGCGAGCCGCCGTCGATCGTGATGACGTCGTGCCCGGCCCACGCCAGCCCGCCCAGCGTGGCCACGAAGAGGGCGACCACCGCGCCTGCGCGCGCCAGAAGTTCGGACGGCGCGATCACAACTCCGGCCGTGCGCAGGGACCGTAGGAAGAACCACGACAGCAGCAGGGCGCCGACCAGGCTCACCCCCAGTGGCGTGATCTCGACGGCCGTGTGGGCCTCGGCACCCTTCAGCCCGAAAGCGGACACATCGCCCGACGGCGAGACCGAACCACCAGCCCCGAGCGCCACAACAGCCGCCGTCATGGGGCCCAGTGAGCCCGCCGCGTCCGCCTGCAGCAGATGCAGACCGAGCGCGGCCGTGCCCGCCATCCCTATCAACGCCCAGCTGACTGCGGCGATCGCGGACAGCAGGATGTCCGTCCACGGCAGCGAGGTGCCGTGCCGTGCGGTCTCGACGCCCGTGGCAGCACTCATGGCAGACCCCCCGATCCGCGGCGCGGCACCGGAGCCGCGCTTGTCCCCCTCGCGGGGGATTACCACTCTCCGGCCCGGTTTCAACCCCGTCAACGGGGCGAGTTGAAGCGCGTACGGGCGCCCTCCACAAGGCCCGACTTTCGGTCACGGGGCCCCGCCTGGAATAGTTCCCCACGATGTTCGACATCCCTAGACTCCCTGTGATGGGGGTAATTCGGGGGACAACTCAGTGGGGCATGGAGTGCCGGAACTCGTACTGGAAACTAACGGACAGACCTGGACGCTCGATTCGTCCAGGTCTTACACCCTCGGACGCGATCCGCAGGGTGACATCGTCTTCGACGACGCCAGGGTCTCCTGGCGTCACGCCACGGTCAGCTTCAACGGCCGCAGTTGGGTCATCGAGGACCACGGCAGCACCAACGGCACCTTCGTGCAGGGCCAGCGGATCGGCCAGACGGAGATCGGCCCGGGCTCGGCGGTGCACCTCGGCAACGCGACCGACGGACCGCGCCTGAACCTGTCCGGCGCCGCCGCGGCGGCTCAGCCTCAGCAGCAGGCCGCGCCGTACGCCGCCCAGGGAGCGGGGGCCGGCTGGGCACAGCAGGCTCCGCAGCAGCAGGCCCCGCAGGCCGGTTGGCAGCAGCCGCAGCAGGCCGCGCCGATCCCGCAGCAGCAGGGCGGCGCTCCAGCCGAGCAGTACGCGCAGAAGGTGCCCGGTGGAGGCGCGGGGGCGCCGCCGGTCTACGGCGACCGCAGCCCCACGACGTTCCACCAGTTCGCCATCGGCAACGTGATGCGTATCGGCCGTGCCCTGGAGAACGAGCTGGTCGTCTCCGACCTCCAGGTCTCCCGGCACCACGCCGAGTTCCACTCGGTGCCCGGCGGCCGCTTCGAGATCCGCGACCTGGGCTCGCACAACGGCACTTACGTCAACGGCCAGCCGATCCCCAAGGGCGGCACGGTACAGCTCGGCCCGAACGACATCGTCGGCGTCGGCCACTCCACCTTCCGCATCGTCGGCGACCGTCTCGAGGAGTTCGTCGACACCGGTGAGGTCTCCTTCTCCGCACGCCACCTGACCGTCACGGTCGACGGCGGCAAGCAGATCCTGAAGGACGTCTCCTTCGGTGTCCCGGAGAAGTCGCTGATCGCGGTCATCGGCCCGTCCGGTTCCGGCAAGTCGACCCTGCTCAAGGCGCTCACCGGCTACCGGCCCGCCAACCAGGGCGAGGTGCTGTACGACAACCGCAACCTCTACAAGCAGTTCGCCGAGCTGCGCCAGCGCATCGGTCTGGTCCCGCAGGACGACATCCTGCACAAGGAGCTGACCGTCAAGAAGGCCCTCAAGTACGCGGCCAAGCTGCGCTTCCCCGCCGACACCACGGCCCAGGAGCGCGACGCCCGCATCGACGAGGTGCTGCGCGAGCTGAAGCTCGACATCCACAAGGACAAGAAGGTCACGTCCCTCTCCGGCGGCCAGCGCAAGCGTGTCTCGGTGGCCCTGGAGCTGCTCACCAAGCCGTCGCTGATCTTCCTGGACGAGCCGACCTCGGGCCTGGACCCGGGCATGGACCGTGACGTCATGCAGCTGCTGCGGGGCCTGGCCGACGACGGCCGTACGGTCCTCGTGGTCACCCACTCGGTGGCCGAGCTGGCGATCTGCGACAAGCTGCTGGTGATGGCGCCGGGCGGCGCGGTCGCCTACTTCGGTCCGCCGGAGGAGGCGCTGAACTTCTTCGGCTACGACACCTGGGCCGACGTCTTCTCCGCCTTCGAGAACTACCGCGACTACGACTGGGCGGGCCGCTGGAAGGGCTCGCAGCACTACCAGATGTACGCCGCGGACATCGACGCCGTAGCCCCGCAGTCCGTACACATGCCTCCGCCGCAGGCGATGAAGCCGCCCAAGCCGCAGGGCTGGGGTTCGCAGCTGATGACCCTGATCCGGCGGTACGTGGCGGTCATCGCCTCCGACAAGGGATTCCTGGCGCTGACGGTGATCCTGCCGGCGGTGCTCGGCGCGGTCAGCCTGCTGATCGACCACAACCGGGGTCTGCTGGTCAACGAGGCGGTCAACCCGCGCACCGGCGCGCACGTCCCGAACGGCACGGCCACCACGGTGCTGCTGATCCTCGCGGTCGGCGCGTGCTTCGCCGGTGCGGCCAACTCGGTGCGTGAGCTGATCAAGGAACGGGTCATCTACGAGCGGGAGCGCGCGACCGGCCTGTCCCGGTCGGCCTACCTGATGTCGAAGGTGGTCGTCCTGGGCGCGGTCACCGTGCTCCAGGGCCTGATGGTCGGCCTGATCGGCTTCTCCAGCCGCGAGATCCCGGACGAGGGGCTCGTCCTCGGCAACTCGACGCTGTTCGAGCTGTGCCTGCCGATCATGGCGCTCGGCTTCACCTCGATGATGTTCGGCCTGGTGATCTCCTCGCTGGTGAAGACCGCCGAGAAGACCATGCCGCTGCTGGTGATGTTCGCGATCATCCAGGTCGTCTTCACCGGCTGCCTCTTCACCCTGCACGGCACCCTCGGCGTCAACGAGTTCTCGTACCTGATGCCGTCGCGCTGGGCGGTGGCCGCCGCGGGCGCCACGCTGGACTTCAACAACATCGCGCCGAACACCGACGACCCGAGCAGCACGGACCCGCTGTGGAACCACGAAGCCTCGGCCTGGGGCCTGGACATGTTCGCGCTGATCGTTCTCGGTGTGGTCTGCGGCTTCTTCGTCGCCCGCTTCCTGCGTCGGCACGAGCCGGAGGTCATGCGGAAGTAACCGCGCCGTGACGACGTGAAGGGCGGCACCCCCCGAGGGGTGCCGCCCTTCCGCGTATGTCAGAGGTCCGCGCGGCCTCAGTACGCGCTGTTCACGTTGTCGATCGAGCCGTACTTGTCGGCCGCGTAGTTGGCGGCGGCGGTGATGTTGGCGACCGGGTTGTAGATGTCCCACGAGGTGCCGGCGACGTGGTACGCGTTGAAGGTCGGCGGGATGACCTGCAGCAGGCCCTTCGACGGGATGCCGTTGATCGCGTTGATGTCCCAGTTGTTGATGGCCATCGGGTTGCCGGAGGACTCCCGCATGATGTTCTTGTGCAGGCCGTGGTAGCTGCCCGGGATGCCCTTGGCCTTCATGATGTCCAGGGCCTGGCGGATCCAGCCGTCGAGGTTGTTCGCGTAGGTCTTCGCGGCGACCAGCTGCATCTGGGGGCGCTGCGCGGAACGGCTCGCGGCCGCCTTGGCGGCGCGCTCCTGCGCGGCCTTCTTGACGGCCTCGGCGGCGGCCTTCTGCTTCGCCGCGGTCTCGGCCTTCGCCTTGGCGACGGCGTCGGTCGCGGCCTTCTGCTTGGCGGCGAAGGCGTCGAGCTTGACGGTCTCCGTGGCGAGCTGGCTGGTGAGCGTGCCCTTGACGTCCTTGACCGGCTGGGCAGCCACCTGCGGCGCCTCGGCCGGGGCACCGGCGGTGATGGTCTCGGCGCTGCTGGGGACGGCCGAGAAGGCGAGAGCAGCGGCGCCGAGGACGCCGACACCGGCGATCGCGAACTTGTGCTGCTTGGTCAGCGAGCGACTATGACCACGGGTGAGGATGTTCTTGGACATGCTGAAGGACCTCTTCGGATAGCGCGGAGGTCGCTCTGCGTCCGCCGGAAGAACCTGCTCCTTCCGCACGAACGCCGCGGGGGGAACCCCGCAGCGCTGAGCGACGAGAGCAATTCTTAGCGGCCGCAAAATCCTGTGGCAAAGGTGTGACGTACTATCCCCGATAGTGGATCGGGCAAGGGCAAAACGGGACAGACTGGAACGTCTGCCCCGTTCGTGCCGGGAGGCTTTATCTCCTATGTCCGTTCGTACGTGATGTGTGCCCTATGCGCGGGCTCACATCGGAGGCGTGGCGGTCTCACCGGGAGTTGCCGTCGCAACGCTCTACGTGAGGGTTCTCCTCCGGGAGGATGAGGTGGACGTCCCCGAACTCGTGCCACAGATAGAGCCCGCGCAGCGCCTCCTCGTACGCGCGGTCGACCGCGGCCCGCCCCGCGACCGCCCGCAGCATCAGCAGATGCGAGGCCTCCGGCTCGTGCAGCCCGGTCACCAGCCCGTCGACCACACGCACCCCCCGCTCGGGCGTGACCACCAGATCGGTCCACCCCGCGGCCGCCCGCACCACGCCGTCGGGCCCGGTCGCCGACTCCACGGCCCGCACGGCCGTCGTCCCGACCGCGATCACCCGCCCGTCACCCGCCTTCGCAGCGTTGATCAGCCGCGCCGACGCCGTCGGCACCGCGAACCGCTCCGGGTACGGCGGCTCGTGCGCCTCCGCCGACGCCACCCCCGTGTGCAGAGTGATCGGCGCGAACTGCACCCCACGGCTCACCAGCTCCGCCACCAGCCGCGCGGTGAAGGGCCGCGCCGCACTCGGCATCTCCGCGCTGCCCGCCCCGTCCGGCGCGGGCAGCGCGAACACCGTCTGATAGACGGACAGCGGCTGGTCCCGCTCTGTATAGGAGTAGCGGATGGGCCGCCCGTGCTCCCGCAGCACCCGAAGGACCTGCGCCCCGGACACGCGAGCCCACCACAGCCGCTCACCGCGCGCGCTCAGCGGCTCCTCCAGGACCAGCCGCGCCCCGCCCGGCAACCGCACCTCTGTCCCCGTGGGCGTGCCCGCACGCGCGCGCGTAGTACCCCTCCCGTCCGGATCCCGCAGCTCGACCGCCCACCGCCCGTCGTCCCCGCGCGTGGAGAAGTGCACCACCACGCGCGCGTGCCCGATCCGCCCGTCCACCGCGGCGGCCAGCGTGGGCGAGGTGTTCACCACCAGCAGATCCCCCGCCCGCAGCAGCCGCGGCAGCTCGGCGAACACGTGGTGCGTCACCTCGGTGCCGCGCGACACCAGCAGCCGTACGTCGTCCCGGTCCAGACCGGGCCCGCGCTGCTCGGCGGGCACCCGCGCCGACAGCTCCTCCGGCACCTTCACCGCGATGGTCATCGCCCCTCCGCGAGGGCCGGCGCCGCGTACCGCCCGCTCGCGGGCCGCTCGTCCAGCAGCCGCAGGAACGCCGGTACGACACTGCCGGGCGCCGGACGCGGATCGTCGTCGTCCGGTACGGCCGCCGTGTACAGGTCGGTGGCCATGTCCCCGGGGTCCACCGCCCACACCCGCAGCCCCGGTTCCTCCGCGCCGAGCACCGCGGCGAGCTGGTCCAGGGCCGCCTTCGAGGCGCCGTAGCCGCCCCACGTCTCGTACGCCTCCGCCGCCGCGTCCGAGCTGACCGCGACGACCGCGCCCGCCGGTGACTCCCGCAGCAGTGGCAGCGCCTCCTGGACCAGGCCCAGCGCCGCCACCACGTTCACCTCCAGCGCCCGCCGCAGCCCCGCGAGGGGCAGCTCCGCCAGCCGCAGCAGCGGCTCGGCACCCAGCGCGCTCGCGTTGCTCACCACCAGGTCGACACCGCCCAGCTTCCGCGCGGCGGCCACCAGCTCGGACCGGTGCCCGGCGTCCGTGACGTCCCCGGGCAGCGCCTCCACCCGCCTGCCGTGCCCGGCGACCGCCTCCGCGGCCTTTGCCAGGGGCCCCGCGCCGCGGGCGTCGAGCACCAGGTCCCAGCCCCGCGCGGCCAGCGCCTCGGCGAGCGCCCGCCCAAGCCCCTTGGAGGCCCCCGTGATGATCGCTACCGGCATGACAACCGTCCCCTCGTCGCGTGCCGCCCTCGTCGGAGCGGTGACCACAACGTAGGAACGGCATCCCCCGCGCCGCCTCGGACGCGGGCCGCAATACGGCGGGGTCCTTCGACGTACGCCGCACGTCGCGGGGCCGCAGACCTACCCCACCGGTCCTAGGTCCATCGGACCGGACCCGGCGGTCACCGGTCCGATCCGCGCTGTCACACCCCGCCGGTACCGTGAGGACATGAGTCAAGGCCCCCGGTCCGGCCTCGCCGCGGTGAGTTCCGCGCTGCTGGCCATGAGCAGGCATCTGGAGGTGCGCGACGTCCTCAAGACGATCGTCGCCTCCGCCCGCGAGCTGCTCGACGCGCAGTACGCCGCCCTCGGCGTCCCCGACGACCACGGCGGCTTCGCCCAGTTCGTCGTCGACGGCGTCAGCGACGCCCAGTGGAAGGCCATCGGCCCGCTGCCCCGCCAGCACGGCATCCTCGCCGCGATGCTGCAGGAGGCCCGGCCCGAGCGCCTCGCGGACGTGCGCAAGGATCCGCGCTTCGAGGGCTGGCCGTCCGCCCACCCGGACATGTCCGACTTCCTGGGCCTGCCGATCAGGGACGGCGACGAGGTCATCGGCGCCCTGTTTCTGGCCAACAAGAACTGTCCGAAACCGGAAGGCAGCTGCGGCTTCACCGAGGAGGACGAGGAACTGCTCTCCATCCTCGCCCAGCACGCCGCGATCGCCCTCACCAACGCCCGCCTCTACGAGCGCAGCCGCGAGCTGACCATCGCCGAGGAGCGCTCCCGCCTCGCCCACGAGCTGCACGACGCGGTCAGCCAGAAGCTCTTCTCCCTGCGCCTGACCGCCCAGGCCGCGGCCGCGCTGATCGACCGCGACCCCGCCCGCGCCAAGGGCGAGCTGCACCAGGTCGCCGCGCTCGCCGCCGAGGCCGCCGACGAACTGCGCGCCGCCGTGGTGGAGCTGCGCCCCGCAGCCCTGGACGAGGACGGCCTGATCGCCACCCTGCGTACCCAGATACAGGTCCTCGACCGCGCCCACACCGCGCGCGTCACCTTCGCCAGCAACGGCTTCCGCGCCCTGCCGGCCTCCCAGGAGGAGGCCCTGCTCAGGGTCGCCCAGGAAGCCCTGCACAACGCCCTGCGGCACTCCGGCGCCGAGCACGTCGGCGTGAGCGTGGACCGGCGCGGCGGCGGAGCCGTGCTGCGCGTCAGCGACGACGGCAGCGGCTTCGACCCGCGGTCGGTCCGCAGCGCCGGACGGCACCTGGGCCTGGTCTCGATGCGGGACCGGGCGAGCGGCGTCGGCGGCACGCTGACCGTGGAATCGGCGCCCGGCAAGGGCACCACGATCGAGATGGAGGTCCCCGGTGGCTGACGCAATCAAGGTGCTGCTCGTCGACGACCACCAGGTCGTCCGCCGGGGCCTGCGCACGTTCCTGGAGGTGCAGGACGACATCGAGGTCGTCGGCGAGGCCGCCGACGGCGCCGAGGGGGTCGCCCGCGCCGAGGAGCTGCGGCCCGACGTCGTCCTCATGGACGTCAAGATGCCGGGCATGGACGGCATCGACGCCCTGCGCAGACTCCGCGAACTGGACAACCCCGCGCGCGTGCTGATCGTCACCAGCTTCACCGAGCAGCGCACGGTCGTCCCGGCCCTGCGCGCGGGCGCCGCCGGGTACGTCTACAAGGACGTGGACCCCGACGCACTGGCCGGCGCCATCCGCTCCGTGCACGCCGGGCACATCCTGCTCCAGCCCGAGGTCGCCGGCGCCCTGCTCTCCCAGGAGGAGGCCAACTCGGGTCAGGGACGCGGAGGCTCGCTCACCGAACGGGAGCGCGAGGTGCTCGGCCTGATCGCCGACGGCCGCTCCAACCGGGAGATCGCCCGTGCCCTCGTGCTGTCCGAGAAAACCGTCAAGACGCACGTCTCCAACATCCTGATGAAGCTGGACCTCGCCGATCGCACCCAGGCCGCCCTGTGGGCCGTACGCCATGGCGTGACCGGCTGAAACGCCCTCCCCAACGCCTCACCGACGGCAACTCGGAAGGTTGCGTTCCGGGCTGAGATTCATACCGTCGTGGGAATGTCACCCGGATGGCGCATCCTCCGGTGATCTCCGCCGTTCTCCAGTGCGTGCCGCGGTGAACCGCCGCGGCGAACGCCAAGGAGGGCTCAGACAGTGAAGAACCTGAAGAAGGCAGCGGCCGTGACGATGGTGGCCGGTGGCCTGCTGGCCGCCGGTGCGGGGATGGCCTCCGCCACGGACGGGGCCTGGGCCGGCGGTGCGGCCCACGGCTCTCCGGGTGTCGGCTCGGGCAACGTCGTCCAGGCCCCGGTGCACGTCCCGGTGAACGTGACCGGCAACAGCGTGAACGTCATCGGTGTGCTGAACCCGGCCTTCGGCAACCTCGGCCTCAACCAGTGAGGCACGGCCACTGACGACCTCAGGCCTCCCGGGCCCACCGGGAGGCCTGTCCGGTTTTCATCCGAGTGGCCCGAACGGGGGCTCGACGTGCGGACCCCGCACCCCGGCAAGGACTCCGGCGTTGATCAGCGCACGACCCACGGCCGGGTCGGACCCGCACACGCAGGAGGAACCCGTTCCATGAGTATCGCCAAGAAGGCCGCCCTCGCCCTGACCGTCGCCGGCATCGCCGCAGGCGCCTCCGCCGGAGCCGCCGTCGCCGACTCGACCGCGAGCGGCGCGGCCACGATGTCCCCGGGCGTCGCCTCGGGCAACGTCGTCCAGGCCCCGGTCCACGTCCCGGTGAACGTGACCGGCAACAGCGTGAACGTGATCGGCGCCCTGAACCCGGCCTTCGGCAACACGACGGCCAACAACTGAGGCGGCAAGCAGCCGAGAGGGCTCCTCGACCGACCGACTCGGGGAGCCCCTGCCGGCTCAGCGACCGCGCTCCCGCTCCTCCACGATGGAGTTGTACGCCGCCACCTGCGCCCGCCGGGCCGTCCGCTCGACCGGCCGCAGCGCCGCGGACCGCGCCGCCATCTCGGCAGAGCTGACCGCACCCCCGTGCCCGTTGTCGTAGGCCAGGGACACCAGCATCGCCACCCGCCGCGCCAGCTCCAGCACCCGCACCGCACGCGGCGGGTACCCGGGCGCCAGCACCTCCCGCCCCCGCGCGGCCCGCGACCGGTAGGCGTCGATCGCCGCCTCCGCCGCCGGACCCGACCCGGCGACATCCAGCTTCGACAGCATCTCGGTCGCGTCCCGCAGGGCCTCCGCCAGCTCCCGCTCCGCCTCGCCCAGCGAGGGCACATCGGCGGGCGGCGCCTCCCGCACCGGCAGCACATGCCAGACGACCTCGATATGCAGATCACCCTCGGGCCCGGCCGCGTACACCTCCGGAACCAGCCCGAACGCGGCACCGAAGCAGACCACCGCCTCCTCGGCCTCCAGCGCCCGCGCATTGAACTCCGGCGGACCGCTCAGCCCCAGCGGATGACCGGGCGCGGGCAGCGCGACCCGCAGGCCGGTCACCCCCAGCGTCCGCAGCCGCCCGAGCGCGAGCGTGAGTCCGACCGGCGCCGACTCACCCGGCAGCCCCTCCACCCGGTGCACCGCGTCCTCGCCCACGATGGCGAGTGCGGCGTCATCCGGAGAGGAAACTCCGGACAAAAGGGCATTTCCCCAAGCGGCAAGGCGTCCTGAACGCGGTTCCGAGAGCATGGCCCCACCCTAAGGACCGGACCGATGGAATGGAGCGACGCACGCGTGGCGTAGATTTCATGGGGGGCTGCGCCCACCGGCGTGGCGGACCGAGCCCACAGGCGTACGCGACAGCCGAGACCGGCCACACTGCAAGGGGAGACAACGCGCTCATGAGCGATGTTCTGGAGCTTCAGGACGTATCCGTGGTCCGCGAGGGCCGGGCTCTGGTGGACCAGGTCTCCTGGTCGGTCAAGGAGGGGGAGCGCTGGGTCATCCTCGGCCCCAACGGCGCCGGCAAGACCACCCTCCTGAACGTCGCCTCCAGCTACCTCTACCCCAGCAAGGGCACCGCCACCATCCTCGGCGACACCCTCGGCAAGGTCGACGTCTTCGAGCTGCGCCCGCGCATCGGCGTGGCCGGCATCGCCATGGCCGAAAAGCTCCCCAAGCGCCAGACCGTCCTGGAGACCGTGCTGACGGCCGCGTACGGGATGACGGCCCACTGGCAGGAGGAGTACGACGAGGTCGACGAGCAGCGCGCCCGCGCCTTCCTCGACCGCCTCGGCATGACCGAGTACGTGGACCGGAAGTTCGGCACGCTCTCCGAGGGCGAGCGCAAGCGCACCCTGATCGCCCGCGCCCTGATGACCGACCCCGAGCTGCTCCTGCTCGACGAGCCCGCCGCCGGCCTCGACCTCGGCGGCCGCGAGGACCTGGTCCGCCGCCTCGGCCGGCTGGCCCGCGATCCCATCGCCCCCTCGATGATCATGGTCACCCACCATGTCGAGGAGATCGCCCCCGGCTTCACCCACGTCCTCATGATCCGTCAGGGCAAGGTTCTCGCCGCGGGCCCGATCGAACTGGAACTGACGTCCCGTAACCTCTCCCTCTGCTTCGGCCTGCCGCTCGTCGTCGAGCAGGTCGGCGACCGCTGGACCGCGCAGGGCCTGCCCCTGTCCTGACGCCGCCCCGCTCCCCGTTCGCGCCCTGTCCGCCGCCCGACCGCGGTCCTACCATGACCATGTGAACGACATCGACGCATGGGTGTGGTGGCTCGTCGGCGCGGCGGCGCTCGGAATCCCGCTCGTGGTCACCGCGATGCCGGAGTTCGGCATGTTCGCGGTGGGAGCCGTCGCGGCCGCGGTCGTCGCCGGCCTGGGCTTCGGCGTCGTGATCCAGGTGCTCGCCTTCGTCGTCGTCTCGGTCGCCCTCATCGCCGTGGTCCGCCCCATCGCGGCCCGGCACGGCAGGCAGCGGCCCCAACTGGCCACCGGCGTCGACGCCCTGAAGGGCAAGCAGGCCGTCGTCCTGGAGCGCGTCGACGGCTCCGGCGGCCGGATCAAGCTCGCCGGCGAGGTCTGGTCGGCCCGCGCCCTGGACACCGGCCGCGCCTACGAAGTCGGCCAGGAAGTGGACGTCGTGGACATCGAGGGGGCCACCGCGATCGTCATCTGAGCCATCTGACCCACGAGTTGGGCGACGGTCTGCCAGACTCGACGAGCAAGATCTTCAACAACCACAGGATCTGCCACGGTGCCGAGGCGGAGAGGGGTACGGGGAACACGATGGAACCGGTCATCATCGTCCTGGTCATTCTGGTGGTGTTGGTCTTCATCGCCCTGATCAAGACCATCCAGGTCATCCCACAGGCCAGCGCCGCCATCGTCGAGCGCTTCGGCCGCTACACGCGGACACTCAACGCGGGCCTCAACATCGTGGTCCCGTTCATCGACACCATCCGCAACCGCATCGACCTGCGCGAACAGGTCGTACCGTTCCCGCCCCAGCCGGTGATCACCCAGGACAACCTGGTCGTGAACATCGACACGGTCATCTACTACCAGGTCACGGACGCGCGGGCGGCCACCTACGAGGTCGCCAGCTACATCCAGGCCATCGAGCAGCTCACGGTCACCACGCTCCGCAACATCATCGGCGGCATGGACCTCGAACGCACCCTGACCTCCCGCGAGGAGATCAACGCGGCCCTGCGCGGTGTCCTCGACGAGGCCACCGGCAAGTGGGGCATCCGCGTCAACCGCGTCGAGCTGAAGGCCATCGAGCCGCCCACCTCCATCCAGGACTCGATGGAGAAGCAGATGCGCGCCGACCGTGACAAGCGCGCGGCGATCCTCACCGCGGAAGGTACGCGCCAGGCAGCCATCCTCACCGCCGAGGGTGAGAAGCAGTCCCAGATCCTGCGCGCCGAGGGTGAGGCCAAGGCCGCCGCCCTGCGCGCCGAGGGTGAGGCCCAGGCCGTCCGTACGGTCTTCGAGGCGATCCACGCCGGCGACCCGGACCAGAAGCTGCTCAGCTACCAGTACCTGCAGATGCTCCCGAAGATCGCCGAGGGCGACGCCAACAAGCTCTGGATCGTCCCCAGCGAGATCGGCGACGCCCTCAAGGGTCTCTCCGGCGCCATGGGCAACTTCGGCCCCCTGGGCGGCGGCGCCTCCGTCCCGCCCCAGAACAACGGGCCCAGCACGGAACGCCGCGAAAAGCCGTCGATCGACTGACAGTTCTTCACGACGCCGGGTTCACCCAGCCCCCGCGCCTCTGAAGGGGGTGCGGGGGCTGTATGGGTCAGGCAGCGTCCAGAGCCAACCAGTCAGGCAGAGCGGCAAGATCCTCCTGGCCCAGAGCCAAGAGCATCGCATCCGCGGGAGTCGGCTCGAACGGCTCCCGGAGCAAGGCCATCCCGGCCTCCTCCGGAGTCCGGTTGGCCTTCCGGTGATTGTCCTCCGCACACGCGGCGACCGTATTCAGCCACGTGTCCTGCCCGCCCTGCGCCCGCGGCAGTACATGGTCCACGGTCGTCGCCCTGCGCCCGCAGTACGCGCACCGGTGCCGGTCCCGGACCAGCACCCCCCGCCTCGACCACGGAGCTTGTCTTCGGAACGGCACCCGTACGTACCTGCACAGCCTGATTACCCGGGGCGCGGGTATGTCCACATCGGCACCGCGCATACGCAGTTCGGGATGGGTCTGCTCGACGACGGCCTTGTCCTGCAGGACCAGCACGACGGCTCGGTTCAGAGTCACCGTCGACAGCGGCTCGAAGCTCGCGTTCAGGACCAACGTGTCACGCATCCAGCCCACCTCCCGTGTGCACCTGCCCACCCCCCGGCGGGCTTGGATCAACTCTGGACGGGCGCGCCGAGATGGACAACGCAATAAAAAATGCCCGCCTCCGATCACTTCCAAGACCGGAGGCGGGCAAACGTTCAATGAACGCTTGACTGAATCAGTGTGCTGCGTCAGCCCTTGGCGGGGTTCTCGTACTCGCCGATGAGCTGGGCACGCGCGAGCGCGTGGAACCGCAGATTGAAGCCGACGACGGCCGGAGAGACGTCCGCGTCCGGGCCGAGCTTCTCCTGGTCCACCGCGTACACCGTGAAGACGTACCGGTGCGGGCCGTCCCCGGGCGGCGGAGCGGCACCGCCGAAGTCCTTCGACCCGTAGTCGTTGCGCACGTGCACCGCGCCCTCGGGCAGGCCCTCGAACTTCCGGCCGCCCGCACCGGCCGGCAGCTCCGTCACCGAGGCGGGGATGTCGAACAGGACCCAGTGCCAGAACCCGCTGCCGGTCGGCGCGTCGGGGTCGTAGCAGGTCACGGCGAAGCTCTTGGTCTCCGCGGGGAAGCCCTCCCACCGCAGCTGCGGCGAGGTGTTCCCCTCGGCGTAGACCTGCGCGCTCCCCAGCGTCGCGCCCTCCTCGACGTCCTCACTCGTCACCGTGAACGACGGCACGGGAGGATGGAAGTCGTGGGGGAGCGGCCGCCGCTTGAGCTCGGTCACCTCGGTACCTCCTGATCGATCTTGTCCAGTAGGTCAGAGCCTAGAACCAGTTGCGCTTGCTGCCGACCTCGGACAGCCACTGGTTGAGGTAAGCCGCCCAGTCGGTCCCGTGGAAGTCGTTCAGACCCACCTGGAAGGAGCGGAAGGTGTCCGAGCCCTCGCTGAACAGACCCGGCTTCTTGTCCATCTCCAGGACGACGTCCATGGCGTGCTCGTCGGCCACGAAGCTCAGCTCGACCTGGTTCAGGCCCCGGTACTGCGACGGCGGGTAGAACTCGATCTCCTGGTAGAACGGCAGCCGCTGCCGCGTACCCCGGATGTGGCCGCGCTCCATGTCCGCGTTCTTGAAGCGGAAGCCCAGCTGGATGAAGGCGTCCAGGATCGCCTTCTGCGCCGGCAGCGGGTGCACGTTGATCGGGTCCAGGTCGGAGGAGTCCACGGCACGGGCGATCGCCAGCTCGGTGGTCACCCCGATGTGCATCCCGCGCAGCGCCTGCCCGTCGATCATCGTGACCGGCGTCTCCCACGGGATCTCCAGGCCGAACGGCACCGCGTGCACGGCCCCCGCCTGCAGCTCGAAGGCACCGCCGAGCCGCACCTTGGTGAACTCGATGTCCTGCTTGTACTCCTGGTCGCCGCTCTCGACCTCGACCCGCGCCTGCAGGCCGACGGACAGCCCCTCGATCTCCTGGTTCACGGACCCGCCCTGGATCCGCACCTCGCCCTGGACCACGCCGCCCGGTACGGCATTGGTCTCGGTCAGCACCGTCTCGACCGAGGCCCCGCCGGCCCCGAGGCTCGCGAGCAGCTTCTTGAACGCCATGACTCTCCCTTTACGAATGGACCCTCGACCCGTACAAACGCGATCCGGTCACGACCGGTTCCGAGGCCTCACCCTGGCAAGGGGAGCGAACCTTGACCACCCCTTGGCCCGGAACCCTCTGGACTACGCTCGGACGGCATGATCGCGCCTCCGGACCGTACGCCACTGCGCAGAGAGTTCTTCGACCGCCCCGTCCTGGACGTCGCCCCCGACCTCCTCGGCCGCATCCTGGTCCGCACGACCCCCGACGGTCCGATCGCCGTGCGCCTCACGGAGGTGGAGGCGTACGACGGCCCGAACGACCCCGGCTCACACGCTTACCGTGGCCGCACCGCCCGCAACGAAGTGATGTTCGGTCCGCCCGGACACGTGTACGTCTACTTCACCTACGGCATGTGGCACTGCATGAACCTGGTCTGTGGACCCGAGGGCAGGGCGAGCGCCGTACTGCTCCGAGCCGGTGAAGTCGTCGAGGGCACTGAACTGGCTCGCAAACGTCGACTTTCGGCCCGGAGTGACAAGGAACTGGCCAAGGGTCCGGCACGCCTGGCCACCGCCCTCGAGGTCGGCCGCGCCCTGGACGGCACGGACGCGTGCGCCTCCGGCGAGACCCCACTGAGGATGCTGACCGGTACTCCTGTACCTCCTGACCAGGTGCGCAGCGGTCCACGCACCGGAGTCGCCGGCGAAGGCGGCAACGGCGACGTCCATCCCTGGCGCTTCTGGGTGGCCAACGACCCGACGGTGAGCCCCTATCGGGCCCATGCGCCACGGCGCCGCTCAAGTTGACGCGCCCTAGCAAGGTGCGTAATGTAGCCCGAGCCGCTGAACCGGGTACGGCGATCGCCTGCAGCCGGAGCGGCCAAACCACTACTCAGCTACAACCCCTCACCGGGGTCGATTCTGGCGCGCCCGCGTGCCTGAATTCGAACCCGAGAGACTCGATTATGAGTCGCCGAGGGAATCGGCTAACGTAGTGAATGTCGAAAGGCCGACGAGCGAAAGCCCGAAAAGCCCAAGACAATCCCGCCGACCGGGAATCGGACGCCGAGAGGGTCTGATAGAGTCGGAAACACCGAAGGGAAGCCCGGAGGAAAGCCCAAGAGGGTGAGTACAAAGGAAGCGACCGTTCCTTGAGAACTCAACAGCGTGCCAAAAATCAACGCCAGATATGTTGATACCCCGTCCGTCGGAATC